>NZ_BDBP01000089.1 GCF_001613045.1 Nocardia lijiangensis NBRC 108240 | reverse complement strand
GCCGCGCCCTTCGGCGACAGCGAGGTCGTCGTAGACGATCGCGATGTCGTGCCCTGGGTGTTGAGCGGAAAGTCCGCTTCGGCGCTGACGGACCAGGCACGGCGGCTGCGCGAATTCGTCTCGGCGGATCCGGATCTCGATCCGGCCGACGTGGCCGCGTCGTTGACGACGCGGTCGGTCTTCGAGTATCGGGCGGTCGTGCTCGGCCGGGACCGTACCGAGTTGCTCCAACGGCTGGCGACTCTCGCCGGTGGCGGAGAACTCGAGTCCGCCGCACCCGGAGTGGTGACGGGCCGGGCCGGTGCGGAGGGGAAGACGGCATTCGTCTTCCCTGGTCAGGGTTCGCAGCGCCTGGGAATGGGCCGGGAACTGCACCGCGCGTTCCCGGTGTTCGCCGCCACCTTCGATGCGGTCGCCGACGAGCTGGATCGGTACTTGCCGCAGCCACTGCGTGAGGTGGTCTGGGGCGGGGACGAGCAGTTGCTGGCACGCACGGATTTCGCCCAGGCCGCGCTGTTCGCGGCTGGCGTCGCACAGTACCGATTGCTCGCCGACTGGGGCGTGAAACCGGATGTGCTGCTCGGCCATTCGGTCGGCGAGATCGCCGCCGCACACGTGGCCGGGGTGCTGACGCTGGAGGATGCGTCCAGGCTGATCGGTGCGCGGGGCCGACTGATGCGGGCGCTGCCCGAAGGCGGCGCGATGGTCGCGATCGAAGCGAGCGCGGACGAGGTCACGCCTTTGCTGAGGGCAGGCGCCGACATCGCGGCGATCAATGCCGCGGACGCGGTGGTCATCTCGGGCGCGGCGGAGGTCGTGCTCGGGATCGCGCAGAAGATCGCCGCCGAAGGACGCAAGACCACTCGCTTGGCGGTGTCGCACGCGTTCCACTCGGTGCTGATGGATCCGATGCTCGCGGACTTCGCGGCGGCGGTGGACGGGATCGTCGTGTCGGACGCCCGAATTCCCATCGTGTCGAATCTGACGGGTCGGCTCGGGGGCAAGGGCTACGGCGCGCCGGAATACTGGGTCGAGCATGCGCGGCGGCCGGTGCGCTTCGCCGACAGCGTCGCCGCGGTGCGGTCGATGGGAGCGACCCGATACGTGGAGCTCGGACCCGGAGCCGCTTTGACGGCGATGATCACGCGATCGGTTCCGGCCGACATGGCCTCCGCGATACCGCTGCTGCGCGGCCGTGCGCCCGAGCCGGTGTCGTTGTCGAACGGACTGGCGCAACTGTTCGTTCGCGGCGCGGTGGTGGATTGGGCGCGAATGACGGCGGACCGCGGTCGGCGGATCGCACTGCCGACGTACGCGTTCCAACGCCGACGTTACTGGCTCGACGCCGTGATCACCGGTACGGCCGCGCGGCAGGGACTTCGCCGGACGGGCCATCCGCTGATCACGGGCGCGATGGAACTCGCCTCCGGCGGATTGGTCCTGACCGGAACCTTGTCCTCGGCGACACATCCGTGGTTGGCCGATCACGCGGTGTGGGGCTCAGCGCTGTTCCCGGCGACCGGGTTCGTGGAGCTGGCGATCGAGGCGGGCGCGTCCGTGGATTGCGCCGCGCTGCACGAGCTCACGCTGCATGCGCCGTTGATCCTGCCGGGAACGGACGGGATACATCTACAGGTGACAGTCGGCAGTGTCGATGCGTCCGGCCTGCGGCCGGTATCGGTGTACTCACGCCTCGACAACGCCGCGGAGTGGACCCTGCACGCGGAAGGAGCCGTGGGGGCGGGCGACGTGCCTGCGGTCGATCTGGTGGAGTGGCCGCCGACCGGTGCGGTCGAGGTCGATATCGTCGGTGTGTACGACCGTTTGGCCGAGCGTGGGTTCGAGTATGGGCCGGTGTTTCAGGGTTTGCGGGCGTTGTGGCGTCGTGGTGGTGAGTTGTTCGTCGAGGCGGTGTTGCCGGAGTCGGTGGCGCACACCGGGTTCGGGCTTCATCCCGCGTTGCTGGACGCCGCCTTGCACGGAGTCCTGGCGATCGGCGACAGCGCGGGCGCCGATGGTGAGCTGCGCTTGCCGTTCGCGTGGCAGCGGGCTGTCCTGCACGCGGGCGGAGTGCGTGCGATTCGTGCGCGGATCAGCGGTGTGGGTTCCGACATCGTCGAGGTCCGGGTCGCCGACGAGCACGGGACGGCGGTCTTCGGCGCGGAATCGTTGGTGTCGCGAGCGGTGACCCGGGATCAGCTCGGGCGCGGCGCGTCCCGTGACGCCTCGATGTTCGAGGTCGTCTGGGAGCCGACGGTTGGTGACGACGAGCCGATCGCCGTGACCGAGTGGGACGCGGTGGGCGATGCCGAGGTGGTGTCCGGTGCGGTGGTGCTGCGGTGTGATCCGTTACCGGGAGACGGTGTACAGGGGGTTCATGCCAGGGCGCTCGCGGTGCTGGGGGTCCTCCAGAGGTGGTTGAGCGAGGCACGATTCGTCGATTCCCGGCTTCTTGTGGTCACGCGGGGGGCCGTGGGGCTGCCGGGGGAGTCGGTGACCGATCTGGCCGGTGCGGCGGTCTGGGGTTTGGTCCGTTCGGCGCAGTCGGAGAATCCGGGCCGTATCACCCTCATCGACACCGACACACCCGTCGGGTCGTGGACGCTCACGTCCGCGCGGGACACCGAAGTCGCGGTGCGTGCGGGACAGCGATTCGCGCCCCGGCTCGTTCCGATCGAGACCGCGGAGCACCGCACCACCGCGCTGGACGGCACGGTACTGATCACCGGCGGCACCGGCGGGCTGGGTCTGGTGCTGGCCCGGCATCTGGCGCTGGAGTACGGCGTGCGGAACCTCGTTCTCACCGGCCGGAGCGGGACGGTGCCGCCGGGCTCGGAGGACCTGTACGCCGCGCTGCTCGACTCGGGGGCGGACGTGCGAATCCACGCCTGCGACGTATCCGACCGCGCGGCGTTGCGAGATCTCTTGAACGACATACCGAGCGACCGGCCGCTGGCCGGCGTGATCCACGCCGCCGCCGTGCTCGACGACGCGGTCGTCACCTCGCTGACGCAGCAGCAGATGGAGTCGGTATTCCGCCCGAAGATCGACGGTGCGTGGCACCTGCACGAGCTCACCCGGGACATGGATCTCTCGCTGTTCGTTCTGTTCTCGTCGATCGCGGGCGCCGTCGGCGGCGCCGGGCAAGGCAACTACGCGGCCGCGAACGTCTTCCTCGACGCGCTCGCCGCTCAGCGAGCAGCGAGCGGTCTCGCCGCGACATCCATCGCTTGGGGGCCATGGGACTCCGGAATCGGCATGGGCCGACGGTTGACCGAGGGGGACCGTGATCGCTGGCGCCGCAGGGGAATTCGGGAAATCGAGCCGACCGCGGCGCTCGCGGCGTTCGACGCGGCCGTCGCGAGCGGCCCGGTCGGGTCGATCGTCGTCCGCGTCGGCGAGCGCGCCGCCACGGACACGGAGCTTCCCCGGTTGCTCGACGGCGTCGTGCGCAGACGCCGCCCCGCCACCGCGCCGAACGGCGCGGGGGAACGGTTCCTCTCGCGGCTGCACCGCCTCGACGCCGGCGCGAGAGTGGCCGAGCTGGTCACCCTCGTCCGAACCGAGGCGGCCGCCGTGCTCGGCTACGACGGGCCGGAGGATCTGGAGCCTGACCGCGCATTCCGGGAAATGGGTTTCGATTCGTTGGGCGCCTTGGAATTACGCAACAGACTGGCCGTGGTCACCGGAATGAACTTCACCTCCACGCTGATGTTCGACCATCCCACGGCCGCGGCGATCGCCGAGCACATCGCCGCACGGCTGAACCATTCGACCGGCCCGGAATCGGCGGATCCCGAAGTGCAGCGCTTGATCCAGGCGATCCCCCTCGACCGGCTCCGCGCATCGGGACTGCTCGCCGCGTTGCGCGAGCTCGCCGACGAGCGGAGCGCGCCGGAATCCCGGGAATCTCGTGTTGCCCGAATCAATGACATGGACGAAGACGCGCTGATCAACGCGGTGCTCGACCGCGTGAACGCGGATGAATAGCTTCGAAGGAACGAAACGATGACGACGTCGAACAATCGGTTGGTCGATGCCCTGCGCGCCTCCCTGATCGAAATAGAAGACCTGAAGGAAAAGAACAGAAGCCTGGCGAAGGCGCGGGTGGCCGAACCGGTGGTGATCGTCGGGCTCGGATGCCGCCTTCCCGGCGGTATCGGGTCTGCCGGCGAACTGTGGCGCATGGTGGCCGAGGGCCGCGATGTGATCGACGAGTTCCCGACGAACCGCGGCTGGGACGTCGACGGGTTGTACGACCCGGAACCTGGCGCTCCGGGGAAGTCGTATGCACGCGAGGGCGGATTCCTTTACAACGCTGGCGATTTCGACGCCGACTTCTTCGGCATCAGCCCGCGCGAAGCCTTGGCGATGGACCCGCAGCAGCGGCTGCTGCTGGAGACGTCGTGGGAGGCGATCGAGGATGCCGGTATCGCCCCGGAGTCGCTGCGCGGCAGTCGCACCGGCGTGTTCTCGGGGGTGATGTACCACGACTACGGGATCCGATTCGGTGATCGGATTTCTCCCGAGGTCGAGGGATACGGCAGCAACAGCACCCTGGGCAGCGTGGTCTCGGGCCGGGTGGCCTACGTGCTGGGCTTGGAAGGTCCCGCGGTCAGCGTCGACACGGCGTGTTCCTCCTCGCTGGTGGCGCTGCACCTGGCTTGTCAGTCACTGCGGTCGGGGGAGTGCGACCTGGCATTGGCGGGTGGCGTGACGGTGATGTCGACGCCCCAGACGTTCACCGAGTTCTCCCGGCAGGGTGGGCTGGCGCGCGATGGCCGGTGCAAATCGTTCGCGGAGTCGGCGGATGGGACCGGATGGTCCGAGGGTGTGGGAGTACTTGTCCTGGAGCGGCTTTCGGACGCGCGCCGATTGGGTCACCGGGTGCTGGCCGTGGTGCGCGGCTCGGCGGTCAATCAGGACGGCGCCAGCAACGGATTGACCGCGCCGAATGGTCCGTCGCAGCAGCGGGTGATTCGGGCGGCGTTGGCGAGTGCGGATCTGACGGCCGCCGAGGTGGATGTGGTGGAGGCGCACGGCACCGGGACGGTGCTGGGTGATCCGATCGAGGCTCAAGCTCTTCTGGCGACGTATGGGCAGGATCGGCCGGTGGATCGGCCGTTGTGGTTGGGGTCGATCAAGTCGAATCTCGGTCATGCGCAGGCTGCCGCGGGGGTGGCTGGTGTGATCAAGATGGTGCAGGCGATGCGGTGTGGGGTGATGCCGTCGACGTTGCATGTGGATTCGCCTACGTCGCATGTGGATTGGTCGTCGGGTGCGGTGCGGTTGTTGACCGAGGCGCGGTCGTGGGATGTGGAGGTGGGGTGTCCGCGGCGGGCGGCGGTGTCGTCGTTCGGGATCAGCGGTACCAATGCGCATGTCATCCTCGAACAAGGCCCCGAGCTCGAATCGGCCGCCGCGGTAGTACCCGATGACCACGAGGCCATCGCGGCATCGGACCCGGCGGACGCATCGGTGATCGCGTGGCCGTTGTCGGCCAAGACCCCGGAAGCGCTTGCGGCGCAGGCTGATCGTCTCCGCAAGTACGTTTCGGCGCAACCGGAGGTGGACCCCGGTGACGTCGCCGTGTCGTTGGCGCGGCGGTCGGTGTTCGAGCACCGCGCGGTCGTTCTCGGCGCGGACCGCGCGGAACTGACGGCCGGATTGTCGTCGCTGGCGAACGGATCCCCGGTGGCGGGAGTGTTCGAGGGGAGCGCAGCCGCGGGAAAGACGGCCTTCGTGTTTCCGGGACAGGGATCGCAGTGGCTGGGTATGGGACGCGAACTCTACGAACGATTCCCGGTGTTCGCGGCGGCGTTCGATGCGGTCGTGGCGCAGTTGGATCCGTACGTGGGCGGATCGGTGCGAGACATCGTGTGGGGTTCGGATGCCGCGGCGCTGGAGCAGACGGTCTGGGCGCAGGCCGGTCTGTTCGCGGTCGAAGTGGCGCTGTTCCGGTTGCTCGAGGGCTGGGGCATGCGGCCGGATGTGCTGGTAGGCCATTCGATCGGCGAGATCGCGGCGGCCCACGTGGCCGGCGTCCTGACGCTCGAGGACGCGTGCCTGCTGGTCGGCTCGCGGGGACGGTCGATGCAGGCGTTGCCCGAGGGCGGCGCGATGGTCGCCGTCCAAGCCACGGCGGACGAGGTCGAGCCGCTGCTGGTGGCCGGCGTCGACCTCGCGGCCGTCAACGCGGCGGACGCGGTGGTGATCTCCGGGGTCGAGGACGCGGTGCTCGGCATCGCGCGCGAGTTCGCCGATCGGGGACGCAAGACGCGTCGGCTGACGGTGTCGCACGCGTTCCACTCGGCGCTGATGGATCCGATGCTCGCGGATTTCGCGGCGGCGGTGGACGGGATCGGGGTGTCCGCCGCTCGGATCCCGATCGTGTCGAACCTGTCCGGGGACATCGCCGAGGAGGGCTACGGGTCGCCGCGATACTGGGTCGAGCATGTGCGTCGCCCGGTACGGTTCGCCGACAGTGTCACCGTGCTGCGGTCGATGGGCGTGACGAGGTTCGTGGAACTCGGACCCGGAACCGCCTTGACGGGGATGATCGCGCAATCCGTACCGGCCGGCACCGTCTCCGCGATACCGCTGCTGCGGACCGACCGGCCCGAAACGCACTCGTTGCCGACGGCGCTCGCGCAACTGTTCGTTCGCGGCGCGGTCGTGCACTGGGCCGACCTGACAGCCGGTCGAGGTACACAGATCTCCTTGCCCACCTACGCTTTTCAACACAGGAACTTCTGGCTGTCGCCCTCGCCCGCCGGTGACGCCACAGGCTTGGGGCTTCGGTCGCTCGAGCACTCGTTGCTCGCGGGAATGCTGGAACTTCCCGGTGCCGACGGAATGGTGGTGACCGGGCGGCTGTCCGTGGCCACGCACCCGTGGTTGGCCGATCACGCGGTGTGGGGCACGGCGTTGTTCCCCGGGACCGGTTTCGTCGAGTTGGCGATCCAGGCGGGCCGGAGCGTGGATGCCGCCGCGCTGCGCGATCTCACGGTGCAGGCGCCGTTGCTGATCCCGGAGCACGGTGGAGTGCGGATTCAGGTCGTCCTCGGCGGGGCCGACGAATCCGGACAGCGCACGGTCTCGATTTTCTCGTGCCCCGACGGTGATCGGACAGCCGGATCAGGGACGTGGACGCTGCATGCGCAAGGCGTCGTGGCCTCGGATGCCGTAACGCCGGTGGAAGCCGCGGTCGATCTGGTGGAGTGGCCGGCGACCGGTGCGGTCGAGGTCGATGTCGTCGGTGTGTACGACCGTTTGGCCGAGCGTGGGTTCGAGTATGGGCCGGTGTTTCAGGGTTTGCGGGCGTTGTGGCGTCGTGGTGGTGAGTTGTTCGTCGAGGCGGTGTTGCCGGAGTCGGTGGCGCACACCGGGTTCGGGCTTCATCCCGCGTTGCTGGACGCCGCCTTGCACGGCGTGCTCGCGGTCGACGCGGGCGGTGGAGACGACGGTGCCGTGATGCTTCCGTTCGCCTGGACCGGGGTCGCGCTCCATGCGGGTGGAGTGCGCGCGATTCGCGCGCGGATCACCGGGGCAGGCACCGACAGCGTCGCGGTGCATGTCGCCGACGAGGACGGGCATCCTGTTCTTGTCGCGAACTCGTTGGTGTCGCGGCCGGTATCGAGCGATCAGCTCGCGGCCGGCACGCCGGTGGACGGTTCACTGTTCGAAATCGCCTGGGAGCAGGTGTCTTTCGACGCAGGCGACGCCGCAGTGGTCACCGACTGGAACGAGGTCGGTACGGCCGAGTCCGTCTCCGGCGCCGTGGTGCTGCGCTGTGATCCGGTGCCGGGCGAGGTTGTCGCTGCGGTGCATGCCAGGACGATTGCGGTGCTGGAGGTCCTCCAGCGGTGGTTGAGCGAGGAGCGATTCGCCGATTCCCGGCTGGTGGTCGTCACCGCGGGCGCGGTGGCGCTGCCCGGTGAGACGGTCACCGACCTGGCGGGCACCGCGGTGTGGGGTCTTGTCCGTACGGCGCAGCTGGAGAATCCGGGCCGGATCTCGCTCGTGGACATCGGCGACCAGGTCGGATCTCCCGCGCAGTGGCCGCTGTCGGCGACCCGGGACGAGCCGGAGATCGCCCTGCGCGCGGGCGAGGTGTTCGTGCCCCGGCTGGAGCGCGTCGTCCGGGACGCGGCGAGCGAGATGAGCACGCCGGTGGCGGAATCCGCCGCGGCCGCGCCCGTGGCGCCGGGCCAGATCCGTGTCGCGGTGCACGCGGTCGGTGTGGACTACCGGGATCGGATCGCGCCGGGGGACGATGCGGGCGAGGACGCCGCGACGGGAGCGGGAGCGGGCGTCGTCATCGAGGTGGGTGCGGATGTGCCGGATCTGGAGGTCGGCGCACGGGTGATGGGGACGTTCACCGGGCCGGTCGGGCCGGTGTCAACCACCGACCACCGGCTCGTCGTTCGTATTCCGCGCGGATTGAATTTCGCGCAGGCCGCGGCCGCGATTCCGGTGGCGTCCGCGACGGACTTCTACAGCCTCGGTGATCTGGCGAACATGCTCGCGGGCGGACTACTCAAGCCGCCGGCGGTGATGCAGTGGAGCATTCACCGTGTGCGCGAGGCGTTCCGGCACTTCCATCGCGCTCGTCATGTCGGAAAGATCGTGCTCACCTACCCGCACCCCGATCCGGAAGGGTGGGTGCTGATCACCGGCGGCACCGGCGGCCTCGGCGCGGCGCTGGCACGGCATCTGGTCACCCGGCGCGGAGTACGCCGGTTGCTCCTGGTCAGCCGAAAGGGTCCGGCGGCGGCGGGTGCGGACGCGTTGGTGGCGGAATTGACGAGCCTCGGGGCCGAAGTCGAGGTGGCGGCCTGCGATGTGTCCGATCGCGCCGCGGTGACCACGCTGCTGGCGGGAGTGCGGCTGTCGGGTGTGGTGCATGCGGCCGGGGTGCTCGACGACGGTGTGATCGCATCGCTGACGCCGGAACGAGTGGACGCCGTGCTGGCGCCCAAGGTGGACGCGGCCTGGAATCTGCACGAGGCGACGAAGGATTCGGACCTGTCGATGTTCGTGCTGTTCTCGTCCGTCGCGGGCGTGCTCGGCGGCCCGGGGCAGGGAAACTATTCCGCGGCGAACACGTTCCTCGATGCCCTGGCGGTCCATCGCCGGGTCCTGGGACTACCGGCGATCTCCCTGGCCTGGGGATCGTGGACGCAATCGGGCGGCATGACGGAAGGCCTGCAGCACGCCGACGTCAGTCGCGCCCGGCGCAGAGGACTGTTGCCGCTGTCCACCGAACAGGGGATGGCGCTGTTCGACGAGGCGTTGAATGTCGGTGGCGCCGCGCCGATTCCGGTGCGGCTGGAGCTGACGGCACTGCGCGCGATGGCGTCGAGCGGTGTCCTCGCGCCGATATTCGGTGGACTGGTCGGCACGCGGTCGGTCGACACGGGCGGAGTGCAGCGCCGGTCGAAGCTTCGGGACCGATTGGCGACAGCGCGTTCCGACCAGCAGCGACAGGTCGCGCTGGACACCGTGCGCGCGACAGCGGCGGCCGTCCTCGGGCATTCGTCTCCGGCGGCGATCGATGCGGATCGGGCGTTCGACGAACTCGGCTTCGATTCGCTGACCGCGGTGGAATTCCGCAACCAGCTGGGTGACGCGGGGGATCTGCGGTTGCCGTCGACCATGGTCTTCGATCACCCCACGCCGCGTGCGCTGGCGGATTTCCTGCTCGATGAGCTCTCCGACGTCCCCGCGATACAGCAGAGCCGGGCGAACGTGCCCGCAGTCGTCGCGAACGAATACGAGCCGGTGGCGATCGTGGGTGTGGGCTGCCGCTTCCCCGGCGGTATCCGCTCCGCGGAGGACCTCTGGAAGGTGGTCGCCGAGAGCCGCGACGTGATCGGCGAATTCCCGGACGATCGGGGCTGGGATCTGGCGCGGTTGTTCGATCCGGATCCGGACGCCGCAGGTAAGTCGTACGTACGGGAGGGCGGTTTCCTCTACGACGCTCCGGATTTCGATGCCGGGTTCTTCGGTATCAGTCCGCGCGAGGCGTTGGCGATGGATCCGCAGCAGCGCCTGCTGCTGGAATTGACCTGGGAGGCATTGGAGCACGCCGGTATCGATCCGGCCTCGCTGCGCGGCAGCGACAGCGGGGTGTTCGCCGGGGTGAGCAACGTGAGCTACGCGATCGGCTCGGGTGACGTCGGCGAGGTGCAGGGCTTCCGGCTGACCGGAACGACGCCGAGCGTGGCGTCGGGCCGCGTCGCCTACGTGCTGGGGCTGGAGGGTCCCGCCGTGAGCGTGGACACGGCGTGTTCGTCGTCGTTGGTGGCGTTGCATCTGGCGGTGGCGTCGCTGCGGCGCGGGGAGAGCGCACTGGCGTTGGCGGCGGGCGTGACGGTGATGCCGACACCGGAGACGTTCGTCGATCTGAGTCAGCAGCGAGTGTTGTCGCCGAACGGGCGATCCAAGTCCTTCGCCGAGACCGCGGACGGTGCCGGCTTCAGCGAGGGCGCGGGTGTCGTTGTGCTGGAGCGTCTTTCGGATGCACTGCGGCATGGACGCCGGGTGCTCGGCGTAGTGCGCGGTTCGGCGATCAACCAGGACGGGGCCAGCAACGGATTGACCGCGCCGAGCGGTCCGGCCCAGCAGCGGGTGATTCGCGCCGCGTTGGCGGACGCGGGACTGCAGCCGGCGGATGTCGACGTCGTCGAGGCGCACGGCACCGGGACGGTCCTTGGCGATCCGATCGAGGCGCAGGCGATCATCGCCACCTACGGGCGGGAGCGGCCGCAGGATCGGCCGCTGTGGCTCGGATCGATCAAGTCCAACATGGGCCACACCCAGGCCGCGGCCGGGATGGCCGGGTTGATCAAGATGCTGCAGGCGATGCGGCACGAGACTCTGCCGCAGACGCTGCACGTGGATACGCCGACCTCACATGTCGATTGGTCGCCGGGGACGGTGCGCCTGCTGACCGATGCCCGGCCATGGGAGGCCGGGACGGGCGGCCCGCGGCGTGCGGCGGTCTCGTCGTTCGGGATCAGCGGCACCAACGCTCACGTCATCCTGGAGCAGGCCCCCGAACCCGATCCGGCTACGGATCCGGGCGTCGGCGTGGACGACGCCGCCGCGGTGGCGTGGGTGTTGTCCGGCAAGAGCCGGGAGGCGTTGCTCGAACAGGCCGACCGCTTGCGCCGGTTCGTCGCCGAGCGCCCGGAGTTGCGTCCCGGAGATGTGGCGGTCTCGTCGGCGACCCGGTCGGCGCTCGAGCACCGCGCGGTGGTCGTGGGTACGGAGCGCGCCGAGCTGTCCGCGGGACTGTCGGCGCTGCTGGACGGGACACCGGCGGCCGGAGTTTCCGACGGTCGGGCGTACACGGGCGGCAAGACGGTGTTCGTGTTTCCCGGACAGGGGTCGCAGTGGCTCGGCATGGGACGCGAACTGTTGGAGACCGCACCGGTGTTCGCGGATCGAATGCGCGAGTGCGCGGCGGTGGTCGACCCCATGGTCGGGTGGTCGCTCCTCGACGTCGTCCGGGGAGCCGACGGAGCTCCCTCGCTCGAACGCATCGAGGTGGTGCAACCGGCTCTGTTCGCCATGATGGTGTCACTGGCGGAACTCTGGCGTTCGTTCGGCGTGACGCCGGACGCGGTGGTCGGGCACTCGCAGGGGGAAATCGCGGCTGCCTACGTCGCGGGCGCCCTGTCGCTGGAAGACGCGGCCCGAGTGGTGGTGCTGCGCAGCAGGCTCTTCGCCGAGGCCCTGGTCGGCAAGGGCGCCATCGCCTCGGTCGGCGCGTCGGAAGAGGTTGTCGCCGCGCAGTTGTCGGATGTTTCGGAGCTGTGGATCTCCGGGGTGAACGGTCCGTCCTCGGTGACGGTCACCGGCGCCCTCCACCAGCTCGTCGACTTCGTGTCGAGCATGGTCGAGCAGGGATTCCGGGCGCGGATCGTCCCCAATACCGTGGCGTCGCACTCGCCGTACGTCGAGCCGCTGCGCGACCGTCTCCTGGAATCCCTGGCGCCGATCAGCGCGCGAGCCGCTGACATCCCCGTCTATTCGACCGTGTTCTGCGGCGCCATCGAAGGCGCCGAGATGGGTCCCGAGTATTGGTACGAGAACTGCCGATCCCCGGTGTTGTTCGAGCAGACCGTGCGAGCGCTGCACGCGGACCAGTTCGACGTGTTCGTGGAATGCAGTCCGCATCCAGTTCTCGTGTACGGCATCGAGGAGACCCTCGGCAACGCCGCGCACCCCACCGCCGTGGTCGGCTCGCTGCGGCGTGGCGAGGACGCGTGGCGGTCGTTCGCGGAGTCGATGAGCGAGGCGTTCGTCCGCGGCGTGCGGGTGGATTGGCCCGCGGTGTCGGCTGGACGCGGTCGATTCGTGGAATTGCCGACCTACGCCTTCCAGCGGCGGCGGTATTGGATTCCGGCGACCTGGATGGGCGGCGACGTGTCCGGGCTCGGCGTGAATTCGGCCGGACACCCGTTGCTGGGTCTGGTGATGGACACCGCGGCCGATGGCCGGGTGGTGTTCGCGGGTCGGTGGTCGTTGGCGAACCAGGAGTGGCTGGCCGACCACGCGGTGTGGGGGCGTGTCCTGTTCCCCGGCGCCGGGTTCGTGGAATTGGCGATGCGCGCAGGCACCGAGGTCGGCTGCCCCGCGGTGCGCGAGTTGCTGTTGCAGGCGCCGCTGTTGATTCCGGATCGAGGTGCGATCCGGGTTCAAGTGGTGGTCGACGCGATCGACGACGCCGGGCATCGTCCGGTCGCGGTGTATTCCAGCGGCGAAGACGACGAGATCGGTAACGGCGCCTGGACACTGCACGCGCAGGGCATCCTGGCCGCCGATGCCGAGCCGGCTGCCGCGGCCCCGTGGACCGTCCAGTGGCCACCGGCGGGTGCGGAAATGGTGACCGCGGCGGCCGAGGCCTACGATGCGCTCGCCGATCGCGGCTACGACTACGGTCCGTCGTTCCAAGGGCTGCGCGCAGTGTGGCAGCGCGACGAGGAGATCTTCGTCGAGGCGGAGCTGGCGCCCCAGCCGGCGGCGGACGCGGACTCCTTCGGGATGCATCCGGCTCTGCTGGACGCCGTCCTGCAGGGCATCGCGGTGGCTCGGGGAGACGGCAGCGCCGATACCGGCCAGGTGGACTTGCCGTTCGCGTGGAGCGATGTCACCGCGCATGCGGGTGGCGCATCGGTGGTGCGTGGCAGGATCGCCCGGGTCGCCGACGGTGTCTCGCTGGACATCACCGACCCGGGCGGCCGCCCGCTGCTGTCGGTCGGTGCGCTGTCGTCGCGGCCGGTGCGGCCGGATCAGCTCGGCGCGGGTCGCCGTATCGATTCGCTGTTCCAAGTCGGGTGGACTCCGGTGACCGTGGCGAACGGCCATGGGACCGTGTGCGATTGGGGCGAGACCGATGACGCGAACGAAACCGCCGACGTGGTTGTCTGGCGGTACGCTTCGACGTCCGACGGGGCGCCGGAGGCGATGCGCGGCGGTGTCCACGCGGCGCTACCGGTTCTGCAGCGGTGGTTGGTCGACAACCGCTTCGCCGACTCGCTGCTTGCGGTGGTGACCGAGGGAGCCGTCGCCGTGCCCGGCGCCGAGGTGGCCGATGTCGCCGCGGCGGCGGTGTGGGGTTTGGTGCGCTCGGCGCAGTCGGAGAACCCGGGCAGGATCGTCCTCATCGACACCGACGGGTCCGTCGACGTCGCTCTGCTCGCCGATCCACACCGACCCGAGCTCGTCGTACGAGACGGGCAGGTCCTCGCCCCCCGCCTGGAGCGCGTATCGGTGGCGGAAGCCTCTGTGCCGCAGCTGGATCCGGCGGGAACGGTGCTGGTGACCGGAGGCACCGGAGGACTCGGCGCGCTGGTTTCGCGACACCTTGTCGCCGAGTACGGAATACGTCACCTCCTGCTGCTGAGCAGGCAAGGGGAGACTGCGCCCGGAGCGTCCGAGCTGTGCACCGAGCTGACCGAGATGGGTGCGCGCGTCCAGATTCTCGCCTGCGACGTCGGCGACCGGCAGTCCTTGGACCGGGCGCTTGCGGAAATACCCGCCGATCACCCGCTGACCGGTGTCGTCCATGCCGCGGGCGCCCTCGACGACGGCATGATCGGGTCGTTGACGCCGGAACGGATCGACGCTGTGCTGGCTCCGAAGGCGGACGCGGCATGGCACCTGCACGAATCGACCGCCACCGCGGATCTGGCGTGTTTCGTGCTGTTCTCCTCTGCCGCAGGCCTGTTGGGCAGCCCCGGACAGGGAAACTATGCGGCGGCGAATGCCTTCCTGGACGGGTTGGCGTCGTATCGTCGTTCCCAAGGACTTCCCGCGACATCGATGGCGTGGGGTTTGTGGGAACAGGTCGGCGCGATGGCAGGCCATCTGTCGGCCGCCGACACCGTGCGGCTCGGGACGGCGGGCGTCTCGGCCATGTCGGCCGAGCAGGGCTTGGCGCTGTTCGATGCGGCACTGAGCTCGGGGACGGAGTTGGTCGTACCGATCCGACTGGACATGGCCGCGTTGCGCGCGGCGGACGCCGAGCCGGCGCCACTGCTCCGGGGTTTGGCGCCCGCCCGTCGACCCGCCGCCGAGAGCGCCTCGCTGTCGCCATACCGGTTGGCCGGGCTCGAACCGGACGAGCAGGAGCGCTTGGTGACGGTCGCCGTGCGCGAGCAGTCGGCACTGGTGCTCGGTCACGGGTCGGTCGAGATGGTCGATCCCGACCAGGAATTCGGTTCCCTGGGATTCGACTCGCTGACCGCGGTGAAGTTCCGGAACCGCATGGCGACCGCGACGGGTCTGCACCTGTCACCGACCGTGATCTTCGACTACCCGACGCCGAGGGACCTGGCCCGGTTCCTGGTCGCCGAGATCACGGAAACCGTTCGGCCGGAACCGGGCGCGGAGCATCCGGCGGACGAAAGGGAAATACGGCGATTGTTGCTCGAGATTCCCATGTCGCGATTGCGCGATACGGGTGTCCTGGACACCTTGTTGCAGCTGGCCGGAAAACAGGACTTCGACCGTACGGAAGAAGTCTCCGACACAGCGATCGACGAGATGTCGGCCGAAGCTCTCGTTCAGCTCGCGTTGGATACCAGCGGCGCGAGCCTGTCCGACGATCGCTGACGATTCATTTCCACGCCAGCATTACCAAAGCACTACCGAAAGAGATCAGGGGAGATCGGATCATGGTCGGCGACAGTGAACTACTCAACAGCCTGCGATGGGCCACCATCGAACTCGACAAGCATCAGCGGGAATTGAACCTGCTGAAGGCCAGGGTGGATGAGCCGGTGGCGATTGTGGGTATGGGTTGTCGTTTTCCGGGTGGTGTGGGTTCGCCGGGGGATTTGTGGCGGGTTGTTGGTGGTGGGGTGGATGTGGTGTCGGGTTTTCCGGTGGATCGTGGGTGGGATGTGGGGGGTTTGTTCGATCCGGTGCCGGGGGTGGTGGGTAAGTCGTATACGTGTTCTGGTGGGTTTTTGTATGGTGCGGGGGATTTCGATGCGGGGTTTTTCGGGGTGTCGCCGCGTGAGGCGTTGGCGATGGATCCGCAGCAGCGGTTGTTGTTGGAGGTGTCGTGGGAGGCGTTGGAGTCGGCGGGGATTGATCCGTTGGGGTTGCGTGGCTCCCAGACCGGCGTCTTCGCCGGTGCGTACTTCCTGGGGTACGGACAGGGCGCGGCGGCGGATGCCGAGTTGGCGGGCTATCAGCTGACCGGTGGGGCGGGTTCGGTGGTGTCCGGTCGGCTGTCGTACACGTTGGGACTGGAAGGCCCCGCCATGACAGTCGATACGGCGTGCTCGTCGTCGTTGGTGGCACTGCATCTGGCGGGGCAGTCGCTGCGGTCGGGGGAGTGCTCGCTCGCGCTGGTCGGCGGGGTGACGGTGATGGCGACTCCCGGGGTGTTCGTGGAGTTCTCGCGCCAGCGCGCGTTGTCGGCGGATGGGCGGTGCAAGTCGTTCGCCGAAGCCGCCGACGGCACCGGCTGGGGTGAGGGCGCCGGTGTCCTTGTGGTGGAGCGTCTTTCGGATGCCGTGCGCAACGGCCGCCGGGTGTTGGCTGTGGTGCGTGGTTCGGCGGTGAATCAGGATGGCGCCTCGAATGGGTTGACCGCGCCGAATGGTCCCTCGCAGCAACGGGTGATTCGTGCGGCGTTGGCGAATGCGGGGTTGACGACGGCGGATGTGGATGCGGTGGAGGCGCATGGGACCGGGACGGTGTTGGGTGATCCGATCGAGGCGCAGGCGCTTATCGCGACGTACGGTCAGCGGGGGGTGGGTGCGGAGCCGTTGTGGTTGGGGTCGTTGAAGTCGAATGTTGGTCATATGCAGGCGGCTGCGGGGGTGGGGGGTGTGATCAAGATGGTGGAGGCGTTGCGTCGTGGTGTGTTGCCGAAGACGTTGCATGTGGATTCGCCTACGTCGCATGTGGATTGGTCGGCGGGTCGGGTGGAGTTGTTGGTCGAGGCTCGTGTGTGGCCGGAGGTGGGTCGTGTTCGGCGGGCGGGTGTGTCGTCGTTCGGGGTGAGTGGCACCAATGCGCACGTGATCCTCGAACAGGCGCCGCCTTCGCTGTACCGGCCGGACGAACCATCGGCGACCCCGACGGACGCCGCGCCCGACCCTGTGGTGTGGGTCGTCTCGGCGCGCGACCGCGCCGCGTTGGACGAACAGGCGCGGCGGCTGCTGGAATTCGTGACCGCCGACGAGGATCTGTCCGCGTCGGATGTGGGATTCTCGCTGACCGAGCGGACGGTCTTCGACCATCGCGCGGTGCTGCTCGGCAGCGGCCGGGCGAATCTGGTGGAGAGTTTGCGGGGACTGGTCGAGGATCGCCCGGACTCGGCGGTGATCACCGGGGCGGTCGGGCGGACCGGCAAGACGGTGTTCGTATTCCCCGGGCAGGGCTCGCAGTGGGTGGGGATGGGCCGGGAGCTGATGCGATCGTCCCCTGTCTTCGCCGCCCGCATGCACCAGTGCGCCGAGGTGTTCGCTCCCCTGGTGGACTGGTCCTTGCTCGATGTGGTGAACGGTTCGGAGGATGCCGCGTCGCTGGATCGCGTGGATGTGGTGCAGCCGACGCTGTTCGCGGTGATGGTGTCACTGGCGGAGCTGTGGCGATCGCTCGGCGTGGTCCCTGATGCGGTGGTCGGGCACTCGCAAGGCGAGATCGCCGCAGCCTGTGTGGCGGGCGCACTGTCGCTGGAGGACGCGGCGCGAGTGGTGATCGTGCGCAGCACGATGCTGGCGGAGGAGCTGGCGGGCGCCGGTGGCATGGCTTCGGTCGCCCTGCCATCCGCCACGGTCGAACAGGCACTGGTCGGGTGGGGCGGCCGGATCGTCGTTGCCGCGGTGAACGGCCCCAACTCCACCGTTGTCTCCGGTGCGATCGACGCCTTGGAAGAGTTCCTGAATTCCTGTGCGGCCGAGGGAATCCGAGCGCGGCGGATACCCGTGGACTATGTAGCCCACTCGCCACAGGTCGAGAGACTGCGCCGCCCTCTGCTCGAGGCGTTCTCGGATGTGCGGCCGCGGTCGTCGGACGTCCTGTTCTACTCCACGGTCACCGGTGCCGCGCTGGATACCGTGAACCTGGACGCGGAGTACTGGTACCGGAACTTGCGCGATGTCGTGCGCTTCGACGACGCGACCCGCGTGCTGTTCTCCGACGGTTACCGGGCGTTCGTCGAGGTGAGTCCGCATCCGGTCCTGACCGTCGGGGTACAGGAAACGCTGGAGACGGTGGGCGCGAAGGACGGCGACACGGTCGTCACAGGATCGATTCGCCGCGGCGAAGGCGACCTCGGCCGGTTGCTGAGTGGGGCGGCGGAGCTGTTCGTGGCGGGCGTGACAGTGGAGTGGTCGGTGTTGTTCGCCGCCCGCGGCGCTGGCCAGCGAGTGGAGCTGCCGACGTATGCGTTTCAGCGGCAACGGTATTGGCTGGTCGGCGGTGGCGCAGCCGACGCGTCGGGCCTCGGGTTGGGTGCGGCGGGGCATCCGTTGCTCGCCGCGGTGCTGTCCTCGCCCGATTCCGGCGGTGTGGTGTTGACGGGGCGGTTGTCGGTGGCGGGGCAACCGTGGCTGGCCGATCACAGGGTTTCCGGCCGGATCCTGTTCGCGGGCACCGCTTTCCTCGAGCTTGCCGTGCGGGCCGGCGACCAGGTCGGTTGCGGGGTGGTGCGGGAACTGACGCTGCGGTCGCCGCTGGCGCTGCCTGCTGACGCGGGGATACAGGTCCAAGTCGTGGTGGCAGGACCCGCCGAGGACGGACAGCGGTCGGTATCGATCTACTCTCGCGCCGAAGGTCTCGACACCGAGGGCGACTGGACGCTACATGCCCTCGGGACACTGAGCCCGAACATCGAAATCATCGAATCTGCAACAATGTTCGCGCATTGGCCGCCGTCGGCGGCCACACCGGTGGCCATCACGGGACTGTACGAACAGCTCCGGGAAGCCGGTTACGACTACGGCCCCGCATTCCAGGGACTACAGCGCGTCTGGCGGCGCGGCGAAGAACTGTTCGCCGAGGTTGCATTGCCCGAATCGGTGGCGGCGGAGGCGGGCCGGTTCGGACTGCACCCGGCGCTGTTGGATGCTGCCCTGCACACCCTGTTCGCCGACGGCGCGCTCGGCCAGACTCCGATGTTGCCGTTCGCTTGGCAAGACGTGACCCTGCACGCCACCGGCGCCACCATGCTGCGAGTGCACATCACCCCGGCCGAGCAAGGCGCCGGGATGCGCGTAGAGGTGGCCGACGCGGCGGGCCAACCGGTGCTCACAGCGCGATCACTCGTCTCACTTCCGGTAGGTACGGCCGAGCCGGTCGGGGCCGGCAGCGACCTCTATGTCGTGCGGTGGTCGTCCTTCTCGATGCCACCGCCTGCGCCGGTTTCGGCGTTCGCCGAATGGTCCGAAGTCGCGTCGCGCGGTGACGAGTCCGCCTCCGCGCCACCGGTCGTGGTGCTCGATTGCCGCCGCGGTGACAGATCGGGCGTCGCGGCCGAGGCGGTCGTGCCTGCGGATGTGCATGCGGCAACGCGCGAGGTCTTGACGGCACTGCAGGCGTTCTCGAGCGAGGACCGTTTCGCCTCGTGCACGTTGCTGGTGCTCACCCACGGTGCGGTGCGGCTCGGCGGCGAAGAAGCCACCGATCTACCAGGGGCGGCGATTTGGGGTTTGGTGAGAACCGCGCAATCCGAGGACCCCGGACGTATCGTGCTCGCCGACATCGATGCAGGCCGAGAGGACTTGGGCGAGGCCGGGTTGGCCGATATCGTGTCGGCGGTCCTCGCACCGGGGGAACCGCAGGTGGCGATCCGCGCTGGTGTCCTGCACGCGGCTCGCCTGACCAGAGTCTCCCAGCGCGACGGCCTGGTTGTTCCCGAGACGGAACACTGGCGGTTGGAGATTGTCGACAAGGGCACGTTCGACGGTCTCACGCTCGCGGCCGATCCGAGGTTCGGCGGACCACTCGAAGCCGGGCATGTGCGTATCGCGGTGCGAGCGGCCGGCTTGAACTTCCGGGATGTGCTCATCTGCTTGGGGATGTACCCGGATGCCGACGCGCTGATCGGCTCCGAGATGGCCGGCGTCGTAATCGAGGTCGGCGCCGATGTGACCGGCTTGAAGCCCGGTGATCGGGTGATGGGGTTGGCCGACGGCGGCGCCGCTCCGATCGTAGACGCCGATCGTCGGCTGATCACCCGCATACCGGCGGGCTGGTCGTTCGCCGAGGCGGCGGCGATCCCGGTCGTGTTCCTGACCGCCTACTACGCGCTGCGGGATCTGGCCGATGTCCGAGCGGGAGAACGGTTGCTGATTCATGCGGCGACCGGCGGCGTCGGCCTGGCCGCGATACAGCTGGCGCGGCACTGGGGGATGGACGTCTTCGTCACGGCCAGCAGGCCGAAGTGGAAGACGCTGCACGACTTCGGTTTCGACGATTCGCGCATCGGCGATTCGCGAACGCTGGAATTCGAGGAGAAGTTCGCGTCCGTCACCGGCGGTTCCGGAATGGACGTCGTGCTGGACTCCCTGGCCGAGGACTTCGTCGACGCCTCGTTGCGGCTGTTGCCGCGCGGCGGGCGCTTCATCGAGATGGGCAAGACGGATATCAGGGATCCCGAACAGATCGCCCTGGATCATCCTGGCGTCTTCTATCGCGCGTTCGAAACGGGTCAGGCAGGCGCCGACCGGATTCGGCAGATGTGGGTGGACCTCGGCGCCCTGTTCGACAGCGGCGCGCTCGGCCGACTTCCGGTACGCGCGTGGGATATTCGCGAGACCCCGGACGCCCTGCGGTTCTTCAGCCAGGCTCGCCACATCGGCAAGCTGGTTCTTACGATGCCGAGCACCGCCCACGGCACGGTTCTGGTGACCGGTGGAACGGGCGGTCTCGGCAAACTGATCGCCAAGCATCTGGTGAGCACGCACGGTGTTCGCTCGCTGGTGCTGGTGAGTCGCCAGGGGACGGCGGCGCCCGGCGCCGCGGAGTTGACAGCGGAGCTCACCGGCCTGGGGGCCCGTGTGCGGATCGCGGCGTGTGACATGTCGGACCGCGCGGCGGTTCAGGAACTGCTGAACTCGCTGCCCGCAGACATCCCGCTGTCCGGAATCGTCCACGCCGCAGGTGTCCTGGACGACGGTGTCATCCCGTCGTTGACACCCGAGCGGCTCGACGCCGTACTGGCCGCGAAGGCCGACTCCGCATGGTATCTGCACGAGCTGACCGCACACCGTGACTTGTCGATGTTCGTGTTGTTCTCGTCGGCCGCGGGCGTAATGGGATCGCCGGGCCAGGGCAATTACGCGGCCGCGAACATGTTCCTGGACGGGCTGGCGGCGGCCCGGCGCGCACAGGGTTTGCCCGCGCTGTCGATCGCCTGGGGATTGTGGACCTCGGCGACCGGAATGACGAGTCATCTCGGGGAGACGGATACCGGGCGTACAGGCCAGGACGGTTTCCCCTCGTTGTCCACCGAACAGGGGCTGCGCCTCTTCGATGCCGCCATGCGGCAACAGCATGCGGAGGTAGTGGCTGTTCGCATCGATTCGGCCGCTCTCTCGGCACGATCGCGAGCAGTGACGGTGCCGCCGCTGTTGCGAGAACTGGTGCGCGGATCACAGCGCGCGAGCGCGGCCGGCGTTTCCGGCGACGCCGACGCGACGGCCGCCCTGCGGAGCCGCCTGACCGGGCTGACCGAGGAGGAGCAGCACCGGATCGTCCTGGATGTGGTGCGGACCCAGGTCGCGGTGGTACTGGGGCATCCGGGGCCGACCGCGGTCGATCCCGACCGCGCCTTCCGGGATCTGGGGTTCGACTCGTTGAGTGCGGTGGAGGTTCGCAATCGATTGAAGTCGGTGACCGGATTGTCGCTCCCCGCGACGCTGGTCTTCGACTATCCGTCATCGGCCGTGCTCGCCGAGCATCTGCGCACGCTGATGACCGGTAGCGATGCGCCCCAGGCGATCTCCGTCGCGGCGCCGGTCAGGGTGGATGAGCCGGTGGCGATTGTGGGTATGGGTTGTCGTTTTCCGGGTGGTGTGGGTTCGCCGGGGGATTTGTGGCGGGTTGTTGGTGGTGGGGTGGATGTGGTGTCGGGTTTTCCGGTGGATCGTGGGTGGGATGTGGGGGGTTTGTTCGATCCGGTGCCGGGGGTGGTGGGTAAGTCGTATACGTGTTCTGGTGGGTTTTTGTATGGTGCGGGGGATTTCGATGCGGGGTTTTTCGGGGTGTCGCCGCGTGAGGCGTTGGCGATGGATCCGCAGCAGCGGTTGTTGTTGGAGGTGTCGTGGGAGGCGTTGGAGTCGGCGGGGATTGATCCGTTGGGGTTGCGTGGCTCCCAGACCGGCGTCTTCGCGGGGGTCATCTATCACGATTACGGGCTGACCGGTGGTGTCGGGGTGCAACCGGGTTCGGTGGTGTCGGGCCGGGTCTCCTACACGCTGGGATTGGAAGGTCCTGCGGTAAGCGTGGATACGGCGTGTTCGTCGTCGTTGGTGGCACTGCATCTGGCCGTGCAGTCGCTGCGGTCGGGGGAGTGCTCGATGGCGTTGGCCGGCGGCGTCACGGTGATGGCGACTCCGGCGGTGTTCGTCGAGTTTTCGCGGCAGCGCGGCTTGTCGCCGGACGGTCGATGCAAGGCGTTCGCCGAAGCCGCCGACGGTTTCGGATCGTCGGAGGGCGTGGGTGTCCTCGTGCTGGAGCGTCTGTCCGATGCTGTGCGCAATGGTCACGAGGTGTTGGCTGTGGTGCGTGGTTCGGCGGTGAATCAGGATGGCGCCTCGAATGGGTTGACCGCGCCGAATGGTCCCTCGCAGCAACGGGTTATCCGGGCGGCGTTGGCCAATGCGGGGTTGACGACGGCGGATGTGGATGCGGTGGAGGCGCACGGCACCGGGACGGTGTTGGGTGATCCGATCGAGGCGCAGGCGCTTATCGCGACCTACGGTCAGCGGGCGGCGGATGCGGAGCCGTTGTGGTTGGGGTCGGTGAAATCGAACATGGGACACGCGCAGGCCGCCGCGGGCGTGGGCGGCGTTATCAAGATGGTCGAAGCGATCCGGCGTGGCATCCTGCCCGCCACATTGCATGTCGACAAGCCCACATCGAAGGTGGAGTGGAACGAGGGGCGGGTCGAGTTGCTGACCGAAGCCCGCGACTGGCCCGCGAACGGGCACCCGCGCCGAGCGGGCGTGTCCTCCTTCGGAATCTCGGGCACCAACGCGCATGTGATTCTGGAGCAGGCGCCGCGCCCGGAATCGGATGCCCCGCGTCCGGACGCGCCGCGGGCGATCGCCTCCGATACGGCGTCGCAGCCGGTGGTGTGGACGGTGTCCGCGCGAGACCGGGCGGCTTTGCGTGACCAGGCGCGGCGGCTCTTGGATTATGTGACCGCGCGCGAGGATGTTTCGGCGTTGGATGTGGGGTTCTCGCTGGCCGCGCGTTCGGCTTTCGGGCAGCGCGCGGTCGTGGTGGGTAGCGGTCGTGACGAGCTGGTGGAGCGGCTGCGCGGGCTGGTCGACGATCGTCCGGATTCGGGAGTGGTCGTCGGCGCGGCCAGGCAGAGCGGGCGGACCGTTTTCGTATTTCCGGGACAGGGTTCTCAGTGGGTGGGAATGGGCCGGGAGTTGATGGAGACGGCTCCGGCGTTCGCCACGCGGATGCGCGAGTGCGCGGAGGTCTTCACCCCGTTGGTGGACTGGTCGCTGCTCGATGTGGTGCAGGGCGCCGAGGGCGCCGCGTCGCTGGACCGCGTCGACGTGGTACAGCCGACGCTGTTCGCGGTGATGGTGTCGTTGGCCGAGCTGTGGCGCTCGCTGGGGGTGGTTCCGGACGCGGTGGTCGGCCATTCACAGGGGGAGATCGCCGCGGCTTGTGTCGCCGGTGCGTTGTCGTTGGCGGATGCAGCGCGGGTGGTGATCGTGCGCAGCAGGATGCTGGCGGAGCGGCTCGCGGGTGCGGGAGGCATGCTCTCGGTGCCCTTGCCCGCGGCAACAGTCGAGCAGCGTTCGACGAAGTGGAACGGCCGGGTCGGTGTGGCCGCCGTGAACGGGCCCACCGCCACGGTCTTGTCCGGCGAGAACGAAGCTCTGGCAGAGTTCTTGACTTCCTGTGTGGCGGAAGGGGTTCGGGCTCGGCGGATACCGGTCGACTACGTGGCCCATTCGCCGCAGGTCGAGGTCTTGCGCACGGCGCTGGTCGAGGCGATCTCGGACGTACGTCCGAGATCGTCCGAGATCGCGTTCTATTCGACGGTGACCGGAGCCTCGGTGGATACCGCGGATCTGGACGCCGAGTACTGGTACCGGAATCTGCGCGACGTCGTCCGCTTCGAAGACACCACCCGCGCATTGTTCGCCGACGGTTACCGAGCCTTCGTGGAGGTCAGCCCGCACCCGGTTCTGACGGTCGGTACGCAGGAGACGCTGGAGTCGGCGGGCGCGACGGAGACCGATGTCGTCGTCGCCGGTTCGGTTCGTCGCGGCGAGGGCGGTTGGGGCCGATTGCTGGCAGGCGCGGCGGAGTTGTTCGCAGCGGGTGTCGAAGTGGATTGGCCGGTGGTCTTCGCGGGCCGCGGCGCCGACCGAGTGGACTTGCCGACGTACGCCTTTCAGCGGCAACGCTATTGGTTGACCGGTGCGGACGGTCCGGCTGACGTGACGGGTTCGGGTTTGGGAGCGGTGACGCATCCGTTGCTGGCCGCGGTGCTCGACTCGCCCGATTCCGGTGGGGCGGTGTTGACCGGTCGGCTGTCGCCTGCGGCCCACCCGTGGCTGGCCGACCACGTGGTGGCCGGTCGGATCTTGTTCCCGGGCACCGGCTTCCTCGAGTTGGCGATGCGGGCCGGTGACCAGGTCGGTTGTGGCGCGGTCCGCGAGTTGACGCTGCACGCGCCACTGGTGCTGGCCTCGGAGACCGGGACGCAGATCCAGGTCGTGGTGGCCGGACCCGACGACGACTGGCTGCGGTCGGTGTCGATCTATTCCCGCGCCGAGCATGCCGAAGCCGGGGGCGAGTGGATGCTGCATGCCCAGGGCTTGGTGAGTGCACTGCTCGACACCCCGGTCCCGGCCGCGGTGTTCGACTCGTGGCCGCCGGAGGGGGCGGTGCCGGTGCCGGTGGCGGGGTTGTACGAGCGGTTGCCGGACGCCGGTTTCGACTACGGCCCGGTATTCCAAGGCCTGCAACGGGTTTGGCGGCGGGGCGACGAATTGTTCGCCGAGGTGGCGTTGCCCGAGTCCGCAATCGAGGAGGCGGGCCGGTTCGGGTTGCATCCCGCGTTGCTGGACGCCGCTCTTCAGGCCGCCTTCACCGAGGATGGTGTCGCCGCGACGCCGATGTTGCCCTTCGCCTGGGAGGGGGTGACGTTGCACGCCACCGGCGCCACGATGCTCCGGGCCCGCATCACCCCGGCCGATCACAGCGGCGGGGCTCGGGTGCAGGTCGCCGATGCCGACGGTCGTTCGGTACTCACCGCACACTCGCTCACCTCGCGACCTGTACCGGTGGAACGCCTGCGCGCAGCGGGACACTCCGGCACGGAGGGATTGCTGCGGCTGCGGTGGACAGCCATCCCGGTGCCGAGTGGCGCCGCTCCCAAGTCCATTGCCGCCTGGGACGATCTCGACACCGATACCGGCGAGGTCGCGCAGGTGGTCGTGGCGGACTTCGGAGGTGGCATCGGTCTCGACGCGGTACATACCGAGACGCATCGTGTGCTCGAGTACGTGCAGCGCTGGTCGGCCGAGCCGCGGTTCGCTGGGTCGACCCTGGTGATACGCACCCGAGGTGCCGTAGGACGCACCGCAGCGGAGATCACCGATCTCGCCGGTGCGGCGGTGTGGGGTTTGGTTCGATCGGCCCAGCGGGAGGATCCGGGACGGATCGTGCTGCTGGACATCGACGCGGAGGACCTCGAGATCGACCTGCCTGCGCTCGTGGCGACCGAAGAACCCCAGATCGTGATCCGGGACGGTCGGCCGTACGGCACCCGGTTGACGCGCGTCGATGCGCCGGGGGTCGAAGGCGGCCCGGTTGCGTCGTTCGGTCCACAGGGCACCGTGCTGATCACCGGCGGCACCGGTGTCCTCGGCGCGCTGCTCGCCAAGCATCTGGTGACCGAGCACGGGGTGCGCCGTTTGCTGCTGACCAGTCGCCGCGGGAGGGATGCTCCCGGAGCGCCGGAGTTGCAGGCCCAGCTGACCGAGCTGGGCGCACAGGCGCAGATCGTCGCCTGCGATGTCTCGGAGCGCAGCGCGGTTGCCGCACTGCTCGCGCGGATACCCGCCGAGCACCCACTGACGGGGATCGTCCACACCGCGGGAGCGCTCGACGACGGCGTCATCGGATCGTTGACTCCGGAACGCATCAGCTCCGTGCTCGCGCCGAAAACCGATGCGGCTGTTCATCTGCACGAGCTGACCGAGACGATGGGGTTGTCGGCCTTCGTCATGTTCTCCTCGGCCGCGGGCGCCCTCGGCGCTCCGGGACAGGGCAACTACGCCGCGGCGAACGCGGCGCTGGACGCGTTGGCGGCGTACCGGCAGGCGCGGGGACTGCCCGCGCTTTCGGTGGGATGGGGCCTGTGGGCGCAGTCCAGCGGGCTGACCGGGCACCTGGACGACGGCGACGTCGGCCGACTGACCAGGGGTGGTTTCGCGGCGCTCGGCACGGCGCAGGCGCTGGCCCTGTTCGACCGAGCCATCGACGACGAGCACGAGCATGTTCTCGCCACGCAGGTGGACACGGCCGCCCTACGAGCCATGGCCCGGACCGAGCAGTTCCCGGCTCTGTTCGCCGAACTGGTGCCCACGGTGCGTCGTGCGGTGAAGCCGGCCCGGCAGGACTCGGGCCTGCGACAGCGTCTGCGAACGATGGACGACATCGAACAGCGGCGCGCGATAGCGGAGATGGTGCGGGCCCAGATCGCGACGGTCTTGGGTCACGATGGGCCTGCGGCGATCGATGCCGATCGGGCACTGCTGGAGTTGGGTTTCGACTCGCTGAGTGCCGTCGCGGCGCGCAATCGCTTGAAAACGGTCACCGGGCTGTCGCTGCCCGCGACACTGATCTTCGACCATCCGACCCCCGGCGCGCTCGCCGACCACCTCCACATGCTGCTCCGAGAGGAGCGCGAGAACGGAGGCGTCGACACCGCGGAAACCGATGCGGGAGAAGACTTCTCGCAGGAGTACACGCAAGCGAAACGGGCGGGCACGCTCGCGACCTTCTATGAAAAGCTGCGAGCGGGTGCGGACGCGAGACAGAAGTTCGAGTCCCACCTCTACGTCTCGCTCCCCACGCCGGTGCTCCTGGCGGACGGCCCCGACGACATCCGGATCTTGTGCATCCGATCGCTCACACCTGCGGGTGGCGTTCCTCAATACGCGAGACTGGCAGCGGAATTCAACGGAAAACATCGCGTTCTCGGCATCCCGCTCGTGGGATTCCAGCGGGGCGAGCAGCTTCCGGCAACGCCCGAGGCCGCGCTGAAGATGGTGGCGGAAGTGGTGGTCGAAGCCGCGGCGGGGCGGCCCTGCGTGCTCGCGGGATTCTCGTCGGGCGGCGCTATCGCCCACGCGGTCGCCGCGTATCTGGAGGACGACCACCGCGCGGACGTACTGGGCGTCGTTCTCGTGGATTCCTACGACGCCGCCAGTGGTGACACGTACGACGATGTACTGAGCATGGCCGAGAACTTCTCGCTGTTCGAACGAGATCGAGTCGGCGATATCGACAGGTTCGGATGTGAAGGAATGGTCGGGTGGGTGGATGTCTGCCGCTCGTTCGACTATGGCGAAATCGATCGCAGCGAGCTGTTCTTGCAGTGCCGAATTCCCTTGCGACCCGGTTTCGCCCTGGCGGAGCCGTGGTACCCGAGCCAGATCGTCAAGAAGATCTCGTCGGACCACCTGTCCGTCGGTGTGGAGGGCGCTTCCGAAGTAGCCCAGCTGATCGAGGAATGGCTGGGTTCTCTTCTCGAAGAAGGGAATTCGGGACATTGCGACTGAGGTCCGACAACGAATCCCGGCCGGCTCGGAAGGGCCGGCCGGGATCGCCTCGGGAATGCGAATACTTGCTATCCCCAGCTGGACGACGTCGCCGCGCCCGATCGAAGTGGATCCGGTCGACCATCCCGCCGCCGACGCCGCCCGAGCCCGCCGTCGGCCGCAAGCGGCCCTGTCGATCGTCGAATCACGTTGTGGCGTGGACGAAGTAGCCTTGCGGAACCTCGGGAGTGCCGCGGGGTGCGTCCGGGAAGGGCCAGCGGCCGAGGGTGGTGCCCGCGGTGCCGATTCGGGTGACGGTCGTTTTCCAGCCGTGGCTCTCGAGCAGGGTCTCGGGCTCCTCGTTTCCGTACTGCCAGGTCATGTCCCGCGCTGCGAGCAGCTCGAGCATGGGGCGCATCGCGCGAGACTCCAGCAGCGAGGTGCCGACGAAGTCGATGAGAAGATGGCAGCCCGGCGCGGAGAGCTCGGTGATCCGGTCGAGTAGCCGGTGCACGTCGGCCTCGGTGAGATATTGCGTGAGCCCCTCGACCAGCCAGCACGTCGGCAGCTCGGCTCGGAAGCCCGCGGCTACCAGCGGGGTGGTGAAATCGGTGGTGAGGTCCACCCCGACCGGCACCCGGGTGCAGCTCGGAGTTGCCGCGCCGAGCAATTCGCTCTTGAGGTGGAGCAGTCCGGGCCGATCCAGCTCGAAGACGACGGTGTCGGTCGGCAGATCGAGACGGTAGGCCCGGCTGTCCATCCCGGCGGCGAGGAGAACGATCTGACGGACCCCGCGGCCGACGACCTCGTCGATCATGTCATCGAGGTACCTGGTGCGCACGGGGATGATCGGACTGCCGTGCATCTGGAGCTGATCGAGCAGGGCGCGACCCGGCTCGCCGGCGAGCTGCGCGGCGAACGGGTCGGTGAAAAGCCTGTCGGGGCGCGTCGACTCCGCGGCGCGAATGGCCGCGGTGAGCCGGGATGTGGTGGCGACCGGGTCGATCATTGCCTGGTTGGTTGTACCGGACTGTTCTGTCATCACGTGGCTTTCTCGGGTGGGTCGGTTCGACTCGATCGGCAGGGTCCGGTCGCGGTCAGTCGTGCTGTTTCACAGCGGCTTCGGATCGTTCGGCGACGTCGATATCGATTTCCTGGATCTGGACGGTGACGCCGTCGGGGTCGACGACGCGGATGCTGCGACCGAAGTCCTCGTCGACGAGCTGGTGGTCGTAGCCCGCTGCGGTGAGGCGCCGGCTGATGGCGTCGAGGTTCTCGTCGGTGGAGAAGCCGAGTTCGACGGTGCCGGGCGGGCGGCCCTTCGACACGGCGGCGTCGTGGATTCCCACGGCGCCCGCCTCGGCGTCGAGTTGTGCCCAGACGGTGAGGCTGCCCTGGGGTCGATCGGCCAGGCCGAGGCCCGCATAGAACTTCCTGGAGGCTTCGACATCGGCGACATACCTGATGGGGAGCACGGTCAGCATGGGGTGGGTTCCTTTCGGGGGAGTGTCGAGATGACGGCGAGGGAGGTCATCCGACTCCTAGTGAATCTCATTGACTGATAGTCAGTCAATAGGTTTGTCGTCGTTGCTGGCCTTAGGATTGCGGACCAGAACGCAACGATGACCAGCGCGACGATGACCGAGCGCAGAGGAGGGGGCCGACAGTGCCACGAACCAAACCCGCCGAGGAGCGACGAGCCGACCTGCTCGCCGCGGCGCGGCAGGTTTTCGTAGCCAAAGGCGTCACCGCGGCCACGCTGGAGGAGATCACGAAAGCGGCCGGTGTCTCGAAAGGACTCTTCTGGCAGTACTTCCACTCGAAGGACGACCTGGTCTTCGTTCTCCAGCAGCAGTACGCGCACAAGTTCGCCGACGCCGTCCGCGCCGCCACCCAGTCGGTGACGGACTGGGGAGTCAAGCTCGACACGTGCGTCGAAGCGTGCCTCGAGCAATACCAGAACGAGCTCGACCTGCACGACGTCTTGTTCCGCCACACCGGCCCGCAAACCCCTGACCAGTCACCGGCGCATACAGCGCTGGTCGACGTGCTCGCCTCGATCCTGTCCGACGGCGCCGCCGCGGGGGCCTATCGGATCGACAACCCCGAGATGACCGCCTACCTGCTCTACGGGGCCATGCACGCTTTCGATCCGACTTTCCGGGGCGGTGGTGAGTTGTCCGCCGCGGAAGTGCGCGTCACGCAGCAACTTTTCCGACGTGCCGCGGGGATCACCGAACCACCGGCTGCCGTCGCGGAATAGCACTGGTGGCGGGGGGCGACCCGAATGAGGGAAGGTCGCTCTGATCCATCTGCCTGTCGATATCGACTCGGGTCCGGTGCCCGCACCACCCGCTCGCGAGGCGAGCCGGATCCTGTTCCCGCTTCCCGGAATCGCGGCTGCAACGGTGAACATCGACCGGCCCTTCGCCACGCCTGCCGGCGCTCGAGTGCTGCCCGAATCGCGACTTCCGCCGCAGAGACCCGACCGAACTTTGGGGTAGTCGACTACTCGTGACCGCGCTCTCGGTGGGTCGTAGCTTCAGCAGTCTCAACGATGCGGGAAGGCACCGCGAGAGCGGCGACGCTCCGCTCCCGGTGGGCGCAAGGCGAATTCGTTCGCGAACCAGAGGAGGCCGCCATGACCCACAATCTCGGACGCGTCGTCGTCGACGGCCGGTCCGTGACCCAGGCGTCCGGCATCGATCTGGTCCCGACGGCCGGGCCGGTCGGGCCGGCGCGGTTCGTGATCCTGCACTTCGACAATGTCAACCTGACTGGTGGGGCCAAGCTGACCGTCGACTTGGGCTATGGCCAGGATGTGTTCGCCGCGGGTTCCGGCGCGACTTTCTGGAGCAGGCCTGCCGATCCCGCAGCCGGGCCGATCCAGATCCGCATCGTGGGCGGCACCGGCAGCGCGCGGTTGCGCGAGTTCGGCGTCGGTGAGCCTTCGACCACGTCCGGCCATGCGCCAGGGACCTCGCTGGGCAGCCAAAGCAATCCCGACGTCTTCCTGCACACCGACCCCTACCAGGAGCCGATCTACGAGACTCGGCTGGAGTGCAACGAGGGCTTCGCGTGGCGCAACGCCGCCTGCTCGCTGGCGCCTGCCGTGCCGGATGCGGTGAAGGACCGGGTCAAGGCTGCCACCGGCATCATCGTCGAGGTCCACGACGGTCACGTCTCGAGCTGCACGGGGACGCTGATCGGCGCCGACCTGTTCCTCACCGCCCGGCACTGCCTGACCGATCCTTCGCACGAGGATCTGCGCAGCGCCTCGGTTACCTTCGACTATCACGCCAATTGCGACGGGTCCCGGCCCGGCGGCCATGCCACCCGCTTCTTCAAGGTGCTCGCCGAGGTCGCCTCCGGGAGCCCGCCGACAGGCTCGGACCCGCCGGTCTCGACGGACTGGGTGGTGCTGCGGCTGGACGCGGCCCCCGGCGCTCTGCCCGCGCCCCTGACGATGCGCGGCGCCGCGCTGATGAACGGCGAGACCATCTTCACCATGCACCACCCCAATGGGGCGGCGAAGAAGACCCAGGCAGGCGTGCACGACGGCGGCGCCATCTCCGGTTTCGACTACGCGGGCGGCAGCTCCGGTTCATCGCTGTTCGACGTGAACGGTCAGGTGATCGGCGGGCCACTGGCTTCGGGCGCGGGATGCAGTGTCTCCTACGCGCCCATAGCCAGTGTGATCTCCGGTCTTACGGCTCCGCCTGCGCTACCGACACCGGTGGACGTCATGGTGGTGTTCGATCGGTCGGGCAGCATGTCGAGCAGCGCCCCACCGATCGGGCGCAGCAAGCTCGACGAGGCGAAGGATGCGGCCGCCCTGTTCGTGCAACTGGTGCGTGAGGGCGGCGGGGACCGCTTGGGGCTGGTGACCTATTCCTCGACGCCGAATCTCGACACCCCTCCCACGGCCGTGGCAACGGCCAAGCCCGCCCTCGTCGGGCCGGCACCGTTCACGACCGGCACGATCGGCACTATCAGCGCGGGCGGGACGACCAGCATCGGCGCCGGGCTCGAGTCCGCCCAGCTCGCGCTGGCCGGCGGGCCGACGGACAACGCGATCCTGTTGCTCACCGACGGGCTGCAGAACACCGCCCCGATGGTCGAGGAGATCGAGCCTGCCCTTGGCGCGACCCGCATCAACGCCATCGGGTTCGGCTCCGACGCCGATATCGACGGAGCACTGCTGAACCGGCTCGCGCAAGACCACGGCGGCCTTTTCACCCGGGCCATCGACGGCCTGTCCTTGCGCAAGTTCTTCGGCCTGGCGTTCGGCAACATCTTCGAAAGCGGTGCGCTCAGCGATCCGGACTTCCTGCTGCCCGCCGCGAAACCACAGTCCGATCCGCACAGTTTCGACGTCTGCGGCGAGCAGCGAATCACCGTCGTTCTCGGCTGGGACGATCCGACGACCCCTCTGCAAGCGTGGGTGCGCACACCCTCGGGAAAGGTGGTCGGCGGCAAACGGATACAGCCGGTCCGCGGCCGCAGCTGGCTGTTCTGGCGCATCGCTCTGCCCCACGAGTCGGAGCGCGACGGAACATGGCAATGCGTCGTCGAGCGGGTACGTACTGGCGGCGAATTCCCACCGCCTCCCACGGATGTTCGCTACTTCTTCCTGGTGGTCTGCTCGGGCGGGCCGAAGCTCACGCCGCTGATGCGCCGGCGGCGGGTCTACACCGGCGACGTGGTCGATCCGATGGTCGGACTGCATTATCCGGACCGAACCACGCCGCACGGCGCAGACGTCACGCTGACCATCGACGCGCCGGGGGTGGCGCTGGGCGAGCTGGCCGCTCAGGCAAAGCTCTCCGCGCCGGTGATCTCCGGCGATGCCGTCGACCCCTTCCACGCCACTCTGCAGGCGATAGCCAAGTCGGCGGGCGGCACGCTGCCGGTGGCGCCCTCGACCTTCACCGTGCCACTGTTCGACGACGGTACGCACGGCGACGGCGCCATGGAGCCCGACGGAATCTTCAACAATCCGCTGAAGGATCTCACCAAGGCCGAGGGGACCTACCACTTCCACGCGGTGGCGACCTACGGCGAACAGTGCCGGGCGAGCCGCGAGGCGCACTGGTCGATCCACGTCGAGCCCGGCATCGATCCGAGCAAGACCGGTGTCGTGTTCGAACGCGTAGACGACGGCGGGGTGCTGGTGATCACCCCGCGCGATGCTCACGGCAACCGGATCGGGCCCGGACGCGGGCACCTCTTCGACGTCTCGCCGTTGCCCGGTATCGAGATCCGCGGCAAGGTCGAAGACCGCGGAGACGGGTCGTACGAAATCCCGGTCACCTGGGACGAATCCACCGCACCGGCCCCCGGTGTCGTTGTGCAGCAGCCCGAACGCGATCCGGTGATCGTCCAGGTGCCGGGCGGAAAACCGCCGAGCGGCGACTGCACCGAGGCAGCCGAAGACCTTCTCGACTGCCTCGGCTTGACGAACCAGGACGTGAAGCGCGTGCGGATCAAGAAGGTCGAGCTGGAAGTCGACCTCGACCACGGTGACTGCGGCTGCTGAGCGGCTCATCGACCAGCCCCTTCGGGCGTTCTGGGCCCCGTGAGCGCCTGGGGTTCATCACGTACGCGCGGGTCGTGACCCTTCTAGACCAACTCGACCTCGTCGAATCCCACGGTCAGGCTGTGCCGCCGCTCACGCAGCACGCCTCCCTCGCGATGGACGAGTCCTTCGCCGATGTCGATGCGCAGTTCGGCGGTACGGGCGTCGACTTCCCTTACGACTCCGCAGATTCCGCTGAACGGTCCCTCCGGAAAGTAGACGACGTCGCCCGGCCCGTATTCGGTTAACCCCACGCCGCCACAGTAATCCAAGGCTGTTCGTTCTGAATTCTCGTCACAACTCGGCTCGGGACGATGACTATGTGCTGACACGAACCGTTGTGCGCGTGCGGCCGCGGTCTCCACCCGGGGTCGTGCGTCCCCGGGTGGAGATGCGTCCAAAAACATTGCGGCGGTGGCGATTCCCAGAGTCTCGCGCCCGACGCAGGCTGAGCTGGACTCAGGCGGTTACAGGCAGAAGCTGATCTCCACCGGGCCAACCGGGATACCGGTGCACACTTCCACCGAACCCGAGACGGGGGTGGCGGTGGGGGCCGCGGCGGCGGTACCGGCGCTCAGGGCGCCGGCGGACAGCGCCAGGGCGGCGACGGCAAGTGGGCGGACAATTTTCGAGGTCATACTTCATCCTCTGGTAGAGCAATACGATGCGTCCCAGGTTCGGGACGTGGCCCATCAGAACACGTTTCGTTACCCGCGGGTAGCCATCGGCGTGTGCTCTGTGGAGGTAACAAAGTATCGGCAAAAGTTTGTGTTAATCCGTTTCACAGCGGCCGGACGCCGATCTTCAGCTCGCCGGATATCCGTCAGTGCTGCCGGGAAGGCGATCCGACAACCGCCAGCCTGAGTGGTGCGATGGCGATCATCGCCCCGGACAAGATCGCCGGTGCCGATCGGGTTGGCGGAAACTCGCCGGGGTATCCGACCGGTACCGGCGGCTCGACTCGCGAGAAATTACATGGTTGGCATTACTCGGGGCCAGGAAAGGAGGTTGTCATGACCGGTGAGATGCAGCAGGCAAAACGCCCGGTCAGCGCCGCGCTGGCTGGACCGTACGGCCATCCGTTCCACCCGATCCTGGTCACGGTGCCGATCGGCGCCTGGGTGGCGAGCCTGGTGTTCGACCTCGCGTCGCACGTGGTCGACGATCCGGCCTTCCTCGCCCGCGGCTCCGTGTGGCTGATCGCGGTCGGGGTGCTGGGTGCACTGGCCGCCGCGATGGTCGGGTTGCTGGACTTGTTCGCCATCCCCACCGGTACCCCGGCGTTTCGGACCGGACTGGTGCACATGAGCCTCAACCTGACCGTGACCGCGGCGTACGCGATCAACTTCTGGTGGCGCAATTCCGGCGCCGGTCCACACGGCGCGGTCCCGGTCGGGCCACTTGTGCTGTCGATCGTCGGTCTCGCGGCACTGGCCGTGTCCGGCTACCTCGGCGGAAAGCTCACCTACCACTACGGAGTTCGGGTGGCCGACGAAGCCACCCAGGCCGCAGGCTTCCGCCACTGAACCCCAACCCACCCCCAACCCGTCGGGAGACATCATGGGCATCGCAGCGTTGATCCTCTGGTTGCTCACCGCCGTCGGCGGCTCCGTCCTGCTCGGTATCTGGATCGCCAAAGGCGGCGCACGCCAACCGAGCAGCAGCCACCTTCCCGCACCAGTCGTGTTCGGCCATTTCCTGCTGGCCGGTGCCGGGCTGATCGTGTGGATCATCTACCTCGTCGTCGACAACAAAGCGCTGGCCTGGGTCGCCTTCGGGCTGCTCGTCCCCGTGGCACTGCTCGGATTCGCCATGCTGCTGCGCTGGCTCCCGGTCTACCGAGCACGCGCCACGACCGAAACACCCGAAGCGGCCGAACGACACTTCCCCTTGGTGGCCGTCGGCGGGCACGGCGTCCTGGCCGTCACCACCGTTGTTCTGGTGCTGCTGACCGCCCTCGGCGTCGGCGCGAGCTAGCAGTCCCACCCTCCGCGCCAGGCCATCGTTGACCTGGCGCCCGAATCCGCTGCCCCGGAATCGCGGTCGGCGGATTCGTGAGGTGTGTCTCAGGTCTCTGTTGTGGCAGTCGCAGCCGGGCGTATGGCAAGATCGCCCGGTTCGCCGATCTGTGCACAGGAGGCTCTCGATTGGATCTGCGCTTGGGACCCAACGGATCTCACCGGATCCTTCGTGCCGCGTTGGCGCTTGCCGCCGGGGTCGGTGCGATCGTTGCCCCGGTGCCGGCGTCAGCGGAAGACGGCATCGACTCCTACATCGATCGCCTGGCCGAGGCGGCAGACACCCCGGCGCTGCAGTGGTCCGACTGCCAGGACGGCTTCCAGTGCGCGTCCGCGAAGGTGCCGCTGGATTACAACCAGCCGCACCGTGATCCGATCGAGTTGGCGGTGATCAAGCTGCCCGCCGCCGACCCGAGTCAGCGGATCGGCACCCTGTTCGTCAACTTCGGCGGCCCCGGCCCCTCCGGGGTTGATCGCCTGCGGGAACGGGCGCGATGGCCGTGGCTGTTCTCCGACGAGCTGCGGTCGCGGTTCGATGTGGTCTCCTGGGACACCCGAGCAGTGGCGCGCAGCGCGGCGGTGCGCTGTTTTCCGACGGTGGACGAACAGCTGGCGTTCCTCGGCTCCGCGCCCGAGATCCCTATCACCGCAGGCGAAGAGGGACCGTTCTACGACTGGTCCACGGAGTTCGCCGACCGCTGTGAGCAGCAGGCCGGTCCGATTCTGAACCACGCCTCGACCGCCAACACCGCGCGGGATCTGGAACTGTTGCGCCGCGCCGTCGGCGATCCGAAGCTCACCTATCACGGCATTTCCTACGGCACACAGCTCGGCGCGATCTACGCGAACATGTTCCCCGGCCGGGTGCGGGCGATGGTCTTCGACGGATCGATGGACTTCGAGGGCAACGTCAACGGCCACGACGGGCAGGGCGTCACCGTTCCACTGGACACCCGGCAGGGCGTAGCCGACGGCATCGCCGCTACCTTCGACGCATTTCTGCAGCAGTGTTCGGCGGCGGGGCCGCGTTGCGCGTTCTCGTCCGGTGATCCGCGGCTCAAGTGGACGGTGCTCGCGGAGCGGGCTCGCCTGGCACCCATCAAGGTGGAGGGTCAGGCGTGGACGTATTCGGCGATCATCAATGCCGCCGCCAATCTTTCGCAGTCGTCCACTTTCCCGAGCCTCGCGGTGCTGCTGCAGAAGTTGTTCGACGCGGGCACCACCATCCCGGGACTGCTGCCGGTCGCGCGCGGCGCGTCCTACCTGGGCAACCGCACCGAGGCGTATCACGCAATTCAGTGCACCGACAGCGTCGTCCCGACCGATACCGGCGTCTACAGTCGCGCAGCGGAATCGGAAGATCTGCGGGTCCGGTATTTCGGGCGGATCGGTGTATTCGGCACCGCAGGCTGTGCGTTCTGGCGAGGCCACGACGCCGACCGATACACCGGACCGTGGAACCGCCGCACCGCCGCGCCGATCCTGGTGCTCAACAGTAGATTCGACCCCGCAACCCCGTTGCCCGGTGCCTACGCGGGCGCCGCCCAACTGGCCGCCGCCCAAGTGGTGGTGATCGAAGGTGCGGGCCACAGCAGCATGTACGTGCCGAGCACTTGCGCCGAGCAGACCAAGCGGGAGTACTTGTTCAGCGGCCTGCTGCCACCGGCAGGCACCGGCTGCGCCATCGACAAGTCGCCCTTCGACTGACGGGTAGGGATCGGACACGTCGGCTCACCGAGCCATGCCGACGGCCGTACCCGCCCGCCTTCGGGATCGAGGTCGGACGGCCTTACCCGAGAGTGTGTGGCGACGCGGAACGCCGGGGTCGGGGTCAGGGTCCAGGGCGGTCGCGAGATCGCCGCGCGCGGCCTCCATGTCCTACAGTTGATGTCACGAACAATAAGCAGTATCAAGCCTCACTGTGCAGGTCGGCGCGGCAACGTCTGACAATCAAAAGGAGGCCTGCGATGTCGTTCACCGAAGAAGAGGTCGAGTACCTGCGGACCCAGCGGCTCGCCCGGGTTGCCACCGTCGACCCCGACGGGCAGCCCGACGTGGTCCCGGTGGGCTACGAGTTCGACGGTACGCACATCTACATCGGCGGCTGGGACCCGGTGCGGACCCGCAAGTACCGCAATGTCGAACGCGGCAACCCGAAGGTCGCCATCGTCATCGACGACCTGGTGTCCACGGACCCCTGGATCCCGCGCTATCTGCGCGTCTACGGAACCGCTGAACTCGTGCAACGCCAGGGCGAGTTCGGCCCGGCCCGCTACATGTGCATCACCCCCCACCGTTTCGTGGAGCTTCAACCTCGCCGGTCGCCCCTTCACCCACGAGGACGTGCAGGTGCAGCGCACCGTCCACACCCGCACCGCGACCGCCTGACCACTGGCCGACCAACACGAAAGTGAGAACCCGATGAGCTTCGGCACCCCCGCGGGCACCCGCGGCGCCCGGCAGCCCTCCGGTCGGATCGCTGCGTGGATGAACAAACTCATGGCAAAACGCCTGGGCCGCAAGGGCGACGGCAAATTCATGGGCATGGACGCCTTGGTCCTCACCACGCTCGGCCGCAAAACCGGCGTCGAGCGCTCCACGCCGGTGGCCTGGTTCCCCGGCGGCAACGACACCTACCTCATCGTCGCCTCGGCGGCCGGCGCCGCCGGTAACCCCGCTTGGTATCACAACATCGCCGCGAACCCCGACAAGGTCCGCATCGACGTCGCCGGCCGCACTCTCGAAGTGACCGCCGAACAACTCCACGGCACCGAACGCGAGCAGGCGTGGCGTCAGGTCGTCGCCACCATGCCGCGATTCACCGGATACCAGGAAAAGACCGACCGCGAGATCCCGGTCATTCGCCTCACACCCCGACCCAGCTGATCCGCCGGCCGCGCGCAAAGCGCGATGCAGCCCGCAAACGAGTCGAGACGACTGCCGGAGTGGGCATCGAATTCTTCACCTCATAGAGGTCGGCAGTCCGCCGCTGAACCGTGGCCCGCAGCTCGTCTGCCAGCCCGATCACAACAATCTGAAAATGGCAATCACGCCACGCTATCGAGATCGACTCGGTTGCCTACCGGTCGTGTCCGAATTGCCACGCCAGGGTCGAGAGCCGCTTCACAATGATCGACAACACTTTTCAGGTCACCTCGAACTCTCGTGTCGCCCACGCGTGTTCCCTCGCCCCGCGGTCGGCACGTTCCACGATGGGGTGAGGGAAAGGCAGGTCTGACCCATGAAGTGTCAGCTACGACTTCGCCCCTTGGCTCGGCTCGCGTTGTTGATCGGCACGGCGGTGACCGGACTCGCCGTTGCGGTCCCGGCACAGGGTGAGCCGCTGTGGCCCGGCGGCCCCGACATCCCCGGCGTGCCCCCGTTGATCGCGCCTCCACTGATACCACCCGCGCCGGTGGTGGCACCGTGCTCGGCCGAGGCGCGCGGGTGTATGCGCCTGTCGACCAATGAGGCGTGGCTGATGGACAACGGCCGGGTCACCTACGGCCCGACCCCGATTTCGCACGGCAGGCCCGGCTACCTGACCCGGGTGGGTGTCTTCGACGTCGACTTCAAGCGCGAGGACCACTGGAGCACGATGCACCACGTCTGGATGAAGTACGCGGTCTTCTTCGACGGCGACATCGCCACCCACATCGGCCCGATCGAAGAGCAGTCACACGGGTGTATCCGCATGACACCCGACGGTGCGCGCGAGTTCTTCTACTACCTGTCGCCCGGCGACATCATCGAAGTCGTGCCGTAACGACGCTGGATAGAGGTCGCTGTGTCCTATGAGGACAAGAAGCAGGCAGCACACCGTGCTCTGGTGGACCGCATCCTGAACGGGAAGGGCAGGACCTCTCCGGACCAGCGCGCCAGCGCCTTTCACAACGCCGATGTTCCGCCGCCTTTGCGGGCGCTGATCGACAAGGTCGTCACGAGGCCGACGCAGGTCACCGACGCGGACTTCCTTGCGGCCAAGGCCTCCGGCTTCAGCGAGGACCAGCTCTTCGAGCTGGTCGTATCCGCTGCGGTCGGCCAGTCCGCCCGGCTGTACGCCGCGGGACTCGCCGCCTTGGCCGAAGCAACCGGCAGCGAGGAGGCCGGATGATGCGGCTCGACATCCTCAACCACGGTTACAGCCCCGGGACCAAGGTGCTGTTCACGCTGATCCGGGTGTTCTCGAGGCAGCCGGTGCCGGACGCCGCCAAGCTGGTCTTCTACCGGCCCGACTTCTACGGTGCCCGGGCGAAGACGTTCACCCACGAGGCCATGCGGGGGCCCTCTGCCTGGTCGGTCGCCGACCGAGAGCTGATGGCGGCCTTCGTTTCGAAGGTCAACGACAGCGCGTTCTGCGTCGGCGCGCACTCCGCGACCGCGGGGCAGGCGTACCGGGACGGCGCGAAGGTGCGAGCGGTGCTGGCCGACGTGGAATCGGCCCCCATCGAGGACGGACTGCGGGCAACACTGCGGATGCTCGGCAAGCTGACCCGGGAAGGAACGGTGACCGTCGAGGACATGCGGGAAGTACTGTCCGCGGGTGTCACACGCCAGCAGGTCGAGGACGCCCTGGCGGTCTGCGCCGCGTTCAATACGACCGACCGGCTCGCCGAGGCCTTCGGTTTCGAACTGCTGAGCCCCGAGGGCTTCGAGGCAGGAGCCAAGTACCTGCTCGAACGGGGCTACCGATAGGACCGCAGGCCGTCGCCGCCCGTCGCGGTCAAGCCCCGCTGATGCTGCGCGCCGCGGCGATGAAGTCACGAACCTTCTGCAGGTCCTTGACGCCCGGGCTCGCCTCCACGCCGCTCGACACATCGACGCCCCACGGCTGAACAGCGTGAATTGCCTCGATGACGTTGTCGGGGTTCAGTCCGCCCGCGAGCATCCACGTGCCCTCGGGTTTGCGGGCACTGAGCTCCGAGAGGTCCCATCGTTCACCGGACCCCGGCTTCGGTGCGTCGAGAAGAAGTGCCTCCTCGCCGAATGCGCCGACGGTGAGGTCGGGGTTGCTCTTCAGTGACGTCGCCCGCCACAGTCGCGGCACGATCGCCAACGCGTTCGTGAAGTCGTCGCGCGTGTACGGACCGTGCAACTGCAGCACCGCCACGCCGAGCTTCGCGGCGGTTTCCGCGGCATCGACGGCAGAGAGGTCGTTGACGACGAGGACTGTGTCGACCCGGTCACCGGCCGCCGCGACGATCTCGGCGGCTGCACCGAACTCCAGCCGCCGGGGGCTGGTCCGGTTCATGACGACACCGATGGCGTCGGCGCCTGCCGCGATTGCCGCGTCCGCCGCAGCAACGGACGTTATTCCGCAGATCTTCACGTACACGGGAACGAACCTACCGTCACCGAAGTGACCGGCGCTCCCACGGGAACTGCGGAGAGGCGAACTCGACGCGCAGCGCTACCGAGCTGTTCGGCACCGAATCGGGTCGGTCGATCTCCGATTCGCGTAGTCGAGTACTCGCGTCGACGTCTGCGGAACGGTCGAGGATGGTTCCTGACAATCGTGGGGGCGGGTCCGAATTGCCATCGATATAGGGAGCACGACATGACCGACGCCTTCTTCACCGTGAAGAACCGCCCTCGATCTGTGACCGGCATCCGGCGCACCAGCGGCGGCGGCCCGCAAACGCTGGAACAATCCATCCCGGACGGCGACACGACCGGCGTCCACGTGCAGGGCAGCATGCTGGTGCGGTTCCTCGGAGTCGACACCCCGGAAAAGAGAATCGCGCTTCCCGTGGCCGACTCGCAGGCGTCCCTGGACTCGGATGACTGGGAGACCTATCTGTCGGATCCCTTCCGGCCCGAATTCGGCGCGTTCGATCTCGATCCGTCACTTGCCGCGCATCTGAAAACCAGGATCGGCGCCGGTGCGGCCGCCAATCACCACCGCCACGCCCAGAAAGCCGGCGACTCGCTTCGAGAACTCGTGCAGTCGGACATGACCGCACTCGGTCAGACCGCAGCCGACTTCCACTACTTCCTGGCGTTCGAGTTCGAGGTGTTCGATTCCCACGGCCGCTTCCTCGCCTTCGTCAACCGCGATCAGAAGAACCCCACCGTGCCGAGTCCGCGGCCGCCGACCTACAACGAACGCCAACTGGAGCGCGGTGTCGCGCTGCCGTTCTTCATCTGGCCCAACATCGATCCCTTCCGCGATGTCACCCTGCTCGACGCCGTCCTCGAACCTGGCACCGCACACGATGTCGCAGAGAACTCACCGTCGCTGAAACGTGCGCGCGACTTCGTCGAGCAGGCCCGTGCCGACAAGAAGGGAGTGTTCGACCCGCAGGATGCACTCCGTTTCGAGGCGTTCGAGATCCGATACCTGGCCCGCCGCCAACCACCGGACCGAGCGGTGATCGACCTGAGCCGCAACGACGACACACTGCGCGCCGCACAGCGGTACTTCGAGATCCCGAATCCAGAAGACCGCCTGTACATTCCGCAGCATTTCGTGCCCCTGTTCCTGAGTCGCGGTTGGCGGCTCGAACACTGAGCGCCCGTAGTAGTCCTCTGGCCGGATCGATTCCACGCCCGGATAGGTGCAGACATGACCTACAGTTCCGACTCCGGGAGTGGGTTCGGGCGACCAACGGCGGGAATCGAACTCGGCGCCGTGGCCGCTTTCGCACTCGGTGGGGCTCATATCTGGTGCGGAATCTGGCGGCGCGAGGTGATGCCGAGTTTGCGGAAGACCTTGCGCAGGTGGTACTCCACGGTGGCGGTGCTGAGAAACAGTTCGGCGGCGATCTGCTGGTTGGTGATGCCTGTGGCGGCGAGGTGGGCGACCTGGAGTTCTCTGGGGGTCAGGTCGTAGGAACTGCTGGGGGTGCGTTCCCGTGCGCGTTCTCCGGCGCCGGCAAGTTCGGTCCGTGCTCGCTGCGCGAAGGCGGCAGCGCCCATATCGAGGAAAAGTTCATGGGCGCTGTGCAATTGGTGGCGTGCGTCGCGACGCCTGCGTCTGCGTCGTAGCCATTCACCGTAGAGCAGGCGGGTGCGCGCCACCTCGGTGGTCAGCGGTGTACGTTCCAGCAGCGATAGGGCTCGCAGATACAGCTCCTCGGCCGCGGAGTCGTCGGCCACCAGGGCGCGGCTGCGGGCCAGTATGCCCATGGCCCAGGGGGTTTCACTCGCGCCTGCGCGTTCGGCCAATCGTTGCAGAGCTCGTTCGGCGGTGGTGGTGTCGTTGTTGCGGACGGCTGCTTCGATCAGGTCCGGCAGCACCATATTGCCGAAATGCGGTGGGTCCTCGTCGAAGACGATCGCGGCCGTCTCTCGGGCTGCGGCGTATCGGCACTGGCCGAGACGCAGCACGACGAGCGCGGTGCGTGCGAGTTGGACCTGCAACCCACCGGGGCGCTCGGCATCGGGCCCCGCCTGGATCGCCACCGCGGCCAGCGTGCGGGCCTCGTCGCCACGCCAGCCGTGCAGCAAGGCGTCGCTGCTGTCGGCGTAGCGCAGGTCCGCGCCGATGGCCGCGGCGACGTCCTTGAACTCGGCGAAATGTGCTGTCGAGGCGGTGAGGCGACCGCAGAGCAGTTCGTAGGTGGCTGCTCCGTGCGTCGCCGCTTGCAGCATGCGCAATGCGCCGCGCCCGCGGGCCGTCGAGCCGTAGCGCTGTGCGCACATGCCCAGTGCGTCGATGTCCCACAGCTCGATCGCGAGCAGCACACCGAGCAGGAACCAGCGTGCGGCGTCGCCGTCCTCGGCGCGTTCGGCCAGCATGGCCGCCAGCCCGCGCCGCATCAGTGGCACCGCCGACACGTAGTCACGGCCGACCAATTGCGCATGGGCTGCGAGCAACAGATCGGCGATGATGGGTTCGCCGGGCACCGGCGGTGCGTCGAGCGCGGCCTCGGCGATACGCAGCGCGCTCATCTCGGCGCCGATGCGGGCCACCACGATGGCCGCGTCGAACGCCTCGAGCAGCGTGTCGCGAGCGGTTCGAGGATCGGAGTCACGGAAGATCCGTGCCGCCTCGAACAGCAGCGGCACCGCTCCCGCACGGCCGAGCATGACGTTGAGGAACCCGCGCAGCCGCATCGCGTGGGCGTCCAGGATCGGGATGCCCAGGTCCGGAGTGAGCTTGTCCAGCAATTGCTCGGCGAGGTGGGGCGCGCCCGAGGTGAGCGCGGCGCCGACCGCGGCGAGCAGCCGCCCGTTGCGTGCCGGGCCCGGTGGAGTGATGTCGGCGGCCCGTTGCAGAAACGCCGCCTGCGCCAGGCATCCGCCGCGTT
>NZ_BDBP01000088.1 GCF_001613045.1 Nocardia lijiangensis NBRC 108240 | reverse complement strand
CCGCCGCCGCAGCCACCGCAGCGCCCGTTCCGCGCCGGTCTTGTCGCGGGCGCGGTGGCGTTGGCGCTGGTCAGCGGCGGCATCGGCGGGGCGGTCGGCGCGCTGACCACCCGGTCCGACGACGGCAGGACGGCGGTGACCAACGCGCTGGACGTGCCGAAGCCCAATGTCAGCAATGCCTCCAACGCGCCGGCGGGGTCGACCCAGGCGGTGGCGCAGAAGGTGCTGCCGAGCGTCGTGATGATCAAGGTGGCGAGCAATCGCGCCCAGGGCGAGGGTTCCGGTGTCGTGCTCTCCTCCGATGGCCTGGTCCTGACCAACAATCACGTGGCCTCCGGCGGCGGCACGGGCGCCACGATGGAGGTCATGTTCTCCGACGGGAGCAGCGCGCCCGCCACACTGGTCGGCGCCGACCCGGTCTCGGATCTCGCGGTGATCAAGGTGCAGGGCAAGAGCGGCCTGACCCCGATCGAGCTGGGCACCTCCGGGAATCTGCAGGTCGGTCAGCCGGTGGTCGCCATCGGCTCGCCGCTCGGCTTGGCGGGCACCGTCACCACCGGCATCGTCTCGGCACTGAACCGGCCGGTGTCGACCAGCGGCGAGGGCGGCCAGAACCCCAACGCCCCGCAGCCGGTGATCGACGCGATTCAGACCGACGCCGCCATTAATCCCGGCAATTCGGGCGGCGCGCTCGTGGACGCGAACGGCAAGCTGATCGGCATCAACACCGCGATCGCCAGCCTCGGCGTCGGTGAGCTGGGCGGCCAGCAGAGCGGTTCGATCGGCCTCGGCTTCGCCATTCCGGTGGATCAGGCTCGCCGGGTCGCGGACGAGCTGATCAAGACCGGCCACGCCACCTACGCCCAGATCGGCATCAAGCTGCGGCCGCAGGACAGCGCCGCGATGGTGCTGGAGGCGACGCCGGACGGCCCGGCCGCCAAGGCGGGCATCCCGGCGGGCGCCATCATCACCAAGCTGGACGACCGGGCCATCGACTCCGGCGAAGCACTCATCGCCGCCGTCCGTTCGCACCAACCGGGAGACAAGGTGAAGGTCACCTACACCGACGAACAAGGCAACAATTCGAAGACCGTCGAGGTGACCCTCACCGCCGCGCCCGTGGGCGGTGGTCGGTGAGGCGGCTCGGCGACGCGGAATTGTCCAGCGCCGCCGCCGGGTTGCTCGGCACAGGCGCTACGGTGAGCACCATGGAAATCGATGCTCCTGTGGCGGGGCGTGCACTGGTGGTGGTCGTCGACGATCGAACGGCGCATGGAGGTGTGGACTCGCTCGGCCCGCTGGTCACCGAGCTGCTCACCGAGGCGGGTTTCCTCGTGGACGCGTCGGTGTCGGTGCAGGCCGATGAGGTGGAGATCCGCAATGCGCTGAACACGGCGGTGATCGGCGGTGTCGATCTGGTCATCTCGGTGGGCGGCACCGGGATGTCGCCGCGCGACGTGACGCCGGAGGCGACTTCGCAGGTGCTGGACCGGGAACTGCCCGGGATCAGCGAGGCGCTGCGCTCCTCCGGCCGGGTCGCGGGCTCGCTGGACGCGGGGCTGTCGCGCGGGCTCGCCGGCGTGTCGGGCAGCACCCTGGTGGTGAACCTGCCGGGCACCCGCGCCGCCATCCGCGACGGTATGGCAACCCTCTCGCCGCTCGCCAGCAAAGTGATCGGCGAACTGTCGGGATTGGCCGAATAATTCCGGCCGCCGACTCTTCCGACGTCCCTCGCCCCGCCGCGCGCCGGGCGAGGGACGCCGCGCGTCTGGCGCGGATCTTCGGCGACACCCTGCCGGACACCACCCGCGACGAACGCGGCGACGACCCGGACGACCGCCGCTCCGGCGACGACTGGTTGCGCTCCCAGGTGCCTCCGCACCACGGTTGAGCTAATTCCTACTATTTAAGTACGTACTTTAGGGCTATATGCGCCCGTTACCTCCTCACTGTTTTCTTTAACGGGCTGTGATCTGCGCCATCGATTACGGCCTTGTCTCGTAAACGGTCGATGGCGTCGTTGCGACTCGAAACGACCGTTTCCGTGAAAGTGCGACATCCCCGCCTGCATTTATGCACGTCAAGCGATATTGGCATGTCAGCACTAGTGATCTACATCACATTGATCTTTACATTTCTTTACGTTGCCAGGCAGTTACTAACCGTTTAATCTCTCGCCAGAGCCACCCAAACGAAGGTCCTCACAGGCCCGGATTCGGCACGTATGTTGTCGATCCGGCGGAACCAGGCTCGGTTCCGTAGTCCAGTGATGCCCGTTGCGCCGAAATAACAGCCGGTTACATATCGGCAACAAAGGGGCGACAAACTGAGCTGGGCCTGAGAGGACCACCGTCCAGCCTCGATGGTCGAGGTTGACTGTTTGAACCTGATGAGGGGAAGTATGAGCGAGAACCGCACCAACGGTCTGCGTCGCGGTGCCCGCGTCGCGGGCGTCGGCGCCGCCGCGGCCGTTGCCATGGGCCTGCTGTCGACCGGTGCTGCCAATGCCGACACCTTCGTGCCGTTGCCGGACGGTCAGAAGGTCGGAGCGGGCGTGACCCTGACCCGCACGGGTGAGCACGCCCTGATTTCGCCGTCCCTTGCCGCCAACGGCGCCGGTCGCGTCGTCTGGGTCTCGGGCAACGCCACCGCCGATGTCACCGTCACCCCCGAGGGTGAAGTGGGCCCGAACAACGGCCCCGCGGGCGGCCCGGGCAGCAACAACTCCTCGACGCACGGCACATCCCAGCTGAGCACCGGCTACATCGTCGGCTGCCAGGTCAGCATCGCCGACGACGCCATCTCCGCGGGTGTGTCCGGCGGCGTCAACCTCGACGGTTTCAGCATGGGCGGGTCCATCGGCCTGAACCTCGGCCCCGGCGAGGTCAAGTTCGTGCAGATCGACTACAAGGACATCCTGAAGCCGGGTGTGTACTCGGTCGAGTACCAGGATGCCGAGATCGAGATCCAGGGCTGCGCGGGCTACGCCCAGGCGCGCGCGTACACCGTGGTCGAGATCATCGGTGACCACTACTCGAAGACCACCCTGTACGGAATGCCGTTCAGCATCGGCTGACGTCTGTCGAGTCCAGCGCGGCGCGCGCGGACCGGAATCGGTCGCATCGGCGACCGTTGCCGGTTCCGGACCGCTGCCGATCGAACCACGAACAATCTTCTCGCTGAAGCGAATTCAACCCTCGAGGGGTACTGCAAATGATCAACCGTAAGAACGTGGCGCGGGCTGCCGGTGTCGGCGCCGCCGCCACTATCGCCATGGGCCTGTTCTCCACCGGCGCTGCCAACGCCGACACCTTCGTTCCGCTGCCGGGCGGCGAGATCGTCAAGCACCTGTCCGACGGCACCGTGGTGACCGTCCGCCTGGTCGGCGAGTCCGCCAACATCAGCCCGTCCCTTGGCTCCACCCCGGTGCACCGCAACGCGTGGGTCTCCGGTTCGGCTCAGGTCGAGCTGTCCGGCACCGGCGCGGAAGCCGGCGGCAAGATCTTCCCGGGCTACACCGTCGGCTGCCAGGTGAACATCGCGGGCGGTGGCGCCGAGGGCGGCATCGAGGCCGGTAGCGACTGGGAGGGCGAGTCGCCGAGCATCGGCGCGACCAGCGGCGGCAACCTGTCGCTCGGCCCGGGCCAGGCGACCTCGTTCTACATCCTCGACATCGAGCAGGCCGACGACTTCGGCAACGAGTCGCACAAGAAGCGCAACAAGTTCAAGGGCAGCAACGGCTCTGTCACCTGGTCGGACTCCACCATCGGCCTGTCGGGCTGCGGTGGCTACGCGCAGGCTCGCGCCTTCGTCAGCGTCGAGGTCGAGACCGACAACGTCGTCACCTGGGTGACGCTGTGGGGTCAGCCGTTCAGCATCGGCTGATACGTTCGTCCGCCTGAGCTCCGGCCAATTACGGGGTTCGGGCGGACTTAGTCCGGTCGCGGACTCGTGGAGTCGCGCGCCCGGTGACCCGAACGAACGGGCCCGTCGCTTCGGCGACGGGCCCGTTGTCGTTTGCGCGGCTGCTGGGTTTCGCGTCTCGAGATGGCCGCTGGCGTAACTCCGGATGACGTACCGATGAACGCCCGTATTTGCTCGGAGTTACGCTGGGATGGTCGTTCGGAGGGGACAAACCGGACGAACCGACGGAAGCGGGCCGCTGGGGCGCTGCTTCAGGACCCGCTTCCTACTCGGCACGGAACTCGTGCCGCCCGCCCGCGCTCTCGCGCCCCTCGGCCAGCAGATCGCGGATCTGAACCAGAATCTCGGTGTCGCTCAGCGGCTCTTCCACCGCGCCGCCGTATCGCTTCTTCATCTGTGCGGCGGGCAGCACCAGCACGAAATACAGCACCGCCGCGATGAGGGCGAAATTGATGAACGCGGTGATGATCGGGCCGACCTGAACGAAGGTCGCTGGCTTGTCGGCAACCAGGTGGAAACCGAGGCCGAGTTCATCGGTCCCGCCGAAAACGGCGAGCACCGGATTGATGATGCCGTCGGTGAACGCGGTGACGATCGCGACGAAGGCGGTGCCGATTATGACCGCAACTGCCAGGTCGACGACGTTTCCGCGCAGCATGAAATCCTTGAATCCCTTGAGCATTGCCGATCTCTCCTCTTCGGACGACAGCGACGGTCGGGCTCGGCGGAATCTGCGTGCCGGGTATCGGGAATGCTAATGGACCTTGTTGGTTAATGTTCGGCGAACATATTCGCGTCGCGAATTCGATTCGAGCCGGTGCGCGGTCAATGGAAGACGACCGTGAGCGCGGTGTGCAGGGATGCCGCGGCGACCACCGTGGCGCGCTCGGAATCCATCGCGATCAGCACCACCCGGTCCGCCGCGTCGCGCCGTCCGCCGGGCTGGGAAACCAGGACCACCGCGGCGTCGCTCGCGAGGGTGCGGGCCGGGCGTGCGCCGGTCCCGTGCTGCTCCTCGCCGCCGATCACATCGACGCGGTCGCCGGCGCGCAGGATCTCCGCGACCGCGCTGTCGGCCAACCGGATCGGGACGATGCGCGCATCACGCGCGCCGGTGGCCACCTCGGCCAGACGGGGCCCGACCACCCGCAGATCGGTGAACACCTCACCGGCGCGCATCGCACCCGTCGACGTCGCGCCGAGGAGCGTCGCGGGATCGCGCACCGCGCCCGCGGGAAGGGTGCCCGATTCGCGCGGCACCGACTTCAGATCCCCCGGCTCGAGCACTGTGCCTGGCGGCAGATCACGCCCCGCGACGACGACCTCGGCCCGTGCCGCGCCGGGATTCCCGCGCGCGAACAGGACGACCGCCAGCAGCGTCAGCGCCGCCGCGATCACTCGGCGGGCGAGCAGGCCATCGGCCCAGGGCGGGCGGTTCCACAGCGCGAAGCGCAGCGGGCTACCGCGACCGAGATCGGCGAGTGCGCGAGTCATGGCCGGATCCTATGGCCAGAATCACACCGCGCGACGCACGAAAAGGTGGTCTGTGGATAGACGAGAGGCTGTGGACAACCCGGAATCGGGCGGCCGCGGAATCAGCTGGCGACGGCCGTGCTGGTGGTCGTGCTCGCGCTGCTGGAGGAACTCGAGTCGGAGCTCGACGAGCTGGAGCTGCTGTCGGACTTCGCGGGCTCGCTCGCGGTGGACGCGCCGCCGCGGCTGTCGGTGCGGTAGAAACCACTGCCCTTGAACACGATGCCGACCGAGTTGAACAGCTTGCGCAGCTTCCCGGAGCAGTTCTCGCAGACCGTCAGTGCGTCGTCGGTGAAGGACTGCACGATGTCGAAGCGGTTGTCACACTCGGTGCACGCGTATGAATAAGTTGGCACAGGATCCTCCGCAGGGTTCGTCAACTTGGCACTCTACAGCCGACAGTGCCAACGCCGCCAATCGGTCGTTCATTCCGCGACCGGATCGCCGCCGATTTGCCGCAATCCGCCGTACGGCGTGAGGACCCAACCCATCCGCAGGTCGTGTGGTTCTTCCGGAAGCCGATCCACGAATTCGTCGTCGCGCACCACCGCGACCAGCCTCGCGTCCGGCCGGGCCGCGCCGAGCGTGCGGTCGTAGTGCCCGGCCCCGCGCCCCAGCCGGACGCCGCGCCGGTCCACGGCGAGCGCGGGGATCAGGATCAGCTCGGCCAGCGCGACGGCCTCGGCGCCCAGTGCGGGTCCGCTCGGCTCCCGCAGCCCGTACCTGGCCCGGCGCAGGTCGGCAGGGCCCGTGTACTCGGCCCAGTTCAACGCTTCCGCATCGCCGGTGAGCGGCAGAAGTACGCGCGCACCGGTCTCCCGCAGTGCTTCCAGCTGGGCCATCGACCCCGGCTCATCGCGGACCGGCACGTATGCGCACACCCATTCGGAGACCAGCGGTGTCTCGAACTTGCCGATCGCTTCGGCCAGCGCCAGCGCCTCTCGCTCACGCTCGTCCGCGGACAGCGCGGCCCGTCGGGCGAGAATTTCGCCACGCCATGCATGTTTGTCGCGCTCGCCGGGCATCTCCATGGGGATCACCATAAGCTCACCGGGTGCCGGGTCGCCGCGACGGCGGTCGGGCGGTGATGGATGGATAGGGTGTGCGTATGACAGCAATGGCAGGACAGTCCGCGGATGGTGCGCTGACGTCGTGTTTCCGCACGGCAGTCGTGCCAGCGGCCGGGCTCGGGACCCGCTTCCTGCCCGCGACCAAGACGGTGCCCAAAGAGTTGCTGCCCGTGGTGGACACTCCGGGCATCGAGCTGGTGGCCAGCGAGGCCGCCGAGTCCGGTGCGGACCGGCTCGTGATCGTGACCTCGCCGGGCAAGGACGGCGTCGTCGCGCACTTCGTCGAGGACCTGGTGCTGGAGAGCACCCTCGCCGAGCGCGGCAAATTCCACCTGCTGGAGAAGGTGCGCAAGGCGCCCGCCCTGCTGGATGTCACCTCGGTGGTGCAGGAGGAGCCGCTCGGCCTCGGCCACGCGGTGGCGCAGGCCGAACAGGTGCTCGATGACGACGAGGACGCGATCGCGGTCCTGCTCCCGGACGATCTGGTGCTGCCGTGCGGCGTGCTCGACGTGATGAGCCGGGTGCGGCGCAAGCGCGGCGGGTCCGTGCTGTGCGCCATCGACGTGCCGAAGGAAGAGGTCAGCGCGTACGGCGTCTTCGACGTCGCGCCGGTGCCCGACGCGACCAACCCGAATGTGCTGCGGGTCAACGGAATGGTGGAGAAGCCCGCGCTGGCCGACGCGCCGTCCACTTTCGCGGCCGCGGGCCGATACCTGTTGGACCGGGCCATCTTCGACGCCCTGCGGCGAATCCAGCCGGGCGCCGGTGGTGAGTTGCAACTCACCGACGCCATCGCGCTGCTGATCGCGGAGGGGCACCCCGTACACGTCGTGGTGCACCGTGGGTCGCGCCACGATTTGGGCAACCCGGGCGGTTATCTTCGTGCTGCGGTCGATTTCGCTTTGGAACGAGAGGAATACGGCCCCGCCCTGCGGGAGTGGCTGCAGCACCGGCTCGGTCCGGACTGGGATCCGCAGCTGACGACGGACGACTGAGCGAATGCTCGGCTTTCGTCGACAGTGGACCGTCGGGTACGAATGATGGTTCACCGAACGCGGTTGCGTCCGAAGCGCGTGCGGCGGAATCGGTTCGATGTGCGGAGAAGATCAGGAAGGGCTGGATGCGCTCGGTTGAGGATCAGCAGATCAAGGTGACCGCGGCGGCGGTCGCGCCCCGGCCGGTCCGGGTCGCGATCTCCGAGGCCCAGGGCCTGCTGTGCGCCGAGGACGTGATCACCGAGCGGCCGCTGCCCGGATTCGACCAGGCGGCCATCGACGGTTACGCGGTGCGCAGCGTCGACGTGGCCGCCGCCGGGTCCGATATCCGCAACGAGGACGGCGAATTGGTCGACCTGACGCTGCCGGTGGTCGGCGAGGTGGTCGCGGGTTCCCGGCAGCCGATCCGGTTGCAGCCGCGCCAGACGGTGCGGGTCGACACCGGCGCTCCGCTGCCGACGCTCGCCGACGCCGTGCTGCCGCTGGATTTCACCGACGGCGGCCGGGCCAGGATCAAGGTCTACGAGCCCGTGCGCTCGGCCGATTACGTGCGGCGCATCGGCGACGACGTGCAGCCCGGCGATGTCGCGGTACGCGCGGGCACCATCATCGGCCCCGCCCAGGTGGGTCTGCTCGCCGCGGTCGGTCAGGACAAGGTGCTCGTGCATCCGCGTCCGAGGCTTTCGGTGATCACGGTCGGCGGCGAACTCATCGACATCGATCGCACGCCGGGCCCTGGGCAGGTCTACGACGTCAACTCCTATGCGCTGGCCGCCGCCGCGCGGGACGCGGGCGCGGATGTGAATCGCGTCGGCATCGTCAGCGCGGATCCGCGGCGGCTGCGCGACGTGGTCGAGGGACAGCTGGTGCGTTCGGAAGTCGTCGTGATCGCGGGCGCGGTCGGCGGCTGGGCCTCCGAGCAGGTGCGCGAGGCGCTGGAGGGGCTCGGCGAACTCGAGATCGCCAGGGTGGCCATGCATCCCGGCTCGGTGCAGGGTTTCGGCATGCTCGGGCGCGACGAGGTGCCGACCTTCCTGCTGCCGTCCAATCCCGTTGGCGCACTGGTGGTGTTCGAGGTGATGGTGCGTCCGTTGATCCGGATCGCGCTGGGCCGCAGGCATCCGATGCGCCGCATCATCCGGGCCAGGACCATCACCCCGATCAGTTCGATGGTGGGCCGCAAAGGTTTTCTGCGTGCACAGCTCATGCGCGACGAGTCCACCGGCGACTACCTTGTGCAGCCGCTCGGCGGCGGCGCCGGTTCCTCGCATCTGCTGGCCACCATGGCCGAGGCGAACAGCCTGATCATCATCGACCCGGAGGACACCGAGGTCAGGACCGGTGACGAGGTGCAGGTCGCCTTCCTCTCCCAGCGTGGCTGAAGCGTGGAGTCCATGAACGTCTTCCGGGCCACCCAGCATCCGGGATGGCCCGCGCGCCTCGGTCCGGTGCGCGTCGCGGCGGGACAGGTCACGCTGCGTCCCGTGCGGTTGCGCGACGCGACGGCATGGAGCCGCATCCGGTTGCGCGATCGCGAGCACCTGGAGCCGTGGGAGCCGACCGGCCGCGGGGCCTGGGAGGCGCGCAACCACGCGTCGAATTGGCCCTCGCTGTGGTCGAGCCTGAAGGCCGAAGCCCGGCGCGGTGCAATGATCCCGCTCGTCATCGAGGTCGACGGCACCTTCAGCGGCCAGTTGACGATCGGCAACATCGTGCGTGGCGCGCTGCGCTCGGCCTGGATCGGCTACTGGGTGGCCAAGGACCTCAGCGGGCAGGGCGTGGCCACCGCCGCGCTCGCGCTCGGGCTCGACCACTGCTTCGGGCCGGTCGGTTTGCACCGCGTCGAAGCGACCGTGCGCCCGGAAAACCTTGCCAGCCAGGCTGTGTTGCGTAATGTGGGCTTCCGCGAGGAAGGCTTGCTGCGCCGCTATCTGGACGTGGACGGCGCATGGCGGGACCATCTGCTCGTCGGTTTGACGGTCGAGGAAGTCATCGGAACTGTGCTCGATCGGCTGGTACGAGACGGGCGGGTCATCCTGCCCTGAGGCCCGCAATTCGTTTGCGAGAAATTTGCTCTTCGGAATACCCGGAAAGAAATCCTGCAATCGATAGACGGACGGGACGATACCGGCGTGACACGTCAACTCCCGCGAGAAACGCGGACGGACGGTGGGGCTTGTGACAGGTGTGGCGGATGTGCACGGCGCGCCTGCCGTATTCGCGCGGGGCGCCGAATTAACCTACGGACGTCGGTGCTGCGTCTTGCCGCACCGGCAGGGAGCCTGAGAGGCGCCTCCGGACCGAGGTCCGCGTCCGAGCGCGTGAGCGGTAGCGAACGCACTGCGCGGTGCGTCATCCGGGGGGCGGGCCAAGCGGACGAACACGCGGGGACGGAGGTGTGGACCTGATGCCGAATTCGATTCTGTGGATCGGCCTGGTCGTGCTCTGGGTCTTCGTGCTGTTCCCGATCTTGGCCGACCGGCACCCCAGGATTCGGCAGACCACCGACGCGGCATTGGCGACCCGCGTATTGCACCGCGGCGGCTCCAAACGGCGCATGAAGAAAGGGCCGGCGGCCGGGCACGACAGCGACCCGGATTACCGGCCGACCCGAGTGCAGAGAAAGCGTTTCTACAGCGATGATGCGGAGGACCGGATGAGCGCACCGGCCGACGAGCAAGTCACCGAGGTCGACGAGGACAAGGACGCGCGGGACGACATCCCTGCGCTGGAGGCGGGCACCGCGGTATCCGGCAACGCCGATGACGAACCCGCCGAAGCGGATTCGAGCGAGCCGGACGACGACGTGACGAGCGAGGCCGACCGCACGGAGGATCCCGATTCGGAACTCGATGCGGATCTCGATTCGGACGAGAACGACACCGGCACGGCCAGAACGCCTGCGGACGCGGACGCGGCGGCCGATGATGACGACGTGGCCTATGACGACGAAGGGGCCGATAACGACGAAGACGCAGATAGCGACGAAAAGGCCGCGGCGCACCACGAACCTGCCACGGCACGTATCCCGCCCGCCCGTTCCGTCGCACCCGCGCACGTCTCGGACCCTGAGTTCGAAACCGATTCGGCCGAACCGGAATTCGTCCCCACCCGGCGTGGCCGCGGTGGTTTCGATCCGGAAGCCGACGCGATCGCCCGCGCGGCCCGCTACACCTTCCGGCAGCGCGCCGTGCTCGGCCTGCTGCTGTCGAGCATCCTCTGCGGGGCGCTCGCGCTCGTCATCAACCCGCTGCTGTGGTGGGCGTGCGCCCTGTTCGTCCTCGGCCTCGGTACCTACCTGGCGTACCTACGCAGGCAGGTCCGCATGGAAGAGGAGATCCGGCGCAGCCGCGCCGCCCGCCTCACCCGCGGCCGCGACGACATCGAGGGCGACCAGCACCACGCCGACGACACCGCGACCCGCCGCGGCATGGACCGCGACACCGCCCGCGCCCTGCGCCGCCGCTCCGTCCTCCTGGACGCCGACGACGAAGACCCCATGTTCGAACACCTGGACACCTTCGACCCTGCCGCGGCACGCGCCCTTCGCGGGCGCACCGGCACCGACATGCGCCGCGCCGTCGGGGAATAACCGCAGCTCAGGCGGGCGATTCGGTATCTCGCTGAATCGCCTGCTACAGTGGCACAGCGCGGTTCCCCCGGGAACCGCACGGGGCTATAGCGCAGTTGGTAGCGCGTCTCGTTCGCATCGAGAAGGTCAGGGGTTCGATTCCCCTTAGCTCCACCCTTGGAGGCGGGTGCTCGTGGAGAGCACTCGCCTTTTTTGCGGGTTCCGCGTGTTTTGTGGGGGTGCAACCCCCACACCCCGCCCGGCGGGCTTCGCCCCCGGACCCCCGTGCCTGGGCTCGCCATTTCGGAACGGTTTCCCGCCCCGGGACTCGCAACCCCCGCCCTCCCCGGCACCGCGCCATGTAGTGCCGTTGTGTCATGGCCGGGTCGGCATGGCCGAGGACATCAGCGGTGACTCGCGCCGACAGTCCGGCATCATCGAGGATCGTCGCCACCGCATGACGGAAGCTGTGTGCGGTGATGTCGTCGGCCATACCGAGGGCGTCACGAATGCGCTGCCATTCGTGGCCGACGTTCTGCGGATCGCGCAGCGTCCACACCGCCGAGGGGAACACCAGATCGAGCCTTGGTGCGCCCGAGTCGGGAGGTGACGCCAGTTTCCGGGCCGCGAGTGCCGCTCGACGCTTCAACATCTGAACGGCGAAATCGGGTAGGGCGATGGTGTTGCGTGGAAGGCTGTGTGGCTCAGTAAATCTGAGGTGCAAAGAAGTCCAGGGTACCCGGTTTCGACCGCATGGCGGACACTCGAAGTCATGCAAGCTCTAACGATCCTCGAGCACGGGACCGGACCGGCGGTGGCACTCGTGCACGGTGGCGCGGGGCCGAAGGCAACCTGGACCGGGCTGCAACCGCTGTCCACGCGGTGGACGCTGCTGCTCGTGCACCGACGCGGCTTCGGTGCGAGTCCGCCGCCACCGGGTGGGCAACAGGACTTCGAGATCGACGCGGACGATCTCGAAGGTGTATTCCGGGATCGGCGCCCGCACGTGGTCGCCCATTCCTACGGGGTACTCGGGGCGCTCCTCGCCGCCGCCCAGGCACCCGGGACCGTGCGCTCGCTCACCCTCATCGAACCACCCTTGTACTTCCTAGCTCCTGATGATCCGGAAGTGGCTCGACTGGAGAGTCTGGGAAATGCGGTGCTCACCCACGGACTCGATGCCGACCCCGCAATACTGCGCGAATTCCTCACTCTCGCAGGGGCACCGGATGGGGGAGGGGGTCAATTGTCCGATGGGGCCGTGCGCCGCGCGTGGGGCGCTCGTTTACCGGGGCAAGCACGACCGGACCTGACCGCCTTGCGCTCGGTCGATGTCCCTGTTCTAGTCGCATCGGGTGGACACTCTCCCGGCCTGGAACGGATCTGCGACCTGCTCGCCGACGCACTCGGGGCACAACGGCTCATAGCACCAGGTGCGGGCCATTTCGTCCCGGCGGCACCGGGTTTCGTAGACCGGCTCGAAGAATTTCTCTCATCGGGCAGCGGCACGGAATCGAGCTGACCTGCGCCGCTTCGACCTGGCAACAGCGGTCACCGGATCAGTTCCGGCGAGTCGGCATCGGCTTCGATCAACAACGCATCAGATGCAACGAGTCTGCATCGGATCGAAAGCGTCGGGACACTGCCGCGCCCCTTCGGGACTTGCCACTCGGACCTGTTGCCAATTGATAGCTAACGTCGAACATGCACGGTGTGTCGCACATTCGACACGCCGACGGGAAGCTGCAAACGCATCCAACCAAGTCCCAACAAATTCAACCAGCGTGCCCGCTGATCGAATGTGCGTTCGGTTGCGATAGGTAGTTGAAAGTTCCTATTGCGGGCCTCCGCCTAGTCCGGGGTCCGCCGACGGCTCTGCTTGCGCTGCACGCGCACGCCTGAACCATCCTCGCAACGGCTTTGCACCCCTCACAGAGGTTGTAATCGCTGCGAGGCGTATGGAAGGTCTGTGAGGGTCAGATGTGGAAGGCGTTTGGACCAGGGATGCGCAGCGCGAGGCTGTCCTTCTCGGGCCCAGACCCCGCGCCCGGGTTACTTACTCGAAGCCTGTTCACACGGCCATGCGTTCGGATGCCGGTACAAGCGATAGTTGGATTGTGCTCACGGTGACGATGAACGACCGAGCGGCGAGGCTGCTCGGTCTGCGGGAGGGCTTCGGTGGTTTGGATCCGGAAGAGGGTTTGGCGTCCGGGTTGCGCACCTGGGTGGACGGCGGGATCGGATGCCGCGGTGAGGTGGTGTGCTGGGCGCCGGTTCCTGCGCATGCTGACGACGCACCGGGGCTCTTCCTCGACCTGACGGGGTGGGAATGCTCTCATACCGACTTCCATCTGGAAGATTTTGTGCCCGTGGACAGTACGTATGCCGATGGGCCGAGCATCGGTGTCGACGCGCAGCGCACCTTGCTCACGCAGGGGATTGCGTTGGCTCGGGAGGTGGGGCGGTTGGCCGGTGAGCTGAGCACCCCGATTCCGTTGCGGTGCATCGTTGCGACCAACGACACGAACGGCAAGTTCAGGTTTCATCGGATCCGGCCCGGTGAAAGCTGGCTACTCGATGACCTCGACAGTTACGACCGAGACTATGTAGTGGTCATCGACTTCCTTCCCCGGCCCAGCGATAGGTTCCATGGCGCGCACATCGCTGCGGCGCAACGGGCGGCGCTCTTCGACCTCGTCGAGCTCCTCGCACCCGACATCGAGAAGGCTCGTGGCAGATTGGAGTACGTCCTCGAGAATGCGTCGTGGTCAGCGTTCGATCCCGAAGATGCGCTGATCGAGGCCTTGTTCGACGGCATCGACAGTGGCTTGGCCTACTTCTCGCGCGTGATCACCGATCCCGAAGCGATCCGCGCACGCCTAGGGCTGCTGCCCACCTGTCCGGAAGGGTTGACCTGGGACTGGTACGACAGCGATATCGAGGCATGGAAAAGCGAGACCAATCTACAGCCCTACTTGCGGTTCTTGGCCGATCAATGTCGTGCGGTCGGTACAGCGTTGATCGGTGTTTTCATCGGCGAGGATGGACTGGTGCTGGGTTTCCTGCCTTTGGACAAGCTCGAGCGGTCTATCGAGCTAGCCGCGGTGGCCGAGGTAGAGATCGTCATCTACGGCCAGGGCGAGCCGGGCGAGCACTGAATCGGATTCGTTGATGACGCCACTGCCCCCTGTTGCCACCGCACTGTCATGTCGCATACCGAGCGAATGAATTTCGGTACCGTGAGGCGGTGGCGAATTACCAATTGTCCTGGGCGTGGCAGACAGCTCAGAACGAGCTGGCACAAGCGCTGCCTCGCCGCTGGGCACACTCGCAAGGGGTAGCTCGCGCTGCCACCGGGCTCGCATCGGTTGTCACGTTCGACCACGACCTCCTCATTGCCGCCGCTATCCTGCACGATGTTGGTTATGCGCCGGGGCTCGCCGTGACCGGCTTCCATCCGCTCGACGGTGCCCGTTTTCTGCGTGACGAGCATCAGACCGACGACCGGCTGGTTCGGCTGGTCGCCAACCACACATTCGCGCTGCTGGAGGCCGAAGAGCGCGGCCTGCGTGCAGAACTCGAAGCCGAATTCCCGATCGTCGACGATCAGCTCCTGGTGGATGCCTTGACATACTGCGACATAACCACCACCCCCGACGGCTCGCCGACCACGGCACTTGCTCGGATCGCCGAGATCGTTGCGCGCTACGGTCCAGATACCGTGGTGGGCAGATTCATCCAGCGGGCCGAGCCCGAAATCCTCTCCACCGCAGCTCGAATCGAGCAGGCTCTGGCCGCTCAGCCGAGGTAGGGGTAGTTCCCGGACAGGTAGTCGCCGATCTGCTTGCGCATGCTGGGGTGGATGTCATACTGATCCAAATCCTTTGGGGATACCCAGGTGACGCCGTCGGCTTCCTCGTTGATCGTCGGCTCGCCGCCAATCGGCTGGCCGATGTAGCAGTTCTCGTACTGTTGCCGTACTTCGCCGTCGGTATAGGCGACGATGTGGTTCGGATTGCTGTAGACGCCAAGGAATCCGGTGATCTCTGCGGTGATGCCGGTCTCTTCTTCGCATTCGCGGATGGCGCATTGGGCTGCGGTTTCCCCGAAGTCCATGGCGCCGCCGGGCAGTGCCCATTGCCCGGTGTCTCGGCGGCGCTGTAGCAGGATCGCCCCGGACTCGTCAGTGACGAGCAAGTTGCATGCCACCACAAGGGAATTAGGCTTGGGTGCTTTCGGGTCGTGGTAGTACTCGATCCTGCCCATGGTTGGCCTCTCACGTAGGGGTCCAGGGCTGCGCGTCAGCCCAGATGGCGTCGAAGCTTTCGGTGTAGTTGTCGAACCACCCTGTCTCACCTGTGCGTTTGAGTTGGAGGACTGGGTTGGCGCTGGCTGGCTGTCCCCAGATGTGGGGATTGACCAGCAGGACGTCGTCGTAGCGGAACAACGAGTTGTACAGGGTCGTGTCGTGGAGCCGTACCTCGCAGTGCTCGTGCGATAGCAGCGCGCGGTAATAGGTCAGAGAAGCCCGGATCTTTGCTGCCAGGGTGTCACCAATGCCTTCTTCCTCGCCGCGGGCGGCGACGGCTTGGCCGTCCGGGTTGCCGAAGCAGAGGCGGACGCGAGCACCCTGCGTTGCCCGCTCGATGAGCATCTTCGCGACATGCGGATTCGATTGCGCGAAGAATGTCCCGGAGAAAACGAGCACATCAATCTGCTCGGTGGCTTCGCGCAGCAGCGAGAGCCAGGTCTCCCGTGGTACCTCCGCCCGATTGGGATAGGTCGCGACGAGCTCGACATTTTTCGGTACCGGCGGCGCATCCGGGGGAGGCGGCCACAGGAAGGTCTCTTCCACACGCAGGTGGTCGGCCAAGCGTCGGCGGTGTCTGGGGTGCGGTACCCGGCCACCGAGCCAACGGCTGACCGTCTTCGGGTCGACCTGGCAGACGTTGGCCAACGACTCGGGCACGATCCCCCGCTGGTGGAGCACGGACTGAAGCCGGACATTCACACCTTCAATGGAACCCAACCGCAGTCGGTTTGGGCAAGCACACCATGACGCGTCGCCCAAACGTTCCGGGACGTCCTTCGCGGCGTCCCATACGCGGTTACGCAGTCCCACTGTCACCGGACACGATGATCTCCCTCGCCTAGAAACCCAAGGGGGCCACCGTGATCCGGGAAACCACAGGTATTCGTCAGATCAAGATGCTGTATCTGCAGTTGCTGTATCGGTGCAATTTCGCCTGCAAGCACTGCTTCCACGGCGAGCGGTTGCAATATGCCGACGCGTACACCGCTGAACAGGCATGCAACCTGATGCGGCTCATGCAGCAGCAGTACGCCACCGAGGCGGTGACCTTGCTCGGTGGCGAACCGTTCGTCTACAAGGACCTGCCACGCGTGGTCCGCTACGCCAAACACACCCTCGGACTGACCGTCGAAATCTGCAGTAATGGCTACCGTATCGGGCCACGCCTGCGCGAGATCGCGCCGTGCGTCGATCTGCTGCGCATCTCCCTCGAAGGGGTCGGGGCCACCAACGACCTGATCCGTAAAGCCGGAAGTTACACCGCGGCACTCGAAGCCATCGCTCTGGCGCGCGATCTGGGAGTGCCCACCGGGGCGACGCTGACGGTGAATCGGTACAACATCAGCGAAGTAGTGGAGCTTGTCGGCACGCTGGCGGCATTGGACGTTTCACAGCTCAAACTGCACCAGCTGCGGCCGGTCGGCAACGCCGCCCGGCACCCGGACATGCTGGTGACCGACCCGGCAGACTACGAGCGACTCCGGAAGCAGCTCCGTAACGCCAGATTGGGAATCGAGGTGATCCTCGATGAGGACCTCTCCGAGGACGGTGCGCCAGTTTGCGCTGTACCGACCGGGCGCTACGGCATCGACAGGATCGAGTCCGACCCCCGCGGCGCGCTGACCATGTCGTGCAAGGCCGTGGGCAAAGATTCGCACGCCTTCTGGTACGACAAGGACGCGAACGAAATCACCTACCGCCCGTCAGCTAATCACGAACTGACACTGGCCATTCCGGATGTGGTGTATGGCAATATCTGAGCGCCCGCTGTTCGAAAGCATCGAAGGTCTACCCGGCACCGGCAAGTCGACGGTCGCGCCGCTGCTCGCCGAGGCGCGCCAGGCAGTGCTGGTACCCACGGTCCCACCGTTCTACCAGCCACTGCGGCGGGAACTCGATCCTTACGAGAACGCCGATGCCCGGATGTGCTTCTTTCTGTCGGCGCTGTTCACAGCAAGTGATCAGATCCGGCGCTACCTCGATGCCGGGATTCCAGTCGTGGTCGAGAGCTACTTCGCTCGCTGCCTGACGACCCATAGCGTGTTCGGCGCGAAGCTCGAGGTCGCTCTACCGGACGATCTGCCGCAACCGGTTACCTACCAGCTGGTTTGCGAGCCGGGGGAACGACTCAAACGCTTGGCCGAGCGCGACAAACAGATGACGCGCTGGGACGTTCTCGGCGAGCAGCACGCCGACCAACTCGCCATTGCTTACCGCCGGTTTCCCATTCATCAGGTCGACACCACCACAGGGACACCGGACGAGGCGGTCCGAACGATCCTGTCTTTCAACGTAACTGGAGCGAATCGTGTCAACCACTAGCCTTTGGGAACAAACCCTGACCTTCTTCCCGCTGTTTTGTCGGGCGCTGGCCGAGGAGTGTCGGCCCGGTGCGACGGTCGCCGTGATCGGTGCCAGTGACGGCAAGTTCGTCCTCCCGCTCGCCGAGGCCGGATACAACGTCATTGCGATCGAGAAGGATCCGCTGGCGCTCTATGGCGGTGAGGTTCTGCTGCCAGTATCCGGCCTCGGCTACGCGCCTGGCCTGATCGAGCGACTGAAGGATGCCGACCTGCAGCACCGCGTCCGCATCGTGGCGGAGGACTTTCTGGATAGCGATCCCGCTGATGTGGTGGCCGATGCCGTTTGGACAAGTTGCTCATGGCATTACAGCGCGAACCATCGGCGTCCGTTGGTTGAATTCATCGCTCGAATGCAGCAGCTCGTCCACCCTGGTGGGGTGTTCGGGGCAGAGTTCATGATGCCGGTGGATAAGCGGCATCATGAGATCGAGCACTACACCACCCCGGACGTCCTTATCAGCTACTTCGGTGACGCTTGGGACGTGCTGCTGACTTTGCAGACCGACCCGTTTCTCGAACGTGCCCACGTGGGGCAACTGCACGACCATACGCACCGGATGGGCGTGCTCATCGCCAAAAGGCATCCGGACGACCATGCGAAAGGCGGACCCAGCCACGATGAAGCATGAGTATGAAGCCAAGTTCCTGTCCGTAGACGTCGAAGCCGTACGAACCGCGCTGATCGCCCTCGGCGCCACTCAATCATTCTCTCGAACACTGTTGACCCGCAAAATATTTGAAGACGAGGCCCTCGCACGAGGAGCCTGGGTTCGGCTGCGTGACGAGGGAACGCGCTCGACCCTGACGCTCAAGCAGGTCACCGACGCTTCGACGATCGACGGCACAACCGAGATCGAAACTACTGTCGGGGACCTGCCCGCGATGGCAGAGATCCTGACCCGACTCGGTTTGCGCGAAATGCGGTACCAAGAGAACTACCGCGAGGAGTGGCAGCTGGGCGACACAGTATTCGACATCGACACTTGGCCCGGCCTTCCGACGTTCCTGGAGATCGAAGGTCCCGACGAGGCCGCGGTTCGTAGCGCCGCTGCCAGTTTGGGCCTCGACTACTCTGTGGCCCGTTTCGGCAGCGTCGACGAAATCTACAAGACCGAGGTCGGGCGCGACATTCTCGCAGAGCCAACCCTGCTGTTCAACGAACTCGACCCGGTTCGCCCTGTCTAGCGGATCTTGCCTGGCGGTGCTGAACAACCCCTCAACCTGCCGGAATAGCGCCGTTCGGCTGGGCTGGCTACGGCATCGACAAGTCGCATCACCGCTTCTACGGGGGCGCCGACCTGTAGGTTGCATGCTGCCCGATGGGCTGGTCGGCCATGCAAAACGCTCGGCTGGGGATATCCCAGCCGAGCGTCAGGTCGGCCTCGTGTTCATCACCGGTCGGCAGCGGTGTCGCCCCGACTTCGGAAATCCCCTGTGACGACTGGAACTTACGCGGCGACGATGGCGAGGCGGAGGTGAGCTTCGATATCGGTGGGTGAGCCGGTGTAGTGGAGTGTGCGCAGGCCGAGGTTGGCGGCGGCTTGGCAGTTGTCGGCACGGTCGTCGATGAAGAGGACGCGGCCGGGATCGTGAACTCCGGTCGCGGCGAGCGCGTTTCGGTAGGTGTCGGGGTGGGGTTTGTTCATGCCGAGCCGGGCCGAGTAGAGGGCGTCGGTCATCAGGGGGCGCCAGTCGGAGGCGTCGAGGGCATCGCTCACCGGGCGGGGTGCGTTGGAGAGCAGCACCATGGGGAGACCCGCCCGCCGGGCCCGGTGGAGGAGTGCGACGACGCGGGCGTCGGTCGAGGTCCACATAGCGGTGTCGACGGCACACAACCGGGTGAGCAGTTCCGGGTCCGGGCGGTGGCCGAGCACGGCGGTCCAGAAGTCCGCGTCGTCGAATTGGCCGGAATCGTAGGGTTCGCGGGCGCTCCAGAAAGCAGTCTGGAACAGTCCTAGCTGGTCGTCGTGCCATCCGGCGAGTTCGGCGAGGCCGCTCCACATAGGGACGGTGGGTTGCAGGCCGATGACGCCGTTGTAGTCGAAGATGACCGCGTCGAGTTCCGCGGGCTGGTGAGATAGTGCGGTTACCACCGGTTCTCCAGGGCTCGATGAGATAGGACAGCCACGCCTGCGGCGAGCAGGGCGGGCAGTATGAGGGCAGCGGGCAGGGCCGTCGCGGCGGCCAGGGCGCCGACGAGCGCCGGGCCTGCGAGGAGACCGAGATAGCCGGTCACGGCTACGGTGGCGACCGCGCGAGGACCACCCGCCCCGGCTGCGCTGAACAGGGAGGGAATCGTGACCGACAGTCCGAGACCGAAAATGGCCCAGCCGGCCAGCGCGAACGGCACACCGGTAATCGACAGGCCCGCAATGAGTCCGGCCGAAGCCAGAATCGCGCCCGCCCGAACAACTCTCGGCGCACCGAAGCGTGCGATGAGCCGATCACCGACGAGGCGGCCTGCGGCCATGGCCGCGCTGTATCCGGCGTACGCCGCGGCACCGACCGCGGGGGACGCCTCGAGCACGCTGAGATGGACTGCCGACCAATCGGCCGCAGCTCCTTCACCCAGCAGACATGCGGCGGCCAGCAAGCCCAACAGCCAGATCCGGGACCGGGACAGTTCGGGCGAACGCTCCCGCGTCACCGTTTCCACCGGAGTGAGGTCCGCGGATCCGACGCAGCGGGTAGCCGACGCCACCGCGGCCGTGGCCACGATCATCACGGCCGCGGTGACGCCGAAGATGTAGGTGTGCGAATCGTGTGCGGTGACAGCGGCGAGCACTGCCCCGCCCAGCGCGCCGAGACTGTAGGCCGCATGAAGGCTCGACATGATCGGGCGACCGTATGCCTCCTGGCACCGAACCGCCGCGGCGTTCGCCGCGACGTCCAGCACACCGTGCGCGGCACCGAAGAGCAGCGCCGCAACGGCGAGCGCGATCGGATTTCGGCAGGTACCGAGCAACGCGAGGCTTGCGGCGAGACCGAGTGCGCCGCCGGTCAACAGTTGTGAAAGCCGGGCGGGTTCGGCGAGGCGACCACCCACCTGGAGGCCGGCGACCATGCCGACCGCGGCGGCGAGCAGTATCGCGGCCAGCCCCGCGGTGTCCAATCCGGCGGAGGCCTGGACCGCCGGAATCCGGGTTCCCCAGACGGCCATCACGACGCCGAGTCCGGCGAAGTATCCCGTCAACAATCCACGACTCCGCACTACGGTGTCGGGTAGATCTCGCGCGCGTTCCAAAGCCGGCGCGAAGGTGCCAGTCATGAAATCTCCATGGGTGCCGCCGCCGACTTCGCCGTCGAGAACGGCCGCGAAATCGGCGGCAGGTGGGTATGACGATTCCCGCCTCTTTCCATGACGAAAGAGGCGTACAAACTGTGGATCAGTGGAAGGTTCCGCGAGTGGAAGACTGAGAGTGGCGCGCCACGCTGCGCGAACAAGCCAAAACCTACCAAGGGGTACGGAGAGCTACCACTTGGAAAAGGGCTCGGTGACGGGCTACACAAAGTGCTGTCCGAAGGTCTCACCGGCGTCGCAGCCGAGCCCGGTCACAGTCATCGAAGATCCGGATCGCGGGCCCCTCCGCTACCAGCGGGTTCGGGTTCTGAAACGTTGGGCCCCAACCGAAAAGGCGAGTGCTCGTGAAGAGCACTCGCCTCTGCGGGTGGGGCGCAACCCACGCGAATTCCGGCGTGGTTGCGCGGGTTCGGCGTTCGATCAGGCGGCGTCGAGGGCTGCGGTGATCTTGCGGGTCATGTCGGCCATGGTGGGGCTGGGCTGGCCTTTGTGGGCGCGGTTCGCTGCCTCGATGGCGACGCCGATGGTGCTGCGGAAGTTGTCGGCCTCGGCCGGATCCTGCTTCTGCAGCAGGATCATCGCGGCTGTCAGGGCGGGCAGCACGTGGTCGGCGAGCTCGGCGACAGACTTGCCGTTCAGCTCGATGTCCTTCGACTTCGCGGCGAGCACGTGCCCGACCGACCCGGTCGCCGACGACAGGGCGAGGGAGCCGGCGGTGGCGACCTTGTGGGGCGAGCCGGTGGCATCGGCGGCCACCAGCAGTGCGACAGCGCCGTACGCGGCGGTCCGCAGGGTGCTCTTGTCCTGGTCGGTGAGGGTGATGGACATGATGGTGTGCTCCTTCGAATCTGTTGTGGTGCAATCCGATCGAACGGATGGACGGTCGTCGACCGGCACCGTGCCGGTCGGGGAAGTGCTGTTCTTCGTCCTGGCAACCACTATCGGCGCCTCGCCTGACAACACCCTGACACCAGCCTGACACCGGCACGACCAGGCTGAACGCCGTGTCAGGGGCGTGACAGGCGGGTGACAGGGCGGGCGCCGATGGTGGTGGCATGAGTAATTCAGCGATCGCGGTGTCAGGGCTGCGAAAGACATATGGGGACAAGGTCGTGCTCGACGGCATCGATCTGGATGTCCGTGCGGGAACGGTCTTTTCCCTGCTCGGTCCGAATGGAGCGGGTAAGACGACGACGGTGAATGTGCTGAGCACATTGGCAAAAGCCGACGGCGGGTCGGTACGCGTCGCCGGCCACGACATCGCGACCGAGGCCAAGGCGGTGCGCGCGGCGATCGGGGTCACCGGCCAGTTCGCGGCGGTGGACGAGCTGCTGACGGGGTATGAGAACCTGCAGCTGATGGTGGACCTCCACGGGGTCTCCGACGAAGACGGCAAGCGGACCGTCGCGGAGCTGCTGGAACGCTTCGATCTGGTGGAGGCGGCGAAGAAGCCCGCGTCGACCTACTCCGGCGGTATGCGCCGCAAGCTCGACCTGGCGATGACGCTCATCGGCAACCCGCAGATCATCTTCCTTGACGAGCCGACGACGGGTCTGGATCCGCGCAGCCGTCGCACGATGTGGTCGATCATCCGCGACTTGGTGGCCGACGGCGTGACCATCTTCCTCACCACCCAGTACCTCGAGGAAGCCGATCAGCTCGCCGACCGGATCGCGGTGCTCGACCAGGGCCGCCTGGTCGCCCAGGGCACGCCCGACGACCTCAAGCGCCAGATCCCCGGGACGCACGTCCGGCTCCGATTCACCGACGTCTCCCAGCTCGACGCAGCCGCGCGTCTGTTCCCCGATACCACGCGGGACGACGAGGCACTGACCCTGCGGGTTCCCAGCGACGGCGGGACGAGATCGCTCCGGGCGCTGCTGGAACGGCTCGACGAGTACTCGCTCAGCGCCGAAGAGTTCTCCGTGCACACACCCGATCTCGACGATGTCTTCCTCGCCCTGACGGGCCACGCCACGGAGGTGGTAGCGAAATGAGTGCCAAGTCCCATTCGACGGTGATGCTGCGCCGCAACTTCAAACACATTGCCCGGAACCCGGTCTCGGTGTTCAACGCGGTCCTGATGCCGATCATCATCATGCTGATGTTCGTGTACATGTTCGGTGACGCGTTCAACGTCGGTGTCGACTACATCGACTACGCGACGCCGGGGCTGATGCTGCTGGCCGTGTGCTACGGGCTGGGGTCCACCGCGACGGCGGTGAACTCCGACATGACGACCGGCATCATCAACCGGTTCAAGGTCATGGACGTCTCCCGTGGCGCGGTGCTGAGCGGTCATGTCATCGCCACTGTGCTGACCAATCTGATCGCCATCGCCGCCCTGATCGGGGTGGCATTCCTGCTGGGATTCGATCCGTCGGCGAGTTTCGCCGACTGGCTCGGCGTGGCCGGCATCGTCGTGCTGCTCGGTTTCGCGGCCGCTTGGCTCACGGTCGCCTTGGGATTGTCGGCGAAGTCTCCGGAAACGGCGGGCATGGCCTCCGTGCCGCTGGTCATGCTGCCGTTCTTCAGCAGCGCGATCGTGCCTGCGGAGAAGATGGGGCCGGGCCTGCGGCAGTTCGCGGAATACCAGCCCTTCACGCCGATCATCGAAACCCTGCGCGGGTTGCTGAGCGGCTCGCCGGATACCGGCGATGCGGTCGCCGCCACCGCCTGGTGTGTCGGGATCGGGGTGGTCGGATACCTGTGGGCGCGTTCCACATTCAGCAAGCGAGCGTGACCGCGACCAACTCCTGCAGGCTCGCCTGCGCCCCCTCCCGCGTCGCCTCGGTGAACTTCGTGTCGCCGAGGCGATTTCGCGTGGCCTGTTCGATTCTGGCCACATCCGGTTGGGAACGATTCGCCAGACCGAGCACGCCCGCGCTCGCCGCGAGCAGCCGCGCGGCTTGCTCGTACTGTTGTTCGCGCAGCGCCAGATCCGCGATCCCGACGAGCACCCTGGCGATCAGGGGTGCGTGCCCCGCCTCGGACGCCGCCTGGAAGGCCGCGACGCGGTGTACGCGGGCCTCGTCGAGACCCTCGGCAAGGTAGCCGAGCAGATCCTGTTGCATGGTGCGGCCGATTGCCCGCTCGGCGGCATCACCCAGCATCGCCACGGCGACGTCGAGTTCCCGGTGTGCCTGCTCGGCATCGCCGTTCCAGCGCGCGAGTTCCGCCTTCGACAGCGCCAGTTCGGCAAGCACATTCGGCCAGGCGACTCGTTCCGCGGACCGCTGGGCCGCGGTCATGGCCGCCGCGCTCGACTCCTCGTCGCCCGACAGCCAGTACAGCTGGGCCTGTCGCGACCGCATCGGCACGACATCCTCGATGGCACCGATCTCCGTGACGACCGCGATCGCCTGTTCGTAATGCTCGCACGCACGGGCGAATTCGCCGCGCATGGCGATTCGATTCGCCAGCTCGGTCTGGGCGAACGAAATACCCCACCGTTCGCCGATCGCGCGAAACTCGGTCAGCGCCGTCTCGAGATAAGTGTCCGCGTCCCGGCCGCCGTGCCCGAGCTGGATCCGCAATTTGCCGAGCTGCAGCCGGCCAAGGGCACGGACCCAGGGGTCCTCGTCGACCAGCAGTGATTCCCACGCGGGCAGGAACGCGTCCGGCCCTTGCAACATGCGTTCCAGTGGGGTGGCGAACCTCAGCACCGGGTGATGGCCCCGAACCCGCCTGCTGAATTCGTAAGTTTTGCGGATCCACTCCTCCGCCTGGTACTGGTCGCTCTGCGGTCCGGAGATCAAGAACTGTACGACGAACGCGTAGGCCACGGCCCGGATCTCGTCGGGCACCTCGCCGGGCATGGCCGTGGCCGCCATGATCAGCTCGTTGCCCTCCGCCTTGTACCCGCCGAGCCACCAGTACCAACCCGCGGCCGCGGCGAGCCGCATCGCCCCGTCTGGCTCGCCGGCCGCGATCGCACCGCGCATCGCGGCGGCGAGATTGTCGTGCTCGGCCCCGAGCGTGGCGAGCCATTCCAGTTGCTCGGCGCGGCGCAGCTGCGGATCCGCGATTTCGGCGAGCTCGGTGAAATACGCGAGATGCGCACGACGCGCCGAATCCGATTCCCCCGCCTCCGCGAGACGCTGCTGGGCGTACTCCTTGATCGTGCCGAGCATTCGGTAGCGGGGCGCCCGGTCGCCCTCGGTGAGCACCAGCGATTTCTCGGTCAGCGCGGTCAGCAACTCGAGCACCTCACCCGTCTCGACCGCTGCGTCGCTCCCCGTGCCCCCGCAAACCCGCTCGGCTGCTTCCAGACTCGCGCCACCCGCGAATACCGAGAGCCTGCGCAGGACCACCTTTTCGGTGTCGGTGAGCAGCTCCCAGCTCCAGTCGATCACCGCGCGCAGCGTCCGGTGCCGCGGCAGCGCGGTACGGCTGCCGCCGGTCAGCAAGCGGAACCGGTCGTCGAGCCGATCGGCGAGCTGATCGAGCGACATGGTGCGCAACCTGGCCGCGGCGAGTTCGATGGCCAGTGGCATCCCGTCCAGCGCCCGGCAGACGCGCGCCAATGTCGACGAGGTGTGGGCGTCGGTCGCGAGGTCCTTGCGCACCGCACCGGCGCGGTCGCGCAGCAGCCGGACGGCCGGAGAGGACTCGATCTCGCCGGGGCCCGCGTCCCCCTTCGGCAAGGCCAGCGGCACGACCGGCCACAGCGCCTCGCCGGTGATGCCGAGGGATTCCCTGCTCGTCGCGAGGATCCGCAGCCGCCTGCACTCTCCGAGCACGCGATGGGCGAAGGTCGCCGCGGACTCGATCACGTGCTCGCAGTTGTCCAGAATCAGCAGCATCGTCCGCTCGCGGACCGCGGCGATGACCCGATCCGTCGGCTCCGCGTCCGGCGCCTCGCCGAGCAACGCATCCCGCAGTCCGAGCGCGGCGAGCGTCGCTTGCGCGACATCACCGTCGGCGCCGATGGCCGCGAGTTCGACCAGCCAGACCCCGTCCGGCAGGTCGCCGAGCAGTGTGCGCGCGGTTTCCGTGGCCAGTCTGGTCTTCCCCGAGCCGCCCGGCCCGATCAGGGTGGTGAGCCGATGTTCGGCGTTGAGTTCGCGGACCGCGGCGATATCGGAGTCCTTGCCGACGAAGCTGGTCAGCTCGGCACGCAAGTTGGTCTTCCGGTTCTCTTCCCGCCGTCCCAGCTCACCGCGCAGTAGCGCGACGTGCAATGCGGACAGCTCCGGCGAGGGGTCGACACCCAGCTCGTCGGCCAGTGTTTCTCTCGTGCGCTCGTACACGAGCAGCGCCTCGGTATCGCGACCGGTCGCGACGAGGGCACGCATCAATGCGGCGACAAGCCGTTCGCGCACCGGATGCGCGGCCACCGCGTCGGTCAGTTCCGTGACCAGCTCCGCACCGTGGCCGAGGCCGATCTCCGCATCGAACCGATCCTCCAAGGCAGTCAGGCGTAGCCCTTCGAGCCGGGTGACCGCCGCGTCGAACGCCGCACTCTCCTGCAGACCGACGTCCTGCATGGCCGCACCGCGCCACAAGGCGAGGGCCTCGCGCATCCGCTGCACCCCTCGCGAATCCTCGTCATTGCGGGCCTGGGCGACGAGGCGTTCGAACCGCACGGCGTCGACGGCGTCGGGTTCCACCCGCAACCGGTATCCGTCCGTCTGCCCCTCGACCGACCCGTCCGGCAGCACCTTCCGCAGCCGGGAAACCAGCTGTTGCAAGGCATTCGCCGCGTCGGAGGGCGGGCGTTCACCCCAGATCCAGTCGATGAGCGTCGCCTTCGGGACCGCGTGACCTGGTTCGAGGGCGAGCGCGATCAGCAGCCCGCGCAGCCGCGCGCCCGGCACGTCGGCGAAAGCACCGTCGTCCGTGCGAATCTCGAATGGTCCTAGTATCCCGATCTGCACCCGGCCGATCTTGCCACGGGCGATCTGCTGACGCGGCGCCGAATGTTGCCGCCGGCACCGGCCCCTGGGCTGGACTTTTCAGAAAACCAAGCCGCGCAGTGCCAGGAAGCGGATACCGCCGACCGCCGCCATGATGGCGATCACGGCGCCACCCTGTGCGAGCTCGCCGAGGCCCGGCGCCCAGAACTCGAGACCGGCCAGTGCCGCCGTGCTGATCAGCAGGCCGATCAGCGCCAGCCCGCCGCCCTCCCACTGTGCGGTGAACCAGCCGACCCGTCCGGCCGCGTGGAAGGTGAGCTGCCGGTGCAGTTCGTTCGCGATCACCGTGCTGACGATCGAGCCTGCGATATTGGCGACCAGCGGGCCGAACCCGTTCATGGCCATGAACAGCAGGACATAGGCGATGTTGCTGGAACCGCCGACCAGGGCGAAGCGGATCAGCTGGGCGAAGACGTGATCGCCGCGCAGATACGGCATCACGTGGGCGAGCCTGCCGAACCATTCGGTGAGCAGCATCGGAGAGGGGGCGGGACCGATGGTCAGATCGATGCCACCGAGGATCGTGTTGTCCCCGTATGCATTCCGCAGCCCGTACGCGGCAATTGCTGTGCTGTTCACACGAATACTGTCGCCAGCCCGGCTTACACCGGCCTGACGCCGGACTGACACTCACTGACACGGTGCTCGGCCTGGTCACGGCGAATATGGGCGACGAACGGGCGCCGGGCTGTGTATCGACGCAAGCATCGGGGTGTTCCCGAAGGCTCGTCGCGGAGGTGTTCTGCGGCGGGCAGGTCGGGCGGCTGAGGAGGCCCAGCTGTCTCGATGAATGGGCCGAGCACCGCGGACCGGACCGCGCTGAGTTCGGCGTGGTGGCCGTGACAGGTCTGTGTCAGGTCGGTATCAGCCGGGACGGCGACAGTTCTTCCGTGAACAGCACAGCAGCTTCCGGGCTGCGGAAGACGTACGGGGACAAGACCGTCCTCGATGGCAGGACGAGGGGTAGCTGATGGAACTCAGGGTGGACCGGGAGCGCTGCATCGGCGCAGGTATGTGTGTGCTGACCGCCCCCGGAGTGTTCGACCAGGACGCCGAGGACGGCCGGGTGGTGCCGCTGGACCCCGCACCCGCGCCCGAGCGAGAGCGGGCCGTCCTCGATGCCGCCCAGGTGTGCCCGTCCGGGGCGATCACCGCCGTCTCCGGCGACTAGCCCATGTCTCCGGCCTGTCGGCCGGGCAACGTATCCCTCTTATTCGAGTAGGAAATCCGATGAGCCAAACAGTTCCCATCCCGCACGGCCTCCCCATGGAGCGCAATGCGGGCCCGTTCGACCCGCCCCGCGAGATCACCCGGCTGCGCGAGGCTCGCCCGGTCAGTCCCATGGTCTTCCCCGACGGTCACGAGGGCTGGCTCGTCACCGGCTACGACGCGGTCCGTCAGCTCATGGCCGACACCCGGTTCAGCTCTCGCCAGGACATCGGCATCGTCCACGTGCCGTACGAGACCCCCGGCATGCCCGCCCCCACCGAACCGTCCCCGCAGATTCCGGGTCTGTTCATCGCCATGGACCCGCCGGACCACACCCGGCTGCGGCGCAAGCTCATCGGCGCGTTCACCGTCAAACGCATGAAGCAGCTCGAAGAGCACATCATCGAGATCGCCGAGCGGCAACTGGACGAGATGGCGCGCCTGACCCCGCCGGTCGACCTGGTCAAGGAGTTCGCGCTGCCGGTGCCGTCGCTGGTGATCTGCGAACTGCTCGGTGTCCCCTACGCGGACAGGGCGAACTTCCAGGTCAACTCCGCCAAGTTCTTGGTCAAGGACCAGTCGCTCGAGGAGAAGATGGCCGCGTACGGCGCCATGACCACCTACCTCGCCGAACTGGTCACGCGCAAACGTGCCGAACCCGGCGAGGACATACTGTCCGATCTGGCCCGCGATGACGACCTCAGCATCGAGGAGCTGATCGGCGTCGCGTTCCTGTTGCTGCTCGCGGGCCACGAGACCACCGCGAACATGCTGGCGCTCGGCACCTTCGCGCTCCTGGAGCACCCCGAGCAGCTGGCGGAACTGCATGCCGGCCCGGATCTGCTGCCCAATGCCGTCGAGGAACTCATGCGCTACCTGTCCGTTGCCGACATCTTCTACCGCTACGCCACGGAGGACATCGAACTCGGCGGTGAAACGATCCCCGAGGGATCGACCGTCGTCGTTTCGTTGCTGGCCGCGAACCGCGATCCCCAGCGCTTCGACAACCCCGACACCCTGGATGTCCACCGCAAAGCCCGCGGTCACCTGTCTTTCGGCCACGGCGTCCACCAATGCCTCGGACAGCAACTGGCCCGGATCGAGATGCGCGCCGGTTTCGACGGACTGCTGCGCCGCTTCCCGACCCTCGAACTCGCTGTCCCCGCCGGGGAGGTGAAACTCAGGACCGATATGAATATCTACGGCGTCCACGAATTGCCGGTCACCTGGACGGAAGCGGCCCGGTAGACCGTCGACCGGTAACGATGTGGCGCATTGGTGGGATGACTGTAGCGGCGGGATGTTCCACCAACCAATGAGAGGCGAGTGCCGACATATGTTGTCGCAAAAGAAGACTGGGACGAGAACCAAGTTCGCCAGGGTGGCGGTGGCCGCTACCGCGTTGACGGCCGCCGTGTTGTCTGGAGCCGGGACGGCGGCTGCCGACGGCGGGATCGTCACCACCTGCCGGGGCATGAGCCCCAATATCGTCGACTTCCCGTACTCCGGTCAGGTCGTTGTCGGGCAGTACAACTCGCCGGGGCGCGCCTACTTCACCATGCACTCCGGTGGCAGCATCTGGGGTGGGTACGGGACGCAGGTCACGCTCAACTGGACCAATCTGAACACCGGCGCTTCGGGTTCGGAGACGCAAAGCGGCACAGTCGGGTTCGTGATCGGCAACGGCAGCACGATGCACTTCGGCCCGCACACCGGACCCGGCACGGTCCGCACTGATTTCACGGTCGTCAACACCGGATTCGTGCCGCAGACGATCACCTGCTCCGGGACCGCCGAAGTCTGGTAGACATCCCGCAAGCTCCACGCACGCGAAGGCGGCTCATGCTCACGTGAGCATGAGCCGCTCTCGTTTCGAGCGTGCTCGGTCGTGATCTCGACGAGAAGATCCGTGCGGCCGTTTGCGTCAATGAACCGTCAATAGGTGACGGGGCTGGTGCGCGTTCCTCAGCGCAGCGGACCGGCCGCAATGTGGCATTCGCCGAGATGCGTTGCTTCCCAACGCATGTCAGGGACTCGCAAAATCGGCGTCGGGCATCTTCTCGCCGCTGCCCGCCGGGTGCCATTCTCTGAAACCGGTTCATCGGTGGAAGGGGCATGCGTGGCAACGAAGGTCGGGCAGTCGCCGGGGCAGTTGCGCCGCGCCGCAGGGGCGATGGGGGATCTGCGGGATCGGGTGAACGGGATACTCACCACCCTGGAAACGTCCCTGGCGGCGAAGGGGGCGGCCTGGGGCGGAGACGGATACGGCACTGCTTTCGCCGACGGTCCTGAGGGGTATGTGGCGGCACGCGAGAACCTCACCGAGGGACTCGGCAACACGGCCAAGACGCTGGACTCGTACTCCGACGGACAGTACAAGGCAGCGACGCTACTCGCACGTACGGACAAGCGTTCGGGCGAGGGCATTCGGTAGCACGTGTCCATCGACATCCCCGGCGAGCTGCAATGGCTCGGCTGGATCGCCGGCTCGGACTGGCCGGACGGCGACGAAGACAAGATGTGGGAGATCGCCGACGACTGGCGCAAGGCCGCCACCGACATCAGTGATCTTCTCCCGGATCTGGACGCGGCCAGGAAAGCGACCATCGCGGCGTACCCGTGGGGCGACGGCATCGAAGCGATCGTCGAGGCACTGGACAAGCTGGACCGCGGCCCGGAATCGCTGGAGCGGCTTGCCGAAGTTCTCGGCCTGGTGGCGGAATCCTCGGATGCGCTCGCCACCGAGATCGAGTACACGAAGCTTCTCATCATCAGCTCGCTGGCCATGTTGGCCATCGAACTCGCTCTGGCAGTGGGTTTTCCGCCTACCGCGCCAGCGGTCGAGGCGATAGCCATCCTTACGACCCGCACCGCAATAAGGGTCCTCGCTGACCGGGCGGTCACCGCCATCTCGCAACTCACGCTCGAGACGGCTATAGCCGCCGTCACCAAATTCCTGGCGAAGCACGTCGCCCTCAGCACGGTGCTCGGCGCGGGACAGGACGCGGCGATCCAGGCGTATCAGGTCGGGGCGGGCACTCGCGACAAGATGGACTGGAAACGCGTCGGCACCACCGCCTATTCCGCTGGCTTCGCGGGTGCGGTCGCCGGGCCTGTCGGTGGATGGATGGCCAAAGGGGCCGCGAAAGTTCCCTTGCCCGGTGGTCGTTGGGGCAACGCGTTCAAGGGCGCGGTCGTCGGTGCGGGAGCCGGCGTGATCGGTGCCGCTGCCGCGCAGGGAATCGGCAACGCGTTCAACGGTGGGAGCTTGAATCCGCTCGACTGGGGGGATCCGCTCTGGCTCACCAGTGGCGCGGCCTTCGGTGCGGGTACCGGCGGCATCAAGGGATTTCGCCATCGGGCGGCGGCTGGTGGTCCCGGCATAGCTCGGTTCCGCGCCGCGGATCCGGCGCAGTTCGGTACCGGGGGCGACGGGAGCTCACTATTTCAGGCACCTCGGAACGCGGGCGAAACCGGTTCGGGGACAACCTCCGGCGACCCTGCGAGCCCGTCGTCGACACCTGAGGGCCAGTCGAACTCTGGGACGACCGAGCGAAATCCTTCGAGCGGTGGCTCGGCAGGGGAGGTGAACGGGACTCGCGCAGGATCTTCGACGGGTGCGGGTCCCCGTGGCGCGGATCCGTCGCACGCCGGCGGTGGTGATAGCGGTGTTGTTTCGTCGAGCACGGGGACCCGTGGTGTGGATCCGGCGCATGCGGGTGGTGGTGAGCGTGGTGGCACCGAGTCCGGTAGTCGTGGGGTCGATCCGTCGCATGCCGGTGGTGAGCGTGGTGGCACGCCGGAAACTGGAACCCGCGGGGATGATTCGTCCACGGTCGGTGCCGACGGGCCGGACGGCGTCTCGTCGGAGAGCGGTGCTGGGGAGCGCAGTGGCGAGCCTGGCAACCGCACTCCTGGCGGCGAGGCGCCGGGCAAGGACAACACCGGTGCCGAAGGGCGAGGAAGCGAGGGTCGCTCTAACACCCCGGAAGGCGAGGGAACGTCGGAGAGCGTTCCGCCACGTTCCGGTGCGGACGAATCGCGAGTCGAATCGGAGGCGGGAAACACTGAGGCAAGCGCTGCCGGCGGTGACACCATGCACAGCAGCTCGGTGCAAGAAGCCGGTACGCCTTCCTCCGAGCCGCAGGGCAACCAAGGTGCCGCCGGGGTCGAGCCGAATTCCGGTGCACGCGAGGGAGTAACGCAACCCCCTGCATCGACGTCGGGAGTGTCGTCGGAGTCCACGACGGGTCCACAGAGCGCCGCACCCGGTCCCGGCGCAGGCGATGGCAGCCAGCCGCGCCCCGCGTCTGGTTCGGAGGGGCGCACGAGCGCTGGCGATGGAAGCCAACCGCGCCCAGGGGCCGGTTCGGAGGGTCGCACTCCTGCTTCGAGCGCTGGAGATGGCAGCAGGCCGCGCCCGATGTCCGGTCTGGACGGGCGCGCTCCCGCTCCGAGTGCTGGTGACGGCATCCAGCCGCGTCCGGCGTCTGGTTCGGACGGGCGCGCACCCGCTTCCGAGACACGAAACGGCATTCGGCCGCAACCCGCGACTCCCGCGAACACACCCGATTCGTCCGCGCCGCGCGCAGGAAGCAGAGAAAACCGCCTAGCCGTCCCCGAATCGCGCGCGAGCACACCGGAAGGCAGCCGGTCGGCTCTCACCAACGGCTCACCGGTGGAGGCATCGTCAACCAGGAAGGACGCCGCATCCGCGCCCGAAGCGGAAGTCGGCGCGCGTCCGGCCGAAGCGCCGGGACCGAAAGAGCCTGCGGCATCGTCCAGTGCGCCACGTCCGACCACGGAGGGGGAGCCGCAGGGCGGGGATGGGCCGACGCCCGATGCGGGGCAGGCCCATGAGGGGCGGCAGTCGCCCGACGGAGTCGATTCGGTTCGGGACAGGTTGCGGCAGTTGGGCGTCGATCCGGACGGGATGAGCCCGGAACAGTTGCGACAAGCCGGCGAGGAAGCGCTGACCCGGAAAGTCGACGAGTTCGCGGAGAAGACGGCCGCGCTCGAGGCAGCGGGACTGCGGCCCAACGAGTTCGCCGCCGAGCGCAGGAACCTGCAACGCCAGTTCGACGAGTTCATCGCTCTGCGACGGGAACTGCGAGCGGACTTCGAGAAGTTGGGACGCAACTCGGAACCGACCACCGCAACCGATCCGAACCAGGCGACGGAGAAGGGACCGAAAAAGCAGCCGAGCCAGTCGAAACCGGAAGGCGACGAGACATCCGAGCCTGGTTCCACACCGGAACGCCCAGCGGTGCCCCAGCAGCCCACCAACGAGGCTCCACCGACACCGCACGGTACGGCCCCGGCGGGCGAACAGGCCGGTCAGGGCGGCAACTCGTCGCAGGGCGAGCAGGCACCGGTCCAGGAACCGAAATCCCACGGTCCATTCGACACGACCTCGAAGATCCCGTACACCCCAAGGTATTTCGGCGTGTCAGCGATCCCGAAATACGAGGCCACCGCCCCACCTGCCGACTCGGTCTGGGAGCCCGAGCCGGAGCCGGAGCCGGAGCCTGAGCCCGAGCCGGAGCCTGAGCCGGAGCCGGAGCCTGAGCCGGAGCCTGAGCCGGAGCCGGAGCCGGAGCCGGAGCCGGAGCCTGAGCCTGAGCCGGAGCCTGAGCCGGAGCCTGAGCCGGAGCCGGAACCGGAGCCCGAGCCGGAGCCGGAACCGGAGCCCGAGCCAGAGCCGGAACCGGAGCCCGAGCCGGAGCCCGAGCCGGAGCCCGAGCCGGAACCGGAGCCCGAGCCCGAGCCCGAGCCCGAACCGGAACCCGAACCCGAGCCGGAACCGGAACCGGAACCGGAACCCGAGCCCGAGCCCGAGCCCGAACCGGAGCCCGAACCGGAACCGGAACCGGAACCGGAGCCCGAGCCCGAGCCCGAACCGGAGCCC
>NZ_BDBP01000087.1 GCF_001613045.1 Nocardia lijiangensis NBRC 108240 | reverse complement strand
GGAACCAGAGCCCGAGCCGGAACCGCAGCCCGAGGACGACAAGGAGCTCGGGGCCCGTGACTGGATGGACCCAGCCTCACCGGACTACCTCGACCTCTAGTGGTGTTGCGGGTGTTGCGGAAACGATGCGGACAGGCCCGCCGCGGCGAACATGCCAGTGCCGCAAAGCTTTCGCACGGTTCACATAGGCGCCGTCTGTGTAGAGCGCGCAGGAGGTGGGGGAAACGGCGCACACGAGTCCGCCGTGCCGGAGTTCCCCGGAACGCCCCTGCCTAGGCGCCGACTGTGTGAGGTGTGCGGAAGGTGGCTGGCGACGACCCCGGGCACGCCGCAGCGGATTACCCCTGCGGCTACACAGATCTCACGCACGTCTCATACAGGCACCGTTTGTGTAAGACGTGCGGAAGGTGAATCGCTCGCTGAGCCCCCTTCTGTCGCGATACCTGTGGCGCTGACCCGGCCGCACCACAGACCTTTCGCACGCCTCACATAGGCACCGGCTGTGTGAGGCACACGAAAAGTGTGTGGGAACTCGCGAGAACAGCCGCGTTGGGATCGACGGTTCCTGCCTTTTGCGGATCCGATCGGGGCAGCTGGGTAAATCTCGCGATCGGATCGGGCCGACGTCCGCAAACTCGCGCCTACGGGCCGAAAGTCAGCAGGTCCCAGCTGTTTCGGTGAGTTTGAAAGGGAAGACCCGGGCAGCGAGGTATTCCGCTGCCCGGGCCTTCGAGTCGGATGCGCTATTCCCTGTGGAACCGTTCCCGGATGACGTCCATCCGCGCCCGCAGTTCCCCGGGACTGATGACCCCTCGGTCCATCAACGTGTGGGCCGTGATCACCGCGGACCGGGCGCGCACGGGGAAATCGTGGTAGATCGTTTCCCCGAGCGCGTCTTCGGCGTGGCGGCGTTCGAGGTTGTCGAAAGCTCCACGCCACGAGAGGCATTCGCATGTCGCCTGCATGCTCGACTCCCACGGGTCGGGCTTGCGGTCGAGTTCGGGGAGGCCGGATTCGCGGGTCGTTCCGGGGGTGAGGGTGTCCAGTAGCACGTCGTAGGGTTCGCCGGTCACCGGCGCGCCTCCCTTCGCGTGGCGTCCTCGACCCGGTTCGGTGGTTTCTGGGCGGTCCAATCGACTTGGGGCAGCGCGACGCCGATCATCGTGTCGCGGGTGACGATGGCGGCGAGCTGTTCCTCGGTCCAGCCCTCGGTGCCCTCGGGTCGCATCGGCATGACCATGAAACGGGACTTCTGGTTCGAATCATGGACTCGGATCTCGACCTCGGGCGGGAAGTGCAGGCCGAATTCAGCGAGCACCTCGCGGGGCCAACGAACCAGGCGGCGACGGTAATTGGGGGTTCGGTACCAATCGGGGGACATGCCGAGCACGGGGCGCGGATAGCACGAGCACAGGGTGCACACGATGACGTTGTGCACTTCGGGGGTGTTCTCCAGGACGTAGAAGAAGGTGTAGTCGCTCGGTGTGCCGGAGCCGGTGGGGTCGCGCCAGTCGATGCCGACCTCTTTGCAGGTCTCGGTGCCGTCGGCGAGCAGTCGCGCCTTGAAGTCCGGGTCCAGCCACGCCTTCGCGACCAGTTTCGATCCGCCGTGCGGGCCGACCGCCTCGGCCCATTCGGAGAACCGGCGGTGGTCTTCCTGGGAGAAGAGGCCCTTCTCGATGGCGAGTTCGCGGACCGCTGTTTCCAGCACCTCGAACTCGCTGATCTCCGCACTCGCCTGGATCGGCGTGTGCGCCCCGTGGTCGTGGGTGTGACTCACTGCGAATCGTCCTCCTCTGCGGGTTCGAGCCAACGCTCGGAGACCTCCGTCTCCAGGGTGTCGGCGTCGAAGCCGGTGTAGTTGGGCCACAGCTCTTTCTGGCGAAACCGCACCACGTAGAACGGCTCGACGCGGCCGTTGTCGCGTCCCCACGCCTCGTCCTCGGGGATGATCCATTCCGGCCGGTATTCGACGACGACGCCGGTCCGGCCGCGGGTGTAGCTCTGGGTGCGGGTGTGGAACATCGAGGTGGCGTCGCGCACCGTCACACGATCGCCGATGCGGTACTTGCGGGTCATGCTCGCTCCTTCAGCCGGGCACGCACCTCGTCCACCTTCGCCGACAACTCGTCGGGGGTGATCAGGCCCTTGTTGACGAGGACTTTCGCGGCGACGGTCGCCCAGCGCGCGTAGTAGGGCAGCCCGAAATACAGGGTGGCGCCGAGGTCGTTCTCGGCACGGCGGCGTTCCTCGGAATTCCACACCCCGCGCCACCCGAGGCATTCGCAGGTGACGTAGGTGTTCATCTCCCACGGTTCTTCGACTTTTTCCCGGTATTCGATCGGGATGTCCGGTTGGCCGCCCACGTCGTGCAGCACGTGGCGCAGCGCGGCGAACAGCTCGTTCGAAATGTCGTACGGCGAGTCCAGCGGCTGGCGGAATACCGGCGCGATATCCGCGACCCGGTACTGGAGCTGGTCGAATCGATTCGGTGAACTCATGGTGGCGGCTCCGTTGTTGCGGCTCCGATGTCCCCCGACACGATGCGGCGCGCACCGGCTGAGGGCAGGCACTGGGGATGTGACCCCCATCGCGGTCGCTTTGTCAGGTTGCTAACGATACACGCAACATTTGCTGAGCTGAAGAAGCCGCGCTACGCCCTCGAGGCGGTGGTCCTGAATCCAGGCGCTCAGCCCCACAGTGCGTTGGCGATTGACTCGCCTTGTGCAATACCCGGTGGGATTGCGAAGAATGCGCTGCCGGTGTGCTGGATGAGCGGATTCAGGCGGTCGCCTGCGGCGAGGGCGCGCTGGGCCGCGACGAACTGCTCGGGCGGATTGTTCATGTAGGCCGCGAACAGCAGGCCTGCGTCGAGCTGGTTGTGGCCGCCGTGGGTGTGTTCCGGGGTGCCGGGGGCGTGGGTGTGGGCTTCTTCGGCCGCGCCGCCCGCGTTGGCGATGAGGGTGCCGTAGTCGTAGTTGTAGCTGCGGCGGAGCATGGGGATGTCGTGGACCAGGCGGACGTGCGCGGCGGCCGGGATGGCGAGTTCGCCGGTGGGGGTGCGGGATTCGAGGTCGACGGGGTCGAATTCGCCGGTTCCGTGCAGGGGTGCGCCATCGCTGCGACGGCGGCCGATGATGGCGTCCTGCTCGGCCAGCGGGAGTTGGTCCCAGTCGGCCGTTTTCATGCGGATCTTGCGGAAGACGAGGTAGGTGCCGTCACGGAGCCAGCCGGGCTCGTCGGGGGAGTCGATCCACACGGTGCGATCGAACGTGGCCGTCCCCGGTCGCGGGTTGGCGGTTCCGTCCTTGTGGCCGAACATGTTTCGCGGTGTACCGCCGTCGGCCGGGCGGGTGAGGAAGCCGTGCTGGGTCCAGCGCATGCGGCCGAGGCCGGGCATGCGCGCACGGAGGGCGCGAAAGGCGTGGCTCACGATCTGGGCGTCGTCGGCGCAGATCTGGGCCAGCACGTCGCCGCCGCTCCATGCGGGATTCAGTGCGTCGCCGGGGAATTCGGGAAGCGGGTGCAGGTGGCGCGGCCGCTTGGCGGCGAGGCCGAAGCGCTCGTCGAAGAGCGAAGGGCCGAGTCCGAAGGTGAGGGTGAGCCGGGCCGGGTCGAGATCGGTGGCGAAGTCGGTGTGCGTGCTGAAACCCGGTGCGGTGCCCGGGCTTTCCGGGACGGGGTTGCCGGTGGTCAGGGCTGCGGCCGTGGCGGTCCACCCGGCCAGGAGTTCGCGGAGTACGGCGCGATCCGGTCGCGCGACGTCGACCGAGAGGAACAGCGCGTGCGATTGGGCAGCAGTGGCGATGCCGGCTTGCCTGGGGCCGTGGAAGGGCTCGGTGCGGGACGGGGCCGCGGGATCGGGTGCTGTCGCGCGCCCAGCGACGGCGCCGACGGCGGCCGCTCCCGCCGTGGCGAGGCCCGCGCCGAACAGGGTGCGGCGGGTGACACGGGCGGCCGGTGAACCGGAATTACTACTTGCGGTAGTACTTTCGCTCATGTGGCGACAGCGTAGCGGCGCGAGGGCAATCCTTCAATAAGCCTGAAGGTTGGCGACTCGTCCACCCGTGCCGCGCCCGGGGGTCGCGGTGCGCGAAACTGAACTCGTGACCTCCGAGAACGCCCGACCTCGACCGCCCGCGATCAGCGCCTCCGTCATCGTGCTGACGCTCGCGCGCACGGTGGAGACCGAGCTCGGCGCCGCCCTCGCCCCGCTGGATCTCACCATCAGCAGGCTCGGGCTGCTCGGTCACATCTCCGGTGTTCCGGGTGCGTCGTTCAGTGATCTTGCGCGAATGTCGGGCATCAGCGTCCAGAGCGTGCACGCGGCGGTGAAGGCGCTCGCCGCCGCCGGGCTGGTGCGCGATCGCACGGCGCGGGCCGGGTCCGCATCGACGATCGAATTGACGCCCAAGGGTTCTCGGCTGCTGCGCAAGGCCGAGGGGGTTCTCGCCGAGGTGGACGAGCGGTTGTTCGGCGCCGAAGCCGATCCGATTCGACGCCAGATCGGCGCGGCCATTCTCGCCGCCTTCGCCGACGGATTTCCGTCTCGATGACTTCCCGCGCCTCGGCGAGGTGATTCACCACACGCCCTTCAGTCTGCCTGAAGCTTTCGGCTAGGCTTCAGCCGAACTGAAGGATGAAGGAGTCGATAGTTGAAGCATGTCTTGCTGTCGGTGCATGTGGTGGCGGCCATCGTGTTCGTCGGCGGCTCGGCCGTGGCGTCGAGCCTGTTCCCTCGGTACGCGCCGGTCACGGCGGGTGCGAAGACCCGGGATCGGGCCGAACGCAGCGTGGCGGTGGCACGAGCGCTGCACCGAGTCACCGGTACCTACGCGGCACTCGGGCTCATCGTGCCGGTCGCGGGCATCGTGCTGGCCGCCGTGCAGGGCCGGATGGGCGAAATCTGGATCACGCTGGCCATGACGCTCACCGCGGTCGCGGGCGGGCTGCTCGCGGTTCAGATCCATCCGATGCAGCGCGACGCGCTCGCCGAACCCGACGACGGCAGGCGGCTGCGCATGCTCGGGATGCTCGCGGGCATCTACAACCTGCTCTGGACCGTGGTCGTCGTGCTGATGATCGTCCGGCCGGGCGCGGCCTGAACCCCTCTTTCCGAACGGCTCGACCTGCGGCGATCGCCCGCGGCGGCGTCGCGCGGAAACCCACCTCGCAGCGCGTTGGCACTATGGCTTGGACGGTAGTTGCTACGAGGAGGTAGGTGGAGATGGCTCGAATTCCCACGGCGCTGTTGGCGGCCGGTGGACTCGGCGGTGGTTTCGCGCTCGCGCAGGCGACCAAGAAGCGGGAGCTCGGCGGCGTGGTGTTCGCGGCGGCGACCGCGGCCGCGCTGCCTCGATGGCGGCAGGCGGTCGGCACGGGTGGGGCCGCGGCGTTGACGGGGCTGTCGGTGGGCGCGCTGGGAGCCTCGCACCCGCTGGCCAAGAAGATCGGGGCGTGGCCGTCGGTGGCGGTGGTGTCGGGTGTGGTCGCGGCAACGGCCTGGGCGACGGTGGATCGCCGGGCCTGACTCGGACCGCGCTGACTCTCCTACGTCAGCGCGGTATTCCGCAGGGCGGGTCCGATGTGTCGTCGGACCCGCCCTGTGCGTAATAGGTTGTGTACTAACGAAATAGCAGCTACACGGCGGGAACCTCACCGGCAGGCGGTGCGACGGGAACCTCGGCGGCAGGCGGTGCGACGGGCGGCGCCAGGGACCCCTCCACCGCGCCGACGATCGCGCCGATGCCCGCTCCGGCCGCGGCGAACGGGAGCGTCACCATACCGATCGCCAAAGTTGAGGCGATGATCGGCATGAAGATGAACCCGGCGGGCGCGAAGGGGAGCGCGACGACCAGACCGACGGCCGCACCCATTACTGCGGCGATGGCCGCGATCGGGGAGGCGACGACGGCGCCGACGACCGCGCCCTGGACCGCGGTGCCGATGACGTCGGCGGCGATCTGGTCGGACCGCGAGGCGTCGACGCCTGACGCATGGATTGCGCCGGACAGGCCGTTCTGCGCGCCCATCGTGGCGTCGTTGATCACCACGGCGACCTCGGGTGCGATGAAGTCGGGCCTGCCGACATCGACGTTGCCGATGCGGATCACATTCGACGGTGTGGGCGCGACCTGGGCGGCGGGCACCATCACCTCGGGTATTTCGGCAGCCGCCTCCGGTGCGGGTTGGGCCGGGTCCGCCGCGATCGCCGGAACGATCGGCAGCGGGATCGGGAGGTGGAACGGCGCGGCGCCGAAGATGCTCGTGCCGAGCGCAAGCGGGTCGGCGACGGCGGGCGTCGGCTCACCCGGCGGTGTGTCGGCCACCGCGGGTGTGGCCGTGACCACCGCCGCGGAGAGTGCCCCGACGACGAGCGTCGCCGCGCGCAGGGAGAAGGAATGGAACGGGATTACTGACTTCTGTGTGGTCATACGTCGTCCTCATTCGAAGAGCGGAGAATCCTACGAATCTTGATTCGGAGCCGCTTCTCATTCGGATGAAACGAATTTCACACATGGCATGCCACGCGATCAGTTCTTCGCGTCGGCCATCTGTTCGCCGACGTCCGGCTGCGCGACCTCCGGCGCATCGTCCGATCGCCGGCGCCCGCGCAGGTGCGCCCACTGCAGCACACCGAGACCCACCAGGCCCGCGATCGTCGTCCCGATCCCGATCTGCCAGCCCGGCGGACGCCAGTCGACGACCAGTTCGGCGTTGTGGGTGCCGGGCGGGATGTCCACCGCGAGGAAGGTGCGAGCCACGGCGAGGGTGGGGAGTTCGCGGCCGTTCAGGGTGACGCTGTGGCCAGGCCAGGTGAGGCGGGAGAACACCACGCGTCCACCGGTCGCGGAACTGACCTTCGCGCGGATGGTGATGTCGTCGTAGGAGCCGGTCGAGGTCGCCGTGACGCCAGAGGTGTGCGCGATGGCCCCGTCGCGGGTGGAGGCGGGACCGCCCTGGCGTTCCAGCACCCAGATGAAGCGCTCGTGCCCGCGGTAGTCCGCCCACTGCCAGCCGGGCGGGGCCGGGTGGTTGCGCGCGTCGGGATACTGCGCGCGATGCAGGACCACCCGGTCGACCTTCATCAGGTCGACGACCGGCACGCCGGTGGACGGCTCGTCGGCGAAGACGCGTCGGAACGCATCCGGGCAGGTGCTGCCGTCCCAGGCCATGCAGAGCAGTCCGGCGAATCCCGTGTGGCCGATGGGCGTATAGGCGTTGACGTAGTCGAGTTCGAGCGCCTTGGCGTAGTTGCCGATGGCCAGTGATCCGTACGCGCCCGCGAGACTGCGATCCTCGCGGGCGACGATCGCCCGGTCGGCGAGTTGCAGCGTGAGGCCGTCGAAATCGGGGAAGGCGGCCCGCATCTCGGAGCGCCGTTCCGGGAAGTTGTAGGACAACGGTGTCATCGGCGCACTCGCCACCTGCGCGAACGCGATCGGGAACATGGCGACGATGGTCAGCGCGCACGCCGCGACGATGCCGCGCTTGCGCGCCAGCCACACCACCGCCGCGCCGAGCGCGGCCACCGCGACGACCGCGAGCAGATGGCGCAGCACCAGTTGCGGTGCGGCCGAGAACGATCGGACGAACAGCAGTCCGATCAGCACCCCGGCGGCCGTCGCGCGGCGCCGCGACGACGCGAAAGTGCCGTAGTGGCTGAGCAATACGCAGACCAGCACCAGCAGCGCGATGGCCACCATCGGCAGCACCCGCGCAGGCCAGCGCAGCGGTCCGATCGCGCCGGGGCCCGCGGTCCACATGAGCACCGCGGTCGCGAAGAACGCGATGCCGCTGAACTCCCGCACGGACCGGCGCGCGGCCCGCCAGTCGATGAAGGCGAGCGCGGGAATGAGGAACCACGCGATGTAGACCATCGGCAGCGGCTGCACGTGACCCCACCACGCGGTGAACGCCGGTGTGGTGCTGGGCAGGCTGGCGTTGAGCGATTCCGACCACGGCACGGTCAGGAAGGGGTCGTTGTGGATCTCCGCGCTACCGCGCCAAGTGACCTGCGAGGAGAGGATTCCGGAGAGGTTCGCGATCGCGGCGGTCATGGCAGCGCAGCCGGAGGCGAGCATCAGCCGCACGGTAGGCGCCCACCGCTGCTGGTGGACGATTTCGCCCGCCGCGACGGCGACGATCACCAGCGCGGATTCCACCGCGGGGAAGGCGTATTGGACCGTGAGCGTGAGGTACAGGAAGACGAACACCGGAACGGGTCCGCTGCGTCCGCGCGCGTAGTTCACGCCCGAGGCCCAGGCGTGCACCATCCACGCGGTCGCGACGTGCGGGGTGAACCAGCTCGCCTCGTCGAAGAAGAGGAACCAGCCGCTGAGCGGGAAGGCCACGCCGGCGACCGCCGCCCACGGCGCGCGGGCGTTGTAGGCGAGGCAGATCCGGTATACGCCGAGGCCCGCGATGATCGAGAAGACCAGCTTCACCAGGGTCGCGTAGAGGGCGAGATTGTCCATCGAGGGCGCGATCAGGAAGACCAGCAATTGGGGCGGGTTGTAGAGCCCGGCCTCCTCGAGCGTGTAGTTGCCCGCCATCCATTCGTGTGGAATGAGGACCGGTAGTCGACCCTCCCGTAGCTGGTTTCCCAGCGCCACCCACATCGGTGCGTACTGGGCCTCGGTATCGTCCGTGTAGTAGTGACGCGGATCGGCCAGCAAGACCGCCAGGTATCCGGCGATTACTCCGAGCGAGGTAACCGCCCCCCACTTCAGCCCTACTCGGCGCGATACGGCCGCCGCGATTGTGCTCACAAGGGGCGCAGCGTATTAGCACCGCATGAACGAAGCAAGAACCGATTGGTGACATTTGTCCGTTTATTGGGTGTCGGTGGTCGGTTGGATTTTGCATCTCCGCACGTGATAAGAGGGTTGTCATGTCATGTTCACCGTCTGTCCACCGCGCGGACACCCGAGGCCGCAGCACGCGGGTCCGGTGCCGGTCGACGGCTCGATGAGGGCGCCGGACGAAGGGTCGCCCACGGTCGGCTCCGGCGTCGCAGGCAGCGGGCGGGCCGGTTCGGTCATCGCCCCCGCGGGTGCGGCTCGGCGAAGTCCGCCCCTCGACCGCGCATGGCCGCAGCGGTACGCACCACGGGTGCGGCCGGACGACGTCCGTCGGCGGACCGGCGCATGGCCGCAGCGGAAGGACGCTTACCGCCACGACCTCGACGGGCTGCGCGGCGTCGCGATCGCCCTCGTGGTGGTGTGCCACATCTGGCTCGGCCGGGTCTCCGGCGGCGTGGACGTGTTCTTGGTCCTCTCGGGCTTCTTCTTCACCGGCTCGCTGCTGCGGCGCGCGGAGTCGACCGGCAGGGTCGAGCCGGTCGCCGCGGCGCGACGGCTCGGCAAACGGCTGTTGCCCGCGTTGGTGCTGGTGCTGGCCGTCGCCGCGGTCGCGACGGTGCTGATTCGCCCGTACACGCAGTGGGCGGAGGCGGCGACGCAGACCCTGGCTTCGCTGCTGTACTACCAGAATTGGTACCTGGCGCTGTCCTGGGCCGACTACCTGGCCGCCGACCCGTCGGTGAGTCCGTTGCAGCACCTGTGGTCGATGTCGGTGCAGGGACAGTTCTATCTGGTCGCGCTGGCCGGAATCGCGTTGCTGGTGGCCGTCGTTCGCGGGGTCGGTCGCGCGTCCGCGTTGCGGCCGGCGGCGGCGGTCGTGCTCGGCGCACTGGCGGTGGCCTCGTTCGTCTACGCCGCGCGGGGCGCGGAACTGCACCAGGGCTGGAACTACTACGACAGCCTGGCGCGGGCGTGGGAGCTGCTGGCGGGCGCGTTGCTCGCGGTGCTCACGCCGAAACTGGCGGTGCCGCGGCTGTTTCGGGTGCTGTTCGCGGTGGCGGGAGCGCTCGTCGTGCTGAGCTGCGGCTGGCTGACCAACGGCGCCAACGAGTTTCCCGGGCCCGCGGCGTTGATTCCGGTGGGTGCGGCCGTCGCGCTGATCCTGTCCGGTACTGGGCTGTCGACCGCCGAACAGCCGCTGCCCAACCGGTTGCTCGCGGCGGCGCCGATGGTCCGGCTCGGCGAACTCGCCTACGCGCTGTACCTGTGGCACTGGCCGATCCTGATCTTCCTGCTCGCCGAGCGCGGCACCCCGACGGCAGGCATCGAGGGCGGGCTCGCGGTGCTCGCGGTCTCTTTCGTGCTCGCGTATCTGACCCACCGGTTCGTCGAGGTGCCGCTGCGGGCCGGTGCGGACACCCGCCGAGCCGACTATCGCCGCCGCGCGGGCCGGGCGGTCGCGGCCGTCGGGGCG
>NZ_BDBP01000086.1 GCF_001613045.1 Nocardia lijiangensis NBRC 108240 | reverse complement strand
CACGGGCACCCCAGACCACTCCGGCGCCGACCTCCAACGCCGCGCCGACCTCCGGCGGCCCCAAGCCCGCCGAGGCGTCCGACGAGGCGAAGGTGCTGCGTGGCGCCGCCGCCGCGGTCGCCAAGAACATGGCCGCCTCGCTGGCGATCCCGACCGCGACCTCGGTGCGTGCCATCCCGGCCAAGCTGATGATCGACAACCGCCTGGTCATCAACAACCACCTGGCCCGCACCCGCGGTGGCAAGATCTCCTTCACCCACCTGCTCGGCTACGCCATCGTGCAGGCGGTGAAGTCGTTCCCGAACATGAACCGGCACTTCGCCGAGATCGACGGCAAGCCGAACGCGGTCACCCCCGCGCACACCAACCTCGGCCTGGCCATCGACCTGCCGGGCAAGGACGGCAACCGCTCGCTGGTCGTCGCGGCCATCAAGGGCACCGAGGCCATGACCTTCGGGCAGTTCCACACCGCCTACGAGGACATCGTGCGCCGCGCCCGCGACGGCAAGCTGACCGCCGAGGACTTCTCCGGCGTCACCATCTCGCTGACCAACCCGGGCACCATCGGCACCGTGCACTCGGTGCCGCGCCTGATGAACGGCCAGGGCGCGATCATCGGCGCGGGCGCCATGGAGTACCCGGCCGAGTTCCAGGGCATGAGCGACGAGCGCATCGCCGATATCGGCGTCGGCAAGCTCATGACGCTGACCTCCACCTACGACCACCGCATCATCCAGGGCGCGGAGTCCGGTGATTTCCTGCGCACCATCCACCAGCTGCTGATCTCCGACGAGTTCTACGACGAGATCTTCCACGGCCTCGGCGTGCCCTACGAGCCGGTGCGCTGGCGCAAGGATGTCAAGGAGCGCGGCGTCGACAAGAGCACTCGCGTGCTCGAGATGATCGCGGCGTACCGCAACCGCGGCCACCTGATGGCCGACACCGACCCGCTGCGCCTGGTCAAGGACAAGTTCCGCAGCCACCCGGACCTCGACGTCACCCAGCACGGCCTGACGCTGTGGGACCTGGACCGCGAGTTCAATGTCGGCAGCTTCCACAGCCAGGAGCGGATGAAGCTGCGCGACGTGCTCTCGGTGCTGCGCGACGCCTACTGCCGCCACGTCGGCGTGGAGTACATGCACATCCTGGAGTCCGATCAGCTGCAGTGGATCCAGGAGCGCGTCGAGCAGAAGCACGTCAAACCGACTGTCGCACAGCAGAAGTACATCCTGAACCGGCTGAACGCGGCCGAGGCCTTCGAGACCTTCCTGCAGACCAAGTACGTCGGCCAGAAGCGCTTCTCGCTGGAGGGCGCCGAAGCCGTCATCCCGATGATGGACGCGGTCATCGACCAGGGCGCCGAGCACTCGCTCGACGAGGTCGTCATCGGCATGCCGCACCGCGGACGCCTCAACGTGCTCGCCAACATCGTCGGCAAGCCGTACTCGAAGATCTTCACCGAGTTCGAGGGCAACATGAACCCGGCGGGCACGCACGGCTCCGGCGACGTGAAGTACCACCTCGGTGCGCGCGGCACCTACCTGCAGATGTTCGGCGACAACGAGATCGAGGTCTCGCTGACCGCCAACCCCTCGCACCTGGAGGCGGTCGACCCCGTGCTCGAGGGTCTGGTCCGCGCCAAGCAGGACCTGCTGGACAAGGGCGACGGCCCCGAGGGCTTCTCCGTCATGCCGCTGATGCTGCACGGTGACGCCGCGTTCGCAGGCCAGGGCGTGGTCGCCGAGACGCTGAACCTCTCGGGTCTGCGCGGCTACCGCGTCGGCGGCACCATCCACATCGTGGTGAACAACCAGATCGGCTTCACCACCTCGCCGGAGAACAGCCGCTCCACCGAATACTCCACCGACATCGCCAAGTTCATCGGCGCGCCGATCTTCCATGTGAACGGCGACGACCCGGAGGCCTGCGACTGGGTGGCGCGTCTTGCGGTCGACTTCCGCCAGAAGTTCCGCAAGGACGTGGTCATCGACCTGATCTGCTACCGCCGTCGCGGCCACAACGAGGGCGACGACCCGTCGATGACCCAGCCGTACATGTACGACGTCATCGACACCAAGCGCTCGGTGCGCAAGAGCTACACCGAGAGCCTGATCGGCCGTGGCGACATCTCCATGAAAGAGGCCGAGGACGCGCTGCGTGACTACCAGGGTCAGCTGGAGCGCGTGTTCAACGAGGTCCGCGAACTGGAGAAGTTCCCGCCGGAGCCGAGCGAGTCGGTCGAGGACGATCAGAAGGTGCCCGCGACCGTGCAGACCGCGGTCGACAAGGCCGTGCTGCAGCGCATCGGCGACGCCTTCCTGAACGTGCCCGACGGCTTCAACGTGCACCCGCGCGTCAAGCCGGTGCTGGAGAAGCGCCGCGAGATGGCCTACGAGGGCAAGGTCGACTGGGCCTTCGCCGAGCTGATGGCCTTCGGCACGCTGATCGACGAGGGCCGCGCGGTGCGCCTGACCGGTCAGGACTCGCGCCGCGGCACCTTCACCCAGCGGCATTCGGTGATCATCGACCGCAAGTCCGCCGAGGAGTACACCCCGCTGCACAACATCGGCAGCGAGAACCCCGGGTGGTTCGCGGTGCACGACTCGGCGCTGAGCGAATTCGCCGCCGTCGGTTTCGAATACGGCTACTCGCTGGGCAACCCGAACGCGCTGGTGCTCTGGGAGGCGCAGTTCGGTGACTTCGTCAACGGCGCGCAGTCCATCATCGACGAGTTCATCTCCTCCGGTGAGGCCAAGTGGGGCCAGCTCTCCGACGTGGTGCTGCTGCTGCCGCACGGCCACGAGGGCCAGGGCCCGGACCACACCTCCGGCCGCATCGAGCGCTTCCTGCAGCTGTGCGCCGAGGGCTCGATGACCGTCGCGGTGCCGTCCACCCCGGCGAACTACTTCCACCTGCTGCGCCGCCACGCGCACGACGGCATCCGTCGTCCGCTGATCGTCTTCACCCCGAAGTCGATGCTGCGCAACAAGGCCGTGGTGTCGGACCTCAAGGACTTCACCGAGTCCAAGTTCCACTCCGTGTTCGACGAGCCCACCTACGAGCAGGGCATCGGCGATCGCGCCAAGGTGAAGCGAGTCCTGATGACCAGCGGCAAGCTCTACTACGAGCTGGTCGCCGAGAAGACCAAGCAGAAGCGCGAGGACATCGCCATCGTGCGGATCGAGCAGCTCTACCCGCTGCCCAAGTACCGCCTGAACGAAGCCCTCGAGGGATACCCGAACGCGACCGACATCGCGTGGGTCCAGGAGGAACCGGCCAACCAGGGCGCCTGGCCCTTCTTCGGCCTCAACCTCCCCGAGCTGCTCCCCGAGCGTCTCGGCAAACTCCGCCGCATCTCCCGCCGCGCCATGTCGGCCCCGTCCTCGGGTTCGTCCAAGGTGCACGCCGTCGAGCAGGCGGAGATCGTCGGGGAGGCGTTCCTGCCCACCAGCTAATCTCTAGCTGCCCCGG
>NZ_BDBP01000085.1 GCF_001613045.1 Nocardia lijiangensis NBRC 108240 | reverse complement strand
CGTTCGCCGTTTCCGGATGCATGCTCGCGGGTGTGCGAGGCGCGCCGAAGAACTGAACGCGCCGCCCAGCCGCCACGAGTTGTTCGTCGGGATGCGCGGGGAAATGGGTGCGGCTCGGGCGGATGTGCCGACGGGATGACGTGGCGGCTCCTAGGGTGGGGCGTGACGTGGCGGGCGCGCCGCGCGCCGGAAAGGATTGGTGGAGAGTGGCTCCCGATACGGGTGGGGATTCCCTGACTGTCGTGCAGATGGCTGCCGGATGGGATCCGGCAGCCAAGCGGCGGTGGTTGCCGGGGAAAGTGAAGGACATCGACTTGAACGCGGCGGCGCTGCTGTTCGCGGGCGACGCGATCGTCGACGTGGTGTATCACGAGCAGCTGACTTCGCAGGACGGGTCGGTCCGCCTTCTCGGCGACAACACGACCGGCGAGGGTGAGGGCGACGACGAGATCATCACGCTCGACCTGACCAGGATCTCCCCGCGGGTCACCACCGTGTTCTTCCTGGTGACCTGCTACACCGGCCAGACGTTCGAGAAGATCGAGCACGCCTTCTGCCGCGTCGTCGACGGCAGGACGAAGACCGAGATCGCCCGCTACGACCTCAGCAAGATCCACGCGCACACCGGCTTCCTCGCGGGCAAACTCGTTCGCGCCCAAGAGGGTTGGAAGTTCCGCTCGATCGACGAGGAGATCCAGGCCGAGCACCCGGTCGAGGCGCTGCCCCAACTGGCCCCGTTCCTCGCGTGAAGCCGTTGCGAATCCTGGTCACGGGCGCCAACGGCTACCTCGGCAGCGCCGTCGCCGCGCGGTTGCATAGCGACGGGCACGACGTCGTCGGACTGGCGCATCGCGAACGCGACCGGCTCCCAAGGGAATTACCGATCCGATTCGCGGACTTTCAGGAGCCGGAATCACTCACGGCGGCCGTCCGCGATGTCGATGCCGTATGCCACCTGGCCGGACTCACCCGCGCCAGGGAATCGGTCGCCGACCCCCTGCCGTACTTCCGAGTCAACGTAGGCGGCACCGTGGCGCTGCTCGACGCGATGGCGAACGCGGGCATCGAGAAACTGGTGTTCGCCTCGACCGCCGCGATCTACGCCACCGACACCCAGCCGATGACCGAGGACCTCCCCGACGCGCCGCCCCACCCGTACGCCGCGAGTAAGCAGGCGGCGGAATCCGCCATCGCCGCCCAGGCTGCCTCCGGTCGCCTCGCCGCGATCGTTCTTCGCCTGTCCAACATCGTCGGCGGCAACGACACCGACGACACCCGCATCCTCCCCCGCCTACGAGCCGTCGCGGCCGGAACCGACGCCAACCTGCCGATCAACGGCGACGGCACCGCGACCCGCGACTACCTGCACATCGAGGACGCCGCCCGCGCCTTCGCCGCCGCCCTCACGCATCTCCCTGGCACCGGTATCTGCCGCCGCTACAACATCGGCAGCGGAACAGGCACAAGCATCGCCGAATTGGTGGACATCACGTCGCGCATCACCGAACGCCCCATCCCGGTCGAACACCTCCCCGCCGCCCGCGAACCACAGACCCTGGTGTGCGACATTTCCCGCGCCGCAACGGAACTCGGCTGGAAACCGACCTGGGACATCGAAACGACCGTGCGCGACATGTGGGCCAATTAGAGGCCCACACTCACCTCTGCAACGCGGCAGCCAGCTCCGGACTCAGCGCGAGCGCCAAGCTGAGCAGGGATTCCACCAGCAACTCGATCAGTTCCTCGCGGCTGATCGGCTCGGTCCGCAACCAGGTGAGGGTGGTTTCCTCCACGAAGGCGATCCACCCGCGCATGCCGAGCATGAGCCGCGGGTGGTCGGCGGGGTCGATGGGGGTCGGCGCCTCGGCGAGGATGATGCCGATGATGGCGTCGCGAGTCTGGTCGACCAGCGGGACCAGGTCGGGGCTGACGCTGGTGGGGCCGCGCAGGAGCGCGAGGTAGGACGTGCGGTTCTCGCTGACGTAGTCGACATAGCGCTCGATCGAATCGCGCAGCATGTCGAAGATGCTCAGCGACCGGTCCGGCGCCACCCGTTCCAGCAGTTCGGCGTTGGCGTGCCGGACGACCTCGCGCTGGAAGTCCTGTTTGGTCGGGAAGTAGTGGAACAGCAGTCCGCGTGAGATCCCCGCCTGGGCCGCGATCTCGCTGACCGACAGTTCCTCGATGGTGCGTTCACCGAGCATCTTGGCGCCCAGCGCGAGCAGCTGCTGACGGCGTTCGTCCGGGCTCAGCCGGGTCCGCTTGCCGTTGCCACCGGGGCTTTTGCTGTTCACGGGTCTCATGTTACTGAACGGAACTCAATAGCTGTTGACTCATGCTCAATAAGCTCGTATCCTCCCGTACATGAGTCGCAAGGTTACAGACAAAGCTGTCGGCGACCGGTCCGTCCGCCATGCCAAGACGATCATCATCGGCAGCGGCTTCGCCGGTCTGGGTCTCGCCATCCGGCTGAGCCAGCAGGGTCGCAACGACTACCTGGTCCTGGAGCGCGGCAGCGATGTCGGCGGTACCTGGCGGGACAACACCTACCCCGGCGCCGCATGCGACGTGCCCTCGCACCTGTACTCGTATTCCTTTGCGCTCAACCCGAACTGGTCGCGCTCGTTCTCCCGGCAGGGCGAGATCCAGTCCTACATCCAGGGCGTCGCGAAGAAGTACAACGTGCTCGGCAAGCACATCTTCGACTGCGACGTGACCGGCGCCCGCTGGAACGACGACACCGCGCAGTGGGAAATCACCTCCAGCAAGGGCGATTTCACCGCCGACACGGTCGTCTCCGCGGTCGGCGCGCTGTGCGAGCCGAACCTGCCGGACATCAAGGGCATCAACACCTTCGAGGGCGAGATCTTCCACTCGGCCCGCTGGAACCACGACGCCGACCTGACCGGCAAGCGGGTCGCGATCATCGGCACCGGCGCCTCGGCGATCCAGATCGTCCCCGCCATCGCGCCGCAGGTCGCCAAACTCGACGTCTACCAGCGGACCGCGCCGTGGCTGCTGCCCCGCATGGACCGGCCGTACCTGAAGGCCGAGCGCCTCGCGTTCAAGTACCTACCCGGCGTGCAGCGGCTGTCCCGCGCGGCCATCTACGCCGCCCGCGAGACCCAGGTCGTCGGCCTGGCCAAGTTCCCCGCGCTGATGCAGGGCTTCCAGCTGCTGGCCAAGGCCAAGCTGCAGTACGAGGTGCGCGACCCCGAGCTGCGCATGAAGGTCACGCCGGACTTCCGCATCGGCTGCAAACGCATGCTCATCTCCAACGAGTACTACCCCGCGCTGAGCCGCGACAACGTCGACGTGGTCACCGACGGCATCCGCGAGGTCCGCGCGGGCTCGATCGTCACCAAGGACGGCACCGAGCGCGAGATCGACGCGCTGATCGTGGCCACCGGCTTCCACGTCACCGACTCGCCCACCTACGAGACCATCACCGGCAAGGACGGCCGCACGCTGAGCGAGGTCTTCGACGAGATCGGCCAGCAGGGCTACAAGGGCGCGTCGATCGCCAACTTCCCCAACATGTTCTTCCTGCTCGGCCCGAACGTCGGGCTCGGCCACACGTCGATGGTGTACATGATCGAATCCCAGATCAACTACGTCTCCGACGCGCTCGCCACCGTCGACCGCCTCGGCCTGCGCACCGTCGAGGTGCGCCGCGAGGTGCAGGACGCCTACAACAAGGACCTGCAGGCCAAGCTGAGCAAGTCGGTGTGGAACACCGGCGGCTGCGCGAGCTGGTACCTGGACAAGCACGGCAACAATACGACGCTGTGGCCCGATTTCACCTTCGAATTCCGTAGGCTGACAAAGACATTCGATGTCCCTGCCTACGCGACGACAACCGCGCCCGCCGAACCGAAAGTGGTGTGAACACAGTGAGCAACGAGGCTTACTTCAAGAACAAGGTCTGTGTCATCACCGGAGCAGGCTCCGGCATCGGACGCGCGCTGGCCGAGAATCTGGCCAAGCGTGGCGCCAAGCTCGCGCTCTCCGACATCGACACCGACGGCCTCGCCGAGACCGTCCGCCGCTGCGAACAGCTCGGAGCCCAGGTCAAGTCCGATCGGCTCGATGTGGCCGAGCGCGAGGCGGTGCTGCTCTACGCCGACGCCGTGAAGGCGCACTTCGGTGTGGTGCACCAGGTCTACAACAACGCGGGCATCGCGTTCCACGGCGAGGTCGTCCGCTCGGAGTTCAAGGACATCGAGCGGATCATGGACGTCGATTTCTGGGGCGTCGTCAACGGCACCAAGGCGTTCCTGCCGATGCTCATCGAGTCCGGCGACGGGCACGTGGTCAATGTGTCCAGCCTGTTCGGCCTGATCGCCGTGCCCGGCCAGAGCGCGTACAACGCGGCCAAGTTCGCGGTGCGCGGCTTCACCGAGTCGCTGCGCCAGGAGATGCTGGTCGGCAAGCACCCCGTCAAGGTGACCTGCGTGCACCCGGGCGGCATCAAGACCGCGGTGGCCCGCAACGCCACCTACGCCGAGGGCATCGACGGCAAGTCGGCCGCGTCCATGTTCGACAAGAAGCTGGCCATCCACACCCCGGAGATGGCCGCGCAGACCATCACCGAGGGCGTGCGCAAGGGCCACGGCCGGGTGCTGATCGGCTGGGAGGCGAAGCTGCTCGACGTGTTCGTGCGCGTCACGGCCTCCGGCTACCAGCGCATCGCCGCCGCGGTGAACCGGCCCTTCCTGCCCTGACGCCGATGCGAGAGTTCGACATTCCACTGCCCGTCGGCCGCGTGCTGCTGAAGCCGGTGTTCCGGTTGATGCTCAACGCTCGACTGCCGTTCACAGTGCAGCGCAAGCTGATGGATCTCGGTGCCCCGCTGCAACCGATGCCTTCCGGCGTCACGGTGCGCAAGACGCGACTCGGCGCTCGTCCGGCCGAACTGCACATCGCGAACTCGACCGACCCCACCACCGCCGTGCTCTACCTGCACGGCGGTGGCTACGCGGTCGGCTCGATGGCCACCCACCGCTCGCTGGCGGCGCGGCTGGCCCGCGATACCGGCAGCGCGGTGTACGTCATCGATTACCGGATGGCGCCGGAACACCCGTTCCCCACGGGTCTGGACGACGCCGTCGCCGCGTTCCTGGAACTGGTGTCGGAGAAGGGTTTCCGGCCCGATCAGATCGCCGTCGCCGGCGATTCGGCGGGCGGCGGCCTGAGCGTGGCCACCGCGCAGCGGCTGATCGCCGAACACGGGATGACCCCGGCCGCGCTCGGCCTGATCGCGCCGTGGACCGATCCGAACGAGATCCCCGATCGCGAGGGCGACACGGTGATCAACAAGCCGTGGTCGCGGGCCTGCGCCGCCGCCTACCTGGGCGACGGCGATGGGAACGATCCCCGGTACGCGCCGCTGCGTGGCGTGCTGCACGGGCTGCCGCCGACCTACGTCCAGGTCGACGTCAGCGAGCTGCTGCACGCGCAGTGCGTCGCGCTGGTCGCTGCGCTGCGCGGGGCGGGCGTGCACGTGCGGTTCACCGAGAGCCGCGGGCTATGGCACGTCGCGCAGCTGCAGGCCGGGCTGTTCCGGCCCGCCGCCGTGGCGCTGCGCGAACTCTCCGATTTCCTGCGCGATGCCGTCCAGCCGGTGTCGGCAAGCGACCTAGGATAAGGCGTACCTCCGCCTGCGCTCCGGCTGTGCGCGGGCTGTCGACGGACCTCGTCCGACTGGCAAAACGAGTACGGAAGAGCCGGTCGATTACCGAGCAGCGAGATTTTCGGTAGTCGATCGCACGGACCGGCACAAGGTGTCGTAGATTACTGGCGAGTAAACCCACGTGGAAGGGCACTGATGCGAGAGTTCGAAGTCCCGGCTTCCTACACCATCCCGGATGACGCGAACAATTCCGACAACGTCTTCCGCCACGCCGAGCAGACGCCGAACGCGGTGCTGTTCAACGTGCCGAACGGCAGCGGCGGATGGCGCGACGTCACGGCGGCGGAGTTCGCCAAAACCGTCACGGGCGTAGCCAAGGGCATCATCGCCTCCGGCATCGAACTCGGCGACCGCGTCGCCATCATGGCCCCGACCCGCTACGAGTGGGCCGTGCTCGACTTCGCCATCTGGGCCGCGGGTGGCTGCACCGTCGCCATCTACGACAGCTCCGCCGCCGAGCAGGCCAAGTGGATCCTGCAGGACTCGGCGACCAAGCTGCTCGTCGTCGAGAACGACAAGCACCGCGCCACGATCGACGAGATCGAGGCGGGCTCGCTGCCCGACCTGAAGGACACCCTCCAGATCGACAAGGGCGCCGTCGACGAGCTGATCGCCCGCGGCGCCGAGCTGGACGACCAGGCCGTGCACGACCGCCGCGCGCAGGTCGGCGCCGCCTCGCCGGCCACCCTGATCTACACCTCGGGCACCACCGGCCGCCCCAAGGGCGTCATGCTCACCCACGCGAACCTCTACGCGGAGTCCAAGTCCGACCGGATCTCGCTGAAGAAGTACATCACCGAGGGCAAGAAGACCCTGATGTTCCTGCCGCTGGCGCACGTGTTCGCGCGCGCGGTGGCGCTGACGGCCTTCGACGCCAAGGTGATCGTCGCGCACACCTCCGACTGGTCCACCCTGGTCGACCAGTTCGGCAGCTACAAGCCGCACTTCATCCTCGCGGTGCCGCGCGTGTTCGAGAAGGTGTTCAACGCCTCGAAGCAGAAGGCGCACGACGGCGGCAAGGGCAAGATCTTCGACGCCGCCGCCGACACCGCCATCGCCTACAGCGAGGCGCTGGACAACGGCGGCCCGGGCCTGGTGCTCAAGCTCAAGCACACGGTGTTCGACAAGCTGGTCTACAGCAAGCTGCGGGTCGCCCTCGGCGGTCAGTGCGACGCGGCCGTCTCCGGCGGCGGTCCGCTGGGCGCGCGCCTCGGCCACTTCTTCCGCGGCGTCGGCGTGACCATCTACGAGGGCTACGGCCTCACCGAGACCACGGCCGCCATCACCGTGAACACCCCCGAGAAGATCCGGGTCGGCTCCGTCGGCCGTCCGATCGAGGGCCACGCGGCGAAGATCGCCGCGGACGGCGAGCTGCTGCTGCGCGGCTCCGTGGTGTTCGGCGGCTACTGGGGCAACGCCGGGGCCTCCGAGGAAGCCTTCGAGGACGGCTGGTTCAAGACCGGCGACCTCGGCGCCATCGATGCCGACGGCTTCGTCACCATCACCGGCCGCAAGAAGGAAATCATCGTCACCGCGGGCGGCAAGAACGTCTCCCCCGCGCTGCTCGAGGACTCGCTGCGGGCACACCCGCTGATCAGCCAGGTGATGGTGGTCGGCGACGGCCAGCCGTTCGTCGGCGCGCTGGTCACCCTCGACCCGGAGGCGCTGCCCGGCTGGAAGGAACGCCACGGGCTGCCCGCCGACACCGCGATCGAGAAGCTCATCGAGAACGCCGATCTCGTCGCCGAGATCGATTCGGCCATCGCCGAGACCAACAAGAAGGTCTCGCACGCCGAGCAGATCAAGAAGATCCGTATCCTCGCGGTCGACTGGACCCAGGAGGGCGGCGAGCTCACCCCGAAGATGTCGCTCAAGCGCGCCGTCGTGATGAAGCAGTACGCCTCCGAGGTGGAGAAGATCTACGGCTGATCGACTGATCGCCGAAGGGCGCTGTCCGCGAGTTCGGCTCGTGGACAGCGCCTTTCTCGTTCTATGGATTCTCACCTGTCTGTGCGATTCGCGTACCGGGTCCTGGACACAGCCTGGACATGCGGCACAGCTTCCGCGTGCGGCGCGCGTTCCGATCAGAGACGGTCGAGGAACTTCGCGATGAGCGGAGCGATCTCGGGTAGGTGGGTTTCCAGGGCGAAGTGGCCGGTGTCGAAGAGGTGCAGTTCGGCGTCGGGCAAGTCGGCCAGGTAGGCGTGGGCGCCCGGGGCGGGGAAGAAGGGGTCCTCGGCGCCCCACACGATGAGCGTGGGCGGGGTGTGCTCGCGCAGCCACCGCTGCCATTGCGGGTAGGACTCGACGTTGGACCGGTAGTCGAAGGCCAACGCGACCTGCGCCTCCTTTCGGCCCGGCAGCTCCAGGAAATGCTGGTCGAGCAGCCAGCTCTCGGGCGCGAGCAAGGCCGGGTCGGGCACGCCGTGCTCGTACTGGCCGCGGATGCCCTCGAGGGTGAGCAGCCCGCGGATGGTGTCCTCGGCGCCCTCCTGCTCCGGGCGCAGCGCGACGAATTCCCTTGCGCCGTCGGAAAGTCCGGCCTCGTAGGCGTTCCCGTTCTGCACCACGACACCGGTGATCCACTCGGGGTGACGTAGGGCCAGCCGAAAGCCGACCGGAGCGCCGAAATCGAAGACGTACATCGCGAACCGGCGCAGGTCGAGAGCCTGCACGAAGCGTTCGACCACGTCGGCGAGGCGGTCGAAGGTGTACTCGAAATCGGCGGGCGCGCGAGTGTGTCCGAAGCCGGGGTAGTCAGGGGCGATCAGGCGGTAGTTCGCGCCGAGAGCCTGGAGCAGCGCGCGGAACTGATGCGAGCCCGACGGAAAACCGTGGAGCAGCAACAGAATCGGGGCGTCGGCGCGCTCCGGAATCGATTCGCGGTAGAAGACCTCGACGCCGTCGATCTGGACGGTGCGGTGCTGGATACGGGGCAGCTCGAACATTTCACATGCCTTATCTACGTGATGATGCATTAGTTCTAGCCGGTCTGGATCTAATGTGTCAATAGATGGATGTACCATTAGATGGTGGACACGACCCCGCTGCTCGGTGAGCCCTTGGCGCTGGACCTGGTCAACACCCGCCCGCTCGGCGCCGACCTCCTCGCCACCACGGAACAGCTGGCGGACTGGCTCGCCCGGCAATCCGAGCGTCACCCCGATCTCGCGCTCGACCGCCCGACCGCCGCCGACCTGACCGCCGTGCACGAGGTGCGCGACCACATCACGGCTGCCCTCGACGCGCTCATGCACGGCACACCCCCGCCCGCCGACGCACTGCGCGCGCTCACCGCCGCCCAGTCCGCCGCCCCCGCCACCCGCCGCCTGCACTGGGACGGCACCGCAGTCGTCGCCACCCCCCACCGGGACGCCCCACCCGCTGCGCGCCTGTCAGCGGTCCTCGCCGAAGCCGCCGCCGACCTGCTCACCGGCCCCGCCCTCGCCAGAATCAAACGCTGTGAAGCCGACGACTGCGTACTCCTCTTCCTCCCCGCCCACCCCAAACGCCGCTGGTGCTCCCCCGACCGCTGCGGCAACCGCGTCCGCGTCGCGCGCTACTACCGGAAGCACAAGGAGTAGGCGGAGGGCGCCTGCGGCGGTGTGCCCTCAGAAATGGTGGTTCCCCGATCTGCGCTTGGGGGCGGGCGCGGGCCAGGTGGGCGCAGTAGGCTCGCGGCATGGCCGGACTGCGGTGGCGGGTGGCTGCCGGGATACTGTCCGCCGGGTTGGCGCTCGGTGTGGCGGAGCTGATCGCAGCGTTCATCCGCTCCGAGAGCGCACCGATGTACGTGCTCGGCTCGACCGTTGTCGATCAGACCCCCGATGGCCTGCGTGAATGGGCGATCAGCACGTTCGGCACGGCCGACAAGACGGTGCTGTTCGTCTGCATGGGTGTCGTCGCGGTCCTTGTCGCGGGCCTCGCAGGGGCCTTAGAGCGTGTCGATCGCGCGACTGGCTCAACGCTGCTCGTCTTCTTCGGCCTGCTCGCCGCTTTCCTTGCCGCCGAACGCTACGGCCTCGTCGCCGCGATCCCCACCGTAATCGGCGTCGCCGCAGGCATTTACGCGCTCCGTGTACTGACCGAGCAGATCGCGGACGCGTTCCCGCGTGCAACATCTGAAGCACCCGGCCCGGACACGCCACAACCCGGTCGGACCCCCGCTCCCCAGCCATCCCCGCGGGCACCACAGGTCCCTCTCGGGCCCGCCGAGGCCCCCGCGTGCGCTCCGCCGGAAACCACTGGCGCGCAGCCCGACTCAGATGCCCCGGCAAGTAGCCGCCCCGATCGGGTGCAGGCGGCCGATTCGACGCCACTCGAAGCTGACGCTGCTCCTCATGTCGACACTGCTGGCCCTGCGCCGACGACCGACGACGGCTCCACCGCTCGGAAAGCGCACAGTTCGGCGCAACTCGATGCTGATACCGCCGCTCACACGGACACCGCTGCGGCTGCGCCGATGGCCGACACCTCCACCAAGCCGCTCGGCAAGACCGCGGACGGTTCCAGCCGCACCGAGTCCGGGACCGCAGGCACACCTGCTGCGCAGGCCGATGCCACCCCGCCTTCGCCGGTAGCCGCTCCCGGTGCCGCCGAGCCGCGGAGAGGCACCGACGCGACCGCGGCATCGTCCGGTAGCGCTTCTGCGCGGCGGGCCGAAGCGGATGCGGGGGCGCGTTCCGCTGGGTCCGGGCGGATTACGGCTGGCCCGCAGCGGCGAGATCTGTTGCGGGGCCTTGCCATTACCGGGGGCGTGGCGGTGCTGGCCGGGGTGAGTGGGCGGTTGTTCGGGGTGCGGCGCGGGGATGTTTCCGGGGAGCGGGCGGCGGTGGTCTTGCCGCGGCCGACCGAGCCGGGGATTTCGTTGCTGCCCGATGCCGATCTGCGGGTGCCGGGGCTGACGCCGTACCTCACCGCCAACGACGACTTCTATCGGATCGATACCGCGCTCTTCCTGCCGCAGGTGTCGATCGACGACTGGTCGCTGCGCATCCACGGCATGGTGGATCGCGAGATCCAGATCGGCTGGGCGGATCTCGCGCGGCGGCCGGTCGTGGAGCGGCTGGTGACGCTGGCCTGCGTGTCGAATCCGGTGAACGGCGACCTGATCGGCAACGCGCTGTGGCGCGGCTACCGCATCGACGAACTGCTCGCCGAGGCCGGACCGCATCCCGACGCCGACATGGTGCTCTCCCGCAGCAAGGACGGCTGGACCGCGGGCACCCCGCTGGCCGTGCTCACCGACGGCCGCGACGCCCTGCTCGCGGTCGGCATGAACGGCGAACCGCTGCCGGTGGCGCACGGCTATCCGGCCCGGCTGGTGGTGCCCGGCCTGTACGGCTACGTCTCGGCCACCAAATGGGTGACCGAACTCGAGATCACCCGATTCGACCGCGCCACCGCCTACTGGACCCGCCGCGGCTGGTCGGCCTTCGGCCCGATCAAGACCGGCACCCGCATCGACACTCCGCACGGCCGCGTCCGCAGACCACCCGGCCGCATCCCCGTCGCGGGCGTGGCCTGGGCCCAGCACCGCGGCATCGCGGCCGTCGAGGTCCAGATCGATGACGGCGACTGGCGTCCCGCCCGCCTGTCCACCGAACAATCCATCGACACCTGGCGCCAATGGGTCTACGACTGGGACGCCACCCCGGGCACCCACACCCTGCGCGCCCGCGCCACCGACGGCACCGGCGAAACCCAAACCGCCGAACGCCGCGACGTCATCCCCGACGGCGCCACCGGCCACCCCACCCTCACCATCCACATCGGCTGACGCCGAGCACGGCGGCGGCATTCGCATTCATCGAATGAAATCGCATTCATCGAATGCGATAGCGTTCATCGAATGCATCCGGATAGGGTCTGTCCAGGTAGTTGGCCGATCCCAAGGAGCGCACATGTCCGCGATCTTCGACTGGGCGAAGTTCGAGAACCTGCAGCCGGAACCCATCACCCTCGACATCTGGCGAGAACTGCCCGAAGACTTCTGCCGCCAGGTCGAGCTGGTCAATGGTGAGGCAGTCCGCGCCGAATCGCCGAATCGGCAGCACCAGAAGGCTGCTCGACGGCTGGCCGAACTCCTCGAGACAGGTGCGGAACAGCACATGGATCGATACCAGGACGGCTGCCTCGATGTGGACATCGACTTCGATGTTGTGCTGTGGGAACTTCCGAAGGCCACCGTCCGGCGCCCCGACGTCGCCCTCTACGAGTGCGCCCCCGACGAGTTGCGGCCGCTGCCAGGGTCCATGGTTCTCATCGCGGTCGAAGTCGTCTCGCCCGGCAGCGAGAAGATCGATATCGCTCAGAAGAAGGCCGACTACGCGCTGGCGGGAATTCCCTGGTACTGGATCGTCTGGATCGCCGACAACCGCGTCGATTCGATCGAAGTATTCGTGCTGGATCACGCGCTGACGCAGTACCGTCCGCACATTGTGCTCGAACCGGGCGGGGCCGAGATCGTCGATATGCCGGTGCGGTTGAAGGTCGATTGGGACCGGCTCTCCGGACTCGTGCGCTGAGGGCCGCATCCCCGGCGTGGGGATGCGGCCGGGCGACGGTCAGGCCGAGACGCTGTCGGCCTTGGCGAGTTTGTCGGACGGGCCCGACGGGGTGGCGGCGGTGTGGCGGATGAAGAGGGCCGAGGCTACGACGCCGATCAGGAGGATGGCGGCGGGCAGCAGCATGGATTCGCTGAGGGCGGAGCTGAATTCGCCGAGGATCTGCGGGGGGATGGGGCCGTGGCCGACGCCTTCCGCGCTGGGCGCCCCGCCCGCGAGCCCGTTGGCGGACATCCTGGCCGCGATCAGCGCGCTGATGGCCGCGCTGCCCAGCACCGAACCGACCTGGCGGGTGGTGTTGTAGACGCCCGCGCCCGCACCCGCCTGCTGAACGGCCAGGTTGTGGGTGGCGGTGGAGGCCAGCGGCGCCCAGATGCAGGCGTTGGCGATACCGGCCAGCGCGGCGGACACCAGGAACCACACGAGGTTGGAATCCGGCGTCATGATCGCCGACCACCAGAAGATCGAGACAGCGAACAGCGCGAAGCCGAGGGTCGGGACGATGCGCGGGTGCAGCCGGTCGGCGAACTTGCCGATGAACGGCGCGAAGACGCCGGTCGCGATCGCCATGGGTGCGAACACCAGCGCCGACCTGGTCGGCGACATCTCGCGCACCGCTTGCAGATAGAAGTACGCGGGCACCATCACCGAGACCACCGTGGCGCCCATCGCGGCGATGGCCACGTTCGACAGCGCGAAGTTGCGATCACGGAAAAGGCTGAGCGGCACCAGGGGCTCGCCGGTGTTGCGCGCCTGATTCACCACGAACACGCCGAGCACCACCAGACCCGCGCCGATCATCAGCCAGATGCGCGCCGACCAGTCGTAGGAGTTGCCCTCCTGGATGCCGAACACCAGCAGGAACATGCCGATGCCGCTGAGCACCACGCCGGGGATGTCGAACTTGTGCGGGTGCGTGGGCAGCGCGGGCACCAGCCAGAACGCCAGCGCGAAGGCGAGGATGCCGACCGGCACGTTGACGATGAAGATCCACTCCCAGCTCAGCCCGTCGACCAGCACGCCACCCAGGATCGGGCCGACCAGGGTGGCCAGACCCGCCACGCCGCCCCACAGGCCCATGGCCGCGCCGCGCCGGTCCGGCGGGAAGGTGCGGGTGATCACCGCCATGGTCTGCGGCGTCATGAGCGCGGCGCCGAGGCCCTGCGCGGCGCGCGCGGCGATCAGCATGCCGACGCTCTGCGACAGCCCGCACCACAGCGACGCGGCGGTGAAGACCGCGAGGCCGACGAGGTAGATGTTCTTGGGGCCGTAGCGATCACCGAGCCTGCCGGTGACGAGCAGGGGCACCGCGTAAGTGAGCAGGTAGGCGCTGGTCACCCAGATGACCTGGGAGATGTCGGCCTGCAGGTCCGTCATGATCGCGGGGTTGGCGACCGCGACGATGGTCATGTCCAGCAGGATCATGAAGAAGCCGACGACCAGCGCGACTAGCGCAGGCCACGGATTGCGTTCGGTGGACACGGATGTCGTTCCTCTCCGGGAGGGTCGATGAGTCTGGCCGGTCGATGCGGTCATGGCGCCGCTCCGGCCGAGCGGCGCGGCACCGGCGGCCGCTCCGGGGGATCGTCGTCGGTCCACGGGTGTTCGGGGCCGGCCAGCCGCGCGCCGGTGTGCGGGTCGAACTCCTCCCACTCCAGTGCGCCGCAGGCCAATTCGTCGAGGAAGCCGGTCAACCACCCGAGCTCGGCCGAGAGGGTGGCGCGGAGATAGGGCAGCACGATCCAGTAGCGGCGTTCCACCTCGTGGGTGCGGGCCCAGTCGGCCATCGTGTCGAGGTCGGCGAGATCGCGCTCCAGATGGGCGACGCGTTCGCGCACCAGCCTGAGCACCTCGTCCTTCGGCAGGTTGTGCGCTTCGGACAGCGCGACGGGGAACAGCGGATATTCCCGCGCGGGATAGCGCAGGATCTCGGCGAGCCTGGCGCGCAGCGCGTCTCGGCCGGACGCGGTGATCCGGTAGGTGGTGCGTTCGGGCCGGTTGCCCTCGCGGTCGACGCCCTCGGCGCGCACCAGTTCCTGATCGGCCAGCCGGGCCACGGTGTGGTAGAGCGAGCCGGGCCGCAGCTTGACGATCAGGTCCTCGTTGCGCCGCAGGAGCAGCTGAAACATCTCGTACGGATGCATGGGCCGCTCCTCGAGCAGCGCGAGCACGGAGACCGCCAACGCGGTCAACGCCGGACGCGCCTGCCCCATGTGATCACCTCCCGCTGAATCACCCCCCGCCGCACCGCGGGAGCCGAGCTGTCGAACCCTGGTCGACCGCGCACGGTAGTCACGGGCTCCGACATACTCCACACCAAATACTCCACATGGAATATACGGCCCGAAACAACGACTGGACAAGGGTTTAAAACACCAATGAACCTGTGATCAGCGACACGAACACGCCGCCGTGCGGCGCCGAACACGGCACGATCGCCCCGGCGACGCCCTCGCCGAACCTACAACCCGTGCGTGTCCAGCCAGCCGCGCGCGACCTCACCGGCCGCGGCGCCATCCCGGACCCGGCGGATCATCTCGACCAGGTCGTCCGTCGTCAGTTCGCCCGCAACGTAGTTCAGCTTCTCGAGGCGCTGGTCGTCGAGTAGCCCCTTGCGGAACACCGGGACCACGTTCTGGGCGCGCAGCGCGTACTCGCCGTCGGTCAGCACCGTGAGGCCCTCGATGGCCGAGGTGGTCAGCGCGGACGGACCACCGACCACTCCGGCTTGAACCGAGTTGTCCAGCAGCGCATTTCGCAGCGCGGTCGCGTCGGGCAACGGCGTCGTCCCCGCGAAGTCGCAACCCGTCACCGGTGTGGCGTCGGGGACGCGCAACAGATCCGGCGCGGGGGCCAGCCCGGCGCGGAGTTCTCCGCAGCGCGGCGCGAGTTCGGCGACGGAATCCAGATCGTCGCGGTGCGCAGCCTCGGCGGTGACGAGCACCCGCGGCCGCAAATCGGTGCCGTCGGCCGGATCCGAGACGACCAGCCCCTCCGGCAGCGAGCGGTTCAGATCCTGGATCACCGCGGACGGTGTGCGCGCGGCGGACCCGCTGTCGTAGAAGGCCAGCAGCTCACCGGTGTGCTCGCCGACCAACGCGACCCGGCCCGCGTCGAGGGCGGCCAGATAGTCGGCCCGCTGCCCGAGTTCCGGCTGCACCGCGACGCGCAGCCCGGTCCTCGCCAGCGCACCGGCGTAGATCTCCGCGAGCACCCGCGATTCGACCGCGTCGCCCGCACCCACCACGAAGACGGGGCCCGGATCGTCGTTACCGCAGGACACAACCGCTGCCGCGGCCGCAGCGACCAACACCCGGGCCAGCACCCGCCTCGACGCGGCCAACACCATCCGGCGACACCAACTCTCCGAAGACGACTACAGCCGACAGAAACACCCAGTTGCGGGCAGTATGGACAACCAGAATGTACCGGTGCCCCTTCGGCCTCGGCCGCACGCACCGTCCGCATCTGCCGGAAGGACCCTCGTGAAGACCACGATCACCCCCGCTGCCGGGCGATCGGCGCTGCGGCTCGCGCTGCGCGCCTCTCGGCTCCTCGCCGCTGCTACCTTGCTCGCCGTCGGCATGATCTTGTCGGCCTGCGGCAATTCCGATCCGCTCGCCGCCGACGGCGACTGTGCGGGCGAGGCCCTGATCGTCGGCTCGGCGAACTTCCCGGAGTCCGAGACGGTGGCCAGCATCTACGCGGAGGTGTTGCGGGTCAACGGCTTCCAGGTGGACACCCGTCTCAACATCGGCAGCCGCGAGGCCTACATCCCGGCGCTGCGCGAGTGCGCGATCTCGGTGATCCCCGAGTACACCGGCAATCTGCTGCAGTACCTGGACAAGGACGCGACCGCGACCAGCGCCGCCGACGTCGAGGCCGCGCTGGCGGGCGCGCTCGGCTCCCAGCTGGCCACGGCGGCGCCCGCGCCAGGCCAGGACTCCGACGCGGTGGTGGTCACCCGCGCCACCGCCGAGCGCTGGAACCTGCGCACCATCGCCGATCTCGCGCCGCATTCGGCCGAGGTGAAGTTCGGCGCGCCCGCGGAATTCCAGGAGCGCCAGGGCGGATTGCCCGGCCTGAAGGAGAACTACGGCCTCGACATCGCCGCGGGCAACTTCGTCACGATCCTCGACGGCGGTGGTCCGGCCACCGTGCGTGCGCTGGTGGATGGCCAGGTGACCGCGGCCAACATCTTCACCACCTCCCCCGCCATCGCCGAGAACGATCTCGTCGTGCTGGCGGACCCGAAGCACAACTTTCCAGCGCAGAACGTGATTCCGCTCTTCAACGCCGCCAAGAAGTCCGACAAGGCGGTTGCCGCGCTCAACACGGTGTCGGCGAAGCTCACCACCGAAGCGCTGATCGAGCTGAACGAGTCCGTGTCCGGCAGCAGCAAGACCGAACCGGCGGCGGCCGCCAAGGCGTGGGTCGCCGCACAGGGGTTGAACACGCCGGTCGGGTGATCCGGCAGGGGTGTTGAAGGACGTGAGGGCAGCAGTGTCGGACATCGAGTTCCACGGCATCAGCAAGACCTATCCGGATGGCACGCACGCCGTCACCGATCTCGATCTGCGCATCGAATCGGGTTCGTTCACCGTGTTCGTCGGTCCGTCCGGCTGCGGAAAGACCACCTCGATGCGGATGATCAACCGGATGATCCAGCCCACCAAGGGCATGATCACCGTTGCCGGACAGGACATCTCGACGGTGGACCCGGTCCGGCTGCGGCTCGGCATCGGCTACGTGATCCAGAGCGGCGGCCTGCTGCCGCACCGCACCGTGCTCGACAACGTCGCGACGGTGCCGGTGCTGCGCGGCGATTCGCGCAGGGCGGCACGCAAGGCGGCGCTCGAGGTCCTGGACCGGGTGGGCCTGGATCGCGGGCTCGCCGACCGCTACCCCGCGCAGCTGTCCGGCGGTCAGCAGCAGCGGGTCGGCGTGGCGCGGGCGCTGGCCGCCGACCCGCCGATCCTGCTGATGGACGAGCCGTTCAGCGCCGTCGACCCGGTGGTGCGGGCCGAATTGCAGACCGAAATGCAGCGTCTGCAAGCGGAATTGCACAAGACCATCGTGTTCGTCACCCACGACATCGATGAGGCGATCACCCTCGGCGACCGGGTCGCGGTATTCGGCCGGGCAGGCGTGCTCCAGCAGTACGATCCGCCGCAGCGCGTCCTGGCCGGGCCCGCAACGGATTTCGTCGCCGAGTTCGTCGGGCGCGACCGCGGCTATCGCGGCCTGTCCTTCCGCTCGGCCGATGACGTTGCGCTGCACGATATCCCGACCGCCACCGCAACCGCGGTGGGCGCACTGCGGCTGACGCAGGGCGACTGGGTGCTCGTGGTGGACGAGGCGGGCAAGCCACTCGGCTGGGTCGACGCGACCGGCGTGGCGGCGCGGCGAGCGGGCAGGCCGCTGGAGGACTGCATGGCGGCGGGCGGATCGCTGTTCAGGCCCACCGGCGATCTGCGCCAGGCGTTGGACGCCGCCATCTCCTCGCCGTCCGGAATCGGTGTGGCCGTGGACGATTCCGGCCGCGTGCGCGGCGGCGTGCGGGCCACCGAGGTGATCGCGCACCTGGCCGAGCAACGCAGCGCCGAGGACGTCGAACGCAACCGGCTCGCCTCCGAACAGGGGCTCTCCGACGGTGACGGGACCGGTTCGTGATCGGCCGCAACGCCACCACGGCACCGCGCCGCGACGGGCGGGAGACCGCGTGAGATACCTGGTCGACAACTTCTCCGAGATCCTCGCCATCACCAGGACCCACCTTTATCTCGCGTTGACGCCCTTGCTGTTCGGGCTGGTGATCGCGATTCCGGCGGGCGCGGTGATCCGGCGGATCCCCTGGCTGCGACGGATCACCGTGGCCGCGGCGAGCCTGGCCTACACGGTGCCCTCGCTCGCGTTGTTCGTGATCATCCCTCCGCTGGTGGGCATTTCGGCGATCGATCCGTGGAACGTGATCATCGCACTGACCATCTACTCGACCGCGCTGCTGGTGATCGCGGTCCCGGTGGCGCTGGATTCGGTGCCCGCCGCCGTGGTCGACGCCGCCGACGCCGTCGGATTCGGTCCGCTGCGGCGCACGCTGACTGTCGATATGCCTTTGGCCATACCGGTTTTCGTGTCCAACCTGCGCGTGGTGGTGGTCACCAATATCGCCATGGTGTCGGTCGGCGCGCTGATCGGGGTCGGCGGGCTCGGCAAGCTGTTCACCCAGGGCTATCAGCGCGACTACCCGGACGAGATCGTCGCGGGCATCATCGTGACGCTGGCGCTCGCGCTGCTCTTCGACCGGCTGGTGTATCTGCTCGGCCGGTGGGCGACGCCCTGGACCAGGGCCGACGATCGAGCGCGGCGAGGGGCGAGCGCGTGAACCTGTTCGTCGACGCCTGGCGCTATTTCACCGACGCCGCCAACTGGGGCGGACCCACCGGCATCGAAGCCCGTCTGGCGCAACATCTCTGGTACACCCTGCTGGCGGTGGCCGGGTCGGCCGTGATCGCGGTGCCGCTCGGCCTCGTCATCGGCCATCGACGGCGCGGCGCCGCGGCGCTGGTCGGCTTCGCCAACGCGATGCGCGCGCTGCCGACCCTCGGCCTGCTCACGTTCCTGGTGCTAGGGCTCGGGCTCGGGCTGATTCCGCCGCTGCTCGCGCTGCTCACCGTCGGCATCCCCCCGCTGCTGGCGGGCGCGTACGCCGGGGTGGCCAACGTGCCCGCCGACGTGGTCGATGCCTCCAGGGCCATGGGCATGACCGAACGGCAGGTCCTGTTCCGTGTGGAAGTCCCCAATGCCATGCCGATCCTGGTGAACGGCCTGCGCGGCGCCACCCTCCAGGTGGTGGCCACCGCGACCATCGCGGCGTACGTGAATCTCGGTGGGCTCGGCCGCTACATCTTCGACGGGCTCGGGCTGCACCGGTACGACCGGGTGCTGGTGGGTGCGCTGCTGGTGGCCGCGTTGGCGATGCTGCTGGACGGGTTGCTCGCGCTCGTCGTCTGGGTGACGACGCCGGGGACCGGGCGGCTGCGGCGGGCGACGGCTCCGAATGACGTGCGGCAGACCGCGCGATGACCGCCGTCCAGTCCACCCCTATTGACCGTTGATGTGATCTCCGTCACGATTGGCACTGGCCGTAGGAGTCGTCAGCCGCGCACGCGCTCGACGCCACTGTGGCAAGCCGCGTCGAGACCTGCGCAACCTCGAGTCCTGCGGGGACCCCAACCCGAGACGAGGAGGATTGCCGTGAGCATGAACGCACCGATGAAGGCCCGCGACATCATGCACGCCGATGCCAGGTGTATCCCCGCGGACGAGACGCTCGACCGCGCCGCCGAGATGATGCGCAACCTGGACGTGGGCGCGCTGCCTATCTGCAACAACGACCGCCTCATCGGCATGCTGACCGACCGTGACATCGTCGTCCGCTGCATCGCCGAGGGACGCGACCCCAGCCGCCTCCGCGCAGGCGATCTCGCCAAGGGCACCCCGCGCTGGGTCGACGCCGACGCCGAACTCCAGCAGGTGCTGGAGATGATGGAGCAGAATCAGATCAAGCGGCTGCCGGTCATCGAGAACAAGCGCCTGGTCGGCATGATCTGCGAATCCGATCTGGCCAAGAACGTCACCGACGCCCAGCTGGCAGAGTTCATCTCAGCCGTTTCCGTGCCGCACTGAGCGCAAACAACATGCCTGGAAATGAGGCAGGGCGCCTCGTTCGTCATTGAACGGGGCGCCCTGTCGATTGCGTAATCCGTTGTTACGCAACGCCCTCCGCACGCGCGGCGGCGGCGACAGCCTCGGCGACGGCCGGGGCGACCCGCGGGTCGAGCGGGCTGGGGACGATCTTCTCGGGGCCGAGCTCGTCGGCGACCACGCTCAGGATGGCGTCGGCGGCGGCGATCTTCATGCCTTCGGTGATGCGACGGGCGCCCGCGTCCAGCGCGCCCTTGAACACGCCGGGGAAGGCGAGCACGTTGTTGATCTGGTTCGGGAAGTCGCTGCGGCCGGTCGCGACGATCGAGGCGTACTTGCGCGCCACGTCCGGGTGGATCTCCGGGTCCGGGTTGGACATGGCGAACACGATCGCCTCCGGCGCCATCGAGGCGATGAGCTCCTCGGCGATCAGGCCCGCCGACAGACCGAGGAACACGTCCGCGCCCGCGAGCGCCTCGGCGGCGCCGCCGCTGAGCCCGCGCGGGTTGGTGCGCTCGGCCAGTTCGGACTTCACCTCGTTCAGGTCGGCGCGATCGCGGCTCACGATGCCCTTCGAGTCGAGCACGGTGACATCGCGAACGCCCGCGGCGAGCAGGATGTTGGTGCACGCGACACCGGCCGCGCCGGCGCCCGACACCACGACCTTCAGACCGTCGATGCCACGACCCTGCACCCGGGCCGCGCCGTTCAGGGCGGCGAGCACCACGATCGCGGTGCCGTGCTGGTCGTCGTGCATGACCGGGCAGTCGAGCGCCTCGATGACGCGCTTCTCGATCTCGAAGCAGCGCGGCGCGGAGATGTCCTCCAGGTTCACCGCGCCGAAGCTCGGGCGCAGCCGGATCAGGGTTTCGACGATCTCGTCGACGTCCTTGGTGTCCAGCACGATCGGGATCGAGTCCAGTCCGGCGAACTTCTTGAACAGCGCCGCCTTGCCCTCCATCACCGGCAGCGAGGCGCGCGGGCCGATGTCGCCGAGGCCGAGGACGGCGGTGCCGTCGCTGACCACGACCACCAGGCGGTCGGTCCAGGTGTAGCGCTTGGCCAGCGTCTCGTCCTGAGCGATCGCACGGCTGACCTGAGCGACGCCGGGGGTGTACGCGATCGAGAGGTCGCGCTGAGTCTCGAGCGGAGCCGAGAGCTCGACCGAGAGCTTGCCGCCGAGGTGTCCAGCGAAGATTTCGTCGTTGGTGATTTCGGACAAACTCGCGGTGGCATTCGGTGCGTCAGTCACAGGTGACACGATTTCACTCCTGCTCGGGTCGGGCTGAACCGGGGGACGGTTACCGCCGGGTAATTCGTAATAGGTGATTCGTACCGCTCATCGAGTGCGCTGACCGGGACGTTTCGAGTCGGGGTCGATGTGTCGAAAACCCGACGATCAGCTCGAGACGTGGCGCTGCACTGATCCGCAAAGCGGGGGCCGGACGGGTGTGTCCGGACAGAACATGCGGGGCGATCCTCGGGGGCGCGACGGTACGTTGCGCAGCTCGGAGCACCGCGATTCCCGAACCCGGCGGTGGCATAGGAGGGGAATCCGCAACATTCTGCCAGCCGGTCCGATGACTTGCCAAACCGGTGTGTCGGATCCCGGTTGCGCGTCATATTTCCGAGGGTAAATCCCCGGAATTACCCCGAAGTAAGGGGAAACTCGCATCCGCACACCGCGGGGCGGTGAGTTGTCACATCGCCAGGCGATCCGGGGGTGTGAGATCGGGCTCCCGTCGGCCCGGCACGATCCGCGGGGTCCCGGACACCGCGGGAGCGGGCTCCAACCCGACCGGGACCTGGCCGCGTACGACGGCCGGACCTCGCACGGCGGGGGCCTGCTCCGACGGTACCCGCCGTAATCGCTCGGTGCCGACCCAGACGTCGTCCAGCCCGCCTGACGTCAGTCGCACCAGCCACTCGGCTCCGGTATCGGGATGGTCGGTGCGCCGATGCATGCCGCGGGTCTCGGTGCGGGCCAGCGCGCTGTGCTTGGTCCATCTGGCCACCGCGAGCAGGGCCGCCGCCTGCCTGGCTCGCAAGCGCTCGGCGCCGACCCCACCGAGATCGAACGCCACGCCCGGCCACATGCCGTCGAGCTCGGCGATGCTGTCGCGCAGGCTGCCCGCGCTGCGCCAGTAGCTGCGCCGCAGCGGCAGCGTGTGCTCCTGGACCAGTCCCACGATCGCGCGCGGGTCGATGCGCGCTCGCGCGGCGAGGCCCGCGCCCGGCACCGGATGCACCACGCCCACCGCGCCTCTGGTCCGCGCGAAACGGGCGGCCCCCGCCCCCGCCCAGACGCCGGAGGCGATGGCCCACGCTCCGCTCTGACCGCCGAAGCCGCTCACCGCGCCCGTGATCGCCTCTCGGCTGACCGCATCGCCCGCGCCGAACAGCCCGGCCACCGTGGTCGCGCAGTCCGGACCGGTGAGCGCCAGACCGCCCGTACCGCGCACCGTCCCCTCGAGCACCGCGCGCAGCGGCACCCGTTGTGTGTGATCGGCCGTGCCCTGCCTGGTGAGCCAGTCGCGGACCGCCGCGGGCATGTCGTCCGCGGCGGCGAACACCCGCCGCCCGTCGGCGATGGCCGCGAACGCCGCGTGCCGATGTCCCTCGAGAACCGTGCCGCTCTCGTCGTAGAGCGTGGCGTATTGCAGCGCGAGACCCGGCGTCGAACTCGGATGCATCGCAGGCGTGACGGAATTCGGCATGGCCGCCAAGCCGTAGGCGCTGGAGAATTCCATGCCGGACAGCCGCGCACCCGCCTCGGCGGCGAACAGCAGCCCGTCACCCGTCGCCACGTCGGTGCCCGCGCCGCCGGAGAGAAAGGCACAGCCGCCGGTGGCAATCACCACCGCGCCCGCGCGGACCGTCCAGGAGCGAAAGCCGTTGTTCTGCTGCACCCCGGCCGCACCGGAGATCACGCCGTCACCGTCGCGCAGCAGCTGCAATGCGGGATGGTGATCGAGGACACGCACACCCGCCTCGATCACGGTGCGGCGCATCCGGCGCAGGTATCCCGCGCCATCCAGGCGGACCCGCTGCGAGCCGCCCCGCGAGTCGTCGGGAAACCGATAACCCCAGCCCACCAGCTGTTCGATCCGCCGATGGGTCTCGTCGAGCACTCGGTGCATCCATTCCGGATCGCCGAGGTCACCGCCGTGCGCGTGCGATCGGCGTACCGCCGCGTTCCTGGCCGCGCCGGGCGGGATGTTCCACACCATCGTGCTCCCGAACGCAGAAGGCCCGCTGCTTCCGCAGCGGGCCTTGTCGACGAGCACCACCCTCGCCCCTCCGGAGGCGGCCGAGACGGCCGCCCAGGCTCCGGCGGGGCCACCGCCTAGAACCAGCACGTCCGTCTCTATCTCGTTCACAAGAAAAGATGTTCGTCCACAATTCACCCGGCCGCAACCAGTACCGGATTATCAACCCCACCATTGTGTCCAGAGCAATATTCCGGTGACCAAGAAAACGACCGCAGATCCGGAAAAGGCGAGAAAACCCCGATGCCTATCCGAAAAGATCTGCGCCCCAAGCACGGTCACCGAGGCCACCAGATGCCAGGTCACCGACTCCGCGCCCGGACCGGGGAAGCCGCGCTGCGCGCCGATCACCGCCGCACCGACGACGACGAGCGTCAGCAGCACCGTACCCGCCGCAACCACCCCGCTGAGCGCGCGCAGGTATCTCACGAAGTGATCACGGGCACACCCGTCGCCTTGCCCGCGAGCTCCTCGAATTGCGCTGGGTCGGTGGTGAATTCGCCGAGGCGGATGGTCTTGTTGGCGCCGTGGTAGTCCGACGAGCCGGTGGTGATCAGACCCAGCTCGTCGGCGAGCTCGGTCAGCACCGCGCGATCGGCGGCGGAATGGTCGGGATGGTCGATCTCCAGGCCGCCCAGTCCGAGGGTGGCCAATTCCCGGATGTCGTCCAGGGCGAGCAGCCGTCCCCGCTTGCGGGCCCTGGTGTGGGCGAGCACGCTGACCCCGCCCGCGCCCGCGATCATCGCGACCGCGCGGTGCAGCGCCGTGTCGGCCTTCTCCGCGTAGTACGGTCCGCGCGGTGCGAGCAGCTCGGTGAAGGCGGCGTCCACGCTCGGCACCACCCCGGCCTCGACCAGCGCCCGCGCCAGATGCGGACGCCCTGCCGAAGGCCCCGCCGCCGCGAGCACCGCGTCCGGGTCGATCGGCAGTCCGTCGGCGGCCATCCGCTCGGCCATCGAGCGCAGCCGGTCCACCCGCTCGGCGCGCAACCGCTCGCGCTCCTCGGCGAAACTGCGGTCGGCCGGATCGAACAGGTAGGCGAGCAGATGCACCGGCACCGGCCAGCCGTCCTCGCCCAGCCCGACGCACGACATCTCCATCCCGCGCACCAGCGTCATGCCCTTCGGTAGCGCGTCCACCGCCTCGACCCACCCGGCGGTGGTGTCGTGATCGGTGATCGCGACGACGTCCAGGCCGGCGGCCGCCGCGTTCCGCACCAGCTCGGCCGGGGTATCGGTGCCGTCGGACGCGGTCGAATGGGTATGCAGGTCGATGCGCACGTCCTCCAGTGTCGCAGTGCGCGATCACCGGTGGTCCGCGGCCATCCGCTCGGCTCGCGGCGCGACGCCTCTACCATCGTCCTCGTGCCGTCCATACCGCCGCTCTCGTCCCTCCGCGGTCAAGGTCGCGCCGTGACGCCGCGCCCACGCATTCCCGTCCCCACCGCGCGAGCCGTCGTCGACTGCGCCGTCTACGTCGACGGACACAGGCTGCCGGGTCGCTTCACCCACGCCGAGGCGCTGGCCGAGGTCCGCTCGCGCGAGAACGGTTTCGTCTGGATCGGGCTGCACGATCCGGACGAGACCCAGATGGCCGACATCGCGGCGACCTTCGACCTGCATCCGCTCGCCGTCGAGGACGCGATCAAGGCCCATCAGCGGCCCAAGCTGGAACGCTTCGACGACACGACGTTCGTGGTGCTGCGCACGGTCTCCTATGTCCCGCACGAAATGCACAGCGTCAGCGAGATCGTCGAGACCGGCGACATCATGGTGTTCACCGGACGCGATTTCGCGGTGACCGTCCGGCACGGCGAGCACAGCGGCCTCGCGGGCGTGCGACGCGAACTCGAGGATCGCCCCGACCATTTGAGCCACGGCCCGTACGCGGTGCTGCACGCGGTGGCCGACCACGTCGTGGACTCCTACATCGAGGTGGCGGCGCTGGTGGAGAACGACATCGACGAGATGGAAGAGGCGGTTTTCACCCCGCGCAACCACGTCTCCATCGAGTCGATCTACCAACTCAAGCGCGAGGTGGTGGAGCTGCGCCGCGCGGTCAATCCGCTCGCCGCGCCGCTGCAACTGCTGGCGCACAAACCGGATCTGCCGATAGCCAAGGAGATTCGGCGCTACCTGCGCGACGTGGCCGACCATCACACAACCGTCGCCGAGCGCATCTCCGATTTCGACGAGTCGCTCAGCGAACTGGTCAGCGCCGCCCTGGCCAAGATGACCGTGCAGCAGAGCACCGACATGCGGAAGATCTCGGCGTGGGTCGCCATCGCGGCGGTCCCGACCATGATCGCGGGCGTCTACGGCATGAACTTCGACCACATGCCGGAACTGAAATGGACCTACGGCTACGGCATGGTGCTGCTGCTCATGGCGACCGTGTGCACCGGACTGTTCATCACGTTCCGCCGCAACAACTGGCTCTGAACACCCCACGCCGCAGGAAGCACGCCGCTACAGCGTCGCCGCCCCACGGCCCGGATCGCGCACGTCGATGCCCGCTTCGGTCCACGCGTCGCGCAGCGCCTGCGCACCGCGCACCCGCACCCAGGCCGCCTCGGTCGCGGTCACCGGTGTCACCGTCAGATACCTGACCGGCTCGGCGGGCTCGGGCAGCGGAATCTCCGGAATCTCGCTGTCGGCGAGCAGCGCCGCGGTGAACGCCGAGCCCTGCCACAGCGGCTCGCCGAGGTCGAGCAACGCGTCGGCTTGCAGCACAACGCCTTCCACGGAGGGCGTGGCGACCAGGATGCCCAGCGCCTTGGGCAGGCCTGGCATGGCGGTGCCGGTTCGCAGCGTCAGCACCAGCTCCGCGCGCGGGCCGCGCACCGGATCGGCGTGCAGGTCACCGGGATCGCCCATGGGATGACGCGAACCGCCGAGCGTCGCGTAATGCACGACGTCGCCGTCGACGATGCGCAGGATCTCGATCGGCTCCAGCCCCAGAAACGTCACCGAGGCCGAATCCACACCGGTCGCGGCCACGCCGTAGTGGTCGAGCACGCCGGTGCGGACCGTGTCCATCACGTCCATGCGCTCAGATCGCCAACCGCGCGAGCATGTCCCGCGCCTGCTCGGCCGACTTCGGGTCGCACAGCACGTCGTAGCGGCCAGCCACCAGCTGCATGGTGGAGGCGAAATCGCGCTGGCCCTTGGTGGCCGCGTACGGAATCGAGGTCGAGATCACACCGAAGATGATGCCGCCGACCAGGCCGACGAGCAGCGGACCGAACGCGCCGCTGGTGGTGAACAGGCTCAGCAGCAGACCGAGGAACAGGCCGAGCCAGGCGCCGGAGACCACGCCGCCACCGATCACCTTGCCCCAGTTCAGGCGGTAGAGCACCCGCTCGACCTGCATCAGGTCGACACCGACGATCGTCACGTCCTGCACCGGAAACTGGTTGTCGGCCAGGTAGTCGACCGCCCGCTGCGCCTCGGCGTAGGTCGGATAGGAGCCCACCGGCCAGCCCGACGGCGGGGTCGGCAACCCCTGGCGGGCGCGGTTGGGATTCCCCAAGGGATTCGTCATGACTCCATTCTGCTATTCGGAGCGGCCGTTCGGTGGTGTGAAACGCGTGGTGCGCGTCATCCCGGCGGCCCGTCCCTTGTCCGCAACCACCTGCGCCATCTTCGCGCTGGCCTCGTCGATCATCTCGTCGCCGAGCATGACAGCGCCGCGCGCACCACCCTCGGCGGAGGTGTGGAAGGCGTAGGCGTCGAGGATCTCCTCGGCCCGGTCGTAATCGGCTTGGCGCGGGCTGAAGATCTCGTTGGCCGCGTCGATCTGGCCGGGGTGCAGCACCCACTTGCCGTCGAAGCCGAGCGCGGCGGTGCGCCCGGCGGCCCTGCGGAAACCGTCGAGGTCGCGGATCTGCAAGTAGGGGCCGTCGATCGCCTGCAGGCCGTGGGCGCGCGCGGCGAGCAGGATGGTCATCAGGATGTGGTGGTAGGCGTCGCCGGTGTCGTAACCCTCCGGCTGTTCGCCGACCACCAGGGTGCGCATATTGATGCTCGCCATGAAATCGGCAGGGCCGAAGACGAGCGCTTGCACCCGCGGGCTCGCGGTCGCGATCTCATCGATATTGCGCAGGCCCATGGCGTTTTCCAGCTGCGGTTCGATGCCGATCCGCCCGACTTCCAGCCCGTTGGCCTTCTCCACCTGGGTGAGCAACAGGTCCAGCGCTTGCACCTGGCCCGCGTCGGTGACCTTCGGCAGCAGGATCGCGTCGATGACGCGGCCCGCGCCCTCGACGACCGTGATCACGTCGGCGTAGGTCCAAGCGGTCGTCCAGTCGTTGACCCGCACCACCCGCAGTTGCTCGCCCCAGCCGGGCTGATTCAGGGCGGCGACGATATTGGCACGCGCCGCGGCCTTGGCTACCGGCGCCACCGCGTCCTCCAGGTCGAGGAAGACCTCGTCGACCGGCAACCCTTTGGCTTTCTCGATCATCTTGGGGTTGCTGCCTGGCACGGCGAGGACCGATCGGCGCGGCTTCATGGAGCCTCCTGTCTAGTCTGGCAAGCATGGCAGCTACCAGGGTGTACGTCGCCAGGCTCGCGGGCCTGGCGGTGCTGGGACCGGACGGGGAGTCTATCGGCCGGGTCCGCGACGCGGTCGTGGCGATCCGCTACGACCGTCAGGTACCGCGCGTACACGGCCTTGTCGTCGAATTGCCGAGCAGGCGCCGGATTTTCGTGCCGATGTTGCGGGTGACCTCGATCGAACCGGGCATGGTGACGCTCAACACCGGCACCGTGAGCCTGCGCCGTTTCCAGCAACGGCCGGGCGAAATGCTGGCGCTGGCCCAGATCGTGGATTCCACAGTGCAGGTGGACGATCCGGATCTGCCCGACCTCGCGGGCGTCGACGTGTTCGTGGTCGATCTCGGTATCGAATTGACCAGAACCAGGGACTGGCGGGTCTCTCGCGTCGCGGTGCGCGGACACCGGCGGATCGGGCGGCGGCGCACCGTGCACGTCGTCGACTGGACCACGGTGACGGGCCTGACCCCGTACGAGATCGGCAGGCCCGGCCAGGACGTCACGCAGTTGCTCGAGCAGTTCGAGGGCCTGCGCCCCGCCGACGTCGCGCACATGCTGCGCGAACTGCCGGAGAAGCGCCGCATCGAGGTCGCCGAGGCGCTGGACGACGAGCGGCTCGCCGACGTGGTGCAGGAACTGCCCGACGACGATCAGGTCGACCTGCTCGGCCACCTCGAGGTGCGCCGCGCCGCCGACGTGCTCGAGGCGATGGATCCCGACGACGCGGCCGACCTGCTCGGCGAACTGCCGACCGGGGAACGCGAATCGCTGCTCGCGATGATGGATCCCGAGGAATCCGAACCGGTGCGCAGGCTGCTCGCGCACTCCCCCGACACCGCGGGCGGCCTGATGACGACCAAACCCATCGTGCTGACACCGTCGACCACGGTCGCGGAAGCACTGGCCAGGGTGCGCAACCCGGATCTCACGCCGGCGCTCGCCTCCATGGTGTTCGTGGTCCGCCCGCCCACCGCCACGCCCACCGGTCCGTACCTCGGCTGCGTGCACATCCAGCAGTTGTTGCGGGAACCGCCCGCGCACATCGTCGGCGGCATCGTCGATTCCGATCTCGCGCCGCTGCGGGCCGAGGTGCCGCTCTCCGCGGTGACCCGGTACTTCGCCACCTACAACCTGGTCTGCGGGCCGGTGGTGGACGACGAGAACCATCTGCTCGGCGCGGTCAGCGTCGACGACGTGCTCGACCATCTGCTGCCGGAGGACTGGCGCGAGGAGGAGCAGGACGAAGGGGCCGGCGCATGAACGACAAGAATCCGGCGAAGCATCCGGCGGCGGGCATCACCAGGGTCGGCACCAGCTCCGCCCGGCAGCGTTTGGAGACACCGCTCGAGTCCCGGTTCCGATTCGACTGGGACGCAGAGGCATTGGCGCGCAGCTCGGAGCGGGTGGCCCGATTCCTCGGCACCGGACGCTATCTCGCGATGCAGACGGTCGTGGTGATCATCTGGATCCTGATCAACGTCTTCGCGGTGTCGCTGCGCTGGGACCCGTATCCGTTCATCCTGTTGAACCTCGCGTTCTCCACCCAGGCCGCCTACGCCGCGCCGCTGATCCTGTTGGCGCAGAACCGTCAAGACAACCGCGATCGGGTGGCGCTGGAAGAGGATCGGCTGCGCGCGGCACAGACCAAGGCCGACACCGAATTCCTGGCCCGCGAACTCGCAGCGCTGCGCCTCGCGGTCGGCGAAGTGGCGACTCGCGACTATCTGCGCCGCGAATTGGAGGAGATGCGCGAGGTGCTCGACCGCATCGAGGCCGCCGGCGCGCCGGAGCGCAACACGCCGCGTGAGGTGAAGTCGGGCAAGGCGAGTCGCAAGAAAACCTCCGGTGGAAAGCAGGCGGGCGTTCAGCTTTCGCCGCCCGTAGCTGACGATTGACCGGAAATGCTCAACAACCTACTGACCGCTGGGTAACCTGGACAACGTTGTCCTGAGCGGGCCGGGTTGTGGGATCTGCCGGACACCGCTCCCATGACGTAGAGGATTGGTGTGGCCGAATGCGAGTTTCCGCTCCGATAACCATGTCAGCCCTCGTTGTCGCTGGTCTGGTCGCTTCCGGGTCGGCGGCACACAACACGACCACGAGCACGCCGCCGCAGGCACCGGAGGCGAGGCTTGCCGCGTCCGGCGGTCGCGACGGCACCGGCAACGCCTCGGACACCGAATCAGAAGGCGCCCTGTCTCGGACAGTAGGCCTATTGCCGGTGACCCCGGACACTCCTCGCAAACTTCGAGCTATGACTCCGCCCGCCGACGGGATGCCGCCATTCGGGGGACGGGTCCCCCTGCACGACATCAGGTTACCCAGGGTCGGTGGGGCGCTGGGCATTCCGGAGATCGTGCTGGCCGCGTACCGGAACGCGGAGCTGGCGATGGAGTCATCGATGCCGGGGTGCGGACTGCCGTGGAATCTGCTGGCCGGGATCGGGCGGATCGAGTCCGGGCACGCCGGAAGCGGTCGCACCGATGCGGCGGGCACGACGGTGACCCCGATCTTCGGACCGGCCCTCGACGGAACGTTGCCGGGCAACGAGGTCATCAGGGCCACGGACGGCGGGTACGTGCGGGCGATCGGCCCGATGCAGTTCCTGCCAGGCACCTGGAGCCTGTACGGCGCCGACGGCAACGGCGACGGCGTCGCCGATCCGCACAACGTCTTCGATTCCGCCTTGGCCGCAGGCAAATACCTGTGCTCGGGCGGGCTGAACCTGCGCGAGCCCGCGCAGGAGTTGCGTGCCGTGCTGCGCTACAACAACTCGATGTCCTACGCGGCCAACGTGTTGAGCTGGTCCTCGGCCTACCGCACCGGCGGCAGCCCCAGCCAGGTCACCATCTCGCCGGAGCTGATCCCGCCGGGATCGTCGCCGATGATCGCGGCGGGCCCGGACATGGCCGCGGTGCAGACCACCGTGCCCACCCCCACCTCGCCCGCGGTCCCACCGCGGCCCCCCGTTCCGGCGGCTCCGCCGGCCCAGGTGATGATCACGATCCCCGGCTTGCCGCCGATCCCGTGCGGCATCTTCTGCCCGCCCCCGCCGCCGCCCGCCAATCCGTGCGAACAGGTCGCGGTGCCCGCGCCGATGCCGCGGCCGGGCGAGCCCGCGCGTCCGCTCGCACCGAAGCAGGAGTTCGGTGCGCAACCCCGCGACCCGAACGCACCGGTCGAGGCGGGCGAACCGCTCGATCCGAACGACCCCGCCCGCGCCGCGCAACCGCTGCCGAAGGAGGCGTGCATGGCGCAAGTGCCGGTCCAGCCCCTACCCCAGGCGGGCGCTCCCTCTCCGGCCCCGGCCCCGGCCCCAGGCCCGGCGCCAGCGCCCGCACCGGCTCCCGCCGAGGAGCAACCGGCCCCGGAGCCGGAGGTCGCCACGACCCCCGAACCCGCGCCCGCCGAGGCTCCCGCCCCGACCGAACAGCCCGGCATCACACTGCCGTTCGGCATCGTGATCCCGTTGCCCCCCGCTCCGCCACAAGGCTGAGATCAAACCTCGATCCAGATCACGAAGCAGTAACAAAAATGTCTCGAATACGGTAACCTCTCCTTCGTCCACGAGGGCTCGTCACCGAGCCTTTACCGGAGGAGGGTCACCACACCGTGGGGCGTCACCGCAAGCAATCGCCTGCCACCGTCAGGCGCGGCTCCGTACTCGCAATGACCGGATTGGTTCCCGCCGGATTCGTGGCCTGCGCCGCGGCGTCCGATCTGGATTCCGATCAGGCCGCTGTTCAGCAGCTCCTCGCCGACGACCAGGACGCGCTGAGCTCCAGGACCGTCGGATCGATCGAGTTCGTCGAGCACTCCATGGCCGAGCAGCGCTCGGTCGCCCCGCCGGTCGTGAAAACCGTTGCGCTGCCGAACAATCGGGAGAAGGCCGATCTCCCCGCCGGAAATCTCGGCGTGCCGGGCGTCGCGATCGCCGCCTATCAGAGCGCCGAGCGCACGCTGGACGCGGAGAACCCGGACTGCAACATGCCGTGGAATCTGCTGGCCGGGATCGGGCGCGTCGAATCCACCCACGCCTTCGGCGGCAAGGCCGACACCGACGGCAACCCGCTGAGCCCGGTCTACGGCCCGGTGCTGGACGGCTCGCTCGCGGGCAACAACGTCATCCACGACAGCGACGACGGCGCGCTCGACGGGCTCGGCGGCTACGACCGCGCGGTCGGCCCGATGCAGTTCCTGCCCGAGACCTGGAAGCGCTACGCCGCCGACGGCAACGGCGACGGCATCGCCGACCCGCAGAATCTCTACGACGCCGCGCTGACAGCAGGGAAGTACCTGTGCGCTGGTGGTTTGAACATGCGCGACCTGGCCCAGCAGTCGCGCGCCATCCTCCGTTACAACAACTCCATGGCCTACGTCGCGAACGTCATGGCGTGGTCGAATTCCTACGGCAGCGGGGTCGCACCCAAGCCCGCGGAGCTGCCGCGAATCTGATCCGCCTAAAATTTCGGTTATGTCAGTGGTAACGGAATCGGATGTGCGGGGTGCGCTCGCAAAGGTCGACGACCCGGAGATCCGCAAGCCGATCACCGAACTGGGCATGGTGAAAAGCGTCGCGATCGACGCCGGAAGCAATGTCCATATCGAGGTCTACCTGACGACAGCGGGCTGCCCGCTGCGTACCGAGATCACCCAGCGGGTCACCAAGGCGGTGGCGGACGTCCCCGGCGTCGGCGCCATCTCCGTCGACCTCGACGTGATGAACGACGAGCAGCGCACCACCTTGCGCAAGCAGCTGCGCGGCGACTCGGCCGACCCGGTGATCCCCTTTGCGCAGCCGGGCTCGCTCACCCGCGTGTACGCGGTCGCCTCGGGCAAGGGCGGCGTCGGAAAGTCCTCGGTCACCGTCAATCTCGCGGCAGCCATGGCCGCGCGCGGCCTGTCCGTCGGCGTGCTCGACGCCGACATCTACGGGCACTCGGTGCCCCGCATGCTCGGCACCGCCGCCCGGCCCACCCAGGTCGAGCGGATGATCATGCCGCCCGTCGCGCACGAGGTGAAGGTCATCTCGATCGCCATGTTCACCCAGGGCAACACGCCCGTGGTGTGGCGCGGCCCGATGCTGCACCGCGCGCTGCAGCAGTTCCTCGCCGACGTGTTCTGGGGCGATCTGGACATCCTGCTGCTCGACCTGCCGCCCGGCACCGGCGACGTGGCCATCTCGATCGCCCAGCTCATCCCGAACGCCGAGATCCTGGTCGTCACCACCCCGCAGCTCGCGGCCGCGGAGGTGGCCGAGCGGGCGGGCTCGATCGCGCTGCAGACCCGTCAGCGGATCGCGGGTGTGGTGGAGAACATGTCCTGGCTGGACCTGCCCGACGGCAGCCGGATGGAGCTGTACGGCTCCGGCGGCGGTCAGACCGTCGCCGACAGCCTGACCCGCGCGGTCGGCGCGACCGTTCCGCTGCTCGGTCAGATCCCGATCGAGCAGGGGCTGCGCGAGGCGAGCGACGAGGGCACGCCGATCGTGCTGAGCGATCCGGAGTGCGCGTCGGCCAAGGCGCTGATCGAGGTCGCCGACAAGCTCGCGGTGCGCCGCCGCGGCCTGGCGGGCATGGCACTCGGCATCGACACCACGCGGCACCTGTAGCGCTTTCGCGAAATCGGTTCCCGCCTCGGCGATCGCAACTGCTCGGTCGTGAACGAGCATGTCGGAGGGGCGGAATAAGCTCGTGTCATGCTCACGCTGCTGTTGTACGTGCTGATCGTCGGCCTGGTGGCCGCGGTGCTGTTCCTGCTCGCGAGTGCGGTCTTCGGGCGCGGTGAGGAACTGGGTCCGCTGCCCGAGGGCACGACGGCCACCGTGCTGCCCGCCGAGGGCATCTCCGGCGCCGACGTGCGCGCGCTGCGCTTCCAGCAGGTGGTGCGCGGCTACAAGGCGGGCGAGGTGGACTGGGCGCTGGCCAGGCTCGCCGCCCGTATCGATGAACTTCAGCTGCAATTGGCCCATGCCCGCGGTGACACGGCGGTCCGCGGCCAGCTGACCAAGACGGGCGACAGCGCGACCGCGGCACGCCAGGACACCGCGAGCACGGCGCACCGAGACGCGGCCGCCCCACCCCACCACAACACCGAGCGCGGGGCCACGCCATGGCCCGCGCCGAGCACCCCCGAACAGCCGTGACCGCCCCGCTCGCCGACGACGGCAGGGCCCGCTGCCCGTGGGCGGAGTCCTCACAGCTCTATCGCGACTACCACGATTTCGAGTGGGGCCAACCGCTGCGCGGCCCCGACGCCATGTTCGAGCGGGTCTGCCTCGAGGCGTTCCAGTCGGGCCTGTCCTGGATCACGATCCTGCGCAAGCGTCCGGCCTTCCGCTCCGCGTTCGCCGAGTTCTCGATCGACCGGGTCGCCGCGTTCGGCGACGCGGACGTGGCCCGTCTGCTCGCCGATCCCGGCATCGTCCGCAACCGCGCCAAGATCGAAGCGGCGATCGCCAATGCCAGGGTCGCCCAGACGCTCGACCGCGGTCTCGACGAGTTGATCTGGTCGTACGCTCCGGCCCCGCGCCCGCGCCCGCGGGCCATCGGTGACGTACCCGCGACGAGTCCCGAATCCATAGCTCTTGCAAAAGAATTGAAGCGGCGCGGGTTCCGTTTCGTCGGGCCGACCACCGCCTATGCGCTGATGCAGGCAACCGGAATGGTCGATGATCACCTGGCCGATTGCTGGGTCGGAAGTGACCCGCACAACACCGCCTGAGCGATCACATTTCGAACTCAGGTATCCGTCCACAACGGCGATAGGGAAGAATAGGACCGGTGTAGCTCGCCAAATGCCGGTGAGCTACCTGGTTGGTGACAACTGTAGTTCCAAGAAAGTGCGCAGAAAACCGCGCAGATCTGGAGGGAGCAGAGGATGGCGGCCATGAAGCCCCGCACCGGGGACGGTCCCCTCGAGGCAACCAAGGAAGGGCGTGGAATCGTTATGCGGGTTCCACTCGAGGGTGGCGGGCGTCTGGTCGTCGAACTCACGCCGGATGAGGCAGCGGCGCTTGGTGACGAATTGAAGAGTGTCACCAGCTAGTCCCTCGGCACTCGCTGATGTGGCCGGCCTGTTGGCCTGCCCGGAATGTCGTCTCGGTCTCGAGGCGACGGATCGGGCATTGCGCTGCGGCCGCGGCCACAGTTTCGACATCGCCAAACAGGGCTACGTCAGCTTGCTGACCGGTGCGTCGACCAAGATGACGGGCGACACCGCGGCCATGCTGGATGCCCGCGCCGCCTTCCAGAGCGAAGGGCATTTCGCGCCCATCGCCGATGCCGTGGCCGCCGCCGTCGTCGGTCCGGTCGGCGATCGGGCCGAGACCCTGTTGGAGGTCGGCGCGGGCACCGGCTACTACCTGAGCACGGCGCTCGACGCCGCACCGCAGACGCGCGGCATCGCGCTGGACGTGGCCAAACCCGCCGCCCGCCGCTGTGCCCGCACGCATCCTCGCGCGGCAGCCGTGCTCGCCGACGCCTGGCGCGGCCTACCGGTCCGTGATGGCGTACTGGCGGGAGTGCTCTCGGTGTTCGCGCCACGCAATCCGGCGGAGGTGGCCAGGGTGCTCGATGCCGGCGGCCGCTTCGTCGTCGCCGCGCCGACCGCCCGCCACCTGGCCGAGCTGATCGATCCGCTCGGCATGGTGACCGTCGACCCGGACAAGGATCGCCGCATCACCGAGGCGATGTCGGGCCTGTTCGAGCAGGTCGATCGGGTCGTGGTCGAGTATCCGATGAAGCTCGACCGCGCGGCCGTGGCACAGGTGGTCGGCATGGGTCCGTCCGCGCACCACGCGGAACAGGCGCGCGATCCGCGCCTCGCGGCGCTGCCGGAGCCCATGGAGGTCACCGCTTCGGTCATGGTGTCGACCTATCGGCCCCGTCGCTGACCACTCGCCGAGCTGTCACGACGCCGCGACTCACGCGGCAGCAGCGGTCCGAGACGCCAGGCTCCGCCGTGACATCCGGGCTGCGCCATGACATTCAGGGCCTTCTGTGCACCGGCAGGCATGCCGATCCGCGACCCGGATCAGGGCTTGCGCACGTGCTCGTACACCGCGACGGTCCGCTCCGCGATTCGCGACCAGTCGAATTCCGCGATGGCCCTGGCCCGCCCCGCCGCGCCGAACTCGGCGGCCAGGATCGGGTCGCCCGCGATCTCGTTGACGGCCGCCGCCAGTCCCCGCTCGTACTTCTCGGCCGCGCCCGCGTCGTAGTGCACGAGCCTGCCGGTGCCGCCGTCGACGACGACCTCCGGGATGCCGCCCACATCGGAGGCGACGACGGCGGTCGCGCAGGCCATGGCCTCCAGGTTCACGATGCCGAGCGGCTCGTACACCGACGGGCAGACGAACACGGCCGCGGCCGCCAGGATCTGCCTGATCTGCTCGGTGGGCAGCATTTCCCGCACCCAGTAGACGTTCCCGCGCTTGCGCTGCAACTCGGCGACCGCCGCGGCCGTCTCGTCCGCCAGCTCCTGGGTGTCGGGCGCGCCCGCGCACAGCACCAGCTGGATATCCGGCTCGAACTCGCGCGCGGCGGCGAGCAGGTGGCCCACCCCCTTCTGCCGGGTGATGCGGCCGACGAAGGCGACGATCGGGTGGCCGGGCTGCACGCCGAGCTCGTCCAGGATCCGCCGTTCGCCCACGGCGGGCGGGCCGGGCCGCCACAGTGTCGCGTCGATGCCGTTGTGCACCACGTGCACCCGGCTCGGGTCGATCGCGGGGTAGGCGTCGAGCACGTCGTGGCGCATGCCCTCGCTCACCGCGATGACGGCGTCGGCGTGCTCCATGGCGTTGCGCTCCGACCACGAGGACAGCCGATAGCCGCCGCCGAGCTGTTCGGCCTTCCACGGCCTGCGCGGCTCGAGCGAGTGCGCGGTGAGCACGTGCGGAATGCCGTACAGGGTGGCGGCCAGGTGCCCGGCCAGGCCGGTGTACCAGGTGTGCGAGTGCACCACGTCGACTTCGCCCGCCGCGTCCGCCATCCGCAGCTGGGTCGACATCATCTGAAGCGCGGCGTTGGCGGCGTAGAGCACCGAGTCCGGTTGGTGCACGACGGCATCGGTGCGCTCGGCGCCCATGCAGTGCACGGTCACCTCGCAGAGCCGCCGCAATTCGGCGGTCAGCTGGGTGACGTGTACGCCCGCGCCGCCGTACACCTCGGGTGGGTATTCGCGGGTCAACATCGCGACGCGTAACCGGTCCTGGATGGCCCCCGGGTCGCCGGATCCCGTCGCCGAGTGCCCGCCGTCCGTGCCGAAACTCACCGATTCAAACTAGACGCTCGGCTCGGCAGGGGCCACCCGCGCCAGGACGACACGGTAGTTTGGGCACTGTGAGGAGCCAGCCGCACGTACTCGGGATCGTGCTCGCCGGTGGCGAGGGAAAGCGCCTGTTTCCACTCACCGCGGACCGCGCCAAGCCAGCGGTCCCCTTCGGCGGCGCGTACCGCCTGATCGACTTCGTACTCAGCAACCTGGTCAACGCGGGCTATCTGCGCCTGTGCGTGCTCACCCAGTACAAGTCGCATTCGCTGGACCGGCATATCTCCCAGACCTGGCGGCTCTCGGGGTTCGCGGGCGAGTACATCACCCCGGTGCCCGCCCAGCAGCGTCTCGGCCCGCGCTGGTACACCGGCAGCGCCGACGCGATCATGCAGTCGCTGAACCTGATCTACGACGAGGACCCGGACTACATCGTGGTCTTCGGCGCCGACCACGTGTACCGGATGGACCCGGAGCAGATGGTCTCCCACCACATCGATTCCGGCGCGGGCGTCACCGTGGCGGGCATCCGGGTGCCGCGCAGCGAGGCCAGCGCGTTCGGCTGCATCGATTCCGACGAGTCCGGCCGCATCATCCAGTTCCTGGAGAAGCCCGCCCATCCGCCCGGCACGCCGGACGACCCGAACGTGACCTTCGCGTCGATGGGCAATTACGTCTTCACCACCAAGGTGCTCGTCGATTCGATCCGCGCCGACGCCGAGAACTCCGATTCCGATCACGACATGGGCGGCGACATCATCCCCGCGCTGGTCGCGGCGGGGCAGGCCGCGGTCTACGACTTCGCCCACAACGAGGTGCCCGGCGCCACCGAACGCGACCGCGGCTACTGGCGCGACGTAGGGACCATCGACGCCTTCTACGACGCGCACATGGACCTGGTCTCCGTGCACCCGGTGTTCAACCTCTACAACAAGCACTGGCCGATCCGCGGCGCGGCCGAGAACCTGCCGCCCGCCAAGTTCGCCCAGGGCGGGCTGGCCCAGGAGTGCATCGTGGGCTCGGGCAGCATCCTGTCCGCCGCGACGGTGCGCAATTCCGTGCTGAGTTCCAACGTGATGGTCGACGACGGCGCGACCGTCGAGGGCAGCGTGCTGATGCCGGGTGTGCGCATCGGCAGGGGCGCGGTGGTGCGCCACGCCATCCTGGACAAGAACGTGGTGGTCGGCGAGGGCGAGATCATCGGCGTCGATCTGGAGCGCGACCGCGATCGTTTCGCGGTGAGCAAACGCGGCGTAGTGACCGTCGGCAAGGGCGTCTGGGTCTGAGATTCATTGCAGCCGTGGATGATTCGCGGCGGCAGCGCGCCACCGCGTCACGGCGTCCCGGGCGGAGCGGTACAGAACGGCTGGCACGAGCCCGGCGTGCGCGTCACCGTCGGCCGCGATCGGTCGCCGAAATCGGCGGTGCTGACCAGGATCGCGAGCACGATCGCCAGCACGAGCAGGATGCCGAACACGACAGTCGCGCCCGCCCACTCCTCTGAGCGGTTCCTCGATCGATCGTCGTCGTCGTTCCAGAACATCGGCTCGTCCTCCGCGCGGTCCCGGGCTCACCCAAACACACCGCGGGACGTACGGACACCGAAATCACGAACCTCACCCGGGGATTCGTGGAATTCGGCCGGTGTCATGGTGCGGGCGGTGGCGGCGATCCGGTACAGAAAGGCTCACACGGCCCGGTGGTCGGCACCACCTTCGCGGGGCCGGTATCGAAATCGGCATTGCTCACCACGAGCAGCACGAGCACGACGAGCAGAATCGCGACCGCGAAAAAGCCCAACCCGGCCACCACCCAATTCACCGAACCCTTTTCCTTGACCACATGTCCGACATGGCCGTAATGGACGATTTCCGCCGCCCGATCCCACATCACCGAACCTCCGAATTCGCTTGCGGCGCCGGGGTTTCTCGGACGCGAGTCGCACGATCACGCACGGGGTCGCCCGCTGCCCGGCTACTTGCCGGATACCCGGGGCGGGCGAAGCGAATCACCGAATGCCGACGGATCCGCAACGGCGGCAGGCTGTTCGGCCACCGTGTCGCGAACGACGCGGTGCGCGTGCGCTAACCGCGCGAGGCGCAGAGCAATCCGTCGCCGACGGGAATCAGCACGCAGGTGAGTTCCGGATCCTCCGCGATGGCGCGGGTCGCCGCGCGCACCGCCTGGGTAGCCGGATCGCGCTGGCTCGGGTCGGGGACACGGCCGCCGAGCAGCGCGTTGTGCAGGATGATGGCACCGCCGTCGCGCAGTAGCCGCACCGCTTGGGCGACGTACTGCGGGTGCTCCAGCGGCGCGGCATCGATGAAGACCAGATCGTAGGCGCCGTCGGCGAGGCGGGGTAGCACGTCGAGCGCGCGCCCGTTGATCAGCCTGGTCCGCGCGGGCGGGATGTCGGCGGCGCGGAACGCGTCCTTGGCCGCCCGCTGATGCTCCGGCTCGGAATCGATCGTGGTCAGCGTGCCGTCCTCGCGCATGCCGTCGAGCAGCCACAGGCCGCTGATGCCCGCGCCGGTCCCGACCTCGACGACCGCGCGCGCACCGAGCAGCTGTGCGTACATGCTCAGCAGGGCCCCGACCGACGGCGGCACCGGTGCCGCGCCCAGCTCGGTGGCCCGTTCACGCGCGCTGACGAGGATCTCGTCCTCCACGACGGATTCTTCCACGTAGGAGAGATTTCGCTCCAGGTTCGATGCCACGCCTAAGAGGCTAATGCGGGGCGCGTTGTCTCGGCGTTCCGACAACACGCTTTCTCTGCGGATCGGTTTTCTCAGGTGTCCCTCAGGATCTCCATATCCCCGCCATATCGAGGCAGGAAAGAGTAAGGGCACGCAAGACCAGCCGACCGGATACGCGGGACGCGGGAACAACGACATACAGGTAGTCGGTTGTATTCCGTACGCGACGGTTCGAGACCCGAACCGAAACGGGAGTCCTGAGATTACGGTCCCGAGTAGGAGGTAGCCCCATCCACATGGTCAAAGGTTCGTTTGCGGCTCCGCATGGGCACTCCGAGTACGTCACCCTCCCCGACAACATCATGTCGATCGAGACCGATCAGGCCGAGGATCTCGACGTCGAGCTGACCGGCACGGCCGCGTTCGACGCGACCGGCGATCGTGCGGTCATGCCGTCCTGGGACGATCTGGTCCGCGAACACGCCGACCGGGTCTACCGGCTGGCCTACCGCCTGTCCGGCGACGCGCAGGACGCCGAGGATCTCACCCAGGAGACCTTCATCCGCGTGTTCCGTTCGCTGTCGAACTACCAGCCGGGCACCTTCGAGGGCTGGCTGCACCGCATCACGACCAACCTTTTCCTGGACATGGTGCGCCGTCGTAACCGCATCCGCATGGAGGCGCTGCCCGAGGACTACGACCGCGTGCCCGCCGAGGGCCCCGGCCCCGAGCAGGCCTATCACGACGCGCGCCTGGATCCCGACCTGCAATCCGCGCTGGACGCGCTGGCGCCGGAGTTCCGCGCCGCCGTCGTGCTGTGTGACATCGAGGGTCTGTCGTACGAGGAGATCGGCGCTACGCTCGGCGTGAAGCTGGGCACCGTGCGCAGCCGGATCCACCGCGGCCGTCAGGCACTGCGCGAGCACCTTGCGCATAATGGATCTCAGCAGCGGTTAGCCGCTGACGCGAACATCGGGTGATTCGCCGGGCACCGGCGAAGCCCGGGCCAGAGGATGTCGTTGGAAGGGTGAGCACCGCATGAGTGGCGAGTCCAGCACGTCCGGTCGTCCCGCACGTGGGGCGGACCGCCGGACGCCAGGCAGGTCACCGCGCTTCGCACCCACCGAACATCTGGCCAGCGAGGCGGTTGTCGCCTACGTCGACGGTGAGCTGCGCATGAACGCGTATCTGCGCGCCGCCCAACATATTTCGCTCTGCCCGGAGTGTGCGGCCGAGGTGGACGCGCAGCAGCAGGCGCGGATCGCGCTGCGCCAGTCCGGCCCCATCTCCGTCCCCACCGGGTTGCACGACAGCCTGACCCGTATCCCGCTCGCGGAACTGCCCGGCGGTGCGTCGAACGATCCGGGCCGGCCGTCCGGGAACGCCCGCAACGAGGCAGTTTTCGGTTTTCTGCCCGATTCGTTCACCGCGACCCGGTGGACGACGTGGTGGCGCAAGTAGAGTTTGGCGCGTGACCACCGAATCGACGAACACCGGATCTGTGTCGGACGCGCGGCCCACCGCCAGTGACACCTCCGATTCGGCGGCCAACAGGGGGAACCTGAGGCCGTCGGACGCGCCCGTGCTCGGACCGCGGCCGGTCGTTCGCCCCCATGTCGACACCCATACCGCCAGCGCCTTCCGCCGTCCGTCGGGCACCTCCGGCTCGTTCGCCGACTACACCCCGTCGCGCGCCGGGGCCGGCGCGGCCCCGCTCGGCCCCGAACTGCTGAACCGGCCGCCCGACGCGGTGCTGGCCGAGGCGTTCGGCAGGCC
>NZ_BDBP01000084.1 GCF_001613045.1 Nocardia lijiangensis NBRC 108240 | reverse complement strand
CGTCTTCGAAGCCATCCGCGCCACCCGCGCCTGACGGACTCCTCGCAGAGGTTTCACACGCCTCGCAGAGGTTGCCTCCGCTGCGAAGCGGGTGGAACCTCTGCGAGGACCCATAGCCGACGCAGGGTACGGGTGGTGGGTGAGGTTGTCACCGGCTTGTCCCGTTAGGATTGCGTTAGGTGTGCCGGGAAGTCTGGTCGGTATGCGGGCAGGTGGTTCGAGCCGGAAGAGCGGCGGCCGCAGGTCCGCGGTTTTGTCCGCCCGGCCGAAAGGTTTTCCGTGATCACCCAGGTGCGCTCCGAGCTGACCAGGTTTCTGCGAACCGAAACCGTCGGCGGCGCACTCCTTCTCATCGCCGCGGCGATCGCGTTGCTGTGGGTGAACTCGCCGTGGAGTGACAGCTACGTCGCCATGACCGAGACGGTGCTGCCGATCGAGCGGCTGCACTTGGAGCTGACCCTCGCCGATTGGACCAAGGACGGTCTGCTCGCCGTCTTCTTCTTCGTCGCCGGGCTCGAGCTCAAACGCGAGCTAGTGGTCGGTGAACTGGCCGACCGCAAACGCGCCACGCTGCCCATCGTCGCCGCGCTCGGCGGCGTGATCACGCCCGCGCTGGTCGCCGCGATCGTCGGCTTCGGCGTCGAGGGCATGGACCGCGGCTGGGCCATCCCGGTGGCCACCGATATCGCCTTCGCGCTGGCCGTGCTCGCCATGACCGGTTCGCGCATTCCGGCAGGCGCGCGGGTGTTCTTGCTGAGCCTGGCCGTGGTCGACGATCTGATGGCCATCGTCCTGATCGCGGTGCTGTTCACCACCGCGATCTCGGTGCTGTGGCTGCTGGCCGCCGCGGCCTGTTTCGCCGCGTGGGCGCTGGCCCAGCACCGCCGGATCACCCCGCCGCTGGTGTATGTGCCGCTGGCGCTGATCTCCTGGTACGCGCTGCACGAGGCGGGCATCCATCCGACGCTGGCCGGCGTCGCGCTCGGCCTGCTCACCAGAGTGCGCCAGGACCCTGACGAGGACGAGGCGCCCGCGACCCGGTGGGAGCATCGGTTCCAGCCGATCTCAGCCGGGCTGTGCGTGCCGCTGTTCGCGTTGTTCGCCTCCGGAGTTCCGCTGAACGGCAAGGTTTTCGGCGAGCTGTTCACCAACCGGCTCTCGCTGGCCATCATTCTCGGGATGCTGCTCGGCAAAACCATCGGCATCTTCGGGATCAGCTGGGCGGCAATCCGGTTCGGCGTCGCGAAGAAGCCAGCCAACCTCGGATATCGCGACATGTTCGCCCTGTCGGTGCTCGGCGCGATCGGCTTCACGGTTAGCCTTCTCGTGGCAGAACTCGCACTGGCCGACGTCGGCGACGGCTCGGCCGTCGAATTGGCGAAGGCCGCGGTGTTGGTGACCTCCATGGCGGCATCGCTCGCCGGTTCGGCGCTACTGTTGCGACGTGGGCGTGTCCACCAGGCACGGCGCGAGGCGCGTGCGCTAGAACCGGAGTGAGGGAAGGCGCGGCGTCTGCGACGAGCCCGCAGACGGTAGCCTGCGTGACGATGGTGGACGCCGGAAGCGCCGCACATCGAACGGAGCTGAAAGCAGTGCCGGGACAGGGAGAAGGGTCGACCAAGTGAGTTTCACCCAGGGCGGTAACGGGAACGACGCGCACAGCGGGCGCACGGTCACCTCCATTCCGCTGACCGATGCCAACCCGATCGGTTCCGCCAGCTTCGGCACCCTGGTCCGCGACGCGGCCGAGCAGATGTCGACCCTGGTGCGCGCCGAGGTCGAGCTGGCCAAGGCCGAGGTCACCGGCGAGATCAAGAAGGGCCTGCAGGGCAGCGTCTACTTCATCCTCGCGCTGACCGTGTTGCTGTTCAGCACCTTCTTCTTTTTCTTCTTCCTCGGCGAGCTGCTCGACGTGTGGCTGGCCAGGTGGGCCGCCTTCCTGATCGTGTTCCTCCTGATGGTCGTCGCGACCGCGGCGCTGGCGTTCCTCGGCTATCGCCGGGTGAAGAAGCTGCGCGCGCCCGAGAAGACCATCGATTCGCTGAAGCAGGCCCGCTCCGTGCTGCCGAGCGGGTTCGGCGCCGGAGCTCACGACGAGCACCCGGCGCTGGAGAAGCGCGTCAGCTGACCGTGCGGGTCGTGGTCGCGGCGACGCACGCCGACCACTAGGCTCGGTCGGCGTGTCGTCGAACTTCCTTCCGGATCCGTCCACCGTCCGTTACGACGGTCCGTGGACGCACCGGGACGTTCGTGCCAACGGCATTCGATTCCACATCGTCGAGGCCGCGCCCGAGCGCGCCGATGCGCCACTGGTGGTGCTGCTGCACGGGTTCGCGGATTTCTGGTGGTCCTGGCGGCATCAGCTGACCGGGCTCACCGAACTCGGTTTCCGTGCGGTGGCGGTGGATCTACGCGGCTACGGCGACAGCGACAAACCGCCGCGCGGCTACGACGGCTGGACCCTCGCTGGCGATATCGCCGGACTCATTCGCGCGCTCGGGCATACCGAGGCCGCGCTGGTCGGCCACGCGGAGGGCGGGCTGGTCTGCTGGGCCACCGCGGTGCTGCACCCCCGGCTGGTCCGCGCCATCGCGCTGGTGAGTTCGCCGCACCCCGGCGCGCTCAAGAGCGCCGTGCTGCGCGATTCGCGCCAACGCCGCGCCTGGCTGCCGAACTTCCTGCGTTATCAGCTGCCCCGCTATCCGGAATACCGGCTGACCACCGGCGACGGGTACGAGGTCGAGCGGCTGCTGCGGCAGCGGGTTACCGGATCCTGGTCGGGCAGCGCCGAATTCGTCGACGTGGCGCGGCGCATGCGCTCGGCCATCCAGATCCCTGGCGCCGCGCACTGCGCGCTGGAATATCAGCGCTGGGCGTTCCGCAGCCAGTGGCGACCGGACGGCCGCCGCTTCATGGCCACCGTCCGCGTGCCCATCGACATCCCCGTACTCGCGCTGCGCGGCGAGTCCGACGACTACCTGCTGCCCGCCACCCTCCGCCGCGGCGAGCAGTGGTCGCCGCACCGCAAACTCGTCACCGTGCCGAACGCGGCGCATTTCGCGCACCAGGAGAACCCGGACGTGGTGACCGCGGAACTGGCGAAGTTCCTCGGCTGACGTCGGCGCACTCGGCCACCAGTACTCAGTCGAATGAAGCAGCTCGAACACCATTGAACCGCGCGCGCTGACACCCCGGCGAATCAGTCGACCGCTCACCGAGGTACGACACGGATGAGCGCCCCCTCCCCAGCACAACGGCCGCCGACCGGTGAGCGGTCGACGGCCGTTGCGCGGCTCGCTCGCACTCAGCTGAGCACGCAGGCTCCCGTGTCGACCGGGAGGTGTGCGCCCGAGGCCCTGTTCAGGTCCGAGCGGACCTCGTCGAGGGTGAGCACGTAGCCGGTGTCGTCGTCGGTCACCGCGGCGCCGAAGACGACGCCGAGCACCTGGCCTTCGGTGTCGACCAGCGGGCCGCCCGAGTTGCCCGCGCGCACCAGGCCGCGGACGGTGTAGACCTCGCGCTCGACCGTGCCGTTGCGGTAGATCGTCGGGCCGGTGAGGTCCAGCGTCTCGCGGACGCGGGCCGCGCTGGCCGTGTACGGTCCGCCGCCCGGGTAGCCGAGCACGATCGCGCTGTCGCCGGAGCGGGCGGGCGCGGGCGCCTGCGGCACCACCGGCGAGGTCAGGCCGGGCACCGCGAGCACCGCGATGTCCTTGGACGGATCGAACAGCACGACGTTGGCGTCCAGCGGTCCGCGCGGGGTGTCCACCGCGACGCTGGTGGTGCCCGCGACCACGTGCGCGTTGGTCATCACCCGTTCGGGCGCGATGACGAATCCCGAACCCTCCAGCGCGCGCTGGCAGCTCGGCGCCACGCCGCGGATGCGCAGCACGCTCTGCTGCAGGGATGCCGCGACGGGGCTGGCGAGCACGCTCGGATCCGGCGGCTCGACCGCGGCGATCGGCGCGCGTCCGAACGGACCGATCACGTCCGGCAGGCCGGAGGTGTTGAGCAGCTTGGAGAATTCGTTGGGGACCTTGCGCAGCCAGTTCGGCGCGACATCGTTGACGTCGGCCAGCACCCGCGAACCGTTGATCGCGGTGGCGATCGCGGGCTGGGACGAGGTCGCCAGCGGCAGCGCGAGCAGCCACGCGGTGACCAGTACCGCCACCGCCTGCAACACCGCGCCGACAACACTGTCCACGCTGCGGGTGAACGGATGCCGCATCCCGCTGCGCGCGGCGCGGCCGAGCACCATGCCCGCGACCTCGCCGACGATCACCAGCAGCACGATCAGCAGCACGCCGGTCAGCACCCTGGTCCGGCCCTCGTCCACGTGCACCAGAATGTGCGGCGCGATGAGGATGCCCGCGACAGCGCCCAGCACGACGCCGAGGAAGGCCAGCGCCGAGGCCACGGCGCCCTGCCGCCACCCGGACGCGGCAGCGGCCAGGGCGAGCAGCACCACGATGATGTCGAGCCAGGCCGAGGAACTCATAAAGTCATCCCCACTGCGGCGAGCGCCGATTCCAGGTCGCGCACGTCGTCGCGATCCCATTCCAGTTCCCAGCCCGCGGCCTTGAAGATGCCGGCGAGTATCCCGCCGGTCAGTCCCCAGACCAGCATGCCGTCGACCTGGAAGGCCGGGCTCTGGTAGCCGAGGCTGCCCTTGACGAGGAAGCGATTGGCCGGGTCGAGCATCTCGGAGAGCGGTACCCGCACCACGCGCTCGGTCTCGCTCTGGTTCACCACCCGCACCTCACCCGGCGTGCGCCAGTAGGCAACCACCGGGGTCACGTCGAAGCGCGACGGCGGCACGAAGACCTTCGGCAGCACGGCGAGCGGCTCGACGTGCTCGCGGAGGACGCCGGTCTCCTCGCACGCCTCGCGCAGCGCGGTGTCGATCGGTCCTTCGTCCTCGGGATCGACCGCGCCGCCGGGGAAGGCGACCTGTCCACGGTGCTGACGCATGGTCGACGCGCGCTGGGTGAGCAGCACGTCGGCGTCGGCGGCCAGCCCGCCGGGAGCGGTCGGATCGTCCTCCGTCGAGCCGCTGAACAGGACGAGCACCGCGGCCTGGCGCGGCTCGCCGGTCAGCGTCATGGCTCGGCGCAGGGCGCGCGCGATCGTCAACGTGTCACTTGCCTCGGCGTGGCCGGGCTCGACGGCCCGGCGCAGCCAGTGCGGAATATCGGTCGGGAGCGGAACCGTCATGCCGCTCCCCCGGTGAACCTGCGCACCACCACCTCCACAACCGTTCTGTCCGCCCGCAACAGACGCTGCGAGATGTCTTGCGGTGTAGACCTTCTCACGACACCACCGCAGGTCGCGCGGGTGGCCGTCCGTGTCGTCACGCTCGCACGCCCAGCGCCGTGGCCACGGTATCGGCAATATCGTCGACCCCGGTAAACGTACGCACGACGACCTGGGCAAGAGAACCGTCCGGGCGGACCAGCACCGAAATCGGCAGCACGGCGGGTGCGCCGACCGCGCTGCGCACCGCGGTCTCGGCGTCGAGCACACCGGGCAGCTGCACGTTCAGACCCGTCAGTCGCAGCAGCGCCTTGGTCTCGTCGGGATCGCTGTGCACGGTCAGCACCGTGACCGCGTCACCCGCCCGCTCGGCGTATTGCCGCAGGTACGGCAACTCCTCGGCGCAGGGTCCGCACCAGTAGGCCCAGAGGTTGAGCAGCGCGGGTTTGCCCGCGAGCGCCGCGGCGAGGTCGACCGGCGCACCGTCGGCCAGGCAGGTCAGGGTGATGCCCGCCAGCGGGCCCGCACCCGGCGCGCTCGGCGCGGGTCGCGGACAGGGCGCGAGTGCGGCATCCGCGCGCACCTGCGCGGGGACCTGCTGCGCGCCGGATGGAGTGTGCGGGCCGGTCGCGGTGTCCTCGCCACCGCCGCGCGGCCACAGCGCGATCGCCGCCGCGACCGCCACGATCAGGCCGACCAGCGCCCAGCGCACCACGGAGTGAAATCTCGCCGTACCGGGTCGTCCTACCCGCGGCGCCTCGTCCGCGGCCCGCAATCTCACAGGCCGACCATCCCCAGCAGGTGTTCGCGCTCCGGACCCTTCACCAATTTGGCCGCGAGCTCCGGCTCGGTCGGCCCGGCGCCGAACGAGGGGCAGTCGGCGGCCAGCACGCACGCGCCGCACGCAGGCTTCCTGGCATGGCACACCCGCCGCCCGTGAAAGATCACGCGATGGGACAGCATCGTCCATTCCTTGCGCTCGACGAGTTCGCCGACGACGTGCTCGACCTTGACCGGGTCTTCCTCGGCGGTCCATCCCCACCGGCGCACCAGCCTGCCGAAATGCGTGTCGACGGTGATGCCGGGCACATCGAAGGCGTTGCCGAGGATGACGTTGGCAGTCTTGCGCCCGATGCCGGGCAACTTCACCAGTTCCTCGAGGGTGTGAGGTAATTCACCTTCGTGCTCGGTCACGAGGGCTTGCCCGAGCCCGATCAGCGAGTTCGTCTTGTTCCGGTAGAACCCCGTCGGCCGGATGTATTCCTCCAGCTCCGCGCGGTTCGCCTCGGCGTAATCGCGTGCGCTGCGGTACTTCGCGAAGACGGCGGGCGTGGTGAGATTCACGCGCTCGTCGGTGCACTGCGCGGAAAGGATTGTCGCGACCGCCAATTCGAGCGGATTCGTGAAATCCAGCTCACAGTGCGCGTCGGGAAACGCGGCCGCGAGGGTGCGGTTCATGCGGCGTGCCCTTCGCACCAAACCCAGCTTCGTTTCCGCCTGTCGCGTGCGGGTTTTCCGTCTCGGAACGGTAACGGCGGCGGGTTGCGCATCGGTCGCCCCGCCGACAGCCGAAGAGCCGTTCAGATCGGTCACAGACGGGGAGGCACGCACGCGTCCACCATACGGAACCGCTCCGACAAGTTGCCCGCTCAGATCCACTGCCGTGTTCCATCTGAGACCTTCACCGTGTTTACTCCTCGATATGCAAGGACTCGCTGTGGTGCTCTTCCCAGTGGTGTTGATGCTGTTCGCACTGCTGATGGAGCGGGTCGAGAATCGGCTCCGCAAACTTCTCGAACCCGACCCCGAGGTTCAGCAGTACCTGGACAGGGCAAGCAACGCCGAGGTCAAGGAGTTGACGAAAGCCGGACTGCCCGCGGCGGTGGCCCGGATGCGCAGGCGACGGTCCCGCAACGATGACCTGGACGTCGCTCGCGCGAGCTGAATCCGCTACTCGGACGCCGCGCAATCCACTCGTTACGTGGTGTCTGTCACTACGCCGCGACGATGCCGCGTAGACTGCGCTGTTGGCCGATTCGCTTCGGTCCAGCCCAGAGCCATTTCCCATAAGGAGCACATTCGTGGACGAGGCCCTCGCCAGAGCAGGCATCTTCCAAGGCGTAGAGCCCACCGCGGTGGCGGCACTCGCCAAACAACTGCAGCCCGTAGATTTTCCGCGCGGTCATGTCATTTTCAATGAGGGCGAACCCGGCGATCGGCTGTACATCATCACCTCGGGCAAGGTGAAGATCGGTAGACGTTCCCCGGACGGCCGGGAGAACCTGCTCACCATCATGGGCCCGTCGGATATGTTCGGCGAGCTGTCGATCTTCGACCCGGGCCCGCGCACCTCGACCGCGACCACGGTCACCGAGGTCCGCGCCGTCACGATGGACCGTGACGCCCTCAAGTCCTGGATCGACCAGCGGCCCGAGATCGCCGAGCAGCTGCTCCGCGTGCTCGCCCGCCGTCTGCGGCGCACCAACAACAACCTCGCCGACCTGATCTTCACCGACGTTCCCGGTCGCGTGGCCAAGGCGCTGCTGCAGCTCGCGCAGCGGTTCGGCACCCAGGAGGCGGGCGCCCTGCGGGTCACGCACGACCTGACCCAGGAGGAGATCGCCCAGCTCGTCGGCGCGTCTCGCGAGACCGTCAACAAGGCGCTCGCCGACTTCGCGCACCGCGGCTGGCTGCGGCTGGAGGGCAAGAGCGTGCTCATCTCCGACTCCGAGCGGCTCGCGCGGCGCGCCCGCTGACCCGCTTCTGACACACGGAACGGCCCGCCGGATCCAGCGCTCCACTGGATCCGGCGGGCCGTCGTATTCCGTGGCCTATCGCTCGGCGCGCAGGTACTCCAGTTGGGCCTGCACCGAGCTGCGTGCCGCGAGCCAGAGCCGCTTGTCCACATCCGCGTACACCTTGCGCACCACCGCCATGGCTCCCGCGTCCGGACCCAGCTCGCGCAGGGCAGCGCGCACTTGGTCGAGCCGCTCCTGCCGGTGCTTGATGTAGTACCGCGCGACCGGTTCCAGATCCGGATGGTCCGGACCGTGCGCGGGCAGCAGCGCCTTGCCCGCGCCGACCTCGACCAGCCGGTCCAGCGAGGTCAGGTAGTCGGCGAGGGTGCCGTCGCTGGAGTCGAGCACGGTGGTCCCGCTGCCCAGGATGGTGTCGCCGGTGAGCACCGCGTCGTCGAGCACGAAACTCACCGAATCGCCGGTGTGCCCCGGCGTCGCCAGCACACCGATGCGCAGGCCTGCCGCCTCGATCACCTCGCCGTCGGCCAGCGGTGCGTCCGCACCGCGCAGGAACTCGGGGTCCTTGGCCCGCACCGGCGTACCCGTCAGCTTCACCAGCTGTTCGATGCCGCCGGTGTGATCGTGGTGACGGTGCGTGACCAGGGTCAGCGCGATCTTGCCCGCGGTGACCCTGGCGATGGCCTCGCTGTGCTTCTTGTCCTTCGGCCCGGGATCGACCACGACGTACTCGGCGGCATCCGGCGCGCGCAGAATCCAGGTGTTGGTGCCGTCCAGGGTCATCTGGCCCGGATTGTCCGCGAGCAGCACCGCCGCCGTCGGCGTCACCTGGCGCAATTGCCCGTACGCGGGATGGGTCAGCGTCATCGCATTTCCTCGGTCATTCGGAGTCGTTGTCCGACAACCTGTCTAACGCACCTCGGCGATGAGTTCGATCTCGACCGGGGTGTTCTTCGGCAATTCCGAGACGCCGACGGCCGAACGCGCGTGCACGCCCGCGTCGCCGAAGACCTCGCCGAGGAACTCCGAGGCGCCGTTGATCACCAGCGGCTGATCGGTGAATCCCGGCGCGGAGGCGACGAAACCGACCACCTTGACGATCCGCACCACCTCGTCGAGGCCGACCAGGTCGTGCACCGCGGCCAGCGCGTTGAGCGCGCACAGCCGCGCCGCCTCGGCGGCCGCCTCGAGCGACACCTCGGCGCCGACCTTGCCGGTCGCCGACAGCTCGCCGTTCACGAAAGGCAGCTGGCCGGAGGTGTAGACGAGCGAACCGGTGCGCACCGCGGGAATGTAGGCCGCGACGGGCGCCGCCACCGCGGGCACGGTCAGTCCGAGTCGCTCCAGGTTCTTCCGCCACGAAGTGGCCGCGTCGACCGCCATCGCCTACTGCCTCGGACGCTTCAGGTAGGCGACATGCTGCTCGCCGGTCGGGCCGGGCAGCACCGAAACCAGCTCCCACCCGTCGGCGCCCCACTGGTCGAGAATCTGCTTGGTCGCGTGCGTCAGCAGCGGAACGGTCGCGTACTCCCACAGGGTCACATCACTCATGCGGTGAGTTTATGGGCGAGCCCGCGGGGCTGCGCGTTCCGGTCTTGCTTAGCGGTCCACACGCGGCAGGCGGCGGGATCATAGCGACCGGCAAGACTGTCTGGTACAGAAGGTCTGGAAAACGACAGTGTGACCGTATCCCTAGGGCGTGATCACAGAACGGGCTATAGGCTCGCGAACGTGGGAGTACCAACAGCAGTGCCTATTTCGGCGGAGCCGGGGCTGGAAACGGGTTGGCCGAAGCGCGCGGAAAAGGCCCGCTTGCACTACGTCTCCGGCAAAGGGGGAACGGGCAAGTCGACGGTCGCGGGCGCGCTCGCGCTGGCCTTGGCCGCGGGCGGGCGCCGGGTACTGCTGGTCGAGGTGGAAAGCAGGCAGTCCATCGCGCAGCTGTTCGATCTGCCGCCGCTGCCGCCGACCGAGACCAGGATCGCCACCGCGGACGGCGGCGGCGAGGTGGTCGCGCTGGCGCTCGACATCGAGCACGCCTTCCTCGAATACCTCGACATGTTCTACAACCTGGGCTTCGCGGGGCGGGCGATGCGCAGGATGGGCGCCATCGAATTCGTCACCACGATCGCGCCCGGTCTGCGCGACGTCATCCTGACCGGCAAGATCAAGGAATGCGCGGTCCGCGTGGATCAGACGGGCAAGCGGGTCTACGACGAGATCGTGGTCGACGCGCCACCGACCGGCCGGATCGCCAGCTTCCTCGACGTCACCACCGCCATGGTCGAGATCGCCAAGGGCGGCCCGATCGCCTCGCAGGCCGAAGGCGTGTCCCGGCTGCTGCATTCGGATCAGACGATGATCCATCTGGTCACCCTGCTGGAGGCGCTGCCGGTGCAGGAGACCGCCGACGCCGTCGCCGAACTCAAGGCCAACGACCTGCGCATCGGGACAGTGATCGTGAACCGCGCCGGGGCGGGCTTCCTGCCTACCGATGTGCGCAATCGCGCCGCCGAGGGCGACATCGACCGCGACGCCATCCGCGCCGGACTGGAACGCTCCGGAATCACGTTGCCCGAAGACGCTTTCGAGGGACTGATCACCGAGACCTTCGAACACTCGGCCCGGCTGCAGGCCCAGGACGAAAGTGCGGCCGAGCTGAACAAGGTGGACGTGCCACAGCTGCACCTGCCCGCCCTGGCCGACGGCATGGACCTCGGCGGGCTGTACGAGCTGGCCGAATATCTGAGCGCGCAGGGAGTGCGATGACGACGCTGGACATTTCGAAGATCATCGCCGATCCCACCGCGCGGGTCGTGGTGTGCTGCGGCTCCGGCGGCGTCGGCAAGACCACCACCGCGGCCGCGATCGCGCTGCGTGCCGCCGAACTCGGGCGCAAGGTCGTGGTGCTCACGATCGACCCGGCGCGCCGACTGGCCCAGTCACTCGGCATCGCCGACCTGGACAACTATCCGCAACGGGTGGCGCTCGGCCCCGAGGTCGAGGGCGAGCTGTACGCGATGATGCTGAACATGCGTCGCACGTTCGACGACATGGTGCTCGAGCACACCACTCCGGAGAAGGCGGAGCAGATCTTCGCCAATCCGATCTATCAGACCGTGGCGTCCTCCTTCGGGGGAACGCAGGAATACATGGCGATGGAGAAGCTCGGGCAGCTCGCGAACAAGCGGGAGTGGGACCTGATCGTGGTCGACACCCCGCCCTCGCGCAACGCGCTCGACTTCCTCGACGCGCCCAAGCGCCTCGGAAACTTCCTGAACGGCAAGATGATCCGGCTGATCATGGCGCCGGGGCGCGGCGTCGGCCGGTTCGTCACCGGCGCGATGAGCCTGGCCATGCGCGGCGTTTCCACCGTCATCGGCGGGCAGATGCTCAAGGACGCGTCCGTCTTCCTGCAGTCGCTGGAATCGCTGTTCGGCGGTTTCCAGGACCGCGCCGACCGCACCTACGCGCTGCTGTCCAAGCCCGGCACGCATTTCCTGGTGGTGGCCGCGGCGGAGCCGGACGCGCTGCGCGAGGCCTCGTTCTTCGTCGACCGGCTCACCACCGAGCAGATGCCGCTCGCGGGCCTCGTGCTCAACCGGACGCATCCGATGCTGAGCGATCTGCCCGCCGACCACGCGCTCACCGCCGCCGATCAGCTGGCCGAATCCGATTCGCTGACCAGCGCGGTGCTGCGCATCCACGCCGACCGGGTCGCCACGGCCAAGCGCGAGCAGCATCTGCTACATCGGTTCACCGGGGCGCACCCGCGGGTGCCGATCGTCTCGGTGACCGCGCTGCCGTTCGAGGTTTCCGACCTCGAGGCGCTGCGGGCGGTGGGCGATCAACTGACCGGAACGCCCGTCTCCGCATAGGCGCACCGACCAGACCATAACGTTCGGTATTGAGTCGGAATAGCTATAGGCTCAAACGAAACCGAGCCCGCAATCGCGGGCTCGGTTTTTCGTTCGTTCGACTACATCGCCACTTGATGCTGGCGCTGGGCCTGGAAGAAATCGGCCCAGGAGGTCACCTCCGGATGCTGTTTCAGCAGCGCCCTCCGCTGCCGTTCGGTCATCCCACCCCACACGCCGAATTCCACTCGATTGTCGAGGGCATCGGCTCCACATTGCATGAGCACCGGACAGTGCCTGCAGATCGTTGCCGCCTTGCGCTGCGCTGCGCCGCGGACGAACAACTGATCGGGATCTACTTCCTTGCATCGGGCCTGGGAAACCCAGGCGATTCGCGCTTCGGCCTGCTCTACGTCCAATCGAGCGATGGGGGTTGTCATATGCATTTGGTGTGCCCCTTTGCAGTCCGAACACCGGGTCAACGGCGCTCCAGAATCGCGTGCCAGGTCGCAGCAACCCGAACCCCGCTGCGCTCTGAACCACATTCCACTTTGAGTGTTAGCTCCATCACACTGGGTTCTCAATCTAGGTAAAGGTATGGCCCGAGCGCAAGACCGTCTCGAGATTTTTTGGTACGCCCGTCCCTGCAAACGTGATAGAGAACCGAGCAGTCGGCCCGATTCGCGACGCGCCCATGTACGACACGCCGGACACGCCCCAGCGACACGCCCAACGAGCCGAAATGAGCACCGGATCTCGCGCTCCGACAAACACACTCGAGAGGGGCGCGAACCGCACCCCGTACCCTTGGGAACGTGTCGAATGTGCCGATCACACATACGCTCGCGAAGCTGGCGGGCAGCTGCGCGCTGGCCGCAGTGCTCGTTGCCGGGCTGCTCTTCCCGCTCGCCGGTGGATTCGGATTCGTCTCCAACCGCGCCGCCGACGCCGTGGACAACGTCTCCGCGGAATTGGTCGAGGGCACCGTTCCCGCGGTATCGACCATGGTCGATACGAACGGGACGCCCATCGCCTGGCTCTACGAGCAACGCAGGTTCGAGGTGCCGAGCGAGCGGATCGCCAACAACATGAAGCTGGCGATCATCTCCATCGAGGACCGCCGCTTCGCCGACCACGACGGTGTGGACTGGCAGGGCACGATGCGCGCGTTCCTCACCAACACCACCAGCGGCGAGGTGCAGCAGGGCGCGTCCACCCTCGACCAGCAGTACGTGAAGAACTTCCAGCTGCTCGTTGTCGCCAAGACCGACGCCGAACGCCGCGCGGCGATCGAGACCACTCCGGCGCGCAAGATCCGCGAGATCCGCATGGCGTTGACCCTGGACAAGGAACTCACCAAGGACGAGATCCTCACCAGGTACTTGAACCTCGTGCCCTTCGGCAATTCGTCCTACGGCATCCAGGACGCGGCACAGACCTACTTCGGCGTCGACGCCGCCGACCTGAACGTCCCGCAGTCGGCGATGCTCGCGGGCATGGTGCAGTCCAGCTCCAAGCTGAACCCCTACACCAACGCCCAGGGCGTGCTGGAACGCCGGAACACCGTGCTGGACACGATGATCCAGAACATCCCGACCCGCGCCGAGGAGTTCCGCAAGGCCAAGTCGGAGCCGCTCGGCGTGCTGCCCGAGCCGAAGGGCCTGCCGCGCGGCTGCATCGCCGCCCAGGACCGCGGCTTCTTCTGCGATTACGCGGTGCAGTACCTGGCCGAGTCGGGCATCAGCCGCGAACAGGTCGACAAGGGCGGCTACCTGATCAAGACCACCCTCGACCCGGCCGTGCAGGACTCGGTCAAGCGCGCGGTCACCGACGCCGCCAACCCGAACCTCGACGACATCGCCGAGGTGATGTCGGTGGTCGCGCCCGGCCAGGACTCGCACGCCGTGGTCGCCATGGCCAGCAGTCGCACCTACGGCCTCAACCGCGACGTCAACGAGACGGTGCAACCGCAGCCGTTCTCGATGGTCGGCGACGGCGCAGGCTCGGTCTTCAAGGTCTTCACCACCGCCGCGGCCATGGAGAAGGGCATGGGCATCGAATCCCAGCTCGATGTGCCGGGCCGCTTCGACGCGAAGGGCATGGGCAACGGCGGCGCGCGGGGCTGCCCGCCCGCCACCTACTGCGTGGAGAACGCGGGCCGCTACAAGTCGCCGATGTCGGTGACCGAGGCGCTGGCCACCTCGCCGAACACCGCGTTCGTCAAGCTGATCCAGGCCGTCGGCGTGACCCCGACCGTCGACATGGCGGTGCGGCTCGGCATGCGCTCGTTCACCAACCCGGGCAGCTCCGGGCACAGCAACCAGAGCCTGGCCGACATGATCAAGGACCAGAACCTCGGCTCGTTCACCCTCGGCCCGGTCGCGATCAACCCGCTCGAGCTCTCCAACGTCGCCGCGACGCTGGCCTCCGGCGGACGCTGGTGCCCGCCCTCGCCGATCAAGGAGGTCATCGACCGCAGCGGTAAGCAGGTTCCGCTCACCCAGCAGGCCTGCGAGCAGGTCGTCGAGCCCGGCCTTGCCAACACGCTGGCCAATGCCATGAGCAAGGACGACACGGCGGGCACCGCGACCGGTGCGGCCCAGGCGACCGGCTGGAACCTGCCGATGGCCGGCAAGACGGGAACCACCGAAAGCCACCGCTCCTCGGCCTTCCTCGGCTTCACCAACTCGCTGGCCGCCGCGGTCTACGTCTACGGCGACAGCCCGACCCCCGGCGAGATCTGCTCGTTCCCGCTGCGCAACTGCGGCGACGGCAACCTGTTCGGCGGTAACGAACCCGCGCGCACCTGGTTCAACGCGATCAAGCCGGTGGTCGGCAACTTCCCGCCGCCCGGCCTGCCACCGCTGGACGACAAGTACGTCCGCGGCGCGAACAACGCTCAGGTGCCCGACGTGGTCGGCATGTCGCAGGCCGAGGCGACCACGGCACTGACCGCCGCGGGCTTCCAGGTCTCGGTCGTCAACGGATCCGGCCCGCCGCCCAAGGGCAGCGTGATGAGCACGGCGCCGAACGGGTCGGCCATCCCCGGCTCGGTGATCACGATCTACATCAGCGACGGCACTCAGCGCCAGGCACCGGCCGCGCCCCCACCCGGGCCGATGCCGCCGCCACCGGCGCTGCCGCCCGGCTTCCCGCTGCCGCCTTGGTGGCCGAGGTAGGCAATAGACAAAGAACCGCCGACCGGCGCTGATGCGCTCGGTCGGCGGTTCTGGTTTCGGGCAGTGTTCAGAGCCGGGCTTTGACGGCCGCGGAGATGCGCGAGCCGTCGGCCTTGCCCGCGGCGAGGGCGGTCGCGATCTTCATGACCTGGCCCATCTGGCGCATGCCGGGACGCTCGCCGAGCTCCTCGGCGACCTGGGCGATCGCGGTGTCCGCGAGATCGGCGATCTCGGCCTCGGTCAGCTGGGTCGGCAGGTACTCGTCGATGATCCTGGCCTCGGCGTGTTCGTTGGCGGCGAGCTCGCCGCGACCGGCCTGGGTGTAGACCTCCGCCGACTCGTTGCGCTTCTTCGCCTCCTTCTGCAGCACCGCGACCACCTCGGCGTCGGAGAGTTCACGCGCCTCCGTGCCTGCGACCTCGGCGTTCTGGATCGCGGCCAGCAGCATGCGCAACGTGGCGAGGCGCAGCGTGTCCTTGGCTTTCATCGCGGCGGTCATGTCCGTCCGCAGCCGATCTTTGAGTTCCGACATGAGGCACACGGTAGCCGGTCGCCGTCGCCGGGCCCACCACATTTCGCCGCGGCGTCGCTGCGGCAACCTGTGCGGGCGAACCGGGAAGAACGCAGCTCACAGACCCTCACGGCCGATTCGGCGGCCTTGTGCGGAAACACACTCGGCGATCCGAGGCAGCCTCACCTATGCTGGGCAAATGCCCGTAATCTCGACCTCCGCCGTCCGTCGCACCGCGCTGGGAGCCACCGGGGCCGCGGTAGCCGGAATCGGCTATGCCTCGCTGATCGAGCGCAACGCGTTCATCCTGCGCGAGGCCACCATGCCGGTGCTGCCGCCAGGATCGTCGAGCCTACGGGTACTGCACATCAGCGATCTGCACATGATGCCCGGCCAGAAGCTCAAGCAGCAGTGGCTGCGTGAGCTGGATCGGCTGGAGCCGGACCTGGTGATCAACACCGGCGACAATCTCTCGCACCAGAAGTCGGTGCCCGCGGTGGTGCAGGCCCTCGGCGGATTGCTGTCCCGCCCGGGCCTTTTCGTTTTCGGCAGCAACGACTACTTCGCGCCGGTGGCGAAGAACCCGCTGAAGTACTTCAAGAAGGACCACCGCCGCGTCTACGGCGCGCCGCTGCCGTGGAAGGACCTGCGGGCGGCGTTCACCGAACGCGGCTGGCTCGATCTCACCCACGTGCGCCGCGATCTCGAGGTGGCGGGCGTCCGGATCGCCACCGCGGGCGTCGACGACCCGCACCTGCAGCGCGACCGGTACGACACGGTCGCGGGCGCCCCGAACCCGCTGGCCGATCTGCGCATCGGCCTCACCCACTCCCCCGAGCCCCGGGTGCTCGACCGCTTCGCCGACGACGGCTACGACCTGGTGCTCGCCGGACACACCCACGGCGGCCAGCTGGTGCTGCCGGGCTACGGCGCGCTGGTCACCAACTGCGGCATCGACAAGTCGCGCGTGAAGGGCCCGTCGAAGTGGGGCGAGCACACCCAGCTGCACGTCTCCGCGGGCATCGGCACCTCGCCGTGGGCGCCGTACCGGTTCTGCTGCCGCCCCGAAGCCACGCTGCTCACCCTCGTCGCCGCGCCCCCGAAGCGTCCGGCCGCCGAGAGCAACCGGGGGCTTTCGACCTCGGAGACCGTCTCTCGCTGAGCGCCGTGCGCGGCGCGGTGAATCCGGCTGCGGCGACCCCCTAGCTCGACACGCCAACCGGCGCAAGGCTTGTCCGCCCCGACCGGGCGCGGACAGTCCTCCGCCGACCCGGTAGGGTCGCGTGCCGAAACTTGAATCAGTCGACTAGGGGACGACTTTGAGCAGAGGATTCGACGAGCCGCGCACCGAACTCGCCGCCGTCGGCATGTCCGGCGCGCCGGCTCGCACCGCGGCTGCGGCACCGGCCCAACCGGAGTTCGGCGGCACAGCCGCTCTGAATCCCCCAGCCACCGAGTGTCTTTCGCCCGTTCAGTCCGTGACCGGGTCGGCGCCAGCCGAGCGCATGGCCCCGGCGGGGCAGCAGACTCCTTACGCCCCGGTCGAGTTCGCTTCGGGCTCGGCACAGCCTGACGCGCGCATGGCCCCGGTGGGACAGCAGACTCCTTACCCCCCGGTCGAGTTCGTTTCGGGCTCGGCGCAGATCGGTTACGGGGCAGGCCCGCACGCCCAGCACTCGACCGTACGGGGCCCTCAGCAGCTCGGCGGGATCGACTTCTCCGGGGCGACGCGACAGAACTACGGCGCGCCCACCGGATGGCCGCCGTCGGCGGGTGCGATCGGGGGCGTGCACGGGGAGTTCGCGATAGCTCCGCAACGGCAGGGCCGTTCCCCGGGCGGTCGAGCGTGGATCGGCGTCGGAATCGCGGCGACGGTGGTGATGGCCGGCGCGGTGGCCGCGGTAGCCACGGGCGGGGCGGACGAAGCCAGTGCGGAGGGCACGCCGTCGATGGTGAGCGCGCTCACCACCTCGGCCGTGACCCGAGCGCCCGCGCGGCGGCAGGCGGCACAGGCCGGGCCTCCGGTGGTGCCGGGGTATCAGGTGGTCCTCGCGCCGGACAGCGGCGCCGCCTACGACGTGCCCGCCGACTGGGCCGTCGGCGATCCCGGAGCCTCCGGCGGGTTCGGCAAGCCGCCCAACACCGTCGGCGGCAAGGGGTACGCCACCGAGGGCAAGGACTACTGCCCGGGATCGACGCGCACCGTAGCGTTCGTCACCGGCTCGGAAACCACCGATACCGTCAGCGCCGCAACCGAACTCGGCACGAAGACGGCGAAGATCGCCTACTCCAACGCACCCGGCGGCGGCGTTCCCGGCGCACCGCAGCCGCTGGACTCCCTCGACGGCGCCCAGCACGGCACCTTCGTGGAGACCAGGGGCGCCATCACCGACGCGAAGCCCGGCTGCGCCACCGAGTACTCGGTGTACACCTTCGCCACTTCGGCCGACATCGGCAGCTTCGTCATGGTCATCGCCGCCGACACCGGCGTCCCGAACGCGGTCGACCCGGAAACCGCCAAGCGGATCTTCCGCAGTATCCGCTCCTTCGAAAGCTGATTGACCTGCGGGTTTAACGTCTGGACCTTCCCTGTTGTAAGCTACTCCAGGTTCGCTTCACGGGGTGTGGCGCAGCTTGGTAGCGCGCTTCGTTCGGGACGAAGAGGTCGCAGGTTCAAATCCTGTCACCCCGACTGTGTGGTTGAGACACAAAACGGTTGCCCCTGGCTCTTGGAGCCAGGGGCAACTTTTTTGTCCGGTCACGACAGTTGCCCTTCTGAGCCAAATCGATCAGCTCTTCACGCCACGCGCGCAACTCGTGAAGTAGTCGGCACTGATCACACGCCTCCAGACTGCACCTGTTTGGGATTTTGGTACTTGAAGAGCGGCCGAACTGGCTTGTTTTGAGGAAGTACACTTAGAGGAAGTGTGCTTCCTCAAACTACGGAGGTGGATCCGCTGATCAGCAAACCCAACGACATGTTCGATCGCGACAGGGAATGGCGAGCCCTGATCGGATTCGCTACCAGCGGGCAACCGAACGCAACCCTCGGCGTCGTGTCCGGCCGTCGCCGTCAAGGTAAGACGTTCCTCTTGGAGGCGCTGTGCGAGGCCACGGGCGGGTTCTACTTCGCCGCTGATCAGGCCACCGAATCGGAGTCACTGCGCTATCTGGCCGCGGCGGTGGCCGAGTTCACCCAGTCGCCGTTGCCGATCCACTTCGACGATTGGCGGCAGGCAGTCGACACCCTGCTGGCGGTATCGGGGGAACGCGAGCTTCCGGTTGTGATCGATGAATTCCCGTACCTGGCGAAGGCGAGCCCGGTGCTGCCGTCGATCATTCAGTCCGCCTTGGCACCACGACGCGCCGAACGACGTAACTCGCGGGCCCGGTTGCTGCTGTGCGGTTCGGCTATGTCGTTCATGGGGTCACTGCTCGCCGGTGGCGCGCCGCTACGTGGACGAGCAGGGCTGGAACTGATCGTTCCCACCTTGGATTACCTTCTAGCAGCCGAGTTTTGGGAGATCGCGGACCCGCGCCTGGCATTTCTCGTCCATGCCGTCGTGGGTGGAACCCCAGCCTACCGGCGCGAATTCGTAGAAGACGACGCTCCGGCGAACCTTGCGGATTTCGATGACTGGGTGCTGCGCACCGCACTCAACCCGTCGAGTCCACTCTTTCGAGAGGCCAGATACCTGCTCAGCGAAGAACCGGGTTTGCGCGACCCAGGCCTGTACCACTCGGTGCTTGCCGCAGTAGCCCACGGAAACTCGACGAGTGGTGGCATAGCCTCGTATGTCGGGCGCAAAGCCAGCGACATCACTCATCCCCTGGCCGTTTTGGAAGACTGCGGTCTGCTGCGACGCGAATCGGACCTCTTCCGCGGTAACCGCATGATCTACCGGATCAACGAACCGCTGGTCACCTTCTATCAGGCGATCACCCGGCCCGACTGGGCCGAATGGGAACGCGCCCGCGACTCCGCGCGGCTGTGGAAACGACGGCGACACCGCTTCGAAAGCAATGTGCTCGGTCCGCATTTCGAGGAAGTCTGCCGTATCTGGGTTGCCGACTACGCCCCCGACGATCTGTTCGGGGGCCATATCACTCGGGTTGGCAGCGGGATGGTCAACGATCCAACGCAAAAGGTCACACATGAGGTCGACATAGCGGTGTTCGGGGAGCTATCGGACGGCACCGAGGCACTGCTGTCCATCGGCGAGGCGAAATGGAACGAGGTGATGGGCATGGGGCATCTCGACCGCCTGCACCGCATTCGCGACCTGCTCTCCTCGAAGTTCGACACCTCACGCACCAAGCTGACCTGTTACAGCGCGGCAGGATTCATGCCAGCCTTGCAGGCGGCCGCCAACCAGGGCGATGTGGTGCTCATCAATTTGGATCAGCTCTATCCGAAAGACCGAGCGGATCAGTAGGGGGGCAGCTTGGTAGCGCGCTTCGTTCGGGACGAAGAGGTCGCGGGTTCAAATCCTGGGTGAGACACGATGGGCCCCTGACCGGTCTTCCGGTCAGGGGCCCTTCTTTATTCCACCGAATGGGTGGCCGAGTCAGTCCACCGCCGCGCGGTTCCGCTCCAACGCGACGAGCACTTCGCCTGCTGCCCGCTCTCCGGATTCCACCGCGCCATCGATGTATCCCGCCCAGCGGGTGGCGGTCTCGGTGCCCGCCCAGTGCAGCGGTCCGATGGGTTCGCGCAGCGCCGGGCCGAAGCGAGTGAGGGTGGACGGTGTCGCGAAGGCCCCGTAGCAGCCGCGGCTGTACTCCTCCTCGGCCCAGTCGCGTTCGAGGTAGGCGATCGGCTGGGCCGCCGCCGGGCCGAAGTAGCCGACGAGATCTGTCAGCACCTGGGCTCGGCGCGCTTCGGGGTCCAGCCGGGAAGCGGAGTCGGCGTGCTTGCCTTCGAAGAAGCCGACCAGCACGCCGGGCGTGCCGTCCGGCGGGGTGTTGTCGAAGACGGTGCCGAAGGGTCGCCGATCGCTGTTCGCCTGCCCGTTGAAGCCCTGCGCGCGCCAAAACGGTTCGGAGTAGGCGACATTGATCTTGATGACGCGCCCCATCGGCATGCGCTGGACGAGCTGATCGCGCCCGCCGGGCAGCCCCGGCCGATAGCGAATCCTGGCCGCCAGCGGCGGCGGCACCGCGATCACCGCGCGCTTCGCCGACACGACCGTGCGCCCGGCCGAGACCTCCAGCCCGCCGTCGCCCCAGGTCAGGTCCGTCACCGGAGCATCGAGCACGACGCGCTCGCCCAGCTGCTCGGCGAGCCGCTGCGCGATCCGCTGGGTGCCGCCGACGACGCGGTCCTGCTGCGCGCCGCCTTCGGTGTTGATCAGCGCGTCCAGCCCACCCGCCGCGCCGACATAGAAGGCCGCCCACAGCGCGGAGATGTCCTCCGGTTCCGCGGCGAACACGGCCTCGGTGATCAGCCGCAGGAACGCACGGCCGGTGGGCGTGTAGGCATGCCTGTTCATCCAGGTCGCGAAGGTCTGCCCGTCCAGCCGGTCCGCTTGCGGCGCGAGCCACGGTGCGCGTTCGGCGACCGCGCGCGCCACCCGGTCCAACCGCAGCTGGGCCTGCCCTATATCCGCCAGCGCGAGCGGATTCATCTTGGGAATCCGGCCGGTGTAGACCGAACGCGTCCCGCCGAACTCGCCGATGTTCTGGCCTACGACGTGGGTGGGAAACGTGGAAAGCCCGAGTTCGGCGATCAAGCCGAGCACCCGGTCCTGCCCCGGACCGACCCACTGGCCGCCCATTTCGATCGGGACGCCGTCGAGCAGGTCTTCGTTGAGCAACCGTCCCCCCACTCGGTCCCGCGCCTCGAGGACCAGCACCTCCTTTCCCGCGCGGACCAGCTCGCGAGCGGCCACCAACCCCGCCACACCCGCGCCGACGACTACGACGTCCGCCGATTTACTCATCTCGACCTGCTTTCATGCAACGTGTATCCGAGATTCATTATGTATGTGATATCCCTGTTGTATGGAGACTGTCAAGACGATGCGGGACAAATACGCCGAGAACACCCGCCAGACGCTGCTCGACACCGGGCGGCGACTGTTCGTCGAGCGCGACTACGCCAAGCTGTCGGCGGAGGAGTTGGTCCGGGCCGCGGGCCTCACCCGCGGCGCGCTCTACCACCACTTCGACGGCAAGCGCGGCCTGTTCGAGGCAGTCTTCGACGAACTGGAAAGCCAAGCGGCGCAACGGATACGCGCGGCGACGGCGGCGGGATCGGATCCGCTCGACCAGGCCGAACGGGGTATCGAAGAGTTCCTCGACGTCTGCACCGACCCCGACTATCGCAAGATCGTGCTGATCAACGGCCCCATCGCACTGGGCTGGCAGCGCTGGCGCGAGCTGGATCGGCAGCATCTCGGCCGGCTGGTCATCGACGCCGCCCGGACGCTCCTGGCGGACGAGTTGATCAAGCCTTACCCGGCCGAGTTGCTCGCGAGTGCGCTGTACGGGGCACTCACCGAACTCTCGCTGACGCTCACCGAGGTGGAGGGCGGCCGTCCGCAAGCCGCGGATCTGATGCGCGACCTACTCGGCGGGCTCACGGCGCGGTGACGCGCGGATTGGATCGCTTTCGGGGCAGGGGGCCGGCAGCGGAACCGTCCGCTACGCCGCGCCGTTCGGCATCGGCCAGCGGCGGCTCGCCGTCTGGTGACTCGCCCGGCACCGGCCACCAGACGGTCGCGGCGATCACGGCGAGCAGCCCGCACACCAACGCCAGCAATCCGACGAACACGGAGGCATCCATCGCTTCCTCCCAGCGGCAATAGGTCTACACCCCGGCGCCGGGGCACCGACCGAAGGCGCGACCGGGCGGCATGCCGATGAGGGACGGCAGCATCCCCGGTACCGGGGCTGCCCCCAGCTTCGCCGTCCGATATGACAATCGACGACACCCCCGTGTAGCCCGCTGTTGCAGTCTCCTCCCCACCCATCCCCAGGCGCGGTGAATATTCGCCCACGATGGACAGAGAACGAGTGGCGTGATGTCGCTAATCTAGAGACACACCAAACAGATCTGTCCCAAGATTAGAGACAACAGGACATTCGAGGGGGCACACATGCTGTACACAACTCCGGAGCTCGATGCGATCGACACCGCGGTGCTGGCCGGCATCTACCGGCGCCGCGACGCCATGGCGTCGGCGATGCGTGTCCCCAAGCGCTGGCCCGGACTGCTCCGGCGCAACCTCATGGCACGTGCGATCCGCGGCTCCAACAGCATCGAAGGGTATGTCGTAGAGACCGACGATGCCGCGGCAGCCGTGGACTACGAGGAAGCGCTGACCGCGGACGAACGCACCTTCGCCGAGATCCGCGGCTATCGCCAGGCGCTCGGTTACGTACTGACCATGGCGCAAGGCGCGGGCGCGATCGATGAATCCACCATCAGGGCACTGCACTTCATGATGCTCGGCCACGATCTGAGCAAGAGCCCGGGCCAATATCGCACCGGACCGATCTATGTGCGCGACGACAGCACCGGCGACTCCGTGTACGAGGGGCCCGGCTCGGCGATGGTGCCGCAGTTGATGTCGGAGTTGGCCGAGGCGTTGGCCACGGGCGGCGATCCGATCGTGCTGGGAGCCATGGCGCACCTGAATCTCGTGATGATTCACCCGTTTCGCGACGGCAACGGCCGTATGGCCCGAGCACTGCAGACGCTGGTGGTGTCACGCGGTGGACTCGCCGAACCCACCTTCTGCAGCATCGAAGAATGGCTCGGCGTCAATACCGACGACTATTACCGGGTGCTGGCCCGCTCGAGCTCGGGCGTGTGGTCACCGGAGTACGACGCGCAGCTGTGGCTGAAATTCAATCTGCGAGCCCACGACATCCAGGCCCAGACCGTGGAAGGGCGCATGCATCGCACCGAGCATGCCTGGCTGCGGCTCGACGAGTTGGCCAACGCCCACAAGCTGCCAGAGCGGGTGACCGACATTCTCTACGACGCGCTGATCGGCTTTCGCATCCGACGGCACGGCTACCTCACCAGGGCTCAGGTCGATCAGCGCACCGCGACGCGCGACCTCAGGGCACTCACCGACCTGGGCTTGCTGACACCCCGCGGCGAAACGCGCGGGCGGCACTACGTGGCAGGAACCCGGCTGCTCGAACTCCAAGACGCGCTGCGTGTCGATGTACCGCGGCGGATCGTGGATCCGTATCCCGGGATGCGGGTCGAGCTGGTGCGGGGGTGAGCGGCGGTAGGGTTGTGAGCGGGGGCGGTGAGGAGACGCTTACCGCTTGATAACTTGCGGACACATGGTGGAAACGCGAGGTCCATAGCGTATACATGCATGTCGACACGGGTGGCCACGCTGGCTGATGCAGCGGGAAGGCCGTTGCGGGACGTGGTGTATACGACGTTGCGCGATGAGCTGATGAATGGGGACATCAAGTTCGGGGAGCGGCTGACCGAGCCGAAATTGTCTGCGCGCTTCGGTATTTCGCGCACGCCGATCCGAGAGGCGCTCACCGTGCTGTGCTCGGACGGATTGCTGCGCCGCGAGGAGTACGGCTTCAGCCCGGTGCGGCCGAGCATTCCGCTGATTCGCGATCTGTACGAGTTGCGAATCACCTTGGAGCTCGGCGGGATTCAGCGCGCCATCGGCAATCCCGAGGTGCGCCACGACCGCGCGCTGCTGGAGGCCGAGCGGGCGAGCTGGCTCGAATTGCAGGCCGATCCGCCGGAGCAGGAGCCGGGTTTCGTGGTGCGCGACGAGGAATTCCACGTCACCCTGCTCACCGCCGCGGGCAATGCCGAACTGGTGCGCGCGCTGAAATCGGCGAACTCCCGGATCCGGCACGTGCGCATGTACGACTTCATGGTCAACAACCGGATCGAGACCACGATCACCGAGCACCTCGCGATCCTCGACGCGGTGCTCGCCGAAGACCTGCCGCTGGCGTATCGCCTGCTGCACACCCACATCGGGGAATCACTCGACGTCGTTCTGGAGCGCGTCACCCGCGCCATCACCGCGATGTCGATGGCAACTGAATAGAGGGAGCCCACGGTGGATTTCGATACTGTGCTCGTCGCCAACCGCGGCGAGATCGCGAGCCGGGTGCTGCGGACCGCGAAGGCGCTCGGCCTGAAGACCGTCGCCGTCTACTCCGACGCGGACGCCGCGGCGCCGCATGTCGAATTCGCCGATGCCGCGGTCCGGCTCGGCCCCGCGCAGGCCGCCGAGTCGTATCTGCGCGCCGACCTGGTGATCGAGGCGGCGCTGGCGACCGGCGCGGGCGCGATTCATCCCGGCTACGGATTCCTCTCGGAGAACGCGGATTTCGCGACCGCGGTGGCCGAAGCAGGCATCGCGTTCGTCGGTCCTACGCCGGAGCAGCTGCGGATCTTCGGCGACAAGCACACCGCACGCGAGGCCGCGAAACGCGTCGGGGTGCCGCTGATTCCCGGGCGCGGCCTGCTGGATTCGGCCGACCACGCGGTGGCCGAGGCGGAGCGGATCGGTTTTCCGGTGATGCTCAAGGCCGTCGGCGGCGGTGGCGGCATCGGCATGCAGAGCTGTTTCACCGCGGACGAACTCCGCGCGGCCTACCGGCGGGTGCAGCGCCTCGCCGCCACGAACTTCTCCTCGACGGGAGTCTTCCTGGAGCGTTTCGTGGCCCGCGCCAGGCACGTCGAGGTGCAGTTGTTCGGTGACGGGCACGGCCGGGTGGTCAGCCTCGGCACCAGGGACTGCTCGTTGCAGCGGCGCAACCAGAAGGTGATCGAGGAAGCGCCCGCGCCGGGGCTCGGCGAGGAGCTGACCAACCAATTGCTCACCGTGTCACGGGAGTTGGCCAGGTCCGTCGACTACCGCTCGGCGGGCACGGTGGAATTCGTCTACGACTCCGAGCTCGGCGCGGCCTCGTTCCTCGAGATGAACACCCGGCTCCAGGTGGAACACCCGGTGACCGAGGCGATCACCGGCGTCGACCTGGTCGAGTGGATGCTGCGCCTCGCGGGCGGGGACGCGACCATGCTGGACGGGCTGGCGGAGACCGGTCCGGCCCCGTCCGGCTGGGCCGTCGAAGCCCGGGTCTACGCCGAGGATCCCGGCCAGGACTACCAGCCGAGCGCCGGACTCGTCACGGCCGCCGAATTCCCCGCCGACGTGCGCGTCGACACCTGGGTGAGCACCGGCACCGAGGTGAGCCCGTACTACGACCCGCTGCTGGCCAAGGTGATCGCCGCGGCTCCCACTCGCGACGCCGCCCTCGACGGCCTGGCCGACGCCCTCGCCGCGACCCGGATTCACGGCGTGCAGACCAACATCGCCCAATTACGCGCCGCGGCAACGGATCCGAGGGTGCGCAGCGCCGCGCACGGCACCGCAACGCTGGCCAGCATCCATCCCGAGGCGGCGCGCATCGACGTGCTGCGCGGCGGCACCATGACCACCATCCAGGATCTTCCTGGTCGAATCGGCCTGTGGGAGGTGGGGATTCCGCCGTCCGGACCGATGGACGATCTCTCGTTCACCCTCGCCAATGTCGCGGTCGGTAATCCGCCGGGCGTGCCCGCGCTGGAGTGCACGCTCCAGGGTCCGCGCCTGCACTTCGCCGCCGCCACGGTGGTCTGCGTGACCGGCGCGGACGCACCGATCACCGTCGACCACGACCCGGCGCCGATGTGGGAACCGATCACGGTCCCCGCGGGCGCGGTGCTCGACATCGGCGCACCGACCGGCACCGGTCTGCGCACCTATCTCGCCGTGCGCGGCGGCCTCGACGCCCCGCTCTACCACGGCAGCGCGTCCACCTTCACCCTCGGCGGATTCGGCGGAACCACGGGCAAAGCCGTTGCGGCGGGCGATGTTCTGCACATCGTCGCCGACCGTGCGGAGCTCGGCGAACCGGCCGCGGCGCCGACGCGGCCCGAGTTCACCCACGAGTGGCAGCTGGCCGTCGGCATCGGCCCGCAGACCGCGCCCGCCTACTTCACCGACGCGGACATGGACCAGTTCGCGGCGCACCCGTGGCGAGTCGGCAGCCACGCCAACCGCACCGGCATCCGGCTGGAGGGCCCCAAGCCGGCCTGGTCGCGGGCCGACGGCGGCGAGGCCGGACTGCACCCGTCGAACCTGCACGACAACCCTTACAGCGTCGGCGCGCTCAACGTCTCCGGCGACACCCCGATCCTGCTCGGCCCGGACGGACCGAGCCTCGGCGGCTTCGCCTGCCCGCTCACCGTGGTCTCGGCGCACCGGTGGAAGCTCGGTCAGCTCCGGCCCGGCGACACCGTCCGATTCGTGCCCGTCGACGACACCGAGGCGACGGCCCTGCGTCGCTCCGACGATCGGCGCGCGAAGGCGACTGCCCCCCGCACCGGCGAGGCGCTCGGCGATCGCGGTGTCCTCGGCACCTCGCCCGGCGACGACGACCGGCCGCGGGTGGCGTATCTGCGCGGCGGTGACGACAACATCCTCGTCGAATACGGCGAGATGGTGCTGGATCTGGGGCTGCGCATGCGGGTGCACGCACTCGCCGAGGCGCTGGCCGCGGCACGCCTGCCCGGCATCGTGGACGTGACTCCCGGCGTGCGCTCGCTGCACATCCACTTCGACCCGGACGTGCTCGCCCAGCACCGGCTGCTCGGCACGCTCGTCGAGCTGGAAGCGGAGCTGCCGGCGACCCACGATCTGGTGGTGCCGAGCCGGACCATCCGGCTGCCGCTCTCGTTCGACGATCCCTCCATCGCCGAGGCGATCGACCGCTATCGCAGCGGCGTGCGCGACACCGCGCCGTGGCTGCCCTCGAATACCGAATTCATCAGGCGCATCAACGGACTCGACAGCGTCGAGCAGGTGCGCGACACCGTGTTCGACGCCGAATACCTGGTGCTCGGCCTCGGCGACGTGTATCTCGGTGCGCCGCTGGCCGTTCCGCTCGATCCGCGGCACCGCCTGGTGACCACCAAATACAACCCGGCGCGCACCTGGACCCCCTCGGACGCAGTCGGCATCGGCGGCAAGTACCTGTGCGTCTACGGGATGGCCTCACCCGGCGGCTACCAGCTGATCGGCCGGACCGTGCCGATCTGGTCCAGTTACCGGCAGGCCGCGCCCTTCGAGCCGGGCACCCCATGGTTGTTCCGCTTCTTCGACCGCATCGTCTGGGAGCCGGTGAGCCCCGAGGAACTGCTCGAGCACCGCGCGGCGGCGGCCGCGGGCCGCTTCGACGCCGAGGTCGGCGAGGGTAGTTTCGCGCTGGCCGATCACCTGCGCCTGCTCGCCGAAAATGTCGACGCCATCGCGGAATTCGAAGAAAAGCAGACAGCGGCGTTCGAGGCGGAGAAGCGGGCGTGGCACGCGGCGGGCGAATTCGAGCGCGCCGCGACCGAACCGGCGCCGCGGGAACCCGTCGCGGATCCGTTGGCCGGGCTGCCCGCCGACGCGACGGTCGTGACCGCACCGATGATCGGCAATGTGTGGCGCGTCGAGGTCGAGGAGGGGCAGCGGCTCGAGGCCGGTGCGCCGATAGCCATCCTGGAGGCCATGAAGCTGGAGCTGCCCGTGCACAGCCCGGGTGCGGGCACGGTGCTCAGGGTGCTGACCGCGCCGGGCGCCAAGGTGGCGCCGGGTACCCCGCTAGCAGTGATCGGAGTGGACTGAATGACCGCAGGCGTTCTCGGCCCCACCGCCCATCAGGACTCACCCACCGCGCGGGTCGCGGCCGCGTATCGGCGCATCGCCGAGGTGGACCGCCCCGAGGTGTGGATCACGCTGCGTCCCGAGCACGAGACCGCCGCCGACGCTGCCGAGGTGGAGCGACGGCTGGCCGCGGGCGAGACGCTGCCGCTGGCCGGACAGCTGGTCGCGGTCAAGGACAACATCGACGTCGCGGGCTTGCCCACCACCGCGGCGTGCCCCGAATTCGCCTATCCGGCAACGGCTACCGCAGCGGCGGTCGCGCGACTGCAGACGGCAGGGGCCATCGTGCTCGGCAAGACGAACCTGGATCAGTTCGCCACCGGCCTGGTCGGCACCCGGAGCCCGTACGGCGCGGTCCGGCATGCCGACCATCCCGAGCTGATCTCGGGTGGCTCGTCCTCGGGTTCGGCGGTCGCGGTCGCGCTCGGGCTCGCCGACATCGGCGTCGGCACCGACACCGCGGGCTCGGGGCGGGTGCCCGCGGCGCTGCACGGCATCGTCGGCATCAAAGCCACGCTCGGGATCATCCCCGCGCACGGCCTCGTCCCGGCCTGCGCGGACTACGACGCCGTCACGGTGTTCGCACCGGATCTCGATCGCGCGGTGGCCGCGGCGGCCGTGATGGCGGGCCCCGATGCGGGCGACCCGCGCAGCCGCACCTGGCCCGCAAACGTCCGGCTCGCCGCGCCGCGGACGCCGCGGGTGGCGGTGCCGCACGCCGCCGACCTCGCCGCCCTGTCCGGCGACTACCGCGATGCCTTCGCCAGAACCGTTGCCGCCGTGACCGATTCCGGCATCGAGACGATCGAGCTGGACATCTCGCCCCTGCTGGACGCCGCCCGCCTGCTCTACGACGGCGCGATCGTCGCGGAACGCTATGCCGCGGTGGGGGAATTCCTGGCGACCGATCCGGCGGGCGCGGATCCCACGGTGGCGGCCATCATCGGCGCGGCAGGGTCGACCACCGGCCCCGCCTTCGCCGCCGACCTCGACGCGCTGACCCGGGCGCGCGCCGACGCCGCGCTGCTGCTGGATTGCGACGCGCTGCTGCTGCCGACCACCACCGAACACCCGAGTATCGCGGCGGTGCAGGCGGATCCGATCGGCATCAACCGGCGCATGGGTACCTACACCAACTTCTGCAATCTGCTGGACATGGCCGCCGTCGCCGTTCCCGGCGCGCCGACCGCGGCGGGCGCTCCGTTCGGCGTGATGGTGGTGACGCCCGCCTTCGGCGATCAGGTCGCGATCGATATCGCCGCCCGCGTGGCCGGGCTCGAGCAGGCGCCGCTGCTGGTCCACGACGGTGTGGAGCTGGCCGTGTTCGGTGCGCACCTGCGCGGCCAACCGCTGCACTGGCAGCTCGAGCGGATCGGCGCCCGGTTCGCCGGGGAAATCCGCACCAGCGACGCCTATCGGCTGACCGCACTCGACACCGTGCCCGCCAAGCCGGGACTGGTCCGGCACGGTGCCGGGCTCGGCGAGCCGATTCTCGGCGAGTTGTTCACCGTCTCGCGTGCCGGGCTCGGCGGCTTCCTCGCGGAACTGCCCCCGCCCATGGCGCTGACCAGCATCGAACTCGCCGACGGCAGGTCGGTGGTCGGTTTCGCCTGCACCTACGACGCGGCGCTGACGGCCACCGACATCACCGAATTCGGCGGCTGGAAGGCGTATCTGAACGCCGCGAACTGATTTCGCGCACCGATGGCCCGGCAGCTACCCGCTGCCGGGCCATCGGCGTCTGCACGCCCTGGTCAGCGGAAGTTTAGACATTTGTACTAGACAAACGTGCAACCTTTCTGTTAGACATTTGTCTAAGACATTCGAACCAACAAGGAGCAGACCGTGAGCATCTCCCCCAGCCCGACCTCCCCGCGCGTCCTGATCAGCGGCGGCGGCATCGGCGGCAACGCCGTTGCGCTGCAACTGCTCCGCGCGGGCATCCACGCCACCGTCGTCGAGCGGGCCACCGCGCCGCGCCCCGGCGGACAGGCGGTCGACCTGCGCGGACCCAGCCGCGATGTTGCCGAGCGCATGGGCCTGATGCCCGGTATCGCGGCCAAGCAGCTCGACGAGCGCGGCATGCTCTACGTCGACGACGCGGGTCGCGAGGAGCTGCGGGTGCCCGCCGAGTTGTTCGACGGCAAGGGCGGCGTCGCCGAAATCGAGATCACCAGGGGTGATCTGAACCAGGTGCTGCTCGACGCGCTGGCGGAGGAGGGCGGGACCGACTACCGCTACGGCGAATGGATCACCGACGTCCGGCAGGACGCCGCGGGTGTCGAGGTCACCTTCGCTTCCGGCGCCGTCGAGCGCTTCGACATCCTGATCGGCGCCGACGGACTGCACTCCGCGACACGGCAACTGGTGTTCGGACCGGAGGAAGACTTCGCCACCTACCTGGGCGGCTACATGTCCTTCTTCACCATGCCGACCCCGAAAGGCACCGAGCCGCACTGGTTCTCGATGCACTCACTGGTCGGCGCGACCGGCATCGGGCTGCGCCCGGACCCCGACCCGGCGACCACCAAGGCGATCATCATGATCCGCGGCGCCGCGGATCCCGCGCTGCGCCGCAATGTCGAGGCGCAGCAGGCGTTGATCAGGGAGCGGCTCGCGGGCGGCGGCTGGCACTCGGCCCTCATCAGCGCCGCGATGACCGAGGCCGAGGACTTCTACTTCGACGAACTGGCCCGCATCGACATGCCGAGCTGGATCCGCGGCCGGGTCGCCCTGCTCGGCGACGCCGGATACTGCGGTTCACCGCTGACCGGGCAGGGCACCGCCATGGCACTGGTGGGCGCCTATGTCCTGGCCGGTGAAATCGCCGCGCACGCAACGGAACCGGAGCGCGCGCTGGCCCGCTACGAGGAGGTGCTGCGCCCCTTCGTCGCCAAGGCCGGGGAACTGCCGCCCGGCGGTCTGCGCGCGATGACACCGAAGACCCGGCTCGGCATCCGCGCGGGGCGCGCGGTGGCCCGCCTGATGACCGCCAAGGTGATGAAACCGCTGATGATGAAGATGCTCACCGCGACCGAGTCCTACGAGCTGCCCACCTATCCGACGCAGCCGGACGCAGTCCGTCGGTAGGCGCGCACGGCCGGAGCGAAGGCGGAGGTACGCCTATCCGACGCAGCCGGACGCAGTCCGTCGGTAGCCGCGCACGGCCGGAGCGAAGGCGGAGGAACGCTTATACGGCGCAGCCGGTCGTCTGAGCGAAGCGACTAGCGGACCGGCACACCGAGTTCCGCGAGCAGACCCTCGACCCGCTGCCCCACGTCGTCCCGGATGGGCCGCACGTCCTCGAGTTCCAATCCGGCCGGGTCCTCGATGATCCACTCCAGGTAGCGCGGGCCCGGCACCAGCGGGCAGGTGTCCCCACAGCCCATCGTGACGATGACGTCGGCCGCGCGAACGATCTCCTCGGTCCACGGTTTCGGGTACTCGTCCGAGATGTCTATGCCGACCTCGGCCATCGCGTCGACCGCGGCCGGATTGAGCCGCGAACTCGGCTCCGAGCCGCCCGACCAAGCCACCGCACGGCCGCGAGCGAGATGGGTGAAGAAGCCGAGGGCGATCTGGGAACGGCCCGCGTTGTGCGTGCACAAGAACAAGACGGTCGGACGGGCTTGCGCCACTTTGCCTTCCAGCTTCGCCCTGGCTTCCAGCCGCTGGCGGGCGAACTTCTCCGCGAGGGTCGGCAGGTACAGCGTCACCGTGGCCCGCGCGATGAACGCCTCGTACGACGAAAAGAGGTAACCCACAACGATTTCGGGCTCGAACATAGTGGCGAACTCGTCGAGCAGCTGCTTTTCGGCGAGGCGCAACTGCGTCTCGTGATCGAGGGCCAGCAGGCGGTAGGCAGGCCCTGTCGGCGTGACCGAGCGTTCCATCTATCCAGCGTGACAGCCGGATGTTCGGCGCCGCAAACGAACTTACCGTGAACGCGATCCGCCGAGGTGACAACGATGGGGCGGGCCGGTTACCCCTCGTGAACCGGCCCGCCCATACCTTTGGGCGGGAAATCCTGGCCTGCGACCGGACGGTTACCTTCGGCAGGGGGCGATCCTCCTTCGCCCACCAGCTCCAGGAAGAGCCGTCGATGGCGCCGCCGGAGGGATCCGGCCGGGTCGGTCACCCCTCGTGGACCGACCCGGCCGGGTTATCCCCGGGGCCCGGCCTGTCACCCCTCGTGGACAGGCCGCGCCCGGTTCCCCACCCCCGGTGGTGGCTTGTTCCCCCCTTCCCCCTGGTTACTGGCAGTACTCGAAGGTGCCGAGTACGGTGCGGCCGTCCTTGATCAGATAGCCGGTGGCGGCGAGATCGGTGGCGGCGACCGGGTTCTCCCCGTCCGGCGCCAGCCACTCGACCTGCTGCACGACCTGATAGGCGTTCGGGTCGTTGCGCAGCACCTTCACTGTGGTGTCGTCCATCTCGGCCGCCTTGGTGTCGGTGGCCTTGCCCTTCTCCCACTCCCCCGCGCTGGCCAGGGTGTGCTGGGCCGCGTCGTAGACGACGGTGCGGTACCGGATCTGCTGGTGCTCGCCGGGGCGGTACCCGGGCTGGGCGTAGACGATCGGGGCGGCGATCTCGATCTCGATCCGGTCGTCCTTGTGGGTGCAGGTGGCCTGGCCGGTGAGCGCGACGCCGGGGACTCCGGTGGTGTCGGCGGCAGCCGTTCCCGCACCGAACACGAGAGCAGCGGTGGTGGTCGAGAGAGCGAGTGCGGTGGTCAGCTTGCCGATCATCGTCTGTGCGTCCTTCGTCAGGTCCGTTGTCCCGGTTGTTCCGGTGTTGACACAAACAATGCGGCCCGCGTCTTGGCGCGCCCTTAAGAACACCTTGTATGACTGAAGCCCCTGGTAGATCGGGATTCGCTAACACTTCCGCGCTGCGCGAGCGATGATGGAATCGGTGTGATCGATGATTGGAGCGACGATGGAAACCGTGGTGGTCTGGATCCTTGCCACAATGCTGTACTGGTTCGGATTGCTGTAGAGAAACGACAACCTGGCCGTGAAACCGGCCAGGTCTGCCTCGGGGTCGATCCGCCGTACTTCGGCGAACCGAAACGGCGTTTCGGACTCACCGGCCCGCCCACCTGACGACGAAAACGACCGCGCCCCCGGCCTTCTCGGCCGGGGGCGCGGTTCTTCGATAGCTCGGCGTCCGCTCGCTCAGCGTGCGGCGTCGGTGGCGAGCTCCTCGACAGCCTCGTCCGCTTCCGTGACCGGCGCGTCCGGATCCGCCTTGCGTTCCCGCAGCAGGACCAGCGAGAGCGCGGCGGCGGCGAGCACCGAGCAGGCGGCCACGACGAAGGTGGTCGACATTCCGGAGGTGAAGGCCGCCCTGGCCGCCTCGGCCAGGCCGGTGTCACCGGTGGCGGCGCTGATGGTCAGCGCGTCCGAGATGGACTCACGGCCGGATTCCGGAGCGTCCGCGGGCATCGCGTCGGAGTAGGTGCTCGACAGGATGGCGCCGAGCACCGCGACGCCGAGGGCCGCGCCGGCCTGCTGGATGGTGTCGTTGAGCGCGGAGCCGACGCCCGCGTGCTCGCCGGGCACCGCGCCCATCAGCGCGCCGATCGTCGCGGGCATCGCCAGACCGAAGCCACCGCCCATGACGGCCATGGCGAGCGCGGGCAGCCAGAACTCCGAACTCGGCTCCAGCAGGGTGAGCATCCCGAAGCCGGCGGCGGTCACCGTCAGGCCGAAGGCGGTGATGCTGCGGTTGCCGACCTTGCTCGCCAGCGTGGCCCCGACTCCGTTGCAGACCAGCACGGCCACCGCCATCGGAGTGAACGCGAACGCGGTCTGGGTCGGGGTGTACTCCAGCACGAACTGCAGGTACTGGGTGAGCGCCAGCAGCAGGCCGCCGTTGGCGAAGGTCAGCAGCACCAGCGAGAAGCTCGAGCCGGTGAAGACCCGGTTGCGGAACAGCTCGAGCGGGACCATCGGGGTGTCGGTGGTCAGCTCGCGAATCACGAAGCCCGCCAGGGAGATCACCGCGACCGCGCCCGCGGTCACGGTGCCCGCGTCGGTGAACCCGTGCGTCGGGACCATGATGATCGTCCAGACCAGCGCGGTCATGCCGACGATGGACAGCACCATGCCCGGCAGATCCGGCTTGCGCCACGGACCCTTCGATTCCGGCATCAGCACCAGCGCGGCGACGATCGCCAGCACCACCACCGGCACGTTCAGGACGAACACCGAACCCCACCAGAAGTGGTCGAGCAGCAGCCCTCCGGTGACCGGGCCGCCGACCATACCGACCACCGCGACCGCGCTCCACGCCGCGATCGCCTTGGGCCGCTCGTCCTCGTCGAAGACGGTGATCAGGATCGACAGGGTGCTCGGCATGATCAGCGCGCCGCCGATGCCCATGACCACCCGGCCCGCGATGAGGAGTTCGGGCGTCGTCGCGAAGGCCGCGAGGACCGATGCCGCGCCGAACAGCGCCAACCCCGCGACCATCACCAGCCTGCGGCCGAACTTGTCGGACAGGCTGCCCGAGGTGAGCAGCAGGCCTGCGAACACCAGGATGTAGGAGTCGATGATCCACTGGATGTCCTGGGCGCTCGCCCCGAGATCGGTGGCGATCTGCGGGATGGCCACGTTCAAGACCATGTTGTCGATGACCAGCACCAGGGTGCTCAGGCACAGCACGATCAGGATCAGCCAGCGCCGCGGGTTGCGGCCTGTCGCGTCTGCGACGTCGGTCGTATTCATCGGGAGCCCTTTCCAGTACCCGTTCCGCACAGCGTGCGCTACTTCCGAACACTGTACGGTCACACGTACACTGTTTGCAACACCGAACATCGTGTGATCACACGAACGGCGTGCGAGCACGCGTTATCCTGGCGAGAGAACCGAGGAGGAGCGCTGATGGATATCGACGACGGGGAGATCCAGTCGGTATGGACGAGGCCGCAGCGGCGCAAGCGCGACCAGCCCGCGCTGAGCCGCGCGCAGATAGTCGACGCGGCCATCGAACTGCTGGCCAGCGAGGGTACCGAGGCGCTGAGCATGCGCAAGCTCGGCGCGAAACTGAACGCGGGGGCCACCTCGCTCTACACCCACGTCGCCAACAAGGACGAGATCGTCGAGCTGGCCGCCGACAAGGTGATGGGCGAGCTGACCGTCCCCGATCCCGCGCACCCCGGGGGCTGGCGCGCCGCCATGCGGGAGTTCGCGACCGAACTGCGCGGGCTGATCCTGCGCAACCCGTGGCTCGCCGCGGTGTTCGGCGAAATCGGCACCCTGTACCTGGGGCCGAACATGATGCGCTCCTGCGAGGGCGTCCTCTCGGTGCTCGAATCCGCCGGGTTCGACGATGAGCGCGCGGACAACGCGATGAACGTGCTGTTCGGCTACGTCGTGGGAGTCACCGCGGCAGAAGCGGCCTCGATGGCGGTGATCCGGCGCAGCGGGCTCGATGTCGCGGACTGGCTCGGCAAGATGCTGGCGGCGGGCGAAGCCGCGTCCCGGAACTACCCCCGGCTGCACAAGCGCTACACGTCCAGACTGGACGTCGCCGACGTGCAGATGCCCGCCGACACCTTCGCTCAGCAGGTCGAGATCATTCTCGACGGCCTGGATCCCGCGTTTCGCGAACACGTTCGAGGGTGAATGCAGCGAGAACCGCTGCGGGAGAATGCAAAAGGTGCGCACCTGTTTCGGTGCGCACCTTTGATCGTTTGCGAACGTCAGCCCTGTGCGGGCGGCGTGGCCGAACCGTTGCCGTTCGATCCGGCACGCACGCCCTCCTCGACGCGCTTGCCGAGCTCGGAGTCGACGTTCTTCCAGTACTCGAAGACCCGCGACAGCACCGGCTCACGGACGCCGCCGAGGACGTGCCCGACGATGTTGTCCACCAGGCGATCCCGCTGATCGTCGTTCAGCACCTCGCGAACGAGCGTGCCCGCCTGGGTGAAATCGCCGTCCTCTGCGTGCTGGACGTAGCCGGCCCGCACGATCGTCGGGTCGAAGTCCCAGATGCCGCCGTCGGGCGCGCGCTCCGGGTCGGCGTGCGGACCGCCGAACGAATTCGGCGCGTACACAGGAACACTCGCGTCGTTGTAGTGGTATCGCATGGCGCCCTCCTTGGAGTAGGAGTTCACCTCCGCGGCCCTCGCCTGGTTCGGCGGCAGCTGCGCGTAGTTGGTCCCGATGCGGTAGCGGTGCGCGTCGGCGTAGGCGAACACGCGGCCGAGCAGCATCTTGTCCGGCGAGAAGCCGATGCCGGGCACGACGTTGGACGGCTCGAACGCGGCCTGCTCGATATCGACGAAGTAGTTCGCCGGGTTCCGGTTCAGGGTCCACTTGCCGACCTCGATCAGCGGATAGTCCTTGTGCGACCACACCTTGGTCAGGTCGAACGGGTTGAAGCGGTAATCCTCCGCCTCGGCCACCGGCATCACCTGAACGGACACCGTCCAGCTCGGGAACTCGCCGCGCTCGATCGCCTCCCACAGGTCCTTGCGGTGGTAATCGGCGTCGGCGCCCGCGATCCGGTCGGCCTCGGCCTGGGTCAGGTAGTCGATGCCCTGATCGGTCTTGAAGTGGTACTTCACCCAGAAGCGCTCACCGGCAGCGTTGATCCACTGGTAGGTGTGCGAGCCGTAGCCGTTCATGTGCCGGTAGGTCTTCGGGATGCCGCGATCGCCCATCAGCCAGGTCACTTGGTGCGCGGTCTCCGGGCGCAGGGTCCAGAAGTCCCACTGCATGTTGTGGTCGCGAAGACCGTTGCCCGGCAACCGCTTCTGCGAGCGAATGAAGTCGGGAAACTTGATCGGATCCTTGATGAAGAAGATCGGGGTGTTGTTGCCGACGAGGTCGTAGTTGCCGTCCTCGGTGTAGAACTTCACCGCGAAACCGCGCGGGTCGCGCCAGGTGTCGGGGCTGCCCTGCTCGCCCGCGACGGTGGAGAACCGGACCAGCGATTCGGTGCGCGCGCCGGGCTGGAACAGCTTGGCCTTGGTGTACTCGCTGACATCGTTGGTGACGACCAGCTCGCCGTAGGCGCCCGCGCCCTTGGCGTGCACGATCCGCTCCGGCACCCGTTCCCTGTTGAACTGGGCGAGCTTCTCGATCAGGTAGTGGTCGTGCAGCAGGATCGGGCCCTGCGCACCCGCGGTGAGCGATTCGTTGTCGCTCTCGACCGGCGTTCCCGTGTTCGTGGTTGTCGGCTTGGTCATTCGAAGCCTCCTTCGCAACTGAGCAATGTCCCCGGGATGGGCTGATCCCGGGCCGTCGAGGTGAGCGGGGCTCAATCCACCCCGTCCTGGCTCCGCTCGCGCGAGCGGCAGGTCGGGCACAGGCCCCAGAACACGACCTCGGCCTCGTCGACCACGAAGCCGTGGTCGTTCAATGGCTCCAGGCACGGGGCGCTGCCAACGACACAGTCCACGTCGACGACCGTGTCGCAGTTCCGGCACACCAGGTGGTGGTGGTTGTCGCCGATCCGGGTCTCGTACAGCGCGGGCGAGCCCGCGGGTTCGATGCGCCGCAGGATTCCGGCACGCACACAGGCGTTCAGCACGTCGTAGACGGCCTGTGTGGACACCGAACCCAGGGCCTCCCGGACCGTGGCAGCCACCCGATCGGCGTCCGTATGCGGCCGGTCGGCGACCGCATTCAGCACCGCGACCCGCGGGGCGGTAACCCGCAGGCCCGCCGCTCGCAGCCAGGAGCGAGGGTCGGCGTCGTTGGTGTGCATGAACCCATGATGCAAGCTTTTCTGGAATCAGTCAAGAAAACGATCTTTTCCAGTTTTGCGTAGAATTACCTGATCGGTGCCGCTCGTGGCGACAGCGAAGGCTCAGCGCTGCACGGCGCCGACGCCGTGGCGGGCGACGAGTTCGGCCAGATCCAGCGATTCGTCGGACCACGCGACGAGGTCGAGGACCGCGCCGTGGCCGATCAGCTCGCGGGCGGCGCGGATGTCCGACGGCCTCGCGATCGCGACCGCGCCGACCAGCCTGCGATGGCGCAGGGCGAGCACGGTGAAGTTCGGCTCGGCGAGCGTGCCGCGCAGCACGAAGTCGTCGTCGTGCCGCAGCCTGCCCGCGAACTGCAGGTTGAGGCCGTACTGGGTGGACCAGCCCCACGAGACGTCCCGGCGGGCAGCCGGTTTGCCGAGCATCGATCTCGCGGCGGCCGCGCCATGGGCCAGCGCGCTGTTCCAGTGCTCGGTGCGTTCGCGCGCGCCGAGGTCCGGATCGAACCGGTTGGCCGCGTCGCCCGCCGCGTAGACCCCCGGCGCGGAGGTGCGGTAGTGCTCGTCGACGAGGATGCCGTCGTCGACGGCCAGCCCCGCCGCCGCCGCGAGATCGGTGTCGGGAACCGAGCCGATGGCGATCAGCGCCACGCCTGCCGACCACCTCCTGCCGTCGTGCGCGGTCGCCGTGACGCCGTCCTCGCGACCCTCCAGGCGGGTCAGCGTCACCTCGTCGAGGATCTCGACGCCATTGTCGGCGTGCAGCTTTCGGTAGAACGAGCCGACCGAGGGCGGGGCAACACGGTCCAGCGGGGCCGATCCGGCGTGCACGACGGTTACTTCCGCGCCGAGCGACCGCGCGGTGGCCGCGACCTCGCAGCCGATCAGCCCGCCGCCGACGATCAACAGCGATTTACCCGCGTCGATCGCCGCGCGCAGCGGTCCGATATCGGCGGCGCCGCGCAGGGTGTGCACATTTCGCTGCGGGGCGGGCAGGCTCCGGGCGCGCGCGCCGGTCGCCAGCAGCAGGCGGTCGTAGCCGAGCGTCTCGCCCGCGGCCAACCGGATGTGTCCGCGCTCGGTGTCGATGCCCTCGACCCGGATGCCGGTGCGCAGCTCGATGTCTTTGTCCCGCCAGGACTCCGCGGAATCGAGCAGCGTCCTTCGCTCGACCGCGGTGCCCGCCAGCATTTCCTTCGAGACCATGGGACGCCGGTACGGCAGGGCGTCCTCGGCCCCGACCAGGACGATGCGTCCCGAATAGCCTTCGGCGCGCAGGGTCTTTGCCGCGGTGGCGCCCGCGACTCCCGCGCCGACGATCACGATCTGCTCGGTCATGCGCGACTGACCTCGACCATCTCGAAATCCGCTTTGGCCGCACCGCAATCGGGGCAGGACCAGTCGTCAGGGATGTCGTCCCAGCGGGTGCCCGGCTCGATGCCGTCCTCGGGCCAGCCGATGGCTTCGTCGTACTCGAAGCCGCACTGGACGCATCGGAAAAGTTTGTAATCGGTGTTCATCGTTCGTGTCCTGTAGTGATGGAAGGGTTTTCGAAGTCGAGCTTTTCCCGGACGCCGCAGTCCGGGCAGCACCAGTCGTCGGGCACCGCGGACCACGGCGTGCCCGGCGGGAATCCCTCGCGGGGCGCGCCCGCGACCTCGTCGTAGGCGTAATCGCAGCCGGGACAGCGGTAGACGGCCATCACCGCACCCCGTACGTCGCCAGCACACGGTCGCGCTTGCTCGGCTGGATGTTCACCCGGGTGATGTCGCCGCCGTAGTGCGCGAGCACCCGGTGATCCATCACCTTGCGCCACAGCGGCGGCAGATAGGCCAGGCCGATCATGCTGGCGTAGCCGCTCGGCAGGTTCGGCGCGCCGTCCATGCTGCGCAGGGTCTGATACCGCCGGGTGGGGTTGGCGTGATGGTCGCTGTGCCGCTGCAGGTGGTACAGGAAGATGTTGGTGACGATGTGGTCGGAGTTCCAGCTGTGCTCCGGGGTGCACCGCTCGTAGCGGCCCGACGCGGTCCGCTGCCGCAGCAGGCCGTAGTGCTCCAGGTAGTTCACCGTCTCGAGCAGCGAGAAGCCGTAGACCGCCTGAATGATCAGGTACGGCAACACGACCGGCCCGAACACCGCGACCAGCGCGCCCCACAGCACCACGGACATGAGCCAGGCGTTGAGCACGTCGTTGTGAATCGACCACGGGCTCTTGCCCATTCGCTGCAGCCGGGTCTTCTCCAGCTCCCAGGACGAGCGCAGGCTGCCCCACACGCTGCGCGGCAGGAAGGCCCAGAACGTCTCGGCGAAACGCGCGCTGGCCGGGTCCTCGGGGGTCGCGACGCGGACGTGGTGGCCGCGGTTGTGCTCGATGTAGAAGTGGCCGTAGAACGTCTGGGCGAGGGTGATCTTGGACAGCCAGCGCTCCAGCTCGTCCTTCTTGTGGCCCAGTTCGTGCGCGGTGTTGATGCCGACGCCGCCCATCGTGCCGATGCTCAGCGCGAGGCCGATCTTCGAGATCAGGCCGAGGCCGCCGTCGATGCCGAGCCACGACAGGTCCGTCGCCGTCCACAGGTAGCAGGCGAACACCAGGCTCATCAGCTGCAGCGGGATGTAGGCGTAGGTGCAGTACCGGTAGTACTTGTCGTTCTCCAGCTGCTCCATGACCTCTTCGGGCGGGTTCTGCCCGTCCGGGCCGAAGAAGCGATCCAGGATCGGCAGCAGTACGTAGACCAGCAGCGGGCCGATCCACCACCAGACCGGCGCCACCTGCTGCAACCCGAGTTCGTTGAACACCCGGACCAGCCAGGCGGCGAGCAGCACGGCGGTGGGCGCCACCAAGCCGAACAACCACAGATACCGCTTGCTGTCGTCCCAGTGCAGCGCCTGAGCAGGCGCGTCTGTTCGGGGTGTCGTCATTCTCGCTCTCCTTGGGGAACTCGCGTGCGGGCCGAGCGGAGGCCGGAGGACCGGAAGCCGGTCGTGCAGTGGCCGCTCCGGTGTGGTGCGGAGCACTTTACAAATAACGCCTCCATGTCCAATGGAAATACACTTCTGTTGTCATTGTCAATAGCTCGGACAAATCATGCCTGTCTGTACGATGGATGACGTGCCTGAAGCGGCGAGTTTTCACACCCGGATGCGGTCACTGCTCCGCGAACGCGTCATCGAGACCGCGCGCGAACTCGTCTGCACCGAGGGGTGGGGCGCGGTGAGCATGTCGCGCGTGGCCAAGGACGTCGGCGTCAGCCGCCCGGTGCTCTACAAGGAGATCGGCACCAAACAGGACCTCGCCGACCTGGTCATCCGGCACGAGCTGGAGACGTTCCTGGTCGGCATCGACGACAGCCTGGCCGCACATCCCGGGGACGTGATCGCGGGCCTGACCGCCGCGGTCGGCTACACGCTGCGCACCGGCTCCGACAACGAACTACTCGAGGCCGTGCTGTCCGGGCGCTCGACCGCCAACGCCACCCTGCTGCCGACCTTGATGACCGAGCCCGAACCCGTTCTCGGCCGGGCGCTCGGCGCGGTCACCGGCGCGGTGCGCGCGCGGTACGAGCTCGCCGAACTGCCGGACGACGAGCTCGCGACGCGCATCGAGACCGTCATCCGGCTCACCCTCAGTCACCTCTTCCAGCCGCTCGGCCCGGTCGAGCGTGCCGTCGGGCAGATCGCCTCGGCGCTCGGCGCGTTGTTCGCGCCCGTGCGAGCGACGGTTTCCTGACGGGCCGCTCCGCGCCGGTCTGCCGGACCGAGCGGGAAGGCGTCGACCGCACGGGAGAACGCGCTGGTCTCCCGTCGTTATTGCACCCGCTCAGGTCGCCCTTGGCGGAATCGTCATCGGCGGCGTGCGCTGCGGCGAGCGAGGAGGCGTGACACCCGGCCGGGGCAAGTTCGTCGGCCAGGGCCGTAGGGACGGCGGCAGGTAGGGCGTCCTCGGCAGGGATGGGACGATGCGCGTCGGAATCTGGCGCGGCGGATCCGGTTCGGACGGCGTGCTCGCCGCGGACAAGATCAGACGGAGCACCACCATGGCGCCGAAGAGCAACGCCCAGATCCACCAGTTGGACCCCGGCGACTCCGGCACGTCCGGCGGCAATGCCACGGACCTGGACACCGGATCCGGCCGGGCCGCTGCCTCGGCCTGCTGTTCCACCGCGGCCAGGGTCTCGCGCACGAAGTCGGCGCGGCTCGGATCCCACTGCGCGACCATGCGCAAGCCGCGCTCGCCCGCTTCGCGATCACCGCGGTCCAGATCCAGCAGTGCGAGTTCCTGGGTGGCGTCCACGTGCTCGGGTTGGAGCCGAAGCGCCTCGCGCAGTGCAGCTTCCGCGCCCGATGCGGAAATCCCGCCGCGGCGCAGGATCGAGCCGCGGACGCGGTGCAGGTCGGCGCGGTCGGGGTCGATCTCGATGGCCCGGTCGATGGTCGCCAGCGCGGTGGCCGAGTCCGTCGCCGACTGGATCCCCGCGAGCAGGCGCAGGTTCTCGACGTACTCCGGGTCCAGTTCCGCGCTGCGGGTGGCCGCGGCCAGCGCACGGTCGTAATGCCGTTGTCGCTGCGCGGAATCGGGCTCGGCCAGGTGCGCCAGTTCCTGTTCGGCCAGCGCGAGCACCCGCAGCGCGGACTGATAGTCGGGGAAGACGGCCAGCGCGGAGGCGCTGTAGCCAATGGACCTCTCGTACTCGCCGGTGCGGAACCAGGCGTAGCCCATCAACATCAGCGCGTCGGCGTTGTCGGGTTCGGCGGCGAGCACCGCGCCCAGCTTCGCCCGCGCCGCCTCGATCCGGCCGAGATCGATGAGGACCTTGGCCCGCGCGACCTCGTCGTGCGCGAAAATAGTCATGCGACAGGGGGTTTCAGCGCATCTTCATCCGCTTCATGTACAGGGCGAGCTCGTCGTAGCTGCCGTCGCCGTTGGCGAACTCGACCACATTGCGCGCCGATTCGAACCACGCGCCCGCGCTGGGCTTGATCTGCGCCATCGCGGCCTCCAGATCCGCCATGCCGATGGGGCGGACGTTGCCGGTGCGGATCGATTCCGCCATGGCCAGCTGGGTGGCCGAGGTGCACACGTGGGCCAGGTCCGCGCCCGAGAACCCCTCGGTGCGCGCGGCGATCGCGCCGAGATCGATGCCCGCCACCGGGCGCTCCCTCAAGTGGTAATGCAGGATCGCCTTGCGCGCGGCGGGATCCGGCAGCGCGACCAGGATCATCCGGTCGAAACGACCCGGCCTGCGCAGCGCGACGTCGATGTCCCACGGGTGATTGGTCGCGCCGAGGATGTAGACGCCCTCGTTGTCGACGGTGGCCGAATCCATTTCGTTCAGAAGCTGATTCACGACGGTGCGCATGGTCGACGAACCGGACATCTGGCTGCGTTTGTGGCCGAGCGCGTCCACCTCGTCCAGGAACAGCACGCACGGCGCGTTGCGGCGGGCCACCTCGAACACGCTGTGCAGATTGCGTTCGCTTGCACCGGTGTAGATGTCGAGGATGTCGGCGATTTCGATCGGATAGAAGTTCGCGCCGAGCTCGCCCGCCACCGCCGAGGCGATGAAGGTCTTGCCGCAGCCGGGCGGGCCGTACAGCAGCAGGCCGCCGCGCGCGGACGTGCCGAATGCCTTGGCCAGCTCGGGGTTTCGCAGCGGGCCGAGCAGGGTGAGATCGAGCTGGCGCTTGACCTCTTCCATGCCGCCGATATCGGCGAGCGTCACCCGGGTGCGGGAGAACAGGCCCGCATCGGGCGCCGCGGCGTATTCCGTTGGGCCCGAGTCGATGAAGGCCGGGGCGATGATGTCGGACACCTGGTCTTCGGCGGCGTCCCAGTCGTAGTCCACGGCACCCGGTTCGGGCTCCGGCGAAGCGGGTTCGGCGGCGTCGGGAGCCGGGACGGCCGACGCTTCGGCGGGCGACGTGGCAGCGGGTTGCGTGGCCGGTGCGACGCCGCCCGCGAGCGCCGCGGTGCACTGCTGCAGCAATTCCACCGCCCTGGCATTGCCCGGCTCCTGGCCCAGCGCGGCGCCGCACTGGGCGAGCGCCTCGGCGTGGCGGCCGCGCTCGGCGAGCAGTTCGATCACCCGCAACCGCAGAGCGAGCACATCAGGGCTCCGGTCCAGCGCGGCAAGCATTTCGACCAGCACCGGATCTTCGGTCACGGCATTTCCCCCCGTTCGAGCACACGAATACGACGTATCTTAAACGGTTACCGTCCAGAAACATTGCGTCGCGCGGCGACTCGGCACTACGCGCCACACGTGATGCACGACACAATTGGACGCCGGAATAGTTCCGTCCGGGAGCCCGTTGAAGGTCACTGTCGGCGTCCGGACAGCCCCGGGCCGCACCCCTCGTCGCTTCGAGCGACCACTCGCCGAGAGGCGCTTGTGGGACGTCGACACCCGAGTCGTGATGCTGGCGTGGCGTCCGAGACTCAGCGGCGCCGCCAGGTTACCCCCCGACCTGGCGGCGCTTTCGCGTCATCGGCGCCTGCGAAGTCCGTCGGAATTTCTCGCGCCGTTCACCGAAACCGTCCAGGATGCTGGCATGACGTCGCACGATCCCATGCTGCACCGCAGGCTGGGACTCACCGACTCGGTGCTGATCGGTCTCGGCTCGATGATCGGCGCCGGGATCTTCGCCGCGCTCGCACCGGCGGCCGACGCCGCGGGCTCGTGGCTGTTGCTCGCGCTCGCCATCGCCGCCCTGCTCGCATATTGCAATGCGACGTCCTCGGCGCGTTTGGCCGCGCTGTATCCGGTCTCGGGCGGAACCTACGTGTACGGCCGGGAACGGCTCGGCCCGTTCTGGGGATATCTGGCCGGGTGGGCCTTCGTGGCGGGCAAGACGGCCTCGTGCGCCGCGATGGCGTTGACGGTCGGCCACTACGCGTGGCCGGAGCAGGCCCGCGCGGTCGCGGTCGCCTCGGTGCTGGCGATCACCGCGATCAATTACACCGGCGTGCAGAAGTCCGCGCTGGCCACCCGGATCATCGTCGCGATCGTGCTCGCGGTGTTGGCGATGGTGGCGGTGATCGGCCTGTCCGGCACGCACACCGAACCGATGGCGCTGCCGGACCGGATCGGTCCGCGCGACGTGCTGGAAGCGGCCGGGCTGCTGTTCTTCGCCTTCGCCGGTTACGCGCGGATCGCCACCCTCGGCGAGGAGGTGCGCGAGCCGCGGCGCACCATTCCGCGCGCCATCATGCTCGCGCTCTCCATCGCGCTCGTGGTCTACGCCGTGGTCGCGGCCGCTGCGCTCGCGGTGCTCGGCTCGGCGGGGCTCGCCGCGGCGACCGATCCGCTGGCGCGGGTCGTCTCGGCGGCGGGCGC
>NZ_BDBP01000083.1 GCF_001613045.1 Nocardia lijiangensis NBRC 108240 | reverse complement strand
GGCCCGTCCGCCACCGCAGCGGGCGCGGCCGTGACGAGCGTGCCGAAGGCCTTCGTCGGCACCTGGCGCGGCGCCGCCGCGGACGGCTTGGTCGGCTTCGACATCGAATTGACCGTCGCGGACGGCAAAGTCGGCCAGGAGGTGGCCACCTCGGCCAACACCGGCAAGGTGTCGCGGCAGCGCTGCGCACGGATCGAGCGACTCACCGCCGCGACGGAGAATCAGCTCACCTTCGTCGCGCGGCTCACCGCCGACAGCCCTTCCAATTGCGCCGACGAGGGCACCACCTCGACGGTGCGGCTGCAGCCGGACGGTTCGCTGTCCTACAGCACGCCGGGCGTATTCGGCGGCACCATCGCGGGCACATTGCACCGCGGCTGACGCCGTAACCGGCCGCGTCGAGTCGCGTCGGTTAGGCTTGGCCCGCCCTCAGAGGCGCCTCCCGATCGAAGGTCGCCGCGGCGATTTCACACGGGCACACGATCTTTCGACGAGTACCCGGAGCACCCCCGCCCCGAGACATTACCAACGGAGCCACGATGAATTCGGCAGGCACGCGTGTCCCGCACCCGAACAGTCCCGCGCGCACCGCATGGATTCTGGCGATCACACTCGCGCTGCTCGTCGCGCTGGCGGGCGTGATCGCACCGCCCGCGCCCGCCGCCGACCCCGACATCGCTTGCGGCACACCATTGTCCGCCGCCGAGGTGGACACCATCGTCGAACTCTCCGATACGACCACACTGACCGGCACCGCACTGCAACGGCTGGAACGCGCGGTCGGCAACCACCGCAGGATCATCGAGATCCTCGTCGAGCACCGAGACCTCCGAGGCGTGTTCGCGCTCGGGCTCGACGCCATCGAACAGGCGGCGGTGATGCCGTTGCAGCGCAACGAGGCCGCCTTCGACGACCCGGACTGGTCGCACCGGATCAGCCTCGACCTGCTGTCCCGCTTCTTGCGCAATCTGCACGCCGAATTCAGCGGCGGCGCAACGGAACCGCACTGGGCACACTACTTCGGCTTGACGAAACAGTGCGGGCTGTCCCCCGCACGGATCGCGATGGCGGGCTACAACGCGCACCTCAGCATCGACCTCTCGCTCTCGGTGGCAGCGCTGCGCGGCACCCTCGCGAACGGAGCCGACTACTTCCGGCTCGTCGACGCCATCGCCATCGAAGGATTCCGCATCGTCGACGTCACCAAGGTGGTCTACGGCGGCGACCTCGGCCCGCTCTGGCGGTTCTATTTCCTCGGCGAGGGCCTCGACGCCGTCCTCGGTGCAGGCGTGGCTACCAAGCCCTTGCTGCGCTTGGCCGATGCAGGCGCCAACGTCCTGATCTTCGGCAACGGACTCGCCCTCCAAGACCCCGTCCTCGCACCCGCCGTCCGCGCCGAGATGGATCTCCTCTGGCCCAGCGGCGACGCCGCTTTCGAAGTCCTCGCCGCCCTCGGCGGACTGTGAACGGCTCCACCGCAACGACTTTCGGCGTCCATACACAAGCTGTGTGCACCACACCGCAGCGTGGTGCACACAGCTTGTCGCGATGCCGCGAACCGGGCGCGCTCCAGCCTTGCCGGGCCGCCCCGTGGGCGCGGCGGTCAGGACGACATGGGTAGGTCCACGTAAGCCGGACCGCGCTCGTCGGACAGCGTGACGGTGCTGCCCGCGACGGTTTCGTCGCCGTACAGGTGATCCTTGGTGTCGACGATCATCGTCAGCTTGTGACCGGCGGGGATCCAGTAGTCGGCGGCCTGCAATCGGACGTTCACCGCCTCCGGGCGACCGGCCTCCGCATTCTTCACCGTGACAGCGGCATGGGTGATGACCCTCATTTTTCCGGTGAAGGGGTTGAGGTCGAGCAGATAGGCGATCACGGTGACCGTCTTGCCGGACGGGGTGACGGTGACCTGCACTTCGGGGGCGCCTGCGATGCGCTGGGGCCTGGGGAGCGACTCGGTGGTCCAGACCGCGGCGGCGCTGCGGTCGACGTCGTCGAGCAGCTGACGCTTGGGCATGAGGAGTCGCTCGAGGAAACCGTCGAACACCAGCGTGCTCGCCGCCTGGACCTGTTCGGTGCCCGCCTGAATGCTCTGGCTGTATTCCGGCGTCGGAACCGCGGTCAACGTGCCGTCGGTGGATCCGCCGCTGGGGGCGGTCAGGTAGTAGCGCAGCATCGACTTCGACCAGGATTTGAGGTCCGCGGCCGCCTTCACGACGAAGGTGTCCATGGTCTCGGTGTGCACGACGCCGTCGCGATCGATGCCGTTGTCCACCCCGCGCAGGTGGTGGTCCAGCCAGTCGTAAGCGGCTTCCGTGGTCCGGGTGTAGACGCCCAGGGTGAGTCCGGGAATCTCGACGGCGCCGTGGTCACCGATAGCGAGGTCCAGGCGCTTGGGGCCGGTGTAGCGATCGAAGTAGTCGAGCAGCTGGTTCTGCGGAAATATGGTCTCGTGCCAGTAACTGGTGAAAAAGGTTGGCACAGATTGCCGTCCGGCCGAATTCAGGTGCGCGGGCGAGCGCGGTTTCGTCCACTCCAGCACCCCCTCGATATTGGTGTTCTTCCGGAAGTCGTCGAGGACCTTCACCAGTTCGTCGCTCGGCCGGTCGCTGATCGCGGCGAGGGCTTCCGCGGCCATGATGTGCCGGGTCTGGTTGTCGTAGAGCGCCTCGCCGAGGTCCGCCCACGTGCTGAGGGCGACGACCGCTTTGACCCGCCGGTCCGCATTGGCGACCAGCTGGCTGATGCCGGAACCGTAGGAGATGCCGAGCATGCCGATCGCGTCCTGATCGGCGTCGAGCCGGCTGTTGGCGAGAGCCCAGTCGACGACCTTGCGCCCGTCCGCGATGTCCTCGGGCCCTGCCACCGTCAGCTCGCCTTCGGAACCCGGCAGACCCCGTTCGGTGTAGGCGACGACGGCGTAGCGGCGCATCAACAACCTGATGATGGCGCCGCCGTACATTTTCCACCCGGAGGGGTCGAGTCCGGCGGGCAGGATGATCAGCGGGTGCGGGCCGCCGGTGAGCGGCCAAGCGGCGAAGGCGTCGAGTAGCACGCCGCCCGCACCGGGAATCTTCTCGGTGCCGAGGCGACACTGGGTGCGGACCGCGGCGATGTCGTCGACGAGGTCGGCCGGGACGCCCGCGGCATCTCCGGTGAGCAGGTCGCGCACGACCGCATCGACGTCGGTTTCCTGATCGGAAGAAAGTAGTCGCAGCCGATCCTGGTGAGCCTGTGACATATCCATTCCTTTCGATTCTTTTCCGTCCGAGGGATTTCCTGCTGGGACATTCCTGGAGCGTGCCGTCGGTTGCCCGGAACGAAGCGAGAGCCCGAACCAAGAGAACGATCGAATCTTTCTGCTACATAGCATGATTCGGTGCTATTACCAGAACTTTCGACGATCCGGCTGATGACGCCCTCGGGCGGAAATCACAGGCCTGCCGATCGGCAATCGGGTTTCCTGGGTGCGGTGGTCCCGCGGTGCAGCGATGGCTATTCTATGAACTCGGCCGTACGCGGATCATGCGGCGCCCCTGCTCGTAGTGTCCACGCAATCCGGTACGAAGATCCCCGGGGCTATCAGCCCTGCGATCCGAATCAATTACTGTTGCGCGCCTTCACGTCTCGAACGCTGTACCGATCTCTGCCCGCGGAGAATTTTACAGCCCGTCTCGAAATCCCGTGGTCGAATCTCCGACGGCGACGCCGGTACATCGAGCTACCTATGTGCCCTGGCCAGTGCATACCGGGCCCTGCGGCGGTAAATCACGCCGCGACCGGCCGCGCCGCCCGGTGAAACAGCGGGCCGAGGATTTCGCTCGCGACGGATACCGCTTCCCGCTGCCGCGCGGATCAGTCCGTGGACCCCGGACCGGCGCCGGTGATCCGACCGAACTCGCGAGGTGGCGGACCGGCAGGTTTCTCCCGGTACGGACGCAAGGCATGATCGAGAAGGGCGGTACGAGTACCGAGGGATCCGGGCTCGGGCGCGGGCGCTCAGCAGCGGAGAGTGGACTCGGATTCGGTCGTCGAACTCGAGGACGTCGGGCGAACAGGGAGCAACGATCATGGGACCTGTGCGGGTGAAAGGGAGAGCGGCCGCCTCGGCCGCGCTGCTCGCGCTCTCGATGGTCGGCGCCTGCGGCGTGGACCGTACCGAAACCGACGCGACATCGGCGCCGGTCGTGACGAGCACCGTGGCGAGCAGTCCGTCGGGCGTGCCCGACCTCGGGGCGCCCGAGGAGGTGGCGCAGGGGATCGATGTGCCGTGGGGGTTGGCGTTCCTGCCCGATGGTGCGGCGCTGGTCGCCGAGCGCGACACCGGAAAGATTCTGCGCGTCGCGCCGGGACGGCCGCCGGAAACGGTGTATCAGGTGCCCGGGGTCGTCGCCCGCGGCGAGGGCGGGCTGCTCGGTCTGGCGGTGTCGCCGGAGCACGCCGAAGACGGCTACGTGTACGCCTATTTCACCGCGAGCGCGGACAACCGGATCGTGCGGTTCCGGCTCGACGGCCCGCCGGAGGTCGTCTTCGAGGGAATCGCCAAGGCGGGCAACCACAACGGCGGACGGATCGCGTTCGGTCCCGACGGCATGCTCTACGTCGGGACCGGCGACGCGGCGCAGAGCACGCTGGCACCGGATCCGGCCTCGCCGAACGGCAAGATCTTGCGCCTGACGCCGGACGGCAGGCCCGCGCCGGGCAACCCGAATCCGGACTCTCCGGTGTACAGCCTGGGCCACCGGAACGTGCAGGGTCTCGCCTGGGATCGGGCGGGACGGCTGTTCGCCGCCGAGTTCGGCCAGAATCGCCTCGACGAGATCAATCTCGTCGAACCGAACCGCGACTACGGGTGGCCCGCGGTCGAGGGCGGTGGCGGTGCGGGGCGCGGGTACGTCGATCCCGTCGTCACCTGGACCACCGCCGAGGCGTCCCCGTCCGGTATCGCCATCGCGGGCGACACCCTCTACGCTGCCGCACTGCGCGGCGAAAGACTGTGGACCGTACCGCTGGTGAACGGATCGGCAGGTGTACCGCGAGCGATATTCGAGGAGCGCTACGGCCGCCTGCGCACCGTCGCGGTGGCGCCGGACGGAGCGCTGTGGGTGACCACCTCGAACACCGACGGCCGCGGCGACGTGCGCCCCGGCGACGACCGCATCCTCCGGTTCCCCGCGCGCTGAACTCTTCCTGCCGCCATTGAAGCCGACGCACTTCTCCCGCAGGAGAACTCGCGTCCCGTCCGCCACGACGCCGAACCGACTCAGCTCTCCGCAAGGGAATTCGCGGCCCCCTCCGCCACCACGACGGACCGGACCCAGCTCTTCCGCAAGGGAATTCGCAGCCGCTCCGCGACGGACCCGGCTCAGTTCTCCCGCAGAGGAATTCGGAGACCTTCTGCTTCCGCGAAGGACTGGGCGCGCTCGTACCCCGCATCCGCATGCCGCAGCACACCCATCGCCGGATCGTTGGTGAGCACGCGCTCGAGCTTCTGACCCGCCAGCTCGGTACCGTCCGCCACGCACACCTGCCCGGCGTGAATCGAGCGCCCGATGCCGACGCCGCCACCGTGGTGGATCGACACCCAACTGGCCCCGGACGCGGTGTTCACCAGGGCGTTCAGCAGCGGCCAGTCCGCGATGGCGTCGGAACCGTCGGCCATCGCCTCGGTTTCGCGATAGGGCGAGGCGACGCTGCCGGAATCGAGATGGTCGCGGCCGATCACGACCGGCGCCCGCAGCTCGCCGCTTGCGACCATCTCGTTGAAACGCAACCCCGCCAAGTGCCGCTCGCCGTAGCCGAGCCAGCAGATCCGCGCGGGCAGCCCTTGGAATGCCACGCGCTCACCGGCCAGAGCGATCCACCGGCGCAGGGATTCGTTGTGCGGGAACAGGTCGAGGATCGCGCGATCGGTCGCGGCGATGTCGGACGGGTCGCCGGACAGCGCCACCCACCGGAACGGACCCTTGCCCGCGCAGAACAGCGGCCGGATGTAGGCGGGCACGAAACCCGGATAGTCGAACGCCCTGGCGCAGCCGCCGAGCTGGGCCTCGCCGCGCAGCGAGTTGCCGTAGTCGAACACCTCGGCGCCGCGGTCCAGGAAGCGCACCATGGCGTCGACGTGTTCGGCCATGGATTCCCTGGCGCGCTCGGTGAATTCGTCGGGTTTGCGGGCCGCGTAGCCGGACCAGTCGGCCAGGTCGACACCGCGCGGCAGGTAGGACAGCGGGTCGTGCGCCGAGGTCTGGTCGGTGACGATGTAGGCGGGCAGGTCCGCCGCGGCCAGTCGCGGCAGCACCTCCGCCGCGTTACCGATCAGGCCGACCGACAATGCCTTTCGCTCCGCGCGCGCCGCGGTGACCCGGCGGATCGCGTCGTCGACGTCGTCGGCGATCTCGTCCAGGTAGCGGTCGCGCAGCCGCCGTCGCGCCCGCTTCGGATCGCATTCGACGATGAGCGCGGCGCCGCCGTTCATGGTGACCGCCAAAGGTTGCGCGCCGCCCATCCCGCCGAGGCCTGCGCTGAGCGTCAGCGTGCCGGCGAGGGTGCCGCCGAACCGCTTGTCCGCGATGGCGGCGAAAGTCTCGTAGGTGCCCTGCAGAATGCCCTGGGTGCCGATGTAGATCCAGGAGCCCGCGGTCATCTGCCCGTACATGGTCAGCCCGAGCGCCTCGAGCCTGCGGAACTCCGGCCATGTCGCCCAGTCCCCCACCAGGTTCGAATTCGCGATCAGCACCCGCGGCGCCCACTCGTGAGTCCGCAGCACGCCGACCGGTTTGCCCGACTGGACGAGCAGCGTCTCGTCCGGCGCGAGCGTGGTCAGTGTGCGGCTGATCGCGTCGAAACTGGCCCAATCCCTCGCCGCTTTTCCGGTGCCGCCGTAGACCACCAGGTCATCCGGGCGTTCGGCGACCTCGGGGTCGAGGTTGTTGTGCAACATGCGCAGCGCGGCCTCGGTCTGCCAGGTGCGGGCCGTAAGCCGGGTGCCGCGCGCCGCCCGCACGGTGGGATGCTCCGCTGTCACGGCTGCCTCCGTTCGTCGGGTGCCTGCTCCGCGGCCAGGTGCGGTGCGACCGCGCGCAGCAGCGCACCGTCGCGGATCAGGTCCGCGGCGGCCGCGATCTCGGGGGCCAGATGCCGATCCGGTCCCGGTCCCTCCACCCTCGTGCGCAACAGCGCGACCGCGGCGGCGGTAGCGGTCGCCGGGCGCAGCGGGGCGCGCAACTCGAGGGCGCGGGCGGCGGTGAGGTACTCCACCGCGAGCACGGTGGTGAGCCCGTCCACCGCCGCGCGGAGTTTGCGCGCGGCCGACCAGCCCATGGACACGTGGTCCTCCTGCATCGCGCTGCTCGGGATGGAATCCACCGAGGCCGGGACGGCGATCCGCTTCAGTTCACTGACGAGGGCCGCCTGGGTGTACTGGGCGATCATGTGCCCGGAATCGACGCCGGGATCCTCGGCCAGGAATGCCGGAAGTCCATGTGAGCGAGCGACATCCAGCATGCGGTCGGTGCGCCGTTCGGCCATGCTCGCGACATCGGCGACCGGGATGGCGAGGAAGTCGAGCACGTAGGCCAGCGGCGCGCCGTGGAAGTTGCCGTTGGATTCCAGGCGCCCGTCGGCCAGCACGACCGGATTGTCGATGGCAGCGGCCAGCTCGCGGTCGGCCACCGTCTCCGCGTGGGCCACGGTGTCGCGCGCCGCGCCGTGCACCTGCGGCGCGCACCGCAGCGAATAGGCGTCCTGTACCCGATGACAATCCCGGTGACTGGCCACGATCTCGGACCCGGCCAGCGCGGCCCGCATCCGCGCCGCCGCGTACGCCTGACCCGGATGGGGCCGCAAGGCTTGCAGATCGGCGGCGAAGACGCGATCGGTGCCGAGCAGCGCCTCGACGCTCATGGCGGCGGTGAGGTCGGCGACGTCGAGCAGCCGGTGCAGGTCGGCGAGCGCGAGCACCAACATGCCCAGCATGCCGTCGGTGCCGTTGGTGAGGGCGAGCCCCTCCTTCTCCGCGAGGACGACAGGCGTTATTCCGCTGGCGCGCAACGCTTTTCCGGCTGCCATCGGGCGCCCCGCGGCATCGGTCACCGTGCCTTCGCCCATGAGCGCGAGCGCCACCGCCGCCAGCGGCGCGAGATCGCCGGAGCAGCCGAGCGAGCCGAATTCGTGCACCTCGGGCGTGATGCCCGCATTGAGCACGGCGGCCAGCGCGTGCGCGGTCCCCGGCTGGGCTCCGGTGTACCCCGAGGCGAGGGTGCGCAGACGCAGGACCATCTGTGCGCGCACGACCTCCCGCTCCACGGCGGGGCCCGCGCCCGCGGCATGGGAGCGGATCAGCGAGCGTTGCAGCGCGGCGCGGCGCCGCGGTGGGATGTGGCGAACGGCCAGCGCACCGAATCCGGTGGAGACGCCGTAGGTCGGCGTCGGCGCCTCGGCCAAGGCGTCGACATGCTGGCGGGCGGCGATCAGGCGCCGCTCGGCGGCGGCGCTCAACCGGACCTGGACGCCGTCGCGCGCGACCGCGACGACCTGTGCCCTGGTCAGCGGCCCATCGATCTCCACCTGTGACGCAATATCCGCCATGGCTTCCATTCCACAACCGCGAGGGCCGGTGGAGAATGAGGCCACGCCGGATTCGGTCTGATATCCCAGACATACCGAGGAGGCACCGGTGGGCGCGAGCAGCGACATCCCCGCACTGCGCCGCGGACTCGCGGTGCTGCGGCTACTCGCGAGCAGGCCCGGTCCGGTGTCGGCGGCCACCATCGCCCGCGAACTCGGCCTGCCTCGCTCGTCCACCTACCACCTGCTCGCCGAGCTGACTCAGGCCCGCTTCGTCACCCACCTGCCCGCCGAGCGCCGCTACGGTCTCGGCATCGCCGCGTTCGAACTCGGCGCCGCCTACCTCCGGCACGACCCGCTCGAGCGCCTCGCCGGGCCGCTGCTGCGCGAACTCGTCGAACAGGTCGGGCACAACGCGCACCTCGGGGTGCTGCACGGCAACGAACTGCTGTACCTGATCAAGGAACGCCCGGCGCGTCCGGAGACCCTCGTCACCGACGTCGGCGTCCGGCTGCCCGCGCACCTCACCGCCTCGGGCCGCGCCATCCTCGCCCATCTCCCCGCCGCACACGTGCGCGCCCTGTTCCCCACCGTGGCATCCTTCGTGACCCGCACCGACCGCGGCCCGGCCGGCCTCGCCGCGCTGCGCAGCGTGCTGGCCGACGAGCGCCGCCGCGGCTGGGCCTGCGAAGACGGCCACGTCACCCCCGGTTTCGCATCGGTCGCCTACCCCGTCTTCGACCACGCCCACCACCCCATCGCCGCCATCAGCGTCACCCTGCGCCACCACTGCCCGCACGATCCCTGCGACGCCGACTGGACCCCGCTGGCCGCCCGCGTCCGCGCCGCCGCCGACGCCCTCACCCACCGAATCGGCGGCCGCACCGAATAATCCGGTCGGCCCCCGCGAAACCGCCTATATTGAGGGTCCCGAAAAGGTCGCAGCGACAACACACCCGGGGGGATCTCGATGCGCGAACAGGTCGAATTCTGTCTCGTCGACGACGGCGCCGACCCGGAGCTGCTCAGCGAGGACAGCAACCTGCTGCTCGCCGAACTACTCGAGCTCGGCCTGGAGGATCTCGATCGCCCGGTGATCGGCACGGCCCCGGCGGGCACGCGCGCCGGTGACGTGACCACCGTGGCCTCCATCGTCGCCACCGTCTCCTCCCCCGCCGTGTTGCAGATGGCGACCGAAGTCGCCAAGAGCTGGCTGGTGCGTCGCGAACGCGGCTCGATCCGCATCAAACTCGGCGAGGACGAGCTCGAAATCAGCAGTGTCGCAACGGAAGAGGAACGCGCGCTCGTCGAGCGGTTCCTCGCTGGGCGTCGAGCGGCCGACGATGGTCAACCGTAGCCTGATCATCGCCAACCAGCACTACGACGATCCGGCCTACGCCGAACTGCCCGGGGCGGAGCGCGACGCGGCGGAACTCCAGGCGGTTCTCGCCGACCCGGATATCGCCGGATTCGAGGTGCAGGTGCTGCGCGACGGCACGGCCGCGCAGTGCCGCAAGGCGATCGAGACCTTCTTCCGCGGCGCGGGCGGCGATGATCTACTGCTGCTGCACATCTCGTGCCACGGCCAGAAGGACAGGCACAACCGCCTCTACCTGGTCGGCACCGACACCGAGAAGACCTACGTCGCCTCGACCGGCATCGACTCGACCTTCATCAGCGACCAGATCGAGGGAAGCCGCTCGAACAAGACCGTGCTGATGCTCGACTGTTGCTACAGCGGCGCGTTCTCCCGCGGCCTGCGCACGCGCTCGGCCGCCGAATCCGTCGACGTGCGTGAGCCGTTCTCCGGCCGCGGGCGCGTGGTCATCACGGCGTCGACCTCGCTGCAGTTCAGTCACGAATCCGAGGCGACGAGCCGCGCCGCGGCGGAACCGTCCGTGTTCACCAGCGCGGTCGTGCACGGATTGCGTTCCGGGGATGCGGATCTCGACGGTGACGGCTGGATCAGCATCGACGACCTGTACGGCTATGTGCACGAGGCCGTGCGCCGCCGCGCCCCGAACCAGACCCCCACGCGCAGCGTCGCCAGCGTCCAGGGCGCGCTGTACCTCGCCCGCAATGTCGCCGCCCGGCCGCGGCACGTGCCGGGCGACATCCGGGATGCGCTGCGCAGCAAGCTGGCGTGGCAGCGGATCGGCGCGCTGCACGAACTGGAGAACCTGCTGGGCAGCTGGCGGCCCGAGGTCCGGGATGCGGCGCGGGTGGATCTGACCGCGCTGGTGTCGGATCCCGATCCGGCGGTGGCGAAACTTGCTCAGCAGCTGTGGTTTTCGCGGGGACTCGGGGAACTGCCCGTCGGTGCCGAGCGGGGCGTGTCGCGGCCGCCGGGCGGTGATCGTCCGCGAACCAGGTATGCGGTGGGCATCGACTTCGGCACCACCAACTCCGCCATCGCGGTGTTCCTCGACGACGACGTCCGGGTCGCGCTCACCGCGATCGGTGAGCGGACGATGCCGAGTGTGGCCGCCGTGACCGAGACCGGGAACTGGATCGTCGGGGAGGAAGCGCGGCGGCGGGCGACGATCAACCCCGCGAGCACGTTCTCCCGCGTCAAGCTGGCGCTCGGCACCGACGAGCGCTTTCGCGCGTTCGGCCGCACCTATACTCCCGTCGGCGTCGCCGCGACACTGCTCACCGAATTACGGCTGGCTGCCGAACGATTCATCGGTGCCGCGGTGCGCGACGTCGTCATCACGATCCCGGCGCACTTCGACCTGATCCAACGAGGCGCCACTGTCGAGGCCGCCGCCCTCGCCGGGCTGAACGTGATGCGTTTGCTGAACGAACCCACCGCGGCGGCGCTGGCCTACGGTGCGAATGCGGAGACCGAACAAACGATCATGGTGTTCGATCTGGGCGGGGGCACACTGGATGTCTCTGTCCTCGAGATCAGCGACGGCGTGGTCGAGGTGCTCGCCACCGGGGGTGACAACCGGCTCGGCGGGGTGGATTGGGACGATCGGCTCGTCGATCACGCCGTCGGACGGTTCCGCAGGCAACACGGGATCGACCTGTCGGCGGACCAGGCAGCGATGGCACGGCTTCGCGAAGCGGCCGAGCGAGCCAAGATCGAGCTGTCCGCGCGGATGTCCACGGAGATCTCGCTGCCCACGATCTGCGTCGGCCCGAATGGACCGATCGACCTGGAATTGCCCGTGACCAGAACGGAATTCGAAGAGCTGACGCGGGACCTGATCGACCGGTGCCGGACGCTGATCCAACGCGCGGTGCGCGATGCGTACCTCACGACGGCGCGGCTGCACCAGATCGCGCTCGTCGGCGGAGCCACCCGGATGCCCGCGATCGTCGGCCTTGTTCAGGACGTCACGGGTCGGCAGCCGCGCAGGGAAGTGATTCCCGACGGCGTCGTGCTGGGTGCGACGCTCCAGGCGGCCGTGCTGATCGGGCAGGTGAAAGACACGCTGTTGCTGGACGTCAGCCCGTCGACCGTCGGCGTGGCGGATGTCAACGGACGCATCGTGCCGATCATCGAGCGCAACACCACCGCGCCCACCAAGCGATCACTGAACTTCACGACCGCTGTCGACGATCAACGGCACGTCCAAGTGCAGCTGTTCGAAGGGGAAAGCCGCCTCGCGTCACGAAATCGGAGAATCGGGGTGCTGGAGCTGGGCGGGCTGACGCCCCAGCCGCGGGGCGTCGCCGAGATCGAGGTGTCCGTCGACATCGACGCGAACAGGCTCGTGCACATGCAGGTGAAAGATCTCGAATCGGGACGATCCGTACAGATGAACGTCACCCTCGAGACCGCCCGCGCTCATGAGGCGGCCCGGGTGAATCCAGCGCACGCGATTGTCGAAAAGCCCGCGAACGACTCCGATTCGTCGTGATCAGTATCGGCCGCGGAGGGCCGTCGGCCCGATCGTCGCGAAGAGACCGAGCGTCGCGCGCACGAATTCGGTTCGGGAGCAGCCAAGTTCGCGCAGTGCGCGGCCGTGGTCGTGTGCGACGACGAGGGTGGCGCCGGTCAGGATGATCCACCAGAAGGCGCGGGCCGCCAGCCGGGCGGGAAGACGGGTGCCCGCGAAGGCCGCGCGGAGTCGCTGGGTGTGAAAGGGGACGTGCCTGCGTTCGTCGTCGAGAATCAGGGCGGCGACCCGCGTGGTCAGCGGATCGTCGGTGCCGTCACGGAGGGCTCGGTAGTACTGCAGCGCAACGATTTCGGCCACCATCAGCACCATCAGTTCGAGTCGCAGGCCCAGCGCCCGGCGCAGCCATACGAACACGGCGTCGGTCCAGTGCCGCGCGATGGTCGGCTGCCCTGCCGCGCGCAGCAGCTGGGCGAGCAGCCGGGCATGGTTGCGTTCCTCGTCGACGAACAACCGGACCGCCGCCGTGTACACCGGGTCCCCGGCGCGTTCGGCTTTGGCAATGAGGTCGGCGCCGTCGCCGCTCTCCCCGACCTGGAACCGCTGCACGCTGCGCGTGATCGCCGGGTGCAGCCGGGCTCCGCGACTCCAGTCCGGGTCGCCCGCCGCCGCCCTCGCACGCGCTTTCGCCTCGAATTCCCTTGTCCACCGGGTGAATTCGTTCGATTCGAGCTGCTCGATCACCATGTAGGCCACCCTAGGAGCACGATGCGCCGATCTCCGGGTGGCGCGGTGGAGATTTCGTGAAGATGCCTGCGCTCACGGCTTCCGGCCGACACCACCCCACGCCGAGGTGCCGCGGATGCCGTGGGCAGCCTCGTCGGTGCGCCAATGATTGATCGGCACCACCCCGGGTTCGACCAGCTCCAGTCCCTCGAAGATCCCGGTGATCTCGGCGGAGCTGCGCGGGTTGTACGGAACCCCACCGGTTTTGGCGTAGTTCTCGCACATCCGCACGTACGCCCGGTCGTCGGTGGCGCCGTCGTTGAGCGCCAGGTAGCTGCCCGAGGGCACACCGTCCATCATGGCGTCGACCACGCGCCGCACCTCGCCGTAGCTGCGCGCGTGTCCGAGCACGCCGATGAACAGGACCGCGATCGGTTTGCTGAAGTTCAGCACGTTGCGCGCGTCGGCGAGGATCACGTCGGGCTGATGGAAATCCGCCTCCAGGTAGGTGGTCACGCCCTCGTCGGTGGTGTTGACCAGCAGCGCCCTGGCGTGCGCGAGGACGAGCGGATCGTTGTCCACGTACACGATCCTGGAATCGGGGGCGGCGGCTTGGGCCACCTCGTGGGTGTTCTGCATGGTCGGCAGTCCGGTGCCGATGTCGAGGAACTGGCGGATGCCCGCGTCGGCGGCCAGGTACTGCACGGCGCGGATCAGGAACTGCCGCGACTGGATCGCCATGGCCTTGATTTCGGGATACCCCGCGACACCGGCTTCGCCCGCCATCCGATCCGCCTCGTAGTAGTCGCGGCCGCCCAGCCAGTAGTTCCAGATTCGCGCCGAGTGCGGGATATCGGTACGGATGGGGCGCTTGTCTGCCATGGAGGCTCCTGGACGAAAATCGGCGAGTCGCGGAGACTGTACAGCCGATCGTGTTGCGGTATCCGATAGTTCGCTGATGTCGTCCACGGGACGAAGACTGTCTACAGCCACCGGGAGTCGCTGAAAAATATCCGGCGGACGGTTCACGACTCGAGCACGGCCCGCGCGGCATTGTGGCCGGGAATGCCGCTGACGCCGCCGCCGCGCACCGCGCCCGCACCGCACAGGAAGACATTGCGCACACCGGTCGCGACGCCCCAGCGTTCGGCAGGATCCGTCGCGCTGTCGTCCTCGCGATAGGGAAACGCCAGATCGCGGTGGAAGATATGGCCTCCGGGCAATCCGACCTCGCGCTCCAGATCGAGCGGAGACTTCACCTCCAGGCAGGGCGCGCCGTCGGCGTCCTCGGCGAGGCACTCGGCGATCGGCTCGGCCAGCACCCGATCCAGTTGCGCGAGCACGCCTTTCCCGGCTGCGATGCGAGCCGCCTCGGGATCGTCGTGGAAAAGCCTTGCGGGAGTGTGCAAACCGAAGAGCGTGAGGGTGTGCATACCGCGGGCCGCGGCGTCGTCGGACAGGATCGAGGGATCGGTCAGGGTGTGGCAGTAGATTTCGGACGGCGGCGCCGAAGGGATCCGTCCGGCCTCCGCCTCCCGATAGGACTGTTCCAGCGCGGCATACGATTCGGCGATGTGGAAGGTGCCCGCGAAGGCCTCGGCGGGATCGGTCGTGGTGTCCCGCAGGCGTGGCAGGCGCCGCAGCACCATGTTCACTTTCAGTTGGGAGCCTTCGGGTTTCGGCTCGTCCGGCGCGCCGAGCAGGCGTGCCAGCTCGTGCGGCGCGGCATTCACCAGGACGTGTCGCGCGCCGACCGTGCCGCCTTCATAGCGCACCTGCGCCGCGACGCCGTCGCTGTCGACACCGGTCACCGCGCACCCGGTGATCAGTTCGGCCCCCGCAGCGCGGGCCGCGTCGGCCAGTGCGTCGGTGAGCGCGCCCATGCCGCCCACCGGGACGTCCCAGTCGCCGGTGCCGCCGCCGATCACGTGATAGAGGAAGCAGCGGTTCTGCTTCAGCGTGGGATCGTGGGCGTGGGTGAACGTGCCGATCAGCGCGTCGGTGAGCACGACGCCGCGGACGGTGTCGTCGGCGAAGGTCGCTTCGATCGTCTCCCCGAGCGGCCGCTCGAACAGTTCCTCCCAGAGCGCGTCGTCCGCGACGATCCTGCGCAACTCGGTCCGCGTCGGCAGCGGCTCGGTCAGGGTGGGGAATACCCGCTGCGCCATCCGGCCGGTGCGCGCGTAGAACCGCTGCCACGCTTCGAAGTCCCGATCCGAGCCGGTCAGCCGTTCGAAACTCGCCCTGGTGCGCGCCTCGGATCCGGTGTCGACGAGTAGCCCTGTGTCACCCACCGGGGTGTAGGACGAGATCCGCCTGCGGCGGGTGTGGAACCGCAGATCCAGGTCCCGCACGATGCTCGCGGGCAACAGGCTCACCAGATACGAGTACCGCGACACCCGTGCATCGACGCCGGAGAAGAGGCGTTCCGACACCGCCGCGCCGCCCGTGTGCGATTGCCGTTCGAGCAGCAGCACCGAGCGCCCTGCCCGCGCCAGATAGGCGGCGGCGACCAAGCCGTTGTGGCCGCCGCCGACCACCACAACGTCGTAGGAAGAGCGCGTCGGTGTCATCCGTCCTCGATACCACGGCCGCGCCGGAGCCGGGGACGCCGACGCGCCGCCAGCTGAGTCGAGCTGTCGCGGCGGGGCGCGGTGGAACCGTCCCGGCGCGCTCCCGCGCATGGTGCAGCGGGCCGCGCGCAGCATCGCCCAGCGGGAGGTTAGCAGCCGGTACCGACAACATCACCGATTCCGAAAGACCCTGCGCGACAGCGTTTGTCGTCTTTATCAAGATCGACAACCGGGCCGCGAACTTGTCAGTGGGCTCGCGTAGGTTTTCGGTCATGGAGAGAAACGGGAGGGAACGCGATGGACTCGGGTGACCGCGAGTGGGAGCGGGCGGCGGTGGTACAGACGCTGCCCGTCGTGGCGCCGCGCAAGCTGGCCAAGGTGCCCTTCGTCGAGATGGCGGACGGGCGGTTGCAGGGCGTGGTGTCGAGCGGATCGGATATCGCGCGGGTGTACGTCTCGTCGGTGGCGGCGAAGACGCACGGACTCAGCTGCAGTACCAACAACAATCGGCCGTGCGGCGGCCTGCGTGGGGCCTATCCGTGCAAGCATATCGACGCGCTGCTCGACGAGGCGGTCGTGCAGTACGGCCTCGAACGGGTGGCCCGCTATCTGGGGGTCGAGATCGAAGGCACGAGCCTGTACCACGCGCTGAACTGCTCGCACGAGCCCGCGCCCGCGGCCGTCGTGTTCAGCCGATTTCTGCGCCATCTGGCGTATCTGGAGCTGCCGGGCGCCACCGCGCCGATCCCCGAACTGCAGTGGTTCCCCGCGACGGGGGTGAGCCGCTGATGCTCGGCGTGCATGTGGCAGAACTGCTCGAGCCGCTGCCAGGGGTGGCGGACGCACTCGACGTGGTGGCCGGATTGGACACCGCACTGGTCAATGGATTCGCGCGGCTCACCGACGAACACACGGCCGCGCTGGCGAATCTCGCCGCCGCGACCGGTGGGTCCCCGCTGGGGTCCGCGATCGCCGAGGCGGTCGCGAAACTGAGCGCGGGCTCGATCGGCCCTGAGGAGCTGTCGGCGCTGGCGGGCGGCCGGGCCGCGCTGCTCGGCGCCGTGCACGACGCGCTGCTCGACCGGGTCGACACGGCCCTGGGGCGCGAGCGCGCCGCCTGGGAACAGCCCGAATCCCCGCACACACCGCACAACCTGGCGGTGGGCAGCCGCTCCTGGCTGCAGGAGGTGGCCATCACGGGATGGCGCGGCGTCGACCACGACCTCGTCTCCGCCGCCGATCAGACGGTCGAGGCGCTGCTGGCCGAGCCTGCCCTGCGCAGGCTCGCCGTCCTGCTCGATGGCCTGACGGCCGAGCTGCGCGCCAGCTGTCCGGTGGCGACGCTGGATCGCCTGCCCGCGCGCCGCTGGGCGGATCTGTGGGCCCGCGCGCTCCTGTTGTCGTGGCGCACCGGCGGATTCGCGGAGACGACGGCGGTGTCCGGCCGGCTGCTGCCGCTGGGCATCGACGTGCACGAGCACGGCACCGCGGTGCAGGTCCAGCTGTACGCGCTGCTGGAGACCGCGGCGGGCGAGACGCGCCGGGTGCGGGTCGGCATCGCCGCGGCCAAGGTCGACACGATCGTCGGCCCCGCGATCTGGCAGCTGTTCACCGACCATCCGCAGCTGATGAAAGCGATCACCGAGCGGCTCAGCCTCGATATCGACGGCATGCCGATGACCGCGGGCGGCGACCTGATCTGGCACGACGAGTCGGCCCGTCTCGGCGCGAGCGCCGATCCGTTCGCCACGGCGCGGGTGGGACTGTCGGGCGCGCTCGCTCCGGCCGTTCCCCCGCTCGATCGCGATCCCGTGCACCTGAGCGAGCCCGTCCTGGTGGAGGACTACAAGGTCAAGGACGGCGCGCTCGAGCTGGACGGGCACCGGCTCGCCCTCGAACTGGACCGACTGCCTACCTGCGGGCCGCTCACACCCGCCGCGGTGACCGGCTCCTCGACGTGCCTCGGCCTGCTGCGCTGGGACGCCGGAGGGTGGTCGCTGCGACCGCTCGCGGTGCGCAAGAAGACCAAGGGCGTGGAGGTCGACGTGCACGGCGGCGACTGGGCCTGCGGGCCGACGGACCCGAAAGTTGTCAAGGCACAGGCGAAGTCGGGCGACGCGGTCGCGGTGCTCAGGGAACGAGCGGGACGGCTGCTGAGAAAATGACCGACAGCAACGAGACTCGACGGCAGATCCTCTACTGGCGGCTGCTGGCGGGCATTTTCGACAGCGAGCAGCAGCCCGCGCTGGAGACTTCGAGCGTCGCGATCGTCGACGATCTCGGCCTGCCGGCGGCGCTGCTCGATCCGGGCGTCTCGATCGACAATGTCGTGCAACGCTTTCCGGAGCTGGAGACCGAATTCGACGGGCTCGGTGTCCACGTGCCGGACGCCGAATCGCTGACCGGAGACAAGGGCACGGACGAGCCGCACCCGGACGCAATCGAAGCCGGCGCGCAGCCTGTTCCCGACGGCACAGGCGCCGATGCGATCATCGGCACGGACGAGGTGCGTTCGGCCGCCCTGATATCCAAGCTGTTGCTGAACGTCTTCGCGACCGGCGGCGGCACGGTCAGCGCGAACCAGCTCGCGTGCTGGCAGCGCGATGCGGGCTGGTTGCGGCGCATGCTCGGCGCGGAGGGCGGCGCCGACGTGCGCGGCGTGCTCGCCGATCTCGAGGCCGACCTGGTCTCGCGGATGCGGCTGCGCGAGGTGCTCGCCGATCCCGCGCTGGCGTCGCAGCTGACACCGAGTATGTCGCTGCTCGAACAGCTGTTGCGCGACAAGGCGAATCTGTCCGGCGTCGCGCTGGCCAACGCCAAATCGCTCATCCGCCGCTACGTGGAGCAGGTCGCCGAGGTGCTGCGCACCCAGGTGCAGCAGACCACCGCGGGCACCATCGATCGCTCGGTGCCGCCGAAGCGCATCCTGCGCAATCTGGATGTGGACCGCACGATCTGGAAGAACCTCACCAACTGGAACCCGGAGGACGAGCGGCTCTACGTGGATCGGCTGTTCTACCGGCAGACCGCCAAGCGCACCGTGCCCGCGCGGATGATCGTGGTGGTCGACCAGTCCGGTTCTATGGTGGATTCGATGGTGAACTGCACCATCCTCGCCTCGATCTTCGCCGGACTGCCCAAGGTCGACGTGCACCTGATCGCCTACGACACCCGCGCCATCGACCTGACGCCGTGGGTGCACGACCCCTTCGAGGTGCTGCTGCGCACCAACCTCGGCGGCGGCAACGACGGCCCCGTCGCCATGGCGATGGCCCAGCCGAAGATCGTCGACCCGGCCAACACCGTGCTGGTGTGGATCTCGGACTTCTACGAGTTCGACCGCTCCCAGCCGCTGTACGAGAGCATGCAGGCCGTGCATCGCAACGGCGTGAAGCTCATCCCGGTCGGCTCGGTGAACAGCTCCGGGCACCAGAGCGTGAATCCCTGGTTCCGGGAACGCTTCAAGGCCATGGGCACGCCGGTGATCTCGGGCCGCATCCAGAAACTCGTGTTCGAACTCAAGAACTTTCTCGACTAGGAGACCTCACACCATGACCGACACCGCGCTGCGCGCCCCCGCCGAACTGAAGTACGCCGAGGAACTGGACTGGCTGGAGTCGATCGACGACGGACCCAAGCCTTTCGCCTGGCGGCTGAGCCCGAAGATGGTGCGGCTGTTCATCCTCGGCTCCGAGCGCGCCGACGGCTTGGACCGGCAGATCGACCAGAAGTGGTTCGGCGACCGCAGTTTCGTCGAGCGCAGCATCGTCACGCTGGCCTCCGACCGCGGGCTGCTGCTGATCGGCGATCCCGGCACCGGCAAGAGCTGGCTCGCCGAACTGCTCTCCGCGGCCATCAGCCGGAATTCCACGCTCGTGGTCCAGGGCACCGCGGGCACCACGGAGGATCACATCAAGTACTCCTGGAACATCTCCATGGTGATCGCCAAGGGGCAGTCCAGGGAGTCGATGATCCCGTCTCCGATCATGACCGCGATGGAGCAGGGCGTGATCGGTCGCTTCGAGGAGCTGACCCGCTCCACCAGCGACGTGCAGGACGCGCTCATCTCGATCCTGTCCGAGAAGTACGTCTCCATCCCCGAACTCGACGACGACAACGTCGTGTTCGCCAAGCCGGGCTTCTCCATCATCGCCACCGCCAACAGCCGCGACCGCGGCGTGAACGATCTCTCCTCGGCGCTCAAGCGGCGCTTCAATTTCGTGCGCATCCCCGTGGTGACCAACAAGCGCAGCGAGGCCGAGATCGTGCGTTTCCGCACCGCGGAACTGTTGCGCAGGCATCAGATCGAGCTGGAGCTGCCGCCCACGCTGCTCGACATCCTGCTCGACAGCTTCGCCGATCTCCGATCCGCGGCCGCCGCCGCGACCAGCGACGACGAAAAGCTGGAGTCCGCGCTGTCGACCGCCGAGCAGATCGGCGTGCTGGAGGACGCCATCCTGCACAGCCAGTTCTTCGGTGACCGCACTCTGCGGGCGGACACCCTCGCCGGTTCGCTGGTCGGCTCGCTGGCGCGGCGGGCGCCGGAGGATCTGGCCATCCTCAACAAGTTCTGGCACGGCGTGGTCGAACCGCGCAGCAAGAACGCGGGCGGGGACTGGTCGGAGTTCCTGGAGGGCGGCCGGTCGGCGATCGCGAGGCTCTCGTGACCGGTCCGTTCGGCGCGCTGCGCGAGCAATTGGCCGGGGCCGCAGCACAATTCGCGGCCGAGCCCGGCGCGGTCGCGGAAATCCTGGCGGGCATCGTCGACGATGTCGATCGCGCGTTGGCGGTCGAGCTCGAGATCTTCCCGGTCTGCCATCATTCGCCCGCCTCGGGGCTGGCGATGGTGCGGCGGCTGCACGAGAAGCGACCCAAGGTCGTCTATCTGGAGCTGTGCGAGGACCTGCGGCCGATCCTGGACGAGCTGCGCAACTGCAAGCTGCCGGTCGCGGTGCAGGCGTGGGCCGGTGAACTCGACGGGTTCCCGGCCGCCTGGGCGCCGCTGTCGGTGGTCGCGCCGATCACCGAGGCGTCCGCGGAATACCAGGCCATCTCCTACGCGCTCGACACTCCCGGCGTCGAACTCGTGCTCGTGGACCGCTCTACCGACCACGTCTTCCAATGGGCGCCGAACGGCGGCACACCGGAGGGTGACGCACCCGCCGGGGAAACGGCGGAGCCCGCCGAGGGCGGCGCGCTGCACGGCGATGCCGTCGGCATCGACATCGGTGATCTGCGACCACATTTCGCCGAACTGGAGGAGCATCTGCTGCACCACGGCAAGGTGCGGCACTGGTCGGAGTGGTGGGACCAGTACGTCGAACAACCGCTCGCAGGCGCCGATTACGACACCTACCGCCAGGTCATGGTGCTGATCGGCAGCCTGTTCCGCCGCCTGCGCAGCACCGGCGTCGAGGAGGACGAGAACCGCGAGCGCTACATGTGGACGCGGATGCGCGAACACCTGGACGCGACCGGCGCCGACCCCGCCGACTGCCTGTACGTGTGCGGGGCGTTCCACGCGGCCAGCCGGGTCGAGCAGTTCGGCCTGCCCGCCGTCGCCGCGCCCTACGAGATCACGCCGCGGTCGAACACCACCTGGCAGTACGGGCTCATCCCGTCCAGCCACTCGGCCATCGAGGAGCAGTTCGGGCTGGCCTCGGGGTCGGTGTCGATCGCGGCGGCGACCTGGTCGAAGGGGTTGCGGAAGGGCGGTGTCAAGCCGTTCCAGCTCACGGGCCAGAAATCCGCGAGCAAGAAGACGAGCAAGCGCACGCCGCCCATCGTGACCACCGCTTCGGTGGCCGACCAGCTGACGGGGTTCCTGTCCACCCCGCCGCGGCTGGACTCGCTCGACGAGGCCGAGCTGCTCGACTGGTCGGTCGACATCGTCCGGCTGGCCCGGCGCAACGGCTACCTGGCGAGCACCGCCGACGCGATCGCGGTGTTCGAGACCTCGATCCTGTTGGCGGGCATGCGCAATCGCGCCCGCCCGACGCCGTACGACTTCCAGGACGCGGCGATCACGTGCATCGAGAAGGACCATGTGCCGGGCCGTCGCGACGTGCAGAAGCTGTGCGAGATCCTGCTCGGCGGCGACCGCATCGGCCAGGTGGGCTACGCGGCGTTGCCGCCGCTCGCCCGCGACGTGCTCGACCGGCTGGCGCCGCTGGGCATCGACACCAGCAAGCGCACCGTGCAGCGCTCGCTGCTCGACCTGCGGGCCGAGCCGCACCTGCGGCCGTGCTCGGATCTGCTGTGGATCCTGCGCAGACTGCTGCCGTCGGACGCGGTGCGGCCGATCATGGGGTCCCGCACGCTGGGTGAGAGCTCCATCCAGGAGAGCTGGGACCTGGCGATCGGCAAGCACCAGCGGGCCCTGGTCGAGCTCGGCTACGAGGGCGTCACCATCGAGCAGGTGCTCGAGCAACGGCTGCGCATGGCGGTGTCCGCCGCCGACGCGACGGCCGCGGTGGCGCTTGCGGCGGTGGAAGACGCCCTGCTGTACCTGAATTCGCCGCGCCTGGCCGACGAACTGGGTCACCGCGCCGTCGAACTGCTCGCCGCGGAGCGTTCGGTGGACGACGCGCCGGAGGTGCTGCGGCGAATCCGGCTGCTGCTCAACTACTTCCGCTCGACCGAAGACGGTCTCCCGGAGTGGTGTGGGCGGTTCGTCACCGCGGGCTACGCGCACTACTGCACGTTGCTGCCCACCGCGTTCACCGATGAGAACACCGGCGTACGGCCGGTCGCCGCCATGCTCGGCTTCCTGTTCGGCATGGAGAACCTGGCGCTCTCCCTCGGCTGCGACCACACCCAGCTCGAGCTGGCGGTGTTGCAGTCGCATCCGGAGGCCCCGGCGAAGGTCGCGCTGCTGTGGGCGACGCGCCTGCAACTCGGCCTGCTCACCCTGCCGGAGCTGCGCACCCGCTGCGACGACATGCTGGCCAACCCGCTCGTGGTCCCCGCCTTCCCGCAGTATCTGATCGGTTTCGTGCAGGCCATGGATCCGGTGCCCGCCGTGAAACCCTTTGTGGTGGAGCTGTTGTCGAAGGCCTTCGGCCGGTTGCCGGACAGCATCCTGCTGCCCTGGCTGCCGAAGCTGATCACCACCCTGCGCGGCCAGGCAGGCGAACTGATTCCGGCGCTCACCAGGGAGGCGGGCCGCACCTTCCCGTCCGGTCTTGCGGCGGTGGACCGCTGGAGCCCACCCTGGACGGGCACACCGCAACCCGCAGCCGCACCCACCCTCCCGGTGGCGGGCGGACCGGCCTCGGATCTGCTGTTCGCCCACCCGGCGACCTGCGACGCGCTCGGCGCACTGCTCGGCCACAGCGGCGAGTGGCAGCGTCCGGCCGCCACGCCGCACACCGAGGCCGCGGCACTGGTGGCCCGGCACCCCGAGGCAGCGGTCGCACTCGCCGCGCTCGTCCCCACCGCGGGGAGCTGAGCCGATCACGCGGACGCCCGTCCGCCGCGCCGACAGCCATCGGCGCGGCGGGCGGGTGTCTGTTCAAGCCGAACGCGGTCGGCGTATGCCGAGTCCAGATCACTCGGTCGACCGGAAACCTGGTGGCGCTAGCCGAAATTGCTGCGGAACCAACCCAGCAGGTCGGCCTCCGACTTCACGCCGTTGTCCGGATCGTCCTTGGGCAGCGCGCACACATCGATCATGAGCCGGAATTCGTCGTGTACCGCCAGCAGGCAGGGCCGTGCGCCGAACGCGGCGGACTCGTCGGTGTAGCAGAAGAAGCGGCCGACGGGGCCGGAGGCCTTGCGCCACACCTCGTCCGCGCCGCCGCCACCGCACGCGTGTCCTGACACCTGACCCAGCCCCGCTTGATATCCGAGGCTCATCGTCCGGTGGTCCGGAAAACCGAAGAAGGTGGGAGCGGGGTCGCCGCGGCGGGCCGCGCAGTGGATCGCCGCCTCCGCCGCACTCCCTGCGGGGAGGTTCATGTGCTTGCAGGTCGATGGCCCGAAATCACCGGTCAGGTGATCGAGGAGGCGCCGGTCCGCGGGGGTGAAGAAGTCCGGGTCGACCGCCTTCTCCTGCGGCAGGAAATGGTAGAGATGGTGCGACGCAACGTAATCGCGCGCCGGCTGGTCGCTCGGGTCCGCCCAGATGTAGATCCCCAGCGCGAGCTGGTCCTCGTCGGCGACGGCGAGCACCGGCTTGGGCGTCGCCGGGTCGTCGAGGCGACTGGTCAGGCACGCATCCCGCCCCGCGGGCTCGCCGTCCACCACGAGGGGGCCGTCGGCGCCGGGCGGATCGTTCGGACAGTTCGTGGAGTCGTAGGCGTCGACGACGAAATTCCGGTAGTACTCCCGCAGCCCGTCGAGGGTGCGGAACCGGAAGAGGCGGGCGGTGGGGGCACCGGTCCGGTCGTTGGCGTCGCACAACACGATCGCCGTGGTGGTGGCGTCCGGTTCGCGGTGTACGCAATTGGCGCGCTTGTAGCCGATCAAGCCCGCGCTGGCCACCAGGTCCACGTCCGCCGGGTTCAGGGCGGCGCTATCGGGAACCGCGACTCCGTCGGCAGGTCTGCTCGACGCCACCCAGGCAACGAGAACCGTTGCCGCCGCCAGTATTACGGCGGCGATGAGGCCGGGTACGGCCAATCTGCGCGCGGTCCGCCGGAAATTCCGCTGCGGCGGCTCGGGCGACCGTGCTCCGCCGCCGTCCCCGGCAAGAGGCAGGATTCGCGGCGCGGATGGTGGTCCCCCACCCGGAGGCTCCGATCCGACCCGCGCGGTAGTCCCCTGCGGCACAGAGGATTCCACGCTGGTGACGGTGTCCTCACCGGTCGCCGCCTCCCACGTCGGCAGGTCCTGTAGCGCCGGCCCTGTCGGCCCGTCCAGCGCCTCCTGCGCGGCGGCCGCGAACTCCCCCGCGCTGCCGAAGCGTGCGGCGGGATCCTTCGCCAGCGCCCTGGCGATCACCGCGTCCATCGCCGCCGAGATCTCCGGGCGGAGCTTGCTCGGCCGCGGCGGCGGATCGACCATGTGCGCGCGCATGACCTCGCCGTCGGTGTCGGCAGGGAAGGGCCGGGCGCCGGTGAGGCATTCGTAGAGCACACAGCCGAGGGCGTAGATGTCCGCGGCCTGGGTCACCACGCGTGAGGTGAACCGCTCCGGCGACATGTAGTGGAACGAACCGATCGCCGAACCGTCGGCGGTCAAGCCCTCGGCGGTGCTGGAGTGCGCGATGCCGAAGTCGACGAGATAGGCGAAACCGTCGGGCGTCGTCAGGATGTTGTCGGGCTTGATGTCACGGTGCACCAGCGCGTCGGCGTGCGCGGCGTCCAGGGCGGCCGCCACCTGCCTGATCAGTTCGACCGCCGCGGCAGGGGCCAGCGGCGCTCGTTCGCGGAGCACCGCGCGCAGGTTCTCGCCCTCGACCAAACGCATGTCGATGTAGAGGTGCCCGTCGATCTCCCCGTAGTCGTGGATCGGGATGACGTGCGGTTCCTTGAGCCGCGCCGCGACGTGCGATTCCCGCCGGAACCGCTCGCGGTAGACGGGGTCTTCGGCGAGCCGCTCGGGCAGCACCTTGATGGCGACGACGCGGTCCTTGCCGGTGTCGTAGGCCTCGAACACCTCGCCCATGCCGCCGCGACCGATCAGCCGGACCAGCCGGTACGGCCCGAACTCCGATCCGACCTCGAGTCTGCGCTGGGTCGTCATCTCGATCCTCCGTGACGCGAACCGCCCCCGGACGGCGGCGCGGCCCCGCCGGCCGCGCGCCACCGCGGATCAACCGTTGAACACCACACACCCGTGACCGACGTGCACGCCGGTGCCGACGGACACCGCGTAGTCCGCGGTGACGATCTCGTCGGGCGCCTGCACCACGCTGATCGTGTGCCTGCCCGGCGTCGCGGGCACCCACTTCAGCAGTGCGACGCCGCCGGTCGGCCGCACCGTAGCGAGCGGAATACCGTTGTCGTAGAAGGACACCGGTGAGACGGCGTCGGTGAGGAAGGCCTCGATCGTGTAACTGCAGCCGGTGCCGTAGTTGGTCGCGAGGCCGTAGCCGAGATCGGGCAGAACACCGACCCCGGTCGCCGTGGCGCCCGCCGCGGGCGCGGCGGCCAGGGCGATCGCGGCGGCGCCCGCACAGGCGCTCGCCGCCACGATGGCGCGAATCGGCCGCCGAAGAGTTGTCCGGTCAACGCTCATCCTGTACCCCTTCCGGGACGCCGACCCCTCCCGATGGTATCGCTCCCACGGCGACGGATTGAGCCATCCGGCGATCATGGTGGCCGTGTGCGCCCCGGCGGCCCCGTGGGTCAGTCGGTGGGTCCGCCCGCCACGTAGATGACCTGTCCGGAGACGAATCCGGCGCCTTCACCGACCAGGAAGGAGACGGTGTTGGCGATGTCCTCCGGCCTGCCGGTGCGCCCGACCGGGATCTGCTTGGCGGCCGCCTCGCGGAACTGCTCGAAGCTCACGCCGAGCCGCTCGGCGGTGGCCGCGGTCATGTCGGTCTCGATGAAGCCGGGGGCGATGGCGTTGACCGTCACGCCGAACTTGCCGAGCTCGATGGCCAGCGTCTTGGTGAAGCCCTGCATGCCCGCCTTGGCCGCGGAGTAGTTGGCCTGGCCGCGGTTGCCGAGCGCGGAGGTGCTCGACAGGTTGACGATGCGCCCCCACTTGGCCTCGGTCATGTACTTCTGCGTGGCACGGCTCATCAGGAAAGAGCCGCGCAGGTGCACGTTCAGCACCGAGTCCCAGTCGGCGACGCTCATCTTGAACAGCAGGTTGTCGCGAGTGATGCCAGCGTTGTTCACCAGCACCGTCGGCGCGCCGAGCTCGTCGGCGACGCGCTGCACCGCGGCCCCGGCGGACTGCTCGTCGGAGACGTCGACGCCCACCGCGAGCGCCTTGCCGCCCGCGGCCTCGATCTCCTCGACGACGGGCTTGCACGCCGCCTCGTCCAGATCGAGGACCGCGACCGCGAAGCCGTCCGCGGCGAGCCTGCGGGCGGTGGCGGCGCCGATGCCGCGGGCGGAACCGGTGACGATGGCCGTGCGAGAAGTCGGGGCGCTCATGGTTCTCCTGACTCGAGGGTGGTCCGATTCGAGGGACATCCATAAAATACAACTCAGCCACTGCGTCTCCAATGGGAACATCCGCCCCAGTCATCGGCTGTACGATTCACCCGGTGACCACTCCCCCGCGGCCCGCCGCCACTCGCTCCCCCGGACGCCCGGCTTCGGCTACCCGCGAACAGGTCATCGAGCTCACCCGCCGCGCCTTCCTGGCCGGTGAACGCGTGGACGTGCAGGCCATCGCCGCCGAACTAGGGCTCAGCCGTGCCTCGGTCTACCGCTGGTTCGGCTCGCGGGACGGTCTGCTCGGCGCCATGCTGCTCCAGGAATACGAGCAGATGATCATTCGCGCCGACGCCAAGCGGCGGACCCGTGGCGCGGCGCGCATCCTCGACGTGCTCGACCGCGTCGCCCGCTGGGAGACGGTGAACGAGCCCTTCCGGCGCTACTTCGAGAACGAACCGATCTCGGGCCTGCGCATCCTCACCGCCAGCGACGGGCCGGTCCAGCCGCGCGCGGTCGCGGCCGTGGCCGAACTCATCGCCCGCGTCGAGGAGGAGGACGGCTACCGCCCGCCCCTGGAGCGAGAGCTGTTGGCGTACACGCTCGTTCGCTTGGGCGAGGCGTTCCTCTACACCGACACCGCCGCGGGCATCCGCAATGACGTCGACCGTCTGCGCGAAGTCCAGTCGGTCCTGCTCGGCCTCACCTCACAACCCTCCACCCCCACCTGACCCACGCGGCCGGGCGGTTCCACACAACGACCACACGCCGCACAGCGACAGTGGCGCTGTGCGGCGTCGAAATGGTCTGTGGGCCCGTGGAAAGCCCGGGCCGGTCCGGGTGCGGTGTGGCAATCTACAACCCGACATCCGCACCGACGATCTTCGGGAGCCGACCGATGGCACTTCGCAAGTGGCCCACCGCTTTCGGCGCGGTCGACTACGAGCGGCTGCCCGCCGCGCTGGAGGAGCTCGCGCGTGCGCACGCGCGCCGAGCGCTGGCCTGCACCGGGGCGTGCGAACCACTCGCGCTGATCGATCAAGCCGTCTCGATCGGCGCGTGCGCCGAGGCATTGCTCAAGGCCGTGCTCGCCGCGATCGACATTCACCTCGTGCGCGGCCAGCCTGCGGGTCTCGAGACGACGCTGACGCTGGCCGGGCGACCGGAGGATCCGGACCGGCCGCTACCCGACCTGTGGACGGTGGGCGGGCTCGAGGCGGTGCAGGTGCTCAACCGCGCCACACCCGCCGACGTGCACCTGCCGGAGGCGCTGCTCGCGCGGATCGTCACGGTGCGTGACTCCGCCATCCACATGGGCTTCGTGGACCGCGCCGAGAGCGAGCGGGCGCTCACCGATCTGGTCGTTCTCATCGATCGGGTGCTGGCGATTCGCCGCACACTCGGCCAGGCCGCCGACTGGGCCGCTTTCTGGTCGCCGACCCATCTCGATCGCGTCGACGCCGTCCTGCGCGAGCGCGCCGAACCGGTCGTCGAGCTGAGCGAGCTCAGCGAGGACAACCTCTCGCTGCTGCTCGACGCGGCGGTCGCCGACGCCGACCCGCTCGAGGTCATGGCGCCGGTAGCGGGTCCGCCGGGCTGGACCGCACGACGCAAGGAGGCGTTCCTCGCCTTTCACCGCGACCGCGCGCTGCACCCCACCTGCCCGAACGAACGCACCTTCGTTATCACGGTCGGGGGGCGGGTCGTCGGCGCCGCGCGGCTCGAACCGCACGGCGAGGAGGTCGAGGCGGGCATATGGATCGGCCGCTCGCACCGCGGGCAAGGCATCGGCGGTCGCGTCGCGGCGCGGTTGCGCGAGCTCGCCGCTCGGTCCGGTGCGCGCCGCGTCACCGCCGTCACCACACCGGACAACATCGCCGCGCGGCGGATCATCCACACCGGACTCGGCGCGCGACCGCACGTCGAGGGCGACGAGGTCACCGGGGCCGCGGAACTTCGGTGAGCAATCGGGCGCCACGGAACCGCACTGAACGATCCGACGCCACGGAACCACGCGGAGTGATCCGACCCCACCGAACCACGCTCAACGATCCGACGCCACCGAACCACGCGGAGTGATCGGGCGCCGAGTCAGCGAGCGCGGAGACACCGAGCGATCGCGCGCGAAGACGACCGGCGTCACTCGTCGCGCAGCTGATCCAGCAACACCGCGACGTGACTGTGCTCCGGATCCTTCGCCGCGGTCACCAGGGTGACAGGATGCTCGGCCGCGAGCTCGCGCAGTTCCCGGAGACCGCGCCGCTGCTGCTCCCCGGATAGTTCGGCCTCGTAGCGCCGGGCGAACTCGGCGAAATCGGCAGCGGAATCGTGGTGAAACCAGGTGCGCAAATCGTTCGAGGGGGTGATCTCCTTGTCCCACAGATCGATTCGAGCCCGCTCTTTGCTGACGCCGCGCGGCCAGAGCCGGTCGACGAGCACGCGGCGGCCGTCGTCGTCGCTCGGGTCGTCATAGATCCGCTTGGTCCGGAATTCACCCACGTCCGCGTCCTTCCGCCAGGTCCCGGTTCACTCCACGACGAGCACGATCAGCCTGCGCGGTCCGTGCACGCCGGGTGTCACGGCATCGGCGTCGGCCGACGGGCCGCCGACCAGAATGGTCTGGCGGCGCGGGTCGAGCCGGTCCATCACCTCCGGCAACGACGGCTGGATCTGTTGGACCCGCACCACGCAGACGTGGCAGTCGGGCGCCAGCGTCGCGGGCCTGCGGCTCTGTCCCTCGCCGCCGTCGAGCACCAGGATGCCGGGATCGGCCGCCGCGGCCGCGCAGGTGGTGACCACCGCGTCGACCTGCTCCAGCTCGCTGGACGTCGCCAGCGGACTGTCGGGCACGATGCGATGACCTTCCTCGGCCGCCCACCAGGCCAGCCATTCGCCGGGCAATCCGTCGGGCGCGATCGCCGAGCGCGCGCCGTGCTCGCGCAGCGCGGCGGCCACCTGATCCGGGATGGCCGAGCCGGTTGTCCGGCGCAGCTGCGCGCCGTGGCCGGCCAACCGCGCGGCGAAGAGATCGACCAGCTCGGCCAGCTCGCCGCGCTCGGGGCCCGCGGTCTGGCGGGCGTTGGCGCGCGGCACCGGCACCACCCGTTCGTCGTCGGGTAGCTCGACCAGCGCGTCCCTGATCCGGCGCAGCAGATCCTCGCGGGAATTCACGTGCGCCGCCATCGGCTCGTAGTCGCCCAATACCCCACTCCCCCAGCGGTTTCCACCGCCTCACCGACTATGTCCGGAGAGGCGTCGCGATAGTACCGCACGGAAGAGAACATCGCTCAGACTCCGGCTTCGATGGTGTGCCCGCCTCGGTGCTCGATCGAGCCGAGGATCAACCCGCTGTCGTCGGCGTCGACGTGCACCGCGTCACCCGGGCCGAGCTTGCCGTCCAGCAGCAGGCGCGACAGCTTGTTGTCGAGCTCTTTCTGCACCGTGCGGCGCAGCGGACGGGCGCCGTACTCGGGCTGGTAGCCGTGCTCGGCGAGCCAGTCCACGGCGGGGGCCGTGATATCGAGCACGATGTCCTGGGCGTGCAGCAGGCGGCGGGTGCCGTCCAGCACCAGATCGACGATGTTGCGCAGTTCCTGCCGGTCGAGGCGGTGGAACACGATGGTCTCGTCGATCCGGTTGAGGAACTCCGGACGGAAGTGCGCGCTCAGCCGATCCATCAGCTGCGGCGTGATCAAGTCGATGTCGCCTTCGGGCGCGGAGAGGATCAGGTCGGACCCGATATTGCTGGTCATGATGACGATGGTGTTCTTGAAATCGACGGTGCGGCCCTTGCTGTCGGTGACCCGGCCGTCGTCGAGCAGTTGCAGCAGCACGTTGAACACGTCCGGGTGCGCCTTCTCCACCTCGTCGAACAGGATCACCGAATACGGTTGCCTGCGCACCCGGTCGGTGAGCTGGGCCGCGTCGTCGTAGCCGATGTATCCGGGCGGCGCGCCCACCAGGCGCGAGACCGTGTGCTTCTCCTGGAACTCGCTCATGTCGAAGCGGATCAGCCGGTCCTCGTCACCGAAGACGGCCTCGGCCAAGGCTTTCGCGAGTTCGGTCTTGCCGACGCCCGTCGGTCCGAGGAACAGGAACGACCCGATGGGCCGGTCCGGGTCCTTCAGCCCGGCTCTGGCCCTGCGCACCGCTTCGGCGACCGCGACGATCGCCTCGTTCTGGCCGATCACCCGTTTGTGCAGCACTTCCTCGAGCTTCAGCAGCCGCTCGCGTTCTTCGACGGTGAGGTCGGCGACCGGGATGCCGGTCTGGCGCGAGACCACCTCGGCGATGTCGGTGACCGTCACCTCCGGCTCCTCGCCGTGCTCGGATTCCTCGACGCGTTCCCCGGCCGCCGAGATCTGCACCTTGAGCTCGTTGGCCTTCTCGTAGTCCTCGGCGGCCACCGCGGCGTCCTTCTCGCGGCGCAGCCTGGCCAGCTCCTCCTCCCGGGAACGCAGGTCCGCGTCGGGGGTGCGGGTGCGCAGCCGCACCCGCGCGCCCGCCTGGTCGAGGAGGTCGATCGCCTTGTCCGGCATGAACCGGTCGGTGAGGTAGCGGTCCGACAGTTCGGCCGCGGCGACGAGCGCCTCGTCCTGATACCGCACCTGGTGGTGTTCCTCGTACACGTCGACCAGGCCGCGCAGGATCTCGATGGTGTCGGCGACCGAGGGCTCCGACACCAGGACCGGCTGGAACCGCCGTTCCAGTGCGGCGTCCTTCTCGATATGGCGGCGGTACTCGTCGATGGTGGTCGCGCCGATCGCGTGCAGATCGCCGCGCGCCAGCGCTGGTTTGAGCAGGTTGCCCGCGTCCATCGAGCCCTCCGAGCCGGCGCCCGCGCCGACGATGGTGTGCAGTTCGTCGATGAACACCACCAGTTCGCCGGAGTGCCCGCGCACCTCGTCCAGGATCTTGGTCAGCCGCTCCTCGAACTCGCCGCGGTACTTGCTGCCCGCCACGAGCGAACCGACGTCGAGGGCGACCACGCGGCGGTCGGCGAGCGTGCTCGGCACGTCACCGTTCACGATCCGCTGGGCCAAGCCCTCCACGATGGCGGTCTTGCCGACGCCGGGATCACCGATCAGCACCGGGTTGTTCTTGCGGCGCCGGGACAGGATCTCGACCGTCTGCTCGATCTCCTCGGCGCGGCCGACCACCGGATCCAGCTTGCCCGCCCGCGCGTCCGCGGTCAGGTCGCGGCTGTATTCGTCGAGCGTCGGCGTCCCGCTCTTCGCCGGTCGGCCGGTGGGGGCGGCCTTCGCGCCGGACAGCAGCACGTGGGCCGCCGGGCTGTCGGTGAGGGACGCGATGCCGAGCAGGACGTGCTCGGGTCCGATGTAGCTGCTGCCCGCTTCGGCCGCGCGGCGCTGCGCCGCTCGCAGGGCGAGCTTGGCGGCCGGGCTCAGGGTCACCGGTTCGTCGGCATCCGCGGCGGGCTCGCCGGTGTCGGTGGCGTCCCGCATCTGGTTGGCAACCTTGTCGGGATCGTGGCCGAGTTCGGCGATGATGCTGCGGCCGGGTTCGGCCTCGGTGGCCGCGTACAGCAGGTGCTCGGGGGTGACCTCGTGATTGCCCCACTCCCGGGCCGCCTCGCGCGCGGTGCCGATCAGCAGCTTCGCGTTGTCGGTCATCAGACGCCCGAGATCGGTGCGCTGCACGGGTGGGTGGGACATCATTCCCGAACCGAAGAACCGCTGGAAGATGTCGTCGAAGGAACTCATCGAACTCGGCCAACCCTCGGTCATGACCACCTCGCTGCGTCACGGCGCACGGTGTGCGCCAACGGGATCACGGACGGTGCCGGACGAGACGGCGCCGGAATTGCTCACGGTTCACACTCGTACACCTCACGTCGCCGACGCCGGTGCGACCACGGGAAATCGACCTCCCGCTCCCTCGCAACGTACCGTCGTTTCCCGCGGGGTGGCAACCATTCTGTTCGTGATCGAGTCGAGACGGGCTAACCGGTCGCTACCATCCGGGCGGACCTATCCTGCAGGCATGGCACCCGGCACCGGGCCTGTTCCACCACGGCCGAGCGACGGTCGTGATCGAGTGGTACCCATGTGCCGCACCCTCGCCGAGCTCGACGCCTCCGTCGCCGATTGCTTCGCCTGCCCTCGCCTCGTGGCATGGCGGGAACAGGTCGCACGCGAGAAGCGCGCCGCCTTCCGCGACGAAACCTACTGGGGCCGACCGGTTCCCGGCTTCGGCCCGGCAGACGCCCGGCTGCTGATCATCGGGCTCGCCCCCGCCGCGCACGGCGGCAACCGCACCGGGCGCATGTTCACCGGCGACCGCAGCGGGGACGTGCTCTACGCCGCCATGCACGCTGTCGGCCTCGCCAACCAGCCGACCTCCGTGCGCCGCGGCGACGGACTGGAACTGCTCGGCGCCCGCGTCACCGCGCCCGTGCATTGCGCACCGCCCGACAACAAACCTGCTCCCGACGAACGCGACCGGTGCCGCGGCTGGCTGGACCTCGAGCTCGGTCTGCTGGCGCCGACCGTGCGTGCCGTCGTGGTGCTCGGCGCGTTCGGGTGGCAGGCGGCGCTGCCCGCGCTCGCCGAGGCGGGGTGGGTGGTGCCGCGCCCGCGCCCGAAGTTCGGGCACGGCGTGCACTACACGCTGGCGCCTGCCGTCGAAGGCCGCGCGGAACTGGAGCTGTTCGGCTGCTACCACGTCAGCCAGCAGAACACCTTCACCGGGCGTTTGACCCCGGCGATGCTGGAGCAGGTGCTCGCCGAAGCGGCGACCGCGGCGGGACTGCACCCGCGCAGAAACCGGCGTGCCGACTAGGCCGGACGATGTCCGCGCCGGTGCAGCGCGAGCTGGAGTTCGAGCAGCAAGCGGTCCGCGGGATCGGCCAGGCCGATACCGGTGAGGGCCTCCGCGCGGCGCAGCCGGTAGCGCAACGTGTTCGGGTGCACCCGCAAAGCGGCGGCGGCACGGCGCACGTCGCCGTGCTCGCGCAGATAGCCCTCGAGGCTCTCGCCGAGTCGCGACCCGTGATCGCGGTCGTAGTCGAACAGCACCCGCAGGCGGGGATCGTGCAGTTCGTCGCGGGCGGCGAGCAGATCGAGGATCTCCCCGAGCAGCACGGCGGTGCGGGATTCGGCGAGGGTGGTCACCCGGCCGCGCGGAAAGGTGGTCGCGGTGCTGTCCAGCACCCGATCGACCTCGGCGCGGGCGGCGGCCACCTGGGTGAGATCGGCGACCGGAATGGCGATGCCCGCGCGCAGGACCGCGCCGCGCCTGGCTTCCAGCTGGTCCACCAGCTGCCTCGTCCACGCGGTGACCGAGGACGCGGACCGGTACCCGGGCAACAGCACGTAGATGCGGTCGCCGAGCACGGTCGCGATCGAGTCGGGCCGAAACGAGCTCGCGTGCAGCCGGATCACACTGCCGAGCGCCGAATGCTGCGCGCCCGCAGGCGCATTCAAGGCGAATCCGACGACGGCCGCCGGTCCGCGCACCGGGATGCGCAGCGCGCCCGCCACGGACGGAATGTCGACACCCTCGCCATGTACACCGAAAAGTCTTTGGAGCAAAAGCGTTTCGGTAGATGGCGCATCCAAGGCGCGCGCGATGATCCGCGCGGCGACGGCGGCCGCGCCGCGCAGCACCTCCGCGGCGTCCGGCTTGAACGGCCGGTCCCCCTGTTGCAACCAGATCGAGCCGAGCGTGCGCGACCCGCCGTCGGCGGCCGTCGCGTGAATGCCGACGACCAAGCGGCGCTTGATGTTCAGCTCCTCGTGCGCCGGCAGGTCGATCACCTCGTCGCTGCGGCGCAGCCGGTCGAACACGCCCCAGTCCTGGAGCACCCGCAGGTAGTCGCGCGGGCCCTCGCGACCGAGGATCGACAGGATGCGCAGCTCGTCGGCCGATTCGTCGGAGGCCGAATAGGCGAGCACGTGCGAATGGGGATCCTCGATAGAGACCATGCCGCCCGCGTTCTGCGCGACGATCTGAGCCAGCCCGAACAGATCGGTGTCGAGCGGGTCGTCGCTCGGCCCGCCGCGGCCCGCCCGGTCGAGCACGCGGCGCACCAGCGCCAGCACCGTGTCCCAGCGAGCCCTGCGGTGCACCACGACCACCGCGACCCGCGACCGGCGGGCGGCCCCGCGCACCGCGGCGGATTCGGCGCTCGACTTGAGCAGCACCACGCGCGGGCGCTGTTCGGCAGGACGGGCGGCAAGCTCACCCAGCCAGCGCCGCACCACCGGCTCCCGCACGCCGACCAGCAGCGACATGTCCACCGGCGCCGCGGGCGCCTCGGCAAGGTCGTCGCCGTCCAGCAGCGCCACCGAGCCAATCGCGACCGCGTCCCCGTCGGGCGCCTCGACCAGATCGATGACGGCGCTGTCGAGCGCGTCGAGCAGCTCGCGCAGCGGCACGCCCTCCGGGCGGCTCGGTTCCTCGGTGACCACGCTCACACCTTACGTTCGGCTCGGCTTCGGCCGATCGGACAACAACTCGGGTCCATCTTTGTCCCCTCGGCCGATCCCGCGCTGAGCTTTCGCGGAGTTGACTGCGCTGACCAGCTCCGACCAGGCAGGAGGATCCATGGACGCCATCGCGACCACACCCACGCCCGCCAACGAACCCGTCGGCAGCTTCGCCCCCGGCACACCCGAACGGGAGCGACTGCGCGCCGAACTGGCCCGACTCGCGGCAATACCGACCGAGGTGCACCACGTCATCGGCGGCAGACACCGCCGGACGGCGGGCCCGGTCGTCGAAGTGGTGCAACCGCATCGGCACGCCGCGGTGCTCGGCACCCTCACCTTCGCCGAACCCCGCGACGTGCAGGACGCCATCGAAGCCGCCACCGCGGCTGCGCCGGGCTGGCGTGCGCTGTCGTTCGAGGACCGGGCCGCGGTGTTCTTGCGCGCCGCCGACCTGCTCGCCGGGCCGTGGCGCGAAACCCTCGCCGCCGCAACGATGCTCGGCCAATCCAAGACGGCCTACCAGGCCGAGATCGACACACCGTGCGAGTTGGTGGACTTCTGGCGCTTCAATGTGCATTTCGCGCGCCAGATCCTGGCCGAGCAGCCGATCTCCACGCCCGGCGTCTGGAATCGGCTGGACTACCGGCCGCTGGAGGGTTTCGTCTACGCGATCACCCCGTTCAACTTCACCGCCATCGCGGGCAATCTGCCCACCGCGCCCGCGCTGATGGGCAACACCGTGCTGTGGAAGCCCGCGCCGACCCAGGCGGTGGCCGCGTACTGGACCATGAAACTCCTGGAAGCGGCCGGGCTGCCGCCCGGCGTGATCAACCTGGTGCACGGGGCGGGCCCGGAGGTCTCGGAGGTGGCGCTGGCCGACGCGCGCCTCGCCGGCGTGCATTTCACCGGATCCACCGCGACCTTCCGGCACCTGTGGCGCACCGTGGCGACGAATCTCGACCGCTACCACGGATATCCGCGCCTGGTCGGCGAGACCGGCGGCAAGGACTTCGTGCTCGCCCACAGCTCGGCCGATCCGGACGTGCTCACCACCGCGCTGATCCGCGGCGCGTTCGACTACCAGGGCCAGAAGTGCTCGGCCGCCTCGCGCGCGTTCGTCCCGGCCTCGGTGTGGGCGAAGATGGGCGCCGATTTCGTCGACCGGGTCGGCGCGCTGACCTACGGCGACGTCACCGATTTCGGCCATTTCGGCGGCGCGCTCATCGACCGTCGCGCCTTCGACAAGAACGCCGCCGCCATCGCCCGCGCGAAGGCGACGGCGGGGCTGACCATCGCGGCGGGCGGGCGAACCGACGACAGCGTCGGCTATTTCGTCGAGCCGACGGTGCTGCTCGGTGACGATCCGACCGACGAGGCGTTCCGCACCGAGTACTTCGGACCGATCCTGGCCGTGCACGTCTACGACGACGCGAGGCCCGGATCCTTCGACGCGGCAATGGAACTCGTAGACAAGGGCGCGGCCTACGGCCTCACGGGTTCGATCGTCGCCGACGACCGCGCCGCCGTCGCCACGGCCACCGACCGGCTGCGCTTCGCCGCGGGCAACTTCTACGTCAACGACAAACCCACCGGCGCCGTGGTCGGCCAGCAACCGTTCGGCGGAGGCCGCGCGTCGGGCACCAACGACAAGGCGGGGTCCCCGCAGAACCTGCTGCGCTGGACCTCGGCCCGCACCATCAAGGAGACCTTCGTGCCGCCCACCGACCACCGCTACCCGCACCAGGCTCCGACGCCCGGTACCGGAACGGAGGTGCGGTGATGCCCGCCGGACTGCTGCGGCCCGCACTGCTCGCGGCCGCCCGCTCGCCGCGGCTGGAACGCGGCGTCACGCGGATGCGCGCCACCCGCGCGCTGGTCGACCGGTTCGTGGCCGGGTCGGCCGAACCGCAGGCCATCACCGCCGCGAGCGCGCTGCGAGACTCCGGCCGGTTCGTCACCATCGACTATCTGGGCGAGGACACCACCGACCCGGCTCAGGCGCGCAACACCGTCGCGCACTACCGGGAGTTGCTCGCGGCGCTGGGCGAGCTGCCCGCCGCGGTGGAGCCGGGAACCGTTCGGCCGCTGGAGGTTTCGCTGAAACTCTCGGCGCTCGGCCAATCCCTGCCGCACGACGGGCACCTGATCGCCCTCGACCACGCCCGCGAGATCTGCGCGGCCGCGGCCGCGGCGGGTGTCGCGGTCACCGTCGACGCCGAGGACCACACCACCACCGACTCGACGCTGTCGATCGTGCGGGAGCTGCGCGCGGACTTCCCCGGCACCGGCACCGTGATGCAGGCCTACCTGCGGCGCACCGAGGCCGACTGCCGGGAGTTCGCGGGGCCGGGTTCCCGGATCCGGCTGTGCAAGGGGGCCTACCGGGAGCCGGAGTCGGTGGCGTACCAGCAGGCCGCGGAGGTGGACGCCGCGTACCTGCGGTGCCTGCGCATCCTGATGGACGGCGCGGGCTATCCGATGGTGGCCACCCACGATCCGGCGATGATCGAGGCGGCACAGCGCTACGCCGACGAGGCCGGGCGCAAGGCGGACGAGTTCGAGTTCCAGATGCTCTACGGCATCCGCGACGTCGAGCAGCGCCGCCTCGCCGCGGACCGGCGCCAGATCCGGGTCTATGTGCCCTACGGCGACCAGTGGTACGGCTACTTCATGCGCAGGCTCGCCGAAAGGCCCGCCAACCTGGCGTTCTTCCTGCGCGCGCTCGCTCCTGCCAACCGGCGCTGAAGGCGCCACAGCCCGCCCGGCATTGTCCGATCGGCCAACTCGGGCCGAACAATATTTATCCAACTCGCCGATCACACCGCATTCGTGGTCCGATTAGCTGACAGCCACCAGTGTGATCTGCGTTACGGCGCACGCCCCGCGATCCGGGGCGTGCGCCGGACGCAGCGGAGAAAGGAAGCCGCATGTCCATCGCGGAGTTGCGCCACCAGATGTTGCGCCGCAAACCCCTCGTCGAAGTCGAGGACGAGACGCCGAGCGACGAACGGTTGGCCAAACACCTCGGCGTGTGGCAGCTGACCGCGATCGGCGTCGGCGGCATCATCGGCGCGGGCATCTTCACCCTCGCGGGCAGCGTCGCCAACAAGACCACCGGCCCGGCCGTGCTGCTGTCCTTCCTGGTCGCGGGTCTGGCCAGCGCGGCGGCGGCGCTGTGTTACGCCGAGTTCGCCGGCATGGTGCCCAAGGCCGGGTCGGCTTACACCTACGGCTACGTCTCGCTCGGCGAGTTCGTCGGCTGGTTCATCGGATGGGATCTGCTGCTGGAGTACATCGCCGTCGCCGCGGTCGTCGCGATCGGCGTCTCCGGATACTTCGGGTTCCTGCTCGATCAGGTGGGCGTCACGCTGCCGAACTGGATGCTCGGCGCGTCCGGGACCGGTGAGGGTCACGTGGTCGACTTGTTCGCGATGGTGTTCTGCCTCGGCACGGCGTGGGTGCTGTCCCGCGGCATCCGCAGCGTCGGCCGGTTCGAGACGGTGGCCGTCGGCATCAAGGTCGCCCTCGTGCTGCTGATCATCGTGCTCGGCGTCTTCCAGATCGACAGCGCGAACTACACCCCGTACTTCCCGTACGGCACCGGCGCGGTGATGACCGGCGCGGCCACCGTGTTCTTCGCCGTGTTCGGCTACGACGCGATGAGCACCGCGGCCGAGGAGTCGGTCGACGGCAAGAAGCACCTGCCCAAGGCGATTCTCTACTCGCTGGCCATCGCCATGGTGCTCTACGTGCTGTGCACCCTGGTGCTCACCGGCATGCAGAAGTACACCGAAATCGACCCGGAGAGCGGCTTTTCCACCGCCTTCGAGTCCGTCGGCATGCCGGGCATCGCCAATATCATCGCGGTCGGCGCCATCGTCGGCATCATCACCGTGGTGCTCACCTTCATGCTCGGCGTGACCCGGGTGTGGTACTCGATGAGCCGCGACGGTCTGCTGCCGGAATGGTTCGCCAAGACCCATCCCGAGCGCAAGGTGCCGACCCGCGTGACGTGGATCGTCGGCGTCGGCTCGGCCGTCCTCGCGGGACTGCTGCCGATCGACCTGGTCGCCGAGCTCACCAACATCGGCATCCTCAGCGCGTTCGTGGTGGTCTGCGTGGCGGTGCTGGTCTTCCGCTACACCCGGCCCGAGGTGCCGCGCACCTTCCGGCTGCCGTTCATGCCGGTCGTCCCGATCGTCGGCGTGGTGTTCTCGGTGTGGCTGATCCTGTCGCTGCCGTGGGAGACCTGGGCGCGCTTCGGGACCTGGCTGGTGATCGGCCTGGTGATCTACATCGGGTACTCGCGCACCCACTCCAAGCTCCAGCAGACCGCACCGCCCGCGGCCAGTGAGCACGCGCGGACGTAGTCCGTCCCGGTGTGCGCGGCACGCTGCCACAGGTGGGTCAGCCGTGCAGATGCGGCGGGGTCTTCGTCGGAGCTACCTTGCGGACGAAGCCCCGCCGCAGCTCGTGGTAGGGCTCGCCCGGAGCGAAGAAGTTGCGGTGCATCCGGGCCAGCTCCTCGGCGCGATAGGCGTCGAGTGGTTTGGTCATCTCGTCGAGGGCGCGGCGTTGCTTCTTCGCCACGAGGCGCTGCGCCAGCTCCGTACTGCCCGCCAGTCGGGCCGCCTCGCGTCGTGTCGAGTCCCAGAAGATCTCGGCGTTGCCCGGTACGACGCGGTCCACCAGTCCGAGTGCCGCGGCGCTCCCCGCTCCGACCGGGAGCGCCGCGCGGGTCAGGCGCTCCGCCTCGGTCGCGCCGACGCGCCGGGGCAGCAGATAGGTCCAGTACTCCGAACCGTGCAGGCCCATCAGCCGATAGTGCGGATTCAGCACCACGGCCGCACGACACCACACCTCGTCCGCGGCCAGTGCCAGCATCACCCCACCCGCCGCCGCGTTTCCCGCCAGCGCCGAGATCACCAGCTTGTCCGTGGTGGTGAGTATCGCCTCCACCAGGTCGTTCATCGCGTTGATATTGAGCAAGGACTCCGCGGCCGGGTCCTCGGCAGCCTCGATCACGTTCAGGTGGATGCCGTTGGAGAAGGTGTCCCGTGCCGGGCCGAGCACGAGCACATCGATCGGTCGGGCACAAGCCTGCCGGTAGGCCGACAGCAGTGAGCGGCATTGGCGGGTACTCATCGCGCCGCCGGGAAAGCGGAACTCGAGGTGGCCGACGGCGCCGTCTTCGCGATAGCGCAGCTCCGACCAAGTGTTGCGGAAGGCGGCCGCCTTGGGGGTGACCGATATTTCCGGAATCGAGGCGGGCAACCGCGAGCCGAGCGCATCGGTCGCGGGCAGTTTGAACGTCGGCGGGCCGCCTGCCTTCCGGCGGGGACGCAGCTGCGGCACCCACACCGCGCCATCGACGGTGGCCAGGCAGATCGCGCCGTCACGACGGGCGATGACCGTGCCGGGGGCGCCGCGCAGCCGATCCTCGCCGTGGCCACCGTGCAGGTAGAACTCGCACCCGTACAGCTCGTCCAGGACGCCCGGTTGCGAATCGGCGGCGCGCAGCTTCCGCAGCACGGCAGCCGTGTCGTCGGCCGCCCAGTCGATCCGGCGGTGGTGCTGATCGTGATAGGGCCGAAGCCGTCCCCAAACGTCGGGGCGGCGGTAGTCCAGCGGTTCCGGCTCGAAACCGCAGGCGAACCGGTCGAGCGCGAGCAGCACGGCCCGCACGGCGGCATCGGCGACCTCGGTGCGATAGAGCTCGCTCTTGCCGCAGGGCGCGACGGTGAACGGCACCGAAGCCCAGACGGGTCCGGCGTCCAGCTCCTCGACCGCCTGGAGCACGGTGACACCCCATTCGCGTTCGCCGTCGTGAATGGCCCAATCGAGGGAGGAAGGCCCGCGGTCACCCTTCGGCCCGGGGTGCACGATGAGAACGGGGTACGCGGACCAGATGTCCTTCGAGATCGCGGTGGTGAGCATCGGAGCGAGGATCACGTCCGGCCGGAAGGCCGCCACCCCCGCGCGCAACGGCTCGTCGCCGAGCGCCAGTTCGACGCCGACGTGATGGTCGCGGGCTCGCAGTTCTGCGTGGATACGCTGGGTGAGGCTGTTGAACGCACTGGCCACCACAAGAATTCGCAAGAGACCCTCCATTGTGGAGTAGAGAGCTTCTCCGCCTTCTCACAAAGCGCTAGCCATTATCGCTCGAATCGAACCGACCGGCCCGTAATTCTGCGATTCGAGCCCGCCACGTCGACCGGCGCGAGCGTGCGCAACGTCAGTCCCGCGCCCAGAATTCGATCGAGGATTATTCGGAGGAACGACCCTCGGATCGAATCGAATTCGCTACCGTGAGCAAGTGACCAGTAAGGATTCACCCGTACCACCACCGCAGGCCCCACCACCGCAGGCCCCACCACGCAAGGCCCGCACGCCGGTCGTCCTCGACGACGTCGACCGCGTCCTGCTCGACCAGTTGGCGCGCGACGGCCGCATCACCAACAACGCGCTGGCCGCCGCGGCCGGTATCGCGCCCTCGACCTGCCTGGGGCGGGTACGGGCGCTGGTGGAGCGCGGCGTGATCCGCGGCTTCCACGCCGACATCGATCCGACCGCGCTCGGGCGCGGCTTGCAGGCGATGATCGCGGTACGGCTGCACGGGAATTCCCGCAAGTATCTCGCCGAGTTCGGTAAGCGGCTCGCGGCGCTGCAGGAGGTGCTCAATGTGTACTTCATCGCGGGCGCCGACGACTACCTCATCCACGTCGCCACCGCGAGCACCGACGAGCTGCGCGCTTTCGTGCTGGAGCATCTGAGCGCACACCCCGCGGTGTCCTCGACGGAGACGATCCTCATCTTCGAGCATCTGCGTCCGCAGACGCCGGTGCCCGGCCGCTGAGTACAGCGGCCGGGCGGCCGAACGTGCTGCTCGCGCCGTTCGCCTCTTACGCGGCGACGAGCCGCTCTGCGGTGTAACCGTGTGCGGCGGCGACGGATTCGGACAGCAGCATGCCCTCGTGGGTGCTCAGCCCCGCGGCCAGACCGGGATCGGCGGCGACCGCGTCGCGCCAGCCACGCTCGGCCAGATCGATGACGTACGGGAGGGTGACGTTGGTGAGCGCCACCGTGGACGTGTTCGGCACCGCGCCGGGCATGTTCGCGACGCAGTAGAACACCGAATCGTGCACCCGGTAGGTGGGTTCGGCATGGGTGGTCGGGCGGGAATCGGCGAAGCAGCCGCCCTGGTCGATGGCGATGTCGACCAGCACCGAACCCGGCTTGAGCTGTTCGACCAGATCGTGCGAAATGAGCTTGGGGGCCTTGGCTCCCGGCACCAGCACCGCGCCGATCACCAGGTCCGCCTCGCGCACCAGGTTCTCGACCTCGAGCGCGTTGGAGACGACGGTGCGCACGTGGCCGTGGTACTGCGCGTCCACCTCGCGCAACCGGTCGATGTTCAGGTCGAGCACGGTGACGTCCGCGCGCATCCCGACCGCGACGGCGATGGCATTGCGGCCCGCCACCCCCGCGCCGAGCACCACGACCTTCGCGGGCCGTACCCCGGGCACCCCGCCCATCAGCACGCCGCGACCGCCCTCGCTGCGCATCAGGTGGTACGCACCCGCCTGCGGCGCGAGCCTGCCCGCGACCTCGCTCATCGGGGCCAGCAGCGGCAGGCTGCCGTCCCGGCCGGTCACCGTCTCGTAGGCGAGCGAGGTGACACCGGATTCCAGCAGTGCGTCGGTGCACTCCTTGGACGCGGCCAGATGCAGGTAGGTGAACAGCACCTGCCCGGCACGCATCCGCGAATACTCCTCGGCCACTGGCTCTTTCACCTTCAGCACCAGATCCGCGGTGCCCCAGACCTCGTCGGCCGTCGCCAGCACGCGCGCGCCGACGTAGCCGTAGGCCGCGTCCTCGAACGCCGATCCGGCGCCCGCCCCTGCTTCGAGGAACACCTCATGTCCGCGAGCGACAAGCTCACGCACACCGGCGGGCGTGCACGCCACCCGGTATTCGTGATTCTTGACCTCGCGGGGGATCCCGATTTTCATCAGCACTCCTGTCGTCTCGTAGGCGTTCGAGCCAGAGCGAATCCCTATCGAAAGGGATCGTCACAGGTCCTAGTATGAAAATTCTGCGAGATCAGATCTAGATTTATGAAGATGATTCTCAGATTGACCGCAATGCACGCGCAATCCACGGAAGAGCGGGCAACCGCGGCCGTCCGGTCGAATCATCTTCGACCCGTTTCGCCGGGTGCGACGAACTTCACCCGGCACGGCCGCGGACGGTCGACTACACCGACACCCGATCCTCTTCCGGCGCCCCCGCGATCCCGCGCGAGTCCGGCGCGCTGAGCCGGACCACGTCGGCCGTCCGGTCGTCGGGCTGCTCGTTGGCGCGCAGCTCGGCCTCGACGCGGACCCGGTAGGCCTCGATCTCGCGCTCGACTCGCTCCGCGTCCCAGCCGAGGTACGGAGCGACCAGGCGCGCGACCTCGGTCGCGACCAGGACGCCGCGATCGCCGGTCTCCACCGACAGGCGGGTGCGGCGGGTGAGGATGTCGTCGAGGTGCAGGGCGCCCTCGTGGGTGACCGCGTAGACGATCTCGGCACGCAGGTAGCGGGAATTGCCCAGCCGGGCACCGAGTTCCGGCTGCGCGAGGATGAGCTCGCGCAGTTCCGCGACGGCGCTGCCGTAGCGGCCGAGCAGATGCTCCACGGTCGCGAGGTCGACGCCGAACTCGTCGGCCAAGCGGGCGCGGGAGAGCGAGAGCTCGCGGTACCCGTGGGCGCCGACCAGCGGCACCCGCTCGGTGCAGGACCGAGCCACCCGTCCCGGCAGACCCGCGACGGCCGCGTCGATGGCGTCCTTGGCCATCACCCGGTAGGTGGTGTACTTGCCGCCCGCGACGATCACCAAACCGGGCACCGGCGTCGCCACGGTGTGCTCACGCGAGAGCCCGCTCGTCTCTTCGGAAGCGCCCGCGAGCAGGGGCCGCAGCCCGGCGTAGACGCCGACGATGTCGTCGTGGTCGATCGGCTGCTCCAGCAGCCGATTCACCTGGGCGAGAATGTAATCGATGTCGGCGCGGGTGGCGGCGGGGTGGGCCAGGTCGTGATCCCAGTCGGTGTCGGTGGTGCCGATGACCCAGTGGTCCTCGCTCCACGGGCACGGGATCACGAACAGCAGGCTCTTCTCGGTCTCGGTGATCAGGCCGGTATCGGAGTCGATCCGGTCGCGCGGGACGACGATGTGCACGCCCTTGGAGGTGCGGATCCGGAAGTCGCCCGTCCCGCCGAGCATCTCCTGGATCTCGTCGGTCCACGGCCCGGCCGCGTTGACCGTGCGCTTGGCGCGGACCGGGATGTGCCTGCCGCTCTCCAGGTCGTGCACCAGCGCGCCGACGATCCGGCCGTCCTCGCGCAGGAAGTCGACCACCTTGGCGCTGGAGGCGACCAGCGCGCCGTGGCTCGCGGCGGTGCGTGCCAGCATCATGGTGTGGCGTGCGTCGTCGAGCTGGCCCTCGTAGAAGCTCACGCCGCCGCGCACAGCGCCGCGCTTGGCCCCGGGGAAACGCGCCAGCGTGGCCCGCTTGCTCAGATGCCGATGATGCTGCGGCACACCGCGTCCCGCGCCCAGCACGTCGTACACGCCGACGCCCGCGCCCACCCAGACCCGGTCCAGGCCGGGACGCTCCAGCGGATAGACGAACTCCACCGGCTTGGCCAGGTGCGGCGCCAAGGTCTCCAGAATCAGCGAACGCTCCCGCAGCGCCTCGAAGACCAGCGCGAAGTTGAGCTGCTTGAGGTAACGCAGGCCGCCGTGGACCAGCTTCGACGATCGGCTGGAGGTGCCGGAGGCGTAGTCGCGCGCCTCCACCAAGCCGACGCTGAGTCCACGGGTCACCGCGTCGAGCGCGGCGCCCGCGCCGACCACGCCCGCGCCGACGACCAGCACGTCCAGTTCGGTGCTCGCCATGGCGTCCAGCGCGCGGGCGCGCTCTGCCGGGCCCATCGCGACCGGGGCGGTGAGAGAACGGTCGACCATCTCGGTCTCCTTCTGTGTTCGAAAAGTGGTGCGCGCGTGCGCAGTAGTCGGTGCGTCGGGGCCGATCAATGCGTCGGCACCCAGTCGAGAGTGCGGCCGATGGCCTTGCGCCAGCCCTCGTATCCGGCGGACCGCTGCTCCTCGGTCCAGTCCGGTTGCCAGCGCGCGGATTCGCGCCAGTTCTGCCGCAATTCCTCGGTGCCGCCCCAGAATCCGACGGCCAGGCCCGCGGCGTAGGCGGCGCCGAGCGCCGTGGTCTCCGACACCACAGGACGGCTCACCGGAACGCCGAGCACATCGGCTTGGATCTGCATGCAGAGGTTGTTGGCGGTGACTCCCCCGTCCACCTTCAGTACCTCCAGCGCCACCCCCGAGTCCTTGAACATCGCGTCGGCGACATCGCGGGTCTGGTAGCAGATCGCCTCCAGGGTGGCCCTTGCGATGTGCGCGTTGGTGGCGTACCTGGTCAGCCCGACGATCGCGCCGCGCGCGTCGGAGCGCCAGTGCGGCGCGAACAGACCGGAGAACGCCGGGACGAAGTAGACGCCCCCGTTGTCGGCGACCTCGCCCGCCAGCGTCTCGCTCTGCGACGCGCCCTGGATGATGCCGAGCTGGTCGCGCAGCCACTGCACCGCCGAGCCGGTGACGGCGATGGAGCCCTCCAGCGCGTACACCGGGTCCTGTCCGGCGAACTGGTAGCAGACGGTGGTGAGCAGCCCGTTCTTCGACCGCACCGGCGTGCCCCCGGTGTTGAGCAGGAGGAAATTGCCGGTGCCGTAGGTGTTCTTGGCCTCCCCCGCCGACAGGCACACCTGCCCGATCATCGCCGCCTGTTGATCGCCGACGGCCGCGGCGACCGCGACCTCGCCCGCCAGCGGGCCGTGCGCGGTGGTGCGGCCGTAGCCCTCGGGCTCCGAGGAGGGGCGGATGGACGGCAGCATGGCCCGCGGAATGTCGAACACGGCGAGCAGCTCGTCGTCCCAGTCGAGCGTTTCCAGGTTCATCAGCATGGTGCGGCTGGCATTGGTCACGTCGGTGACGTGCACGCCGCCGTGGACGCCGCCGGTGAGGTTCCACAGCAGCCAGCTGTCGATGGTGCCGAACAGGGCCTCGCCGCGCTCGGCCGCGGCGCGCAGACCGTCGACGTTGTCCAGCAGCCACCGGATCTTGCCGCCCGCGAAGTAGGTGGCGGGCGGCAGCCCGGTGCGGTGCCGGATCAGTTCGCCCGCACGGGATTCCAGCTCGGCGGCGATCCGGTCGGTGCGCGTGTCCTGCCAGACGATGGCGTTGTGGTACGGCCGTCCGGTGCGCCGGTCCCAGACGACGGTGGTCTCGCGCTGGTTGGTCACGCCGATCGCGGCCAGGTCGGCGGCGCGCAGGCCGTGCGCGTTGAGCGCCGTCTGGATGACGGCCGAGGTGCGTTCCCAGATCTCGACCGGGTTGTGTTCGACCCAGCCCGGCCGCGGCAGGATCTGCTCGTGTTCGAGCTGGTGCTGGGCAACGACGGCGCCCGCGTGGTCGAAGACCATGAAGCGGGTGCTCGTGGTGCCCTGGTCGACCGCACCGATGAGGTCTGGCATGCGTATCTCCATTTGTCCGTTGCCCGGTGCACGCGGCGACCGGTACGCCATGCCGAAGGTAAGCAGCGGGCGATGCCGGGACAACGGTGCTCGTTCGACATTGTCGAACGTTTCAAGTCCTCCGCAGTAGAGTCGACCTCGTGCCGGGACCGATTCAGTCGATCGAACGGGCCGCCGCGATCCTGCGCGTGGTGGCCGAGGCGCCCTTCGGCGTCGGCGTCGCCGAACTCGCAGGCGCGCTCGGCCTGCCCAAGGCGACGGCGCACGGCCTGCTGCGCACCCTGCAGCGGGTCGGCTACATCGAGCAGGACGACAGCACCGGCAAATACTTGATCGGCGCCACGGCGCTCGGGCTCGCCGCCGCCCGGCTGGACACCAACGTGTTGCGCTCCTACGCGATGAACTGGGCCGACACGCTGGCCGCGCGCTCCGGCGAATCGGTGCGGATCGGAGCACTGCGCGGTGAGGGCGTGTCGATCGTGCACCACGTGTTCCGTCCCGACGACACCGAGCAGACCCTCCGCGTCGGCATCGAACTTCCGCTGCACGCGACCGCGCTCGGCAAGGTGCTGCTGGCCTACACCCCGGGCCTGACCGAACGCATCACGGGCGCACCGCTGCCCGCCTACACCCGGCGCACCGTGACGACGCCGCGCGCGGTGCAGGCCGAGATCGCGCGGGTGCGTGCGCAGGGCTACGCCGAGGACGTCGCCGAGTTCTCCTTCGAGCGAGCGTCGGTGGCGGCGCCGCTGCGCGACGCGGGCGGGCGCGTGGTGGGC
>NZ_BDBP01000082.1 GCF_001613045.1 Nocardia lijiangensis NBRC 108240 | reverse complement strand
CGCCGCGGCCGCGAGCCGGGCGGTGGCGGTCGTCCCCGTCGCGCCGTATCCGCCGAGACGATCGATCGCGGCGGGCAGCTCCGCCAGCCGCACGTCGCCGAAGTCGGAGGCGAGCATGCTGTTCAGCGCGGCGGTGGCCGAATCGTTCGCGGTCCCAGGGTCGGCGTCGATCGGCTGGGCGAGCAGGCGTCCGAGGGAGGCGAGCAGCGGATGGGTCGCCGCGTCGGTCGAGCAGTACCTGTCCTTGGTCGCGCAGATCTGGGCCGTCACGGCCGACACCGCGCAGAAGCCGCTCGGGCGCGGCCCCGCGATGCCCTGCCCCGGGACGGGCGGGCCGACCAGGGTCGCGCCGCCGGTGCCCTGGCGCGGGTCGGCGATCAGCCCCACCGCGAGCACCCGGTCCGCGGCGACCGGCGTGCCGGTGCAGCCGATCGTCGCGGCCACGTCACCCATCGCGTCGGCGCCCTGACTGTACCCGGCGAGCACGAATTTCGTTGCGGGGCAGTCACGCCCGAAGTCGGCGATTGCGCGCGACGCTGCCTCGACGCCGGTCGCCTTGCTGTCGCCGTAGGGCATCCGATCGAATGCCGAGGCCTCGTAGGCGGGGAACCGGAAGGCGAAGGCGTCGCCGAGGCCGACCGCCAGCGCAGCGGCGAGCGGCGCCAGCATGCCCACCGGCGCCGACTCGTCGGCCCACGGATTCGTCTCCCAGGTTCCCGGCAGGAAGACGCCTGCGACCGCCGGACAGCCCGGATCCGCCTCGGCACGCGCGACGGCCGCGCCCGGCACGACGCCGGTGACCACCGCGATCATCGCCGAAATCAGCAGCAGCGACGCCGCACGCATCGTGCCAAAGACCGTGGCGGCGCGGTCGGATCGATTCACCTGAGCACCTCCTGCCGCACCGGCCCCGGCCGAGTCCCGAAAATCGCCAACCCATTTCATCAGCGAAAGACCCTACCTCGAGGTGAAACGCACAAATTTCACACATTTCCCGGCCGGAGGCCCATCCACGCGGCGGAGCTCACCGAAGTCCATACCGTCCCATCAGCCAGCGGCCGGCTCGGCTCGCAACCACGGAAGTACAGAACAGTGATGACGACGAACAATCGGCCGCACCACCCCGGCGCCGACCTGCGCGAGCTCGCCTACCCGTATGCGATGCACGCCGTCACCGACGTCGAGCGGCGACGCATCGAACGCAAGCGCGCGGTCGCCGATCGGGCATGCGCCGCGGAGTTCGACGTGACGGTCGGCCAGGTGCGAGAAACGTTGGCGGCGTTGAGCATTCTGGATGCTGTGCCGCCGCCGGCCGGCCTGGAACACCGGTTGCTGCGAGCGCTCGAAGACGCCGTTCCCCGCCGCCGCGCCCGGAGGCTGTTGCGCCGGAACTGGCTCGCCGCCACGATGGCGTTGCTGATCGCCATCGCGGCGGGCGTCGCCGCCGCCACTCAGCGCGGCCGATACCGGCGCGCGATCTTCCCGGTGACCGACACCTTGGCGGTCACCGTTGCGCCCGCGGGTGACTTCGAGCAGTCGATTCCGACGCCGATCGCCCGTGCGAATCGCCCCTGAACCGAGGTGGGGCGCTCAGCGCACCCCGCCTCACGATCAGCTCGCCGATCCCGTCGGCTACTGCGGCGGGTTGTTGTCGATCTCGGCACTGCGGTGCTCGATCAGCACCGGACGGGTCATCTTGACCTCCGGCGGCCCCAGAGTGGGCGGCGGGTAGACGTATCCCGGACCGTCCGGGTTCAGTCTCGGCGGCTGCTGCTCCATTTTGCCCGGAAAGGTCTTGAACGGGCACGAGAATTGAAGGTCGGTCGTGGCCTGCGGCCGCGCGTACGTCACGACCGTGGCCTGGCCCGCCCCGTCCGAGCACGTCACCACGGACTCCACCCGGTAGGTGTCGTCGGTGTCATTGCGACAGCTGAATCCCTCGCACGAGACGCCGGGCGCCAACTCCTGCGCCACCGCCTGCGGCGCCAGTATTCCGGCCGCCGCCACGACGACGGACACGACGCCTAGGCCGAACGTCAACCTTTGACTCATCAGTGAATCACTCCTATCGAAGACCCCGACCTGACGGCCACAATACCCATGATTGCCGCGCGTGCCTCTCACACGGCTTTCACCAGCGACGTTGCCCGGCAAGGGGTTTGAGGTGCCGCGCGGAGCGTCACGGAGCGGGGGTCAGCTCGCCGAACCACGTGAGGATCCCGGGCAGCGCGAGACGAACGGTGGCCGAGTGGTCGACGGGCCCGAGATCGACGACGCTCGCCCGGTCGCCGCCCAACGCCGCATGGCACCGCTCGGCGTTCGCCGCGGGCACGGCGCGGTCGTCGGAGGAGACATACAGCCGGACGGGGGCGCGGGGCGTCCAGTCGCAGGCGCCGTCGCTGTCGGTCATCGCGCGCAACGCCTCACCGGTCGGGTCGAGCGCGAGGGCCTGGAAGCGCGGGGTCAGCAGTTCCCTCGGTGTGGCAGGCAGCCCGGTGGACACCGAGAGAATGTCGTGACGACCGTCGAAAAGCTGCTCGACGCGTTCGGCGTAGGGCGGTTGGAATGCCTCGCCCGGTTCGTCGTAGAGGCGATAGATCCGGTTCATCGCGGTGAGCCAGTAGGCGATGTAGAGCACCGCGGCGCGCGGGCTGATCCGGCCGTCCAACGCGGCGGGCGCCTGAACCTCGCGGACGGCATAGGGACCGCTCACGGCCGCGACGCCCGCCAGGGTGAATCCGAGGTCCGGCGCGGCAGCCACCCGCTCGGCCAGCGCCATCGCGGCCTGGCCGCCCTGGGAGAACCCGGTGACCAGCAGCGTGCCGTCGAATTCGCGTCCCTCCCGCGCGGCGACCATCCGCGCGGCGCGCAGCAGATCCGCCGACGCACTGGCCTCGGTCGGCACGTGCGCGTAGGGATGCGAGCCAGGTCCCTCACCGAGGCCGAGATAGTCCGGGGCGACCGCGGCGTAGCCAACGGCCGCGAACAGGGCGGTACGTGCGCGATCGGTCTCGGCGTCGGCCGAGGGTGCTTCGTCCTTGCGCACGATCGTGCCGTGCGCGTAGCTGACGACCGGCAGTCTGCGCGCCTCGGTGCGCGGAAGAACCACCAGGCCGCTGGCGGTGGTGTCCGCGCCGTCAGGTGCCGAGGTGCGATAGACGACCCGGTAGGCGTCGATGCCGTTGCGGACCGGGGTCTGAATCGCCCAGTCCTTCAGGTAGTCGGCCGTCTGTTCCGTCGTCGAGCCGAGCACCGGCGTCACCGAGACGACCTCGCCGGGCGCCGCCGCGACGCGTTCGTGCTGCGCACCGCACGCCACCAGCCCGGCCAGCAGCAGGACCAGCACCGACAGCAGCGCCACCGAGGACCGATACACCCGCCTCGGCGGTCCGCTCGCGCACCGGAACGCCGTCTTCGTAGCCACTAGCCCACACTCCCACCGCAAGCCGATACAGCGCCACCGACCGGCCGGAATCAGGCGGCCTCACTGTCTCAGCGTTCGCAAACCGGGCTGAGCACAGGGACCCCCTCCGTAAAGTTTCGCTCGCGAAGTACTGACATCAGCTAAAATTGTGGATACCTGGAATACCAAGTGGGTCGACGTCCTGTTCAACGTCATCACATTCGGAAACAGGAAGTCTGTGGGTTCGCCCGTCGGTCCGGTGCAATGTCGCATCACGATGTCATCGCAATTCGGCGATGTCGGCGCCCGACCCACCTGCCGAGGAGGCAAGCATGGTCGACAACGCCGCAACCGAGCAGTCCGAACCCGATCCCGCGATCGTGATCTGGCCCGAACCCAGTCGGCTCGAGCCCTGGTGGCAGCGCGTCATGTTCGGATCGAGCGCTCGGCCAAGCACCCCGCGCGAGTCTCGGTACGGCACTGCGCGCCAGTAGCCTTCACGCGTTCTTCCCGCTCCCGCTCGGAGCGTCGTTCAGCTCGACTCGAAGACGTTCACGAGCGGTTCCCCGGTGTGCGCGGTCTCCGGCAGCGACACGTCGAGCACGGCCCAGCCCACAGGGGCAGGTCCGAATGCGTTGCGCGCGTTGGTAATCACCGTATCGGCCAGCACCCGGTTCCCGGTCGCGCCGACGATTACGCCGATGCCCGCCGGAAGCACCCGGCCGAAGGCGAGCACGCTGCGTTTCGCGATGGTCTGCACGACGATTCGCCTGACCGCGCCTTCGTTCAGACTCGACACCCCGGGAATCCGGTCCGCGAGCTCGGCGGCCCAGTTCTTCGCCGCATTCGCGGTGTGCTTCCCGACGAAGCGGACCCCGCCAGGACCGAACACGATGCCGGACACCAGCGCGGTCTCGCGGGCGACCTCCCCGGGCTCGACACCGTGGATCGCTCCGGCCGTCAGCGCGTAGAGCACCGACGCCTCGACGAAGAAGACGGTGTCCACACCCATCGCCGCCAGACCGGTGACCACGCCGATCCCCGGTACCGCGGCGCAGACGCCCACCGTGGCCCCGCTCGCGGTCACCGCGGTGCGATAGTGCCGCTGCACGCGTTGGAGGATCTGCTCGGGTGTTTCGTTCGGATACGCACCGCGCAGCCAGTCGCCGTACCACTCGACCAACGGCGTCTGCGCTCGGGCGCTTCTACCGATCGCCGACAGCACGATCTCGTTCACGCGTTCCCGGATCATCGATCACGACCTTTCCTGCGGCCCGCCCGCGAGCGGGGCCGACGAAATACTCGACTCGAAATACTCGGCTACTGAGGGATTCACCCCGTTTCGGGATTACTCACGGCGAAGTGTGCCTTGTCATTGCCGATCAATCCATCTCTTGCCCGTCGTGGCGTCGAACACGCCGCATCGTGGCGCGAACGTGACCGCTTCGCGCGCACCGCGCAACACACCGAGACATCCGATGAAATACGACCTGCGTCACCTACTGGCTGCGGAATTTCTGTAACGACACGGTGTCATTCGTCCGAAACGAGCTGGTACAGCAAATCATTGGCTTACGCTGGAATCGCCTTGGTAGCCCCGAGGTTGCAGGGTGGGTCGCAATGCCCCCGAAAGCGCCCACCATCGCCGAGCAGGTCAGCTGGGACTCGGGTCCCGGCTTCAGCCCGAATCCCATCTGGCCCGCCGGAATTCCGCCCCTTGGTACGGTCGTCCCATGGAGGACGCCGAGGAACTCCTCGCCGCCGTTGTCGCATGGGCGCGGCAGGACGACCGGATCACCGCACTGGTCCAGACGGGATCGCGCGGACGCGGCGACCGGATCGACCGATACTCCGATCTCGATCTGGAGATCATCACTCCGTACTGGCGCGAGTTCTTCGCCGACCGGAGCTGGCTGCACCGCTTCGGCGACGTCCTGCTCGCGGTGTCCTTCGAGGACGAAGACGACGCGGACCCGGACGCTCCGTGGCCCGCTCCCCTGCTGGTCGTCTACGCGGGCGGCCGCAAGATCGATATCACGATCGCGGGCGAGGAACGCCTCACCGGCATGATCGAACACGGGCTGGAGGAGTTGTACCAGCGCGGCTTCCGTGTCCATCTGGACCGCACCGGCCTCACCGCGCGGCTGCCCGTCCCCACCGGGAAGACCCCGAAGCCCGCGCCGCCCGATCTCGCCGAATTCACCGCGGTCACCGAGGAATTCTTCTTCGAGGCCACCCAGGTGCCGATCTACCTGAACCGCGGCGAGCTGTGGGTGGCGAAGTTTCGTGACAACACCATGAAGGTGTGCCTGCTCCAGATGCTCGAGTGGTACGGGTCGACCGCCCGAGACCATCCGCGCTACACCTGGTACATCGGCCACCACATGGACGAGTGGCTGCCCGCCGACCTGTGGCGGCGGGTGCACGAGACCTTCGGCCGCTTCGACGCCGACGACGCCCGGCGGGCACTGGATGCTTCGGTCGACCTGTTCGCCGAGGTCGCCGCGGAGGTCGCCGCCCGGCTCGGGTTCTCTTGGCGCGGCGAACTCGTCGACGGCGTGCAACGGCTGCTCGCGGAGTACCGGACGCACCCCTGAGCGGCGCGGCGAGCCTCAGTAGGCGTGCGCCCGATCCGCCCATGCCGCACCGATTTCCGGCGCGAGGAGCCGTGGGAACGAGATGCGGCGCGGATCGCCGTCGGACGTGTAGCGCAGGCCAGGATCCCGGGCGAGCCGGTCCAGCCAGTGCGCCGAATCGAACGGGACCTCCCCGCGCCCGGACCTGATGCGCGGAACACCGGCCGGATCGACAGGTCCGAACGGCGAGGGCGCGGGTTCGGCGCCGACCAGCATCACGGCCTCGAAGACGTAGCGCGTGCCGTCCCATTCGCCCGCGGCGGCGAGCCGCCGATCGGCGGGGAAGATGCCCAGCGGCAGCGCCATGGTGCGCACCGGGGCGCCCGGCGCGGCAGCGGCGATGGCGCGCAGGTTCTGCACCAGTTCGCGCTGCACACCGGCGGCGTCCAATCGGGACAGGTTGGCGTGAGTTGCGGTGTGCGCGCCGAGGTCGTAGCCGTGTTCGGCGAGCCAGGTCAGCGCGCGACGGTCGTCACCGAAGGACCCGTTGTTCACGTAGAAGGTCGCGGTCGGGCGGAAATCCGGGTGGCCCGCGCCGAATTCCTCGAGGATGCCCACGGCGCTGTCGGGGGCGGGGCGGCCGTCGCCGGTCAGCGTGAGCTGGCTGATCGTCGAATCGTCGAAGGTGAGCACCACCGGGTGGGTGCCCGCGGGGATATCGATGGCGCCGGAGATGTAGGCCGCCGCCGTGACCGGGCGGTAGCCCTCGCGGTAGAGCCGGTCGAGTTCCGCGCGGAATTCCTCGGGCGTCTGGTCGTATTCGCCCGCGGGATTCGCCGTCACCTGGTGGTACATCAGCACCGGGATCAGTCCCAGCTCGTTCGCGCCGACCGCGGCCGGGTCCACCGGCGCGGGCGACGCCGGGGTGGAAACGACCGCGGGCGTGGCGGATTCGGCCGCCGCGCCACACCCGAGCAGCAGCGCGGAAGTCAGGACCGACAGTGCGCATCGAAACGCGAACGCGCCATTGCTCGCCATCGGCTCACCGTACGTGGGCGATGAGTCGAATCGTCCGCTTATGGGCGAAATGCCCGACATCGGGCACCGCCGCCGTGGATAGTAGGGAAACCTGAGTCGAAAGTTGGTGTGCGCGTTGCTCGAACGACGTCCGGAAACCCGCGTTCGGCGGCTCGCGGCGATCGCGGTGGCCGTCGTCGGGTCGATCCTCGCCGTCGCGGCCCTCGTCACGGCGTTCCGGCCCGAGGCCGAGCGGTTCACCGTGACGGGACTGCCCACCGGGGTCGTCGGCACCGCGGCCGCGTCGGAGCTGGCGCTGCGCGTCGACGCGTCGGGCCACGACCCGAACGCCGTGCGCCTGACACTGGACGGCGTGCCGGTGCAGGGCGTGGTCGAGGGTGACGACGTCGTCTACCGTCCGGGCGTATTGCCCGATGGGACACACGAACTCAGCGCCGAGATCCCCGCGGATGGCCTGCTCGGGTTCCTGCGCTCCAAGCCCGGCGCCACCGAGTCGTTCACGGTGGACTCGACGCCGCCCACGGTGCAGCTGGACCCGGCGCAGCCCGTGCGCTCCTACCGCGAGCCGGTCACGCTGCGCGGCAAGGCGATCGGCGCGCAGCTCGTCTCGGTCGGTGCGGTCTCGACGCCGGCCGCGGCGGACGGCGCCTTCGAGATCACCCTGCCGCGCGCGCCTGCCGGTGTCGAGCTCGTCGCGGCCGACGCCGCGGGCAATACGACGCGAACGCCCGTCCCGGCGCTCGTCGAGCTGCCGAGGATCAGAGCGGTGCACGTCACCGCGCACGCCTGGTCGCACGAAGGGCTGCGCGAGGGCGTGCTCGACCTGGCCCGCGCCGGGCACATCGATACCGTCCAGCTCGACATCAAGGACGAGGACGGCGTGATCGGCTACGACTCCCAGGTGCCGCTGGCCAGGGAATCCGGTGCCGCGACCTCGATCTACGACGCGCGCGCCGCCCTGACCCGGCTGCACGAGATGGGCCTGCGGGTGATCGGCCGGATCGTGGCGTTCCGCGACCCGACGCTGGCCGAATGGGCATGGCACGCGGGGCGGCCGGACTGGGTCGTCCAGAGTCCGGGTGGCCGACCGTATTCCAGCAAGTACGGGCCGATCGCGTTCACCAACTTCGCGCATCCCGAAGTGCGCAAGTACAACATCGATCTCGCGACCGAAGCGGCGGCGCTCGGGTTCGACGAGATCATGTACGACTACATCCGGCGCCCGGACGGCAGCCTGTCGAGCATGGTGTTTCCCGGCGCCACGGCCGACCCGACCGTCTCGATCGCTGAATTCCTCCGCGAGAGCCGGGATCCGGTGCACGACGCGGGCGCGTTCCAGAGCGCCGCGGTGTTCGGCATCGCCGCCACCCGGCCGGATCAGATCGCCCAGGACATTCCGATGATGGCCGCGCACCTGGACTACGTGGCGCCGATGGTCTATCCCTCGCACTGGAATTCCGGCGAGTACGGCGTCGCGCACCCGAACGGGCAGCCCTACGACATCGTGCTGCGCTCGCTGGAGGACTTCCGCAGGATCACCGAGGGCACCGGGGCGAAGGTCGTGCCGTGGTTGCAGGACTTCAGCCTCGGCGTCACCTACGGCCACGCCGAGGTCAGGGCACAGATCGATGCGACCGCAGCCGCGGGGATCGACAGCTTCGTGCTGTGGAGCCCCGTCGTGCGGTACCACCTCTGAGCGCGCCCCAAGGATTAGGCGCGACCTGCGCGGAACCATTGTTGCGACGAGCCCGCCGGGCGATAGTGCTTGCACGTTCGATTCCGCCGACACACGGGAGGTCCGCATGGGTGCCATCGATTCGCCGCGGACACCGGTCGTATCCCCGCCGCTGATCCGCCGCCGCACCGTGGATCTCATGCGCGTCCCGCACGGCGTCTGTCGCCGCTGACCGGCGGCGCTTCGCCGCGCCACGACCCTCGATCAGGTAGCCCTTCCCCTGCTCACCTGCCGTACCGGCATGCCCGCATCCGGGTGGTGGGCGCATCCAGTGAAAGAACCGAAAGATGTTGTCCCTGAACCGACGGCCGCGGGTCATCCGCGCGCTCGCCGCCGCATTCGCGATCCCCACCGCCGTGGCGGTCCTGGCCGGGTGCGGCTCGTCCGAACCCGCCACCACCGCCGACGGCAAGTCCGTGCTCCGCTATCAGGGGCAGACCGGTCAGGTCACGGCCTTCGAATTGGCCGCCGATCTCGGCTACTTCTCGGAGATCGAGCTGCGCTGGGAAGGCGACACCACCAGCGGGCCCGCCAATATCCAGGCCGCGGCCACCAAGCAGATCGAATTCGGCAGCGCGTTCAACGGCGCCGTCGTGAAGCTGGTGTCCGGTGGCGCCCAGGTCACCTCGGTCCTGAGTTCCTATGGCGCCGACGAGCTCTCGTACACCGGCTACTTCGTGCGCGACGATTCCGGCATCGCCTCGGCTCGGGATCTGATCGGCAAGAAGGTCGGTATCAACACTCTCGGCGCGCACCACGAGTTCGTCACCCGCGAATGGCTGCACCGAGAGGGCCTGAGCGAGCAGGAGATCAAGCAGGTCGAGCTCGTGGTGGTGCCGCCGGTGAACACCGAGGAGGCGCTGCGCAACCGGCAGATCGATGTGGCCGCGCTCGGCGGGGTGTTCCGCGAGACCGCGGTCGAGCGCGGTGGCATCCACCCGCTCTTCGCCGACAAGGCGATCTTCGGCGAGTTCGACTACGGCACCTACGTCTTCCGCAACGACTACCTCCAGCAGCATCCGGCCGCGGTGCGCGATTTCGTCCAGGGCACCGCCCGCGCCACCCGCTGGCTCCAGGTGACCCCGCGTGACCAAGTGCTCGCCCGCTTCGAATCCATCATCACGAAGCGCGGGCGCAACGAGAACACCCAGCTGCTGAAGTACTGGCGCAGTCCCGGCATTCCGGTCCCCGGCGCGGTGATCGCGGAGAAGGAACTGCAGATCTGGATCGACTGGCTGATCCGCAACGGCGACCTGGCCGAGGGCAAGCTCTCGGCGAAGGACCTGTTCACCAACAAGGACAACCCCTACGCGAACGGGACCTACGGCCCGGCGACGGGCCCGACCGGAGAGGTGGTGGCGGCGAAATGACCGACACCGCAGTCAAACTGCGCCTCACCGGAGTGCGCAAGCAGTTCGCGGTCCGTGGCTCGCAAGAGCAGTTCACCGCGGTCGAGGACATCTCCCTCGAGCTGCGCGAAGGCGAATTCCTCGTCCTCGTCGGCCCCAGCGGGTCGGGCAAGTCGACGCTGCTGGATCTGCTCGGCGGGTTGAGCAAGCCCACCGAGGGCGAACTACTGTTGGACGGCAAGCCGATCACCGGACCCGGGCTGGACCGCGGCATCGTGTTCCAGCAGTACGCGCTGCTGCCGTGGCGCACCGCGCGGGCCAATATCGAATTCGGCCTCGAGGCCAAAGGGCTGCGCCGGGCGCAGCGCCGGGAGCTGGCCGATCACTACCTGGAACTGGTCGGCTTGGCGGGGTTCGGCGACCGCTACCCGCACGAGCTGTCCGGCGGCATGAAACAGCGGGTGGCCATCGCCCGCAGCCTCGCGTTCGACCCCGAGGTGCTGCTGATGGACGAGCCGTTCGCCGCGCTGGACGCGCAGACCCGGGAGTCGTTGCAGGACGAGCTGTTACGCATCTGGAAGACGACAGGGAAGACGATCCTGTTCATCACCCACGGCATCGATGAGGCGGTCTATCTCGGGCAGCGCGTCGCGGTGCTGACCTCGCGGCCGGGGCGGGTCAAGTCGATCCTCGAGATCGACATCGACCGTGCGTCCGGCGCCGACATCCGCTCCGGCGAACGCTTCCGCGAATACCGGCACGCGATCTGGGAGCAGCTGCAGACCGAAGTGAGTCGCGCGCAGGGACTCGAACGCGCGGAGATCGGCTCCGCGGGCAACGACAGGAGGCACGCCCATGTCTAGCGCAGTGCAGGTCTTGGAGAAGACCACCGCCCGGAGGGCCGCACCGAAGACGGCCGCCGCGACGCCACCGGCGCGAGTGCGCCCGGGGCGGACGTCCCGCCTGCTCGGCCTCACCCTGCGACTCGGGTGGCGGGTCCTGAAGCCGACGGTGGTCATCGCGCTGTTCCTCGCGCTGTGGGAGACAGCGCCGCGCCTCGGGCTCGTCGACGAGGTGTTCCTGCCGCGCTTCTCGGTGGTGGTGCAGGCGTTCGCCGAGCTGGTGGCCAGCGGCGAGATGTGGGATCACGTCTCCACCAGTCTGACCCGCTCGCTCAGCGGTTTCACCCTGGCGCTGCTCGTCGCCATTCCGGTCGGCATCGGCATCGCCTGGTACAAGCCGGTGGCCGATTTCCTGAATCCGATCCTCGAACTGTTCCGCAATACCGCCGCGCTGGCGCTGCTTCCGGTCTTCATCCTGATCCTCGGCATCGGCGAGACGTCGAAGGTTGCGCTGGTGCTCTACGCGAGCTTCTTCCCGATCCTGCTGAACACCATCACCGGCGTGCGCACCGTCGACCCGCTGCTGATCAAATCGGCGGTCTCCCTGGGCTTCGGACCGCTGCGGCTGTTCCAGAAGGTGGTGCTGCCCGCCGCGGTGCCGTCGATCTTCACCGGTGTCCGGATGGCCGCGGCGTCCTCGATCCTGGTGCTCATCGCCGCCGAAATGGTCGGCGCGCGCGCCGGACTCGGCTACCTCATCACCGCCGCGCAGCAGAACTTCCAGATCCCGAACATGTACGCGGGCATCCTCGCCATCTCGCTGCTCGGCCTGACCTTCAACGGGGTACTCGTCGCCCTCGAGCGCCGCTTCTCCCGCTGGCGCAACCACTCCTGATCGTGCCCTTCCGAAAGAACGCAGAACCCCATGTCCGAACCTCGTAAAACCTTTCACCTCAACGCCTTTCTGATGGGCGTCGGCCATCACGAGGCCGCCTGGCGGCACCCGCGTACCGAGGCGCGCCGGGTGCTCGACGTCGCGCATTTCCAGGAGCTCGGGCGGATCGCCGAGCGCGGCAAGCTCGATTCCGTCTTCTTCGCCGACGGGCTCGCGGTCGGTCCGCAGATCAAACGCAACACGCTGGCCGTCTTCGAGCCGGTGACCCTGCTGTCGGCGATCGCCACGGCGACCGAACGGATCGGGCTCATCGCGACCGCGTCGACGACCTACAACGAGCCGTTCAACCTGGCCCGCGTCTTCGCCTCGCTGGATCACCTCAGCGGCGGCCGGGCGGGCTGGAACATCGTCACCTCCGGTAACGAGCAGGAGGCGTTCAACTTCGGTTACGACGCCATCCCGGAGCACGCGCGCCGCTACGAACGGGCGACGGAGTTCGTCGACGTCGCCGTCCAACTGTGGGACAGCTGGGAATCGGAGGCGATCGTGCTCGACGAGGAGTCCGGCGTGTTCGCCGATCCGGACCGGGTGCACACCATCGATCACGCGGGCGAGCGGTTCCGCGTCCGCGGCCCGCTCAACGCGCCGCGCAGCCCGCAGGGGCGGCCGCTGCTGGTGCAGGCCGGTTCCTCGGAGAGCGGCAAAGAGTTCGCCGCCCAGTACGCCGAGGCGGTGTTCACCGCGCAGCGCACGCTCGAGGAAGGGCAGCGGTTCTATCGCGACCTGAAGTCGCGGCTGCCCAAGTACGGGCGCTCGGCAGGCGAGCTGAAGGTGCTGCCCGGCCTGGTGCCGTTCATTGCCGACACCCCCGAGCAGGCGCGCGCCCTCGAGCAGGAATTCACCGACCTCATCTCCCCCGACTACGCGCTGCGCCAGCTGTCCGGCCTGCTCGGCGTCGACCTGACCGCGCACGCGCTGGACGCGCCGCTGCCTCCGCTGCCCGCGGAGAGCGAGATCGAGGGCGGCAAGAGCCGATTCACGCTCGTGAAGGAGCTCGCCGAGCAGGAGCAGCTCACGGTGCGCCAGCTCATCGGCAAGCTCGGCGGCGGGCGCGGGCACCGCACCTTCGCCGGGACACCGGAGCAGATCGCCGACGAACTGCAGACCTGGTTCGAGAACGACGCCGCCGACGGGTTCAACATCATGCCCCCGTACCTGCCCGGCGGGCTCACCGACTTCGTCGACCGGGTGGTGCCGATCCTGCAGGACCGCGGGCTCTTCCGCACGGAGTACACGGCGACCACGCTGCGCGGGCACTACGGCCTCGACCCCGTGGACAACCAGTTCGCGCACAGCGCCACGCGCGCGAGCGCCTGAGCACGCACCGAACCACCAGTGCCATGCCGCTGATCCGACGACTCGAGGTCGACTACATGCGTATGGGCAGCAGCAACTGTCGCCGTGACCGCCGCCCACCGCCGATCACCTCCCGAAAGACACGACAATGACCACCGTCAGCGAAGCTCCGACCAGCACCGCCCACATCGCCCCCGTCGCCGGGCACATCGGCGCCGAGGTCACCGGCGTCGATCTGGGAACCGATCTCACCGACCAGCAGGTCGCCGACATCACCGCCGCGCTGCACGCGCACAAGGTGTTGTTCTTCCGCGACCAGCACATCGGCCACGCCGAACAGATCGCGTTCTCCCGGCGCTTCGGCTCCGTCACGCCCTCGCACCCGTACGACGACGCGCCCACCGAGTTCCCGGAGATCCTCGCCGTGGACAGCCGCCTGTACGAAAAGCGTTTCGGCGTGCGCAAGTTCAGCTACACCAACCACTGGCACACCGATGTCTCGCCGCTGATCAACCCGCCCGCCGCCTCGCTGCTGCGCGCGGAGATCGCACCGGAACGCGGCGGCGACACCAGCTGGACCAACCTGGCCGCCGCCTACGCGGGCCTGCCCGAGGTGCTCAGGACATTCGTGGACGGTCTGCGTGCCGAGCACCGGTTCGGCGGCAGACAGCCCGCGTGGCACGAGGACAGCGACTACGCGAAGAAGGTGGCCAAGGCGCCGCTGATCACCGAACACCCGGTGGTGCGGGTGCATCCGGTCACCGGGGAGCGCGTTCTGTTCGTCAACCCGGGCTTCACCACCCGGATCGTCGGACTCAGCCCGCGCCAGAGCGACGCGGTGCTGAAGCTGCTGTTCGACGAGCTGTCCGATCCCGCGTACACCGTCCGGTTCCGTTGGGAGAAGGGCAGTCTGGCGTTCTGGGACAACCGGGCCACCGCCCACTTGGCCCCGAGCGACCTCGAGCACCTCGACGTCACCCGGGTGCTCTACCGGACGACGCTCGAAGGCGACATTCCGGTAGGCGTCGACGGCGCACCGTCCCGGTCGATCGCGGGAGATCAGTTCGTGGGCTCCTGATTCCGAGCGCCGAGGCGCCGCGCACCGCAACGTCGGTGCGCGGCGCCTCGGCTCTGTGCGGCACCGATCAGAGCAGTCCGCGCCGCCGCAGATCGCTGACGTACTTCTCGATGAGGGGCCGCGACAGGTGCGGGATGTCCGCTGCACCGGGGAGTCCGAGCGATCGGACCGCGGCGCGGAAATTCGCTGCGGGCAGGGCCGCGCCGTGCAGGGGCGGCGCCGGACGCCGGTACGCGCGCAGCAGCGGAAGCAAGGTGTGGGTGCGCCGGTGCTCGGGGAGCGCGCGCAGCGCGGATTCGAAACGGGCGAACCAGTCGTCGTAGTCGGCGATGCGGTGGATCGGGTGCCCCGCCTCGATCAGCCAATCGACGAAGGTGTCCAAGGAGATTCCGTCGTCGTGCGGGTTGAGCACGTCGTAGCTGTGGAAGCCTGCGGTGGTCGCGGCGCCGAGCGCGGCGATGGCGGCGGCGGTGAAATCCGCTGGCAGGCCGTCGTAATGGGCGCGAGGACGCTGCTCTGCGCCATTGGTCTCATAGAACGAGGCGGGTGCGATGCCGGTGACGAGCAGGCTGAGCAGCAACCGGGTGAACATGTCGGGCAGGTTGAGCTGACCGGCGAATCGGCTGTGCGCCAGGATCATGTCCGAGCGAAAGACGGCGACCGGGAGCGCGAAGCGATCATTGGCCTCGCGCAGCAGCACTTCACCCGCCCACTTGCTGGTGCCGTACCCGTTGGCGTAGCTCTGGTCCACGACCCGGACCGGGCTCATCTCGCGAATGTCGCCGTCCTCGGCGAACTTCGACGGATCTATCTGCGCGGCGACCGCCACCGTCGACAGGTAGGTGATCGGCTTGCGGCGCGTGGTCAGCGCCAGGCGAATCAGTTCGGCCGTGCCGACCACGTTGGGGCCGAACAGCTGCCGGTACGGCAGCACGTGGTTGACCAGCGCGGCGGGATGCACGACGAGGTCGACGTCCGCGGCCAGACGCCGCCAAGTCGCCTCGTCCACACCGAGATTCGGTTCGCCGATATCGCCCGCGAGCACCTCGAGGCCGCGCTCGGCCAGCTCGTGGAAGCGATCGATCAAGTCGGCGTCGCCGGTGTCGAAGGCCTCGTCGAGCCGTTTGCGTGCGGCGTACTCGTCGGCGCCGCGCACCAGGCAGATCAGGTGGCCGCCGGTGGCATTCAACCGTTCGAGCCATTCCAGGCAGAGGAAGCGCCCGAGATACCCGTTGGCTCCGGTGAGCAGGACGGTCCCGGCAGGATCGGCGGCCAAGGGCAGGTCCGCGGCGGTGGCCAGTGTCACCGGATCGAGGAACGCCTCCAGTGTGAGCTGCGCGGCCGTGACCCGGCCGGTGTCGCCGTGCACGGCGACGAAGCTCGGCCGTCGCGTCCCCCCGGAACGTGCGGCGTCGATGTAGTCGGCGAGCCCGCGCAGGTCGTTCGCCGGGCTGGTGACCACGCCGACCGGCACCTCGACGCCGAACAGTTCGCCGAGCAAGTTCGACAGCGACAGAGCCGACAGCGAATCGCCGCCGAGATCGGTGAAATGCGCGTCGGGACGAATATCCGTGCCCGCACAGCCGAGCAGGGCGCGGGTCGCCCGGCCGACGGTTTCCAGCACCGGTCGTGTCGCGGACTCGTGGCGCAGCGCGAGCAGTTCCTCGTTCTGCGCCGCGGCGAGCTCGGCGTAGAGCTGCTCCAGCCGTTCGCCGTACCGCTGCTTCATTTTGGGGCGCAACAGCTTTCCGATACCGGACAGCAGTCCGTTCGCGGCACTGAACGGCTCGGTCTCGATCAGGAAATCGCGTGGGATCTCATAGGAATTCAGCTCCGCGTCCTTGGCGACCTGGTGCAGCGACGCGCTCAGCGCCGCGGCCAGTTCCGCGCCCTCCCAGCGGGCCAGCGCGTCGGCGGTGGGCACGATCACCGCGAGCAGATAGGCGCGCTCGCTGCTGCCGTGCACGAAGATCTGCCGCACCAGCGGACTGCCCGCGAACACGGCCTCCAGCTTGGCGACCGTCACGAATTCGCCCTGGGACAGCTTCACTACGTTGTTGCGCCGGTCGACGTAGACGAGGCGATCCGGGCCGAGTTCGGCGACGATGTCGCCGGTGCGGTAGAAGCCGTCGTCGTCGAAGATCTCGGCGTCGAGCTCAGGGCGCCGGTAGTACCCGGAGATCATCGCGGTCGTCTTCAGCAGCAGCTCGCCGCGCGGATACGGCGAATCGGTGTGGAAATAGCCGAGTTCCGGCACGTCGAGGAGCTTGTAGTCGAGAACGGGTGGCCTGCGCACCACCGTGTCGATGACCAGTCCGCCGCCCGCCTCGGTGGAGCCGTAGCCGTCGTGCAGGTCCAGGTCGAGCACGGACTCCATGAAGGTCTTCATCTCGGCGGCCAGCGGGGCGCTGCCGCAGATCGCGGTCATGTAGCGACCGCCGAAGAAGTCCTGCTGGAGTTCGGTTTTCACCGCGGCCTCCAGATCGGCGGCGGCGACGCCCGCGCCCGCCCTGCGATCGAGCTCGCTCTGATAACGCTGAAAGACCATGTCGCACACGCGCGGTACGAAGAACAGCTCGGTGGGCCGCACCAGGGCAAGGTCCTCGAACAACGTCGACATATCGCTGGCCGCGGTGAAATACGCCGTGCCGCCGCGGGCCAGCACCCCGTACAGGGTCATCCGGCCCGCCACGTGACTCATCGGCATGTAGTTGAGGTTGATCGCCGCGACCAGCGGCTGGGCCAGCCACATCGCGGTCACCAAACTGCCCGAGTACATCGCGCCCTTCGGCGTCCCGGTGCTGCCCGAGGTGTAGACGAGCAGCGTCAGCGCGTCGTCTTCAGGATCGCGCAGGGGCGCGGGCGGGAGTCCGCGGCCGTGGGTGATGATGTCGTCCAGGGTGTCGACCACGGTCGGGACGCCGACCAGGCGGCGGCGAGCCGATTCCAGCGCCTCGCGGTGATCGTCGTCGCCCGGGTGGTAGCCGAAGACGATCAAGCGCTCCGGAGCGTGGCCGTCGAGCACACAGGCCACGGCGTGATCGAGCAGGTCGAGACCGGTGGCGAGGATCCGCGGGGCGGTCTCGGCGAGGACGGGGCGCAGCTGCGCGACGGGCGCGGCGGCTTGCAGCGGCACCGCGATCGCGCCGACGTGCACGCAGGCCAGATCCAGGATGGTGTACTCGGCGCTGGTGAAACCGAGAATGGCGATGAAATCTCCCGCGCGCACCGAGATTTCGTGACGCCAGTGGGCGGCGACCGCGCCGATGCGCGCCCACGCCTCGCCGTAGGTCATGGTGTCGAAGGTCGGCAGCAGCCGCGTCGTCCGGCGGCCGGTCCGCGGATCGGTGCTCAGCTGTACCGAGCGCTGTCCGAGCGCGGGGCGGTCGGCGTAGCCGGTCATGAGGGTTTCCACGAGGCGCGGCAATCGCATGCCCGGCTGCCGGATCAGCTCGCTGATCTCCCGGCTCGGTGCCGCGTCCCGGATCTGCGGATGCTCGGCATACAACCGCGCGATCCGCTCGGTCTGTCGCACAGCCCGCGCTTCGTCCGCCATTGACCCGCCTCCACGATGAGCTACTGGTCCCCTTCGACACGTTAGCTCACCTAAGGATCTCGGTCACGGGTTCCGCGGAGCCCGAGACCGCATCGTCACAGCCGCCGATTCAGAGCGGGGTCACGCGGGCCACCGCGCGCACTTCGTCGCCGACGGCGAGCCAGGCGTCCAGGGTGTGGTCGACGCGGCGGCCGATCACCCGGACCTCGTCGCGGGACTCGAGCGGCTTGGCGTACTCGATGATCACCCGGTACGGGGTCGCGATCAGGTCGCTGTGCCCGGCCAGCAGTTCCTCCAGCGCACCGAGGTAGACCGCGTTGTTGACGTGATCGAGCACGTCGATGTCGGCCACCCGAAGCGGGAACGGCAGCACCTCGACGTCGGCCGCCGCCGCATCGGGCGCGGGGTCGGTGAGGGCGGCCTTCCAGCGCAGGCGATGCTCGGTCGTGCTGGCCAGCATCGGGGCCATGAAGCGGTCGCTCATCCGGGTCGGCACGCCGCTGTCGATACCGAAGTGGATGAGGAAGGCCTCGGTCTCGATGCGGCCGCCCGCGCTGCCGAAGATCTGCACGCGCATGTTGCACCAGCGGTTGGACAGGGCCGAGCACCAGCGCTGCAGGGTGACCCGCTCGCCCCACCTCACGGGCTCGAGCACGTCGATCACCGTGCGGCGCACCACCCAGCCGCGGTGCGCGTCGCCATCCTCGACCGCGTCGAGGTGTTCGAAGCCGATGTCCTGCAGGTAGCGGGCCACCGCGTCGAGGCGAAGCCGCTGTTCCCTGTCGGTGTCGGCGAGACGGACCGGCCACCCCGTGCGAAAGGGGGTTCCGATGGACGGACGTTCCGGCAAGACGCTGGGAATGACCATGGTCGGATGATGCCAGGGCGCCGCCCGGTCATCCGATCCGGGACAGCGCTCCCGACCGCTCAGCCCATGCGCGACTCGGGAATCGCGCACGCCATGCCCTCGGACATGCCGGTGGGCCGCACGCCGAGCGCCTGGTTGAGGCGAGCGCGCTGGTTCTCCCAGGCGATGGCGGCGGCCAGCTCGGCGAGCTGCGCCTTGGTGAGATGGGTCAGCAGCTGGTCGCGCAGCTCGCCGAGTTCGATCGCAGGCGTCGCCGTGACGGCCTCGGCGTAGGAGATGACCAGTTTCTCCAGCTCGGTGTAGGCGTCGCTGGTCCGATAGCGCGGCAGATCGGTGATCTGCCGCTCGGTGACCCCGGCGGACTGCGCGATGGCCGAGCCGATGTCGAGACAGAATTCGCAGTTCACCAAGCCCGCGGTCTTCAGCTCGGCCAGATCTTTGAGATGCGGATCGAGGCGGTTGGCGAAGATCGACATGGTCTCGTAGACCGCCGTGCTCACCAGCAGCTGCGGCCTGCGCCCCAGCCAGCCGACGAGGTCGGTACGGTTCCGGCGTGCCCGCCGGAACGCCCCCAGGTGGCTCCGAATACGAAGAACGGTTCGCATTTCCCGGGCTCCCCTCAGCTGGTCACGGATACTTCCGATTGCCGCCATCCTACGCTCGAAACGACAGCCCGTAGTAGATATTCGGGCTAGGTGCGCGCGGTCTCGCGACGACCCGCTTCCAGGATCGATGCCAGGTCGGACGGGATCGGCATGGGCGTCATGATGCCGACGGCGGTGCGGCCGGTATTGCCGATGGGCACCCGGCCGAGTGACGAACCGAGCCCGGCCCCCGACAACCGGATCAGCTGGCCGATCGCCTCACGACGGTCGTGGCACCGCAGCGCCAGCCGCAGCATGTGCCAGTGCGAGCGGGTGTGCGGCCACGGCCACGGCTGGGACAGGATGTGCGCGCGCTCCAACGCGCGCCACATGGCGTCGAGATCGGCGGCGTCGTTCGCGGCGCGCAGCTCCTCCTCGAAAGCGGTACGAACGATAGGCGGCATGGGGGCCATGGTCTCTCCTGGAATCGTGGAATGCCTTCGCCCTCGAGACTCGCCTATCCGCCTGCCCGGAGTCTTGAACAAACCTGCTGCGTCTTGACTCTCACACCGTGTCAGACCGTTGGCTGGAGCTCGTGCATCCCTACATCGGCTCCGGTCCCTACTGCTACAGCAACGCACTGGCGATGCTGCTCGGTGAGCACGCACCGCCGGTCGGGGTGATCGAAACCCTGACCGGATCACCGTTCGGCGCGCAGGTGGAGGGCGTGCAACCGTACTTCGATCCGGTCGGCTGGCATCCGGAGATCGGACTGGACGCGGCGATCGAGCTGCTGGGGTGGCAGTGCACGCGAGCGAAGGGCGGGTCCGCCGCCGATGCCGTAGACCGCCTGCGTGCCGCGCTCGAACACGGCCCGGTCCTGGTCGGTCCGCTCGATATGGGGCTGCTGAGCTACCGGCCCGGCTCCGGCGCGCCCCTCGGCGCGGACCACTACGTCGTAGCGCTCGCGATGGAGGCAGACGTCGTCGTGCTGCACGACCCGCAAGGGCATCCCTTCGCGACGCTGCCCGCCTCCGATTTCGTGGCGGCGTGGCGGGCCGACGAGATTGCCTACGCCGAAGCTCCTTTCGTCATGCGATCGGAATTCGTCCGGGAGCGTGCGGTTTCCATCGACGCGGCACTGAACGCCGCGGTGCCGAGAGCCCTCCGCTGGCTGACGGGAGCGGCGGACTCCGTCGAGCGCATCGCCGAGTTGGTCGACGCGGGACTGTCGCCGGACGCCCGAGACCTGCTGGGGGTGTTCGGTATCCGTCTCGGCGCTCGCAGGCTCGCCGATGCCGCCTCGAGCCTGACGATCGTCGGTCGGCAGCGCGCGGCCCGAATCGCCATCGAGCAGTCGCGAATCGTCGGCGGCCTCCAGCATCCGCTGGTCGTCGCCGACGATGCGACGCTGGCCGCCGAGATCCGCCGTCTCGGACCGGGTTACGAACGGCTGGCATCGGCGCTGGCCGACTGAATCCCCGCCGGACGACGTACGCCAGTGCTTTGTCAGAAGCTGGAGACGCCCGCGCGAGCGGTGGAGAACGCGCTGTGCGCCCCCATCTCCTTGAGCGTCACCGCGACGCGGCCTGCGAGGTAGGCCCGCCGCACGGAATCGTCGGCATGCGTGAACTGGGTTATCGCGTCCTTTCGTCCGAGGGAGATGCCACGGTTCCAGTACGGGAAGGAGTGCGGTTTGGGCTTGCGTCCCTTGTGCAGCCGGGCGAAATTGTCGGCCGCGTGAATGGCCTGCGGTAGCGCGGTGTAGCAGGCGAAGCGCGCGCCGGGCACGGCCGCGCAGTCACCCACCGCGAAGATCCGCTCGTCGCTGACGCTGCGCAGGAATTCGTCGACGACCGCACGACCGCGCGGATCGACCGCGAGGCCGCTGCGCGCCGCGAGGTCGGGAACGTCCGACACGATCGCCCACAGGGTCAGATCGGAAGCCAGGTCCCACCCCAACCGCAGCCGCACGACGCCGTCGAACTGTCCTGCGCCCGAGCCGATCTCGAGCACGTCATCGTCGACGATGTCGATCGTCAACCGCTCCAGCCCGGCGCGGAGACGTCGGCGCGCACCGTCGGCAAGGCCACCGCCCACCGCGGAACCGACCAGCCGCACCCGCAGATCCGTTCTGGCCTCGGCGATCTCGGCCGCGGTCTCGATGCCCGTCGGGCCTCCCCCGATCACCGTGACCTGGCTGCCAGCGGGAAGCGCCGTCAGCGCCTCGCGAGCTTGTTGCGCGCCCTCCCACGTGCCCACCGGGACCGTTCCCGGCATCGGCGCCACGGTGCTGCCCACGGCAAGGAAGACGTAGTCGAAGTCGATTCTCGCGCCGTCGGTCAGGGCGACGGTGCCGTTGCCGATCTTGTCGACCGTGCCGACCCGCGCCGTGATGCCTTCCCGCAGCACCTCGACGAGAGGCGTTGCCGCCGACGCCGTTCCCGCGATCTGCTGATGCAACCGGACCCGCTCCACGAAGTCGGGGCGCGGGTTGATCACCGTGATCTCGGCATCCTTCACCTTCTTGGACACCCGGTTCGCCACGAGCGTGCCCGCGTAACCGCTGCCCACCACTACCACCTGCATGTCGGCCTCCTGTCTGATAACTGGACGTACAGAAGATGCCGACGACCGCGCATTTGTGACGGCTCGGCCAGGTGGCGTGCATCACCGACACGGGGTGTCACAAAGCGGCCGGGACCGGTGTCCGGTGTGGATGGCGCAGGCCCTGTTACGAGGGAGGCGTGGCCTGCGGCCGGTGCAGGGCGCCTCGCCAGTCCAGGCTGCCGAATTCCGAAGGCGGAGCGCCGAACATGCTGCGGCAGACGCGGGTCAGGTGCGCGCTGTCGGCGAATCCGGCGCCGTGCGCCACGTCGGTGAGGGACTGTCCCGCCGCGATCAGTTCCGCGGCGCGCTGCACGCGCAGCCACCGCAGGTACGGACGGAACGGTATCCCGAGCTCGGCCGAGAACACGTGGGCGAGACGGCTTTCCGACAGATGGACCGCACGGGCCAGTTCAGCGAGCCGCACGGGACCGGCGGACAAACACTCCGGCAGCAGCCGCAGCACCTCGGCCACGGCCGGATGGCGCACCGTCTCCCCCGTCCCGACGCGCAGCCACTCCTTCTCCGATTCCGAGGCTAGCGCGGACCGGACCCAGCTTGCGAAGGCAGCCGCCTCGTCGGTGAGCGGGCCGTGCGGCGGTTCACCGGCGGATGGTCCGTCGGGTGATCTTTGGCCCTCGCCCAACTCGGCGGGTGACAGTTGGCCCTCGCCCAGCTCCGGGGATGACAGTTGGCCCCCGCCCAGCTTCGCGGATCGGCCTTCGCCCACACGTTGCCCAGCGGATGACCCTTCGCCCGCGTGTTGGTCGCCGCGCAACCATTCGCTGAGCATGTCCAGCTGCAATTCCGCTGCGGCGCAAACCCATCCGCGCGCAGAGTCGCGCGGGCGCGACAACGCAGCCCACCGCGCGCCCTGCGCCGACTCCGGATCCAGGTGCACCAACGCGCCGTGCGACGCACCGCGCACGACCGCGTGGGCCACGTCCGGCGGAACGACAGCCGCGCGGCAGACCACCCGCTCCCCCGCCCGGTCTGCCAGCACCATGTCCTCGGCGGCGACGATGACCTGCACCGTGTGATGGGCGTGCAATGCCGCGGTCCCGATCTGCCCGACGATCACCAATCGCCCGGGGCTCAACGCGGCTATGCCCCGCCAGCGCCGCACACCACCCGTGCCCGTCATCGCCTCAGTGTCACCCACGCCCACCAGACCACCCCTCCCCCAGCCGGTCCGCCAGCACCATGTCCTCGGCGAGGACGACCTGCGCCGTGTGATGGGCGAGCAAAGCGGCGGTCCCGATCACGAGCCGCCCCGGCCGCAGCGCGGCCACACCCCGCCACCGTCTCGCATCGCCACCGTTCGCCATCTTCTCAGTGTCACCTGCGGCCTGCGACCGACCGCATCCAGTCGGTCCCCGCACAGGTCAGGGGGGCATCACCGACTGGATGACGAGTTGCGAAGGCCGACCGGCGCAGCCAGTTCGGCGAGCTGACAGTGCCGCAAGCGGTGCCGCAGGAACGACACGGGCCCCGGGTGGACGATGTCCTCCCGGGGCCCGCGACAGCTCCGAACTACTTCTTCCGATCCCGCTTCTCGCGCACCCGCACCGAGATGCGCACCGGCGACCCGTCGAAACCGAATTCCTCGCGCAGGCGGCGTTCCAGGAAGCGGCGGTAGCCCGCCTCCAGGAACCCGGTGGTGAACAGCACGAAGGTCGGCGGACGGGTGGAGGCCTGCGTCGCGAACATGATGCGGGGCAGGCGACCGCCGCGCATCGGCGGCGGCGTGGCCGCGACGACTTCCTTGAGCCAGGTGTTCAGCCTGCCCGTGGGAATCCGCTTGTCCCAGGATTCCAGCGCGGTCTCCATGGCGGGCACCAGCTTCTGCACGGCGCGGCCGGTGTGGGCGGAGACGTTGACGCGCTGAGCCCACGGCACCCGGATCAGTTCGCGGTCGACTTCCTTCTCCAGCTGCAGGCGGCGGTCCTCGTCGACCAGGTCCCACTTGTTGAAGGCGAGCACCAGCGCCCGGCCGGAGTCGGCGACCAGGCTGATCACCCGCAGGTCCTGCTCGGTGATCGGCTGCGAGGCGTCGATCAGCATGATCGCCACCTCGGAGGCCTCCAGCGCCGACTTGGTGCGCAGCGAGGCGTAGAACTCGGTACCGCTGGCGTTGGAGACCTTGCGGCGCAGACCCGCGGTGTCGACGAATTTCCAGATCTTGCCGCCCAATTCGACGAGCGAGTCGACCGGATCGACGGTGGTGCCCGCGACATCGTGCACCACCGAGCGCTCGTCGCCGGCGAGCTTGTTGAGCAGGCTGGACTTGCCGACGTTCGGCTTGCCGACCAGCGTCACGCGGCGCGGTCCCGTGCCGCCGGTGCCCTCGCGCGGCGTCTCGGGCAGCACCCCGAGCACGTCGTCGAGCAGGTCGCCGGTGCCGCGGCCGTGCGCGGCGGAGACCATGCGCGGCTCGCCGAGCCCGAGCGACCACAGCGCGGCCGCCTCGGACTCCACGCGCTGGTCGTCGACCTTGTTGGCGACCAGGATGACCGGGATCTTCGATCGGCGCAGCTTCTTCACCGCGGCCTCGTCGGTGGCGGTCCCCCCGACGGTCGCGTCGACCACGAGCAGGATCGCGTCGGCGGTCGCCATGGCCACCTCGGCCTGGCGGGCGACGTGCTGCTGCAGGCCCTTGGCGTCGGGCTCCCAGCCGCCGGTGTCCTGCACGAGGAACCGCCGTCCGGCCCAGCTCGCCTCGTAGGAGACGCGGTCGCGGGTGACGCCGGGAACGTCCTCGACGACGGCCTCGCGGCGGCCGAGGATCCGGTTCACCAGGGTGGATTTGCCGACGTTCGGACGGCCGACGACCGCGAGCGTCGGCATGGCGAGGTGTTCCTCGCCCTCCTGCTCACCTTCGAGATCGGCGATCTCCCAGTCGGTTTCGTCGCCCCATATGCCGTCGCCTGCCAGTACGTCCTCGCTCATCGATCCCCTCCCGGAGTCGCAATCTGCTGCGCGACAACGCGATACAGTTCGTCGATGACCTCGTCCATACCCAGTTCGCTGGTGTCGACCAGCACCGCGTCCGCGGCGGGGCGCAGCGGGGACACCTTGCGGGTGGAGTCGAGGTTGTCGCGACGTTGCACGTCGGCGAGCACGGCCGCGTAGTCGTCGCCGCGGCCTTCCCGAATGTTCTGCTGGTTGCGCCGTTCGGCGCGCGCCTCCGCGGAGGCGGTCAGGTAGATCTTGGCGTCCGCGGCAGGCAGCACCACGGTGCCGATGTCACGGCCCTCCACGACGATGCGCTGGGCCACCGCGGTGAGCTCGCGCTGCAACGCGACGAGTAGCTCGCGCACTTCGGCCACCGCGGACACGGCCGAGACCGCCTTGGTGACGGCGTCGCCGCGGATCTCGGCGGACACGTCCTCGCCGTCGAGCTCGATCACCTCGTGGCTGGGATCGGTGCCGATCGTGAGCGGCAGCTCCTTGACGGCGGCGCCGATCGAAGCGCTGTCGGTGAGCTCGATGCCCTCCCGCAGCACCCGCAGCGTGGCGACGCGGTACATGGCGCCGGTGTCGAGGTAACGGGCGCCGAGCCGGGTGGCGAGGCGCCGGGAGACGCTGGACTTCCCGGTGCCCGAAGGCCCGTCCATGGCGACCACCAGCGGAGTCTCACCGGCCACCGGACCGGGAACCTCGACCGGAATCTCCACACCGTTCACAACGACACCGCCTCGTAGAGTTTGCCGATTTCATCGCGACCGAGCACGCGCAGCGTGCCGGGCCGCTGATCGCCCAGCGTCACCGGGCCGATATTCGTGCGCACCAGCCGGGTCACCGGATGGCCGACCGCGTCGAGCAGGCGGCGCACGATGTGCTTGCGCCCCTCGTGCAACACCACTTTCACCAGCGAGCGTCCCTCGCCGAGTTCGAGCACCTGGAAGCGGTCCACCTTGGCCGGGCCGTCCTCGAGCTCGACGCCGTCGCGCAGCCGTTTGCCGATGATCTTGTTGTTGACCTCGCCCTGCACGGTCGCCAGGTAGGTCTTGGACACCTCGAAGGACGGGTGCATCAGCCGGTGCGCGAGATCGCCGTCGTTGGTGAGCAGCAGCAGCCCCTCGGTGTCGGCGTCCAGTCGCCCGACGTGGAACAGCCGCTGCCCGGCCGCGATGCGCTCGGCGACGATGTCACCGACGCAGGGCCTGCCCAGGTCGTCGGACATGGTGGACTGCCAGCCCTTGGGCTTGTTGAGCGCGACGTGCACCAGCTCGTCGCGAACCACGACGCGGGTTCCGTCGACGCGGACCACGGCCGTCTGCGGGTCGATGCGCAGGCCTTGCTCGCGCACGATCGCGCCGTCGACCTCCACCCGGCCCTGCTCGATCATCTCCTCGGCCGCGCGCCGCGAGGCGACACCGGCCTTCGCGAGCACCTTCTGGAGCCGCTCGCCCTCGCCCCACGGCAGCTTCGCCGGACCCTCGGTGTGCGCGGGCTCGACGTTCTGGCGGCGCGCGGGTTTGGCGTTGCTCAGCAGCGGCTGCGCCGGGGTTTGGCGCTGCGGTTTGGGGGTCTTCGCCTTACGTGCGGCCGGGGCCTGCTTGGCCGCACTCGGCCCGCCCCACGACGAACGCTGCGGCGCGGCGCCCTGGCCGGAGCCGCCGCGGCCGAAACCGCGCTGGGCCGAGCCGCGCTGGCTCGAACCATGCTGACTCGAACCACCGTGGGCCGATCCACCCTGGGCCGATCCTCGCTGACTCGAACCGCGCTGACCCGCGCCACGCTGGCCGGATCCGCCCTGGCTCGAGCCGCCGCGACGCCCTCCGGCGCTGTCGTCCGACCCCCACGGCGCGGCGCCGCGTGATGTTCCGCCGCGTGATGTTTCACCGCGCTGCGCGGTCCTGGCGCCGCGGGCGCCTACATTGCGACCCGTACCGCCTCTGGCGGGCTGGGCGCTGTTCTTCCTACGATCCGGTGTGCCATCTCGGCGAGCGGGCGTATTCATCTGTCCTGTCAATCCTCGCTGCCGAGATCCAGGTTGGTCTCGGCGGGTTTCTTCAGCCTGGTGTAACGGGGGTCCGTTTCCAGGCTCTCGTTGATCTCATCGATCAGGTCGACGCCCGGGAGCAGGGGCGCCAGTGGTGGCAGAGCGGACAGCGAGGCAAGTCCGACCCGTTCCAGGAACAGTTCGGTCGTGCAGTACTGCGTGCCGTTCGTGTCCGGGTCGACCCCGGCCTCGGCGATCAGCCCGCGGGCGAGCAGCGTGCGCATCACACCGTCGACGTTCACGCCGCGGACCGCGCTCACCCTGGTCCTGGTCACCGGTTGGCGGTAGGCCACCACCGCCAGTGTCTCCAACGCCGCCCGTGTCAATTTGGTCCTGGCGCCGTCGAGCAGTACGCGCTCCACATACGGTGCGTACTCGCTGCGAGTATAGAAGCGCCACCCGTCGCCGACGAAACGCAGATCGATGCCGCTGCCGCGCGCGGTCAGCTCGGCCGACATCGCGCGCAAGGCCGCCTCCACCCGTTCCGCGGTGTCGTCCAGGGCCGCTGCCAGCTGTTCTACCGGGGCGGGAGCGTCCACGACGAGCAGCATCGCCTCCAGCGCGGAGCGGAATTCGGCGTCGTCCAGGGGCTCGGGGGTGAGACCCGCCACCGTCTCGGAGCCAGCGCGCGCGGAGGTGTTTTCCGCCACGTTCGGTGCTGCGGTCACGTCATCGGAGGCGTTCGCCGCCGCGCCGGGCGCTCCGATGTCCTCGGCATCGTTCTCGGCGACACCCCGCGCTGCGGTGTCGCCGGCGTCGGCACCGGACCGGGCGTCGTCCAACGCGGCGGCTTCCGCCGTGTCGTCGGCCGCGGTGTCGATGGTCGAGTCCGTCACCCGTAGTCCTCCTCGATCGTCACGGTCGGCGCAGGCGCTCCGTCCTCGGGCTCGCCGATCCAGCTGATCGCGAGCGGGCCGAGCGGATCGGGCTGGTCGAACTCGATGGTCTTGCCCCGGTACAGCTCGAGCAGCGCCAGGAAGCGCGCCACGATCTGCACCGGCATCTCGCAGTCGGCGACCAGCTCGGCGAACGTCGTCCAGCCGCCCGCGCCGCGCGCCTTCAGCAGCTCCAGCACCAGCGCGGCCTGTTCGGCGACCGAGATCGCGTGCGCGTGCAGGTGGTCCAGCCCGACCGTCGGCGTCGGGCGCGGGCGGAACGCCGCGGCGGCGATGTCGGCGAATCCGGCCGCGTCGACTCCCAGCGTAACCTCGGGCAGCAGACCGGCGAACCGCTCCTCCAAGCCGACCGAGCGCGGATAGCGGCGCAGCGCGACCGCCTCCAGTTCCCCGAGCAACTCGGCGACCTGCTTGAACGCGCGGTACTGGAGCAGGCGGGCGAACAACAGGTCGCGCGCCTCCAGCAGCTCCAGATCCTCGGCGTCGGTGACCTCGCCCGAGGGCAACAACCGCGCGGCCTTCAGATCCAGCAGCGTCGCGGCGACGACCAGGAACTCGGTGGTCTGATCGAGGATCTTGTCCGCGCGCAGCCCGCTCTGTTCGTTCATGCTGGCGGTCATGGCCTTGGTGTAGGCGATGAACTCGTCGGTGACCTGATGCAGCGCCACCTCGGTGACATCGAGCTTGCGCGAGCTGATCAGGGTGAGCAGCAGGTCGAAGGGTCCCTCGAAATTGCTGAGCTTGAGCCGGAATCCGGATCCGCCCTGCTCGGCGGGCTCGGCGCCGCCCTGTGTCGCCGAACCGTCCTGTGCCACCGAAACGCCCGGCTTCACAGCATCGCGCGGAGTCGTCGAATCGCCAGGCAACGTCGAATCGCCAGGTCGCACCGCATCGTCCGATTCCGCGATATCGCGTGGCGCAAACGAATCGGCCCGCGCGTCGACGACGTGCGGGCCGAGCGTCTGCGTGATCGTCCTCTGTCGTGCGGGGTCCGCTGCCTCGATCACCGGCCCGACCGGTGGATGACTTCCCGCGCCATCGCCCGATACGCTTCGGCGCCACCGGATTTCGGCGCCCAAGTGGTAATGGGTTCACCGGCCACGCTGGCGTCCGGGAAGCGGACGGTGCGCGAGATGGCGGTGTCGTAGACCAGCTCGCCGAACACCTCGACGACACGCGCCATCACCTGGCGCGAATGTAGTAGGCGGGCATCGAACATGGTGACCACGATGCCGTACAGGCTCAGCCGCGGGTTCAGCCGGTCGCGCACCTTCTCCACGGTGTCGTTGAGCAGCGCGAGCCCGCGCAGCGAGAAGTATTCGCACTCCATCGGAATGATGACGCCGTCGGAGCAGGCCAGCGCGTTGACGGTGAGCAGGCCGAGCGAGGGCTGGCAGTCGATGAGGATGTAGTCGTAGCGGTCGCGCACGGGTTCCAGAGCGCGGCCGAGGGTCTGCTCCCTGCCGACCTCGTTGACCAGCTGGATCTCCGCGGCCGAGAGGTCGATGTTGCTCGGCAGCAGGTCCATGTTCTCGACCCTGGTCGGCATCAGCACGTCATCGATGGAGGTGCGGCTGCCGACCAGCAGGTTGTGCACCGTGAGTTCGAGATCGTGGTGGGCGACGCCGAGTCCGGCCGAGAGCGCACCCTGCGGGTCCAGGTCGACCAGCAGCACGCGTCGCCCGTATTCGGCCAGTGCCGCGCCGAGATTGATGGTCGAGGTCGTCTTGCCGACCCCGCCCTTCTGGTTGCACATGGCCACGATGAGCGCCTCGCCGTGCCTGGCCACCGGCGGTGGGTCGGGCACGAGGCGTAGCGGGCGTCCCGTCGGTCCCAGGTCCGTACTCTCCGGAACGGGCTCGGCTCCGTTGCCCCACAGCGTTTCCGCCGCGCCATCCGAGTATCCGTCCGACCGGGGCCCCGTAAGCGGCTGCGCCCCAGCACCCATCGGCGGCTCCGCCGCTCCGGCTGTCGTCACGATCCGCTGCTCCTTAGAAGTTCCTGCCCGTTGCCTCGCCGAGCCTAGCGAGACCGATCAGGCCCGACCTCGCTTTCGTACGGTCCAGCTCTCGGTAGACGCTACCGCTTGACCGCGCGAGACCCGCGCTCGGACACGCGACACCTGCATTGCTGTCGCGATGCTCTCCCACCCCGACTCGCCGCAGATGTCGCGACCGAGCTGCCGGAAGCACTTCGCTGTCGGACGATACCCGCTGTCCGGGGCGGCGACGAGCACTCGACACCGCCGCGCGATGGTCAGCGAGCACGCGGGTGGGCGGTCGCCCATACCTCGCGCAGCGTGTTCACGGTGACCAGCGTGTAGATCTGAGTGGTCGTCACCGAGGCGTGGCCGAGCAGTTCCTGCACGACACGCACGTCGGCTCCGCCGTCGAGCAGGTGTGTCGCGAAGGAGTGCCGCAGCGTGTGCGGCGAGACGGCGGCGCCGATACCCGCGCGCTCGGCCGCGGTTTGTAAGACCTGCCAAGCACTCTGACGCGACAGCCTGCCGCCGCGCGCGTTCAGGAACAGCGCGCCCGCGGCATTCTTGCCCGCGGCGGCCAGTGTCGGTCGCCCGCGCACCAGGTAGGCGTCCACCGCAGCGAGCGCGGGGCGCCCGATCGGCACCATGCGTTGTTTGCCGCCCTTGCCACGCAGCACGACCGCGCGGTCGTCGGCGTCGAGATCATCGACATCGAGGCCGACCATTTCGGAGATGCGCGCCCCCGTGGAGTAGAGCAGCTCCAGCAGGGCGCGGTCGCGCAGCCCGCGCGGGCCGCCATCGACCGCAGGGGCCACGTCCTGCTCCTCGCCCGCGGCCGGGCCGCCCGCCGCCTCCAGCAGGCGCAGCACCTTGTCGTAGGGCAGCGCCTTGGGCAGCCGCCGCCCCGGCGCGGGCGGCTTCACCGCGTGCGCGACATCGGTTCTGGTGAGTCCCTCGGCCGCGGCGAAGCGGTGCAGTCCGCGCACCGCGATCAACGCCCGCGCCACCGAACTCGCCGCCAGCGGCGGATGCTGCTCACCGCCCGCGCGCAGCGCGACGGTGAAATCGGCGACGTCGGATTCGGCGACCCTGTCCAATTCGGTGACGCCACGGTCGATCAGGAAATCGCGGTAGCGATCCAGATCGCGGCGATAGGCGCCCAGGGTGTTGCGCGCGGCTCCGCGCTCGACCGCGAGATGGTCGAGGTAGGAGTCGATCTCGCGCGCAATCACCCTGGAATCCTGTCAGGTTCCCGGTGGCGTCGCCGCTTTTCGCCGCAGCAGTGCGGTGGGTTGGCCCGGCCACGGCGCATCGGCGGGTCGCAGCGGCGTGTCGCCGGACCGCGCCGCGACGAGGGCCAGCACGCCCGCCACCGCGGTGGCGTTGGTGATCTCACCGGCCAGCGCGGCGCGCACCGCCTCGGCGACCGGCATGCGGACCAGCTCCAGGTCGGCCTCTTCGAACTCCGGATCCGGCCGCTCGGTGTCGTACAGACCGCCTGCCAGGTAGACCCGCAGCGCCTCGTCGGTGAAACCCGGCGAGAGCGCCACGTCGACGAGCACCGCCCAGTCCCGCGCGGCCAGCCCGGTCTCCTCGGCCAGCTCCCGCTTGGCCGCCTCGAGCGGGTCTTCGCCGGGAATGTCGAGCAGGCCCGCGGGCAGCTCGAGCAACCGGATGCCGAGCGGATGCCGGTACTGACGGATCAGCACGATGTCGTCGTCGTCGTCGACGGCGGCCACCGCGACGGCGGCATGGTGCTCGACGACCTCGCGTTCGACCACCTCGCCACCGGGCATCGCGACCCGATCCTGGCGCAGCGCCAGGATCGCACCGGTGTACAGCGTCTTGCTCGCTACCGTCTCGAAATCGTGCCTGCCTGGCATGTCTCCCCCTCCCTGATCCATTACGACCCTTGGTCCGCGCTTGCCAGTTCCTCGCCGGGGATGTCCACCGGAAGCCGTTCGGCCAGTTTATATTTCAACGCCGCCGCGATGAGCGCCGCGAACAGCGGATGCGGGCGGGTCGGGCGGCTCTTGAGCTCCGGGTGCGCCTGGGTCGCGACGAAGAACGGATGCGCGGCGGCGGGCAGCTCGACGAACTCGACCAGGTGCCCGTCGGGCGAGGTGCCGCTGAACTTCAGACCGCTGGTGGCGATCTTGTCGCGGTAGGCGTTGTTCACCTCGTAGCGGTGCCGGTGCCGCTCGGACACCTGGTCGGCACCGTAGGCATGCGCGACCACGGACCCCTTCTGCAGCACGGCCGGGTACGCGCCGAGGCGCATGGTGCCGCCGAGATCGGCCTCGCCCGCCACGGCCTCTTTCTGGTCGGCCATGGTGGAGATGACCGGGTGCGGGGTGTCCGGTTCGAACTCGGCGGAGTTGGCCTCGGCCAGGCCGACCGAACGGGCCGCCTCGATCACCACGCACTGCAGCCCGAGGCACAGGCCGAGCAGCGGGATCTTCCTGGTCTTGGCGAAGCGGATGGCGCCGACCTTGCCCTCGATGCCGCGGATGCCGAAGCCGCCGGGGATCAGCACCGCGTCCACGTCACGCAGCGCCGCCGCCGCGCCGGACTCGGTCTCGCACTCGTCCGAGGGCACCCAGCGGATCTTCACCTTGGCCCGCGAGGCGAACCCGCCCGCGCGCAGCGCCTCGGTGACCGACAGGTACGCGTCGGGCAGGTCGACGTACTTGCCGACCAGCGCGACCTCGACCTCCTCACGCGGCTGATGCACGCGGTCGAGCAGATCGCCCCACACGGTCCAGTCCACGTCGCGGAACGGCAGGCCGAGCCTGCGCACCACGTAGGCGTCCAGGCCCTCGCGGTGCAGCACCTTCGGGATGTCGTAGATGGAGGGCGCGTCGGGGGTGGAGATGCAGGCGTCCACGTCGACGTCGCACATGAGCGCGATCTTGCTCTTGAGCGCCTGCGGCACCTCGCGGTCGCAGCGCAGGATCAGCGCGTCGGGCTGGATGCCGATGTTGCGCAGCGCGGCCACCGAGTGCTGAGTCGGCTTGGTCTTCAGCTCACCCGAGGGCGCCAGGTACGGCACCAGCGAGACGTGCAGGAAGAAGACGTTGTCGCGGCCCACGTCGTGGCGGATCTGCCGGGCGGCCTCCAGGAACGGCTGCGACTCGATGTCGCCGACCGTGCCGCCGATCTCGGTGATCACCACGTCGGGGGCATGGCCCTGCAGATCGGGGCCGCTCATCGCGAGGATGCGGCTCTTGATCTCGTCGGTGATGTGCGGGATGACCTGCACGGTGTCGCCCAGGTATTCGCCGCGGCGCTCCTTGGCGATCACCGTCGAATAGATTTGCCCCGTGGTCACATTCGCGTCGCGGGACAGGTCCCGGTCGAGGAATCGCTCGTAGTGGCCGACGTCGAGATCGGTCTCGGCGCCGTCCTCGGTCACGAACACCTCTCCGTGCTGGAACGGATTCATGGTGCCCGGATCGACGTTGAGATAAGGGTCGAGTTTCTGCATGGTGACGCGCAGACCGCGCGCCGTCAGCAGCTGACCGAGGCTGGAAGCGGTAAGGCCTTTACCCAATGAGGAGGCGACACCACCGCTGACGAAGATGTGTTTCGTGGCAGTTCGCGCCTGAATCCGTGTTTGACCCACGGGTCTTCACGGTAACACGTCGGCACCCGGTAAAACGAACGCCACGCACGTTTGCTGATCGATCGCCGGAGCCCGGTCAGAGCGCCGGGCCGCGGACTGTGAGCGGGATCGCTCGGCGGCGGCCGCAGGTGCGGCGGGATCGCGACGCCGGTCGGGTGCTCGCCGCGCTCAGCCCGGCAGTGCGGCCAGGGTGAGCGAGGTCGCCTTGGCGCCGGTGCCGTATCGGCCCGCGCCGCCGTTGAGCTGTTCGGTGAGGCCGAGGACGGCGGTGACCCTGCCGATCTCCCGATCCAGATTGTCGACGGTGGTCAGGGTGGTGGCCAGGTCCGCGTCGGAACGGACGGACGCGATCGGTCCCGCGCCCTCGGCCGCGCCCGCACGGCCGGCGAGCACGACGCCCGCGCCGCGGCCGCGCAGCCCGCCCGCGAATCGGGCCAGGTTCGAACCCTGGCCGTGCTCAGCGGCTTTCGCGCCGTTGCCGGTCACCACCACCGCGAGCTGGGCGGGCTGCACCGGGGTGTCGCCGTAGGCCAGGAAGCCACCGCCGCGCAGGGTCTCCAGCACCAGGCTCAGCTCCTGCGGGGTGCTGCGCGGTTGCGCGTTGGCCGGATCCAGCAGCAGCACCATCCCGAGCAGGTCACCCGCCATGCTGCCCTGATCGACGCCACCGGTGCGCAGCTGCGCGCCCGCCGGGATGACGTTGGTGATCGCGGTGCGCAGCCGGTCGCCTTCGGTCGCGTCGGTGAAGGCGTCGGTGAGCGCGATCCGGCCCGGCACCGTCGCGCCCGCGGTCTCCAGACCCTTCGACACCGCCTCCACGTCGGCCGCGTCCGCGTCCGGAGTGGTGAAGACCACCACCGAACGCCCGCCGAGAGCCCCGCCGAGGATGCGACCCGCCGACCCCGCGATGAACCGGTCGGCGCCGTCGAGCTCGCCGGTCAGGCGGTGATTCTGTGCGCCGAGCCCGTCGACCTGCTGACGCAGATCCGTCTTGTCCGCGCGCAGACCGGCGAGCAGGTCGGCGGCCAGCGTCTGCGAGCCGAGCACCACGCCGATCGCGATCGCCAGAAGGACGGCCACCAGGGATACGGCGTGCTGGCGTAGTGAAATCATGATCTCCCCCGGCCTACTTCTCGCGCGCGTCTAGTAGGTCCTTGGACCAGACCGCGAAGCGGTGCCAGGTGTCCGCGGCCCAGTCGAGCAGTTCGGTGCCGGAGTGGGAGGCCAGCAGCACCACGATGACCGCGATCAGTGCGGCGAGCACCACCATCGCGATCGCCACGCCCGACACCCGGTTGCGGTACAGGGTGGCGACGGCCTTGGCGTCCATCAGCTTGGTCCCGAGCTTGAGCCGGGTGAGGAAGGTGGCCGGGTTGCTGTCGCGGCGGCCGCGGTCGAAGAAGTCGTCCAGCGAGGCGGCGGCGCCCACGGTCACGATCAGCGCGGCGCCGTGGTGGTGGGCCAGCAGCAGCGCGAGGTCGGCGGGCGCGCCGGAGGACGGGAAGGTGGTCGCGCCGATGCCGAGATCCTGGATCCGTTCCAGGCCTTTGGCGTGGCCATCGGTATCGGCGGGCAGGATGACTTCGGCGCCGCACTTCAGGGTCGCGGAGGTGATCTCCTCCGGATCGCCGACGATGAGGTCGGGCCGGTAGCCCTGTTTCACCAGGGTGTCCGCGCCGCGTCCGACGCCGACCATGATCGGCGTGTATTCCTTGACGAACGGCTTGAGCCGCTTGAGGTCGTCGGCGTGGTCGGGGCCATCGGCCACCACGACCACGTGTCTGCGCTTCATCTCGAGTTCCAGATCGGGAACGCCGATGCCGTCGATGAGCAGCGCGCTCTCGGTGCGGACGAACTCGATCGTGTTGCCCGCGAAGGCCTCCAGGTGATCGGCCAGGCCGTTGCGCGCCTCGATCATCCGCTCGGCGACGGCGGCCTCGGTGAGCTCGATGCCCTCGACCAGGGCCTCCGGCTCCTTCTTGGTCAGCTTGTCCGCGTAGACGACGCCCTCGTCGATGCGGACCTTGCTGCCGTCCTTGATCTTGGTGAAGGCGTCGGAACTGACCGTGTCCAGCAGCAGAATGCCGTTGGCCACCAGCACTTCCGGACCCAGATTCGGGTAGCGGCCGGAGATCGAGGGCGAGGTGTTGATCACCGCGACCACACCGGCCTGTACCAGTCGGTCGGCGGTGATCCGGTCCAGGTCCATCTCGTCGAGCACGACGACATCACCGGGACCGACTCGCCGCAGTAGACGCCGGGTGTTGCGATCCACCCGGGCCATCCCGGTCAGACCGGGCATCGTTTCGGTGTTCTTCGACAACAACGCCAGCATCCTCATGGCCCGATGATGGGCGCAAACCCTCGACCAATGGTGGAGGCGCGCCGAACCCACCCGCCACATTCGTCACAGTGATACCAGCACGTCACATTCCCGAACCGACCGGACTGTTGCCTTCGTGTCGAACTCATCGGCCACGTCATCCTCAGTTGATCGAGATGCTGGTCAGGGCGCTCTCCAACCCCGAACAGTTCCCGCCCGAGCGGCCGCATGCCACGGTCCAGCGCCCTCGCGCGCACGCTGCGGCGGGAGAAGTAGACGCACACGGTAACGGCGAGCGGTGCCGCACCGGATAAGCCAGTGTGCGGAGAACAGCGCTGCTCATCGGAGTCGTCATCGGCATCCTGCTCACCGCCGGGTGCGGCGCCGCGACGAACGCCGACCCTTCCGGCGGACGCGTGGCCGCGAATGTCGTCGAGTTCGATCCGAACGGCGTGTACGGCTCCCCCTTCGCGGTGATCATCGACAGCCCGGATGCCGCGCGCGCCTTCGCCGAGTGGTTCACCGCACGCGTCCACTCGAATTCGCCGGAGGTCGTCCGCGATCCGGGTCGCCTCACCGGCTTCGAGCGCAGCGCCTACCTCGCGGTCGTCACCCTCACCGGCTGCCGCGCCCCCGTCTCCACCGAATTGCACCGCCAAGGCGCCGATTTCCGCCCGGCAATGCTCGGCGGCGTCGACCACCCCGAGTGCTTCCGTCCTTACACCCCGTTCGCCGTGTACGAAATCCCGCGCGAGATCCGCACCGAAATCGCCACCGTCAACGGCGAATCCCTCACTCGACTCCCGTGACCGCGGCTCGAAACCATTCGTCGCCAACAGATCCCGAAGCGCCGAACACCACTACCTCGGCTCGGCAATGCGCATCGTCTCGACCACCGTCGAAGTCCTTGGTAGACAGGAATTCTCGCTCTGAGCGTCCGTGACATGAGGATGAGCTTCCGCGACATTGGCCGCAGGCCAGGCACGCTCGTACCGTCACGGACATGACACTGCATCTCGGCGCCATCCTGCCCACCTCCTCCCCCGATCCCGAACACCCCATCCTCGGTGACATCCGCGCGGCCGCCCGGTTCGCCGAACAGGCGGGGCTCGAATCGGTGTGGTCCACCGATCATTTGGTGGCCAGTGCACCGATCCTCGACAGCACGGTGGCGCTCGCCACCGCTGCCGCGGCAACCGACCGCCTCCGCATCGGCTACGGCGTGCTGCTGCTCACCCTGCGCCCGGTCGCCTGGGCCGCCAAGCAGATCGGCGCACTGCAGTACGTGTCCGAGAACCGCCTGCTGCTCGGGGTCGGCACCGGCAATCCCGCCCACGGCGACCTCGGCTGGCGTGCCGCGGGCGCCTCTTTCGCCGATCGCGGCCAAAACACCGACGAGGCGCTGCGCGTGCTCCCCGACCTGGTCGCGGGAAAACCGGTGACATTCGCCGACGGCGCGGAATTCACCCTCGCCCCGAGCGCGGCGATGCCACCGATCCTGGTCGCGGGAGACGGTCCGCGGGCCCGGCGGCGTGCCGCCGAGTTCGCCGACGGCTGGATCACGATCGGCGCGAGCCCGGCCGACGTGGCCGCAGCCGGACGTGAATTATCCACGCTCGCCGAGACATTCGGCCGCAACGCCCCGGCGATCACCGTGGTCGCCCCACCGCTGGCCGCAGCGCCCCGCCAGGCGGCCGATCAGCTGGGCGAATACGCCGCGTCCGGCGCCGAACGGGTGATCCTCGCGCCGTCGCCCGCGGGATGGGAGGCGAGCTACGAGTTCGCCGCCGAACTCCAGCGGCTGCGGTGAGCGCACGAACCTCGGAAATCCGCCCCCGCCACCGGCTACCGTGGTCGTTGGCATGCGGCGCCCCCGGGTTCGCCGCCCTCCGCGACGCACACGGTGGTGACCCATGACCGGCACGGTTCGTCCCGATCTCGCCGAGTTCGTCCGCGGCCTGCCCAAAGCCGAGCTGCATCTGCACCTCGAGGGCACCCTGGAGCCGGAGCTGAAGTTCCGGCTGGCCGAACGCAACGGCATCGAGCTGCCGCAGCGCACGGTCGAAGAGGTCCGCCAGACCTACCGCTTCCACGACCTGACCTCGTTCCTCCAGGTCTACTACCCGGCCATACAGGTGCTTCAGCAGCCACAAGACTTCCACGATCTGGCGTTCGACTACCTGACCAGGGCGAACGCCGACGGCATCCGGCACGTCGAGATGTTCTTCGATCCGCAGGCGCACACCGGACGCGGCGTCCCGTTCCACTCCGTCATCAGCGGATACCGTTCCGCGATCGTGCAGGCCCGCCGTGAGTTCGGCATCTCCGCCGAGCTGATCCTGTGCTTCCTGCGCGACCATTCGGCGGAATACGCGATGGCCACCTTGATGGAGGCGCTGCCCTATCGCGACTGGATCATCGGCGTCGGTCTCGACTCCGACGAGCGCGGCAACCCGCCCCGCAAGTTCGCGGCGGTATTCGAACGTGCGCGGCGCGAAGGCTTCCTGCTCACCATGCACTGCGACATCGATCAACCCGATTCCCGGGAGCACATCCGCCAGGCGCTCGAGGAGATCGGCGTCGACCGGCTCGATCACGGCACGAACATCGTGGAGGACGATCGACTGGTCGAGTTGGTGCGCGCCAAGGGAATCGGGCTCACCTGCTGTCCGGTCTCGAATTCCTTCGTCACCGCGCAGATGAAGTCCGACGAGATCGTCGGGCTGCTGGACCGCGGTCTGCTCGTCACGCTCAACAGCGACGATCCCGCCTACTTCGGCGCCTACGCCGCGGACAACTACCTGGCGCTGCGGGAGCATGCGGGCCTGGACGTCGACCAGCTGGTGCGCCTGGCCCGCAACTCCTTCCGCGCGTCCTGGCTGACCCCGGCGCGCCTGGACGGCTACCTGCGCGAGATCGACGCCTACGTCGCCACCGACTGAGGCCCGGGCACCCGAGCGTGTCACAGCCACCGGCACCCGGCGCCTCGATTACATTCGACCGGTGGCCACCAAATCCCGTTCATTTCTGTCACGGGTGTCACCCACGCAGTGGGTAGCGCTGCTCCTCACCGTGCTCGCCGTCCTGTTCGTCTTCGACAACCGCGCCACGGTGACAGTCGAGTTCCTGCTGATCAGCGTGCAATCCCCGATGTGGCTCATCCTGCTCGTCATGTTCGTTCTCGGCTGGATCATCGGGGTGCTGATGATGCGCAAGCGGCGCCACTGAGGACCGCGATCACGCGCTGGGGTCGAGCACGGTCTTCACCGCGCCGTCGAACCGGGCGCCGAGGGGTGATTTCGACCGTTCGCTCAGTCCTCGTCGTCGAGCGAGGTCACGCCCGTGACGACGGTGAGCGCGAACGTCTGGTTGTTCAGGCATCCCGCGGTCACCGTGCTGCCCGCGGCGAAGCCACCGCGGCTCTCCCCGGCGCGTGCCATGTCGAAGCGGCTGCCTGCCTGCTCCGCCGAGCCGACCAGCACGCAGGTCCACTGCTCCCCGGTCGGGTTGCTGCCGACCGCGATGCTGCCTTCCTCGGTGGTGTCGGCGGTGAGCGTCGGCGCCGCGGCGGCGAGCCCGCCGCCGAGCACGACCGCCGACGCGGCGGCCGCGGTGATGAATGCCAAACGAACACTCGTTCGGAACATCGTCGTCCTCCTGTTTCGACTGTCGATGCTTCCGCATTTGCCCGCCAGCACGCGCCGAAACCGGCTTCGGCGAATCCACCACGACCGAATGTGACCGCGTCTACACGGCACTCGGCCGCGTGACGTGGTACCTATACACTTCCGTCACAGACAGCTCGAAGAGGAGACACGTATGGCCACCAGCACCGTCGACGCCGTAATCCCCGCACCGCGCGAGGCCGTCTACAAGTTCTTCGCCGAACGGGACGGCATCAACGGCCATCTCCCGGTCGTGCAGTTCACCCTGAAGAAGCCGGGCTCCCCGACACCCTCGGGCGTCGGCGCGCAGTACCAGGTCGGCGTCGGCGGCGTCGGCCTCGTCGAGGAGACCACCAAGCTGGTGCCCGGCGAGCGGATGGAATACAAGATCATCAAGGGCGCGCCGGTGAAGCGCCACGTAGGCATCGTGACCTTCGCCGACGCCGAGGGCGGCACCCGGGTGACGTACACGATGGAGTCGGAGCCGAGCCTGCCGGTGCCCGCCAAGGCGGTAGAGGCCGGGCTGCGGGTCCTGATCAACCAGTTCATCAAGGGCGCGCAGAAGGCGTTCAGCTGAATTCACACCGGCCGCGCTGAGCCCATGGCAGCGGCGCTGATTGCACGGTGCCGCTGAATTCACGGCAGCCGCGCTGAGCCCACCCATCGAGGGCTCACACCAAGACCGACATGACGAGGCCCTCGCCCCGAATGGCGTAATGCTGCGGGGCGAGGGTCTTTTCGTGCGACAGGTCAGGCGGTGGCGCGTTCGGCGCGGGCGGTCTCGAGCAGTTCCTCGGCGTGCGCGCGACCGGTCTCGGTGTCGTCCAGACCGGCGAGCATGCGCGCCAGCTCGATGACGCGCTCGTCCTTGGTGAGCGCGCGGACGCCGCTGTTGACCTTGCCCTTGCCGTCGTCGGACTTGTCCACCACCAGATGCGTATCGGCGAACGCCGCGACCTGGGGCAGGTGGGTCACCACGATGACCTGATGGGTGCGCGCCAGCCGGGCCAGCCTGCGGCCGATCTCCACCGCGGCCCGGCCGCCGACGCCGGCGTCCACTTCGTCGAACACCATGGTGGCGCCGTGATCGGAACTGGAGAGCACCACCTCGAGCGCGAGCATCACGCGGGAGAGTTCACCGCCGGAGGCGCTCTTGCTCAGCGGCAGCGACTGCGCACCCGAATGCGCCGAAAGCCGGAACTCGACCTCGTCCACGCCGGACGAGCCCGCGTGCAGCTCGGCGCCGTCGACGGTCAGCGGCGCGGAATCCTGTGCGCCCGCGGGCACCGGACGCACCTCGACCTCCAGCCGGGCCTTCCCCATCGCCAGACCGCCGAGTTCGGCGCTGACCGCCGCGGCCAGCTTGCCCGCCGACTTGGTGCGCGCCGCGGTGAGCTTGCGTGCCGCCGTGCGCACCCGTTCGGCGGCGATGTCCACCTCCGCGGCCAGCTTGGTGAGCGCCTCCTCGGAGACGTCCAGCGAATCCAGCCTGGTGCGTGCCTCGTCGGCCCAAGCGATCACGCCGTCGATGTCGGGGGCGTACTTGCGGGTCAGGCTCTTGAGCTCGGCCTGCCTGGTGAGCAGCGAATCCAGCGCACCGGGATCGGAGGGCAGGTCGGAGAGATAGCCGCTGAGCTCGGTGGTCAGGTCGACGACCACAGCGATGGCCTCGCCGAGCCGCGGCGCGAGCGCGGACAGCGCCGGATCGTCGGCGGATTCCAGCCGGGAACGCGCGGCGCCGAGCAATTCCAGTGCGCCGGAACCGTCCTCGGGCGCGTGGGCCGGACCGGCCAGCGCGTCGTGCGCGGTCGCGGCGGCCTCGCGCAGCGAATCCAGGTCGCTGAGCCTGCGCACTTCCCCGACGATCCTGGCGTCCTCGCCGGGTTCCGGTGCGATGGCGTCGATCTCGGTGAGCGAATGCTTCAGCCGGTCGGCCTCCAGCGCCAATTCCCTGCTGCGAGCGGTGCGTTCCAGCAGCTCGGCGCGGGCGTCCAGCCAGGAGCGGCGGTGCACCTGATACTTGCGCAGCAGCGAGCCGACCGTCTCGGCGGCGAACTGGTCCAGCGCGTTCAGCTGCTGTTCCGGGCGCTGCAAGCGCAGCTGATCGTTCTGGCCGTGCACGGTCAACAGCGGCGCGGTGAAATCGGCGAGCACCGAAGCGGGCACGCCGCGACCGCCGAGATGCGCGCGGGAGCGTCCGTCGCTGCCCACCGTGCGGATCGCAATGACACTGCCGTCGTCGTCGGCCTCGGCCGCCGCCGACTCGAGCACCTGACCCACCTCGGTGCGGGCGGCCTCGTTCACGTCGTCGACGGTGAAGCGGCCCTCCACCACCGCGCGGGCCGCGCCCAGCCGGACCCGGCCCGCGTCTGCGCGCGCGCCGCTCAGCAGGTGCAGGCTCGTCACCACCATGGTCTTGCCCGCGCCGGTCTCACCGGTCAGGACGGTGAGCCCCTCGTGGAACTGCGCCGTGGCCGTGGATATGACGCCGAGGCTGTCAATCCTGATCTCTGTCAGCACGTGTGCTCTCCGTTCGCCGTCGGCCTCGCCAGCCGGTCACAGGCAACTGGAACTTGCGCACCATCCGGTCCGCGAACGGCGCGGAGTCCAACCGCACCCAGCGCACCGGTTCGGCGCCGCGCACCGCCTCCACGCGGCCGCCCTTCGGCAACGCCATGGTGCGCCTGCCGTCCAGGAAAACTATCGCATCGTGACCCGTGGCAACGGATTCCACCGCGATCCTGGACTCCGGGCTGGTCACCAGCGGCCGCGCGAACAGGGCGTGCGCGTTGCTCGGGATCACCAGCAGCGCCTCCAGCTCCGGCCACACCACCGGACCGCCCGCCGAAAACGCGTAAGCCGTCGAACCGGTCGGCGTGGCGAGCAGGATGCCGTCGCAACCGAACGACGAGACCGGGCGCCCGTCGACCTCGAGCACCACCTCCAACACGCCCATGCGCGAAGCGTTCTCGATGCTGGCCTCGTTCAACGCCCAGCCGGTCTCCACCAGCTCGTCGTCCACCCGGACCGACAGGTCGATCGTCATCCGGTGCTCGATGCGGTAATCGCCGCGCACCACCTGGCCGAGCGCCTCGTCCAGGTGCTCGGCCTCGGCCTCGGTGAGAAAACCGATGCGGCCCAGGTTGATTCCCAGCACCGGAACCGAGGCGGGCCGCGCCAGCTCCGCGGCCCGCAGGAATGTGCCGTCACCGCCGAGCACCAGCACCATCTCGCAGCCGACCGCGGCGTCGGGCCCGTGCTCGACCACCCGCACCGGATAGCCGCCGGGCGCCGCCAGCGCCACCGCGTCCGGGCCTGCCTCGACATCGAAGCGGGTGCTGCCTGCCTCGTCGTCCAGTACCCGCAGCCCGATCCCCGCCTCGGTGAAGATCTTCGCCACCCGATGGGCGGTCTCGATGATCTCCGCCCGGCCCGGATGCGAGACCAGCAGGATCTCCCGGCCGCCGGATTCCGGCGCCACCGCGTTCACTGTGGACCCTCCTCAACCGCACGCTCGACGAGCGCAGCGACCTGTTCCGCGTCGTATTCGAACTGCCCGTCTTTGCGCAGCCACAGAAAGTATTCGACATTGCCCGACGGACCGGGCAGCGGGCTGGCCACCGCGCCGAGGGTACGCAACCCGTGCTCGGCGGCCACCGCGGCGACCGTGCGCACCGCCTCCGCGCGCAACGCCGGATCGCGCACCACCCCACCGGAACCGACCCGCTCCTTGCCCACCTCGAACTGCGGTTTCACCATGGGCAGCAGGTCGGCGCCGTCGGCGGCGCAGGCGGCAAGCGCGGGCAGCACCAAGCCGAGGGAGATGAACGACAGGTCGCCGACGACGAGTTCGACCGTGCCGTCGATGAGTTCGGGCGTCAGGTTGCGGACATTGGTGCGGTCGTGGACGCGCACGCGGTCGTCGTTCTGCAACCGCCAGATCAGCTGGCCGTACCCGACGTCGACGGCCACCACTTCCCGCGCGCCGCGACTGAGCAGCACGTCGGTGAAGCCGCCCGTCGACGCACCCGCGTCCAGGCAGCGTTTGCCCTCGACGCGCACACCCTCGGGTTCGAAGCGCTCCAGCGCGCCGAGGAGTTTGTGCGCGCCGCGCGAAGCCCACTGCACCTCGTCGGGTTCCTCCCGCACCAGCAGCGGGGTACCCGCTTCCACCGCGGTCGCCGGTTTCGTGGCGACCGATCCAGCAATCAAGACCCGACCCGCGCCGATCAGCTCGACCGCGTGCTCTCGCGATCGCGCCAACCCGCGGCGAACGAGTTCGGCGTCCACTCGTGCGCGCCTGGCCACCTCAGATCTTGTCCACCGTAGCCAGGGCCTGGACGAGCACGTCGTGTGCCTGCTCCAGGATGCGCGCGCGCCGGGTGATGTCGACGCCGGATTCCGCGCTGTCCGCCGCCGCCACGAAGGCGGCGCCGCGCGCGTCGAGCTCGGCCAGCAGGCTGTCGATCTCGGTGCGAATCCGGTCCGGGTCGGCGGGCTCCGGGCGACCCTGCGCGCCCGGCAGATGCCTGCCGGGCAGCGGGACGCCGGGGCGGGGCGCGTTCGGTCCGGGACCGGGCACACCGGGTCCCTGCGGGCGGGGCGTCGGAGTAGTCATCGTGGTGCCAACGCTATCGGATTTCCGAACCGGCCGCGCGCACCGTCACCGCCCGACCGGGGTTCCGCCGCAGGCGCTCGGACAGGTCATCGGTCGAGTCGTCCTCGACCGGGGGGTGGTTCAGCGCGTCCAGGGAATCCGCGACGTAGGTGGGGATGCGCGTCTCGGGTGCGGTACGCAGCTCGTCCAGGGTGCTCACGCCGGTCAGCACCAGCAGCGATTCGAGACCGACGCACTGGGCGCCCTCGATGTCGGTGTCCAGCCGGTCACCGACCACCAGCGCGCTGCGGGTACCCGCCCGCACCAGGGCGTCCTCCAGCAGCGGCGCGTACGGCTTGCCCGCGACGATCGGCTCGCGGTCCGACGCGGCGCGCAGCGCGGCGACCATCGCGCCGTTGCCCGGCGCGAGACCGCGTTCGTTCGGCAGCGTCTTGTCGGTGTTGGCCGCCACCCACAGCGCATCGGCGCGCAGCGCGTACGCGGCCTCGGCCAGATCCGGCCAGGCGGTTTGCGGCGAATGCCCCTGCACCACGGCGGCGGGCACGGTCCCGTCGAATCGGCGCACGGCGCGCAGGCCGACCGCGTCGACCTCCGCGACGAGATCGTCGGTGCCGACGACGAGCACCTCCGCGCCGGGCCGCAGACGCTCGGCCAGCAGCCGCGCGGCCGCCTGGGCGCTGGTCACCACGTCCTCCGTGGTCGCGGGATAGCCCAGTTCCACCAGATGCTCGGCCACCACCTCGGGGCCGCGGCTGGCATTGTTGGTGACATACACGAGCCGCTGCGCCGACTCGCCGTCGCCCGCCAACGCTTCCGGTGCACCCTCGATTACCGCGGGACCGCGGTACAGCGTGCCGTCCAGGTCCAGCAGCAGGGCTTCATAGCGATCTCGTAGCCGCTTCACACCACTCTCCGTGTCACCACTCGGCGCCGTGCCGAATTCCGTGCGCGCCCATGGCCGGTCGGGCCGCGATGGCCACATCGCCACGCGCGGCCGCCGATCCGGGCCGCCTCGACAACACGCCGAGGACTCGACCCTACGTCAGCCGGCCGACAGACACGCCATCGCGTTGCCTGCCCCACAACGCCACGCACCCGCCGCATGGCGCGATCGATAACACCTTTCGAGGGCCGAAACCCGTTCCGCGAAGGCACACGTCGCGCGATGGTGGTTGCACCTTGGAACCGGGCCAGCGACCGAACCATCGATCGATGCCTGCTGCCGTGCGACCCACGATTACCTGTCTACGACGAACGGCGGCGCGTGGTCGATCCGCGGATCCGACAGCCGCCGGACCCGCTGACCGCAGGCCCGACAGTCGGTGATCACCCGTCGCCGGTCGGCAGCCGACAGCCACCGACCACCAGTCGCTGGTCACCGGTCTGCTGGTCACCGGTCTGCTAGTCGACAGTCGCCGATCGGCGGTCGGCGGCCACCAGTCAACAATCGCCCGGTCGCCGGTCGGCCATCGCCAGCCAGCGGCCAGCAGTCGGCAGTCGGCAGTCGGCAGATCGATACCGCCGGTCAGGCCGTCTGCGCATCCCCGACGACAGTTTCGTCGTCGAAGTCGGCGGAAAGCGCGTTGAGGAACCCGGTCCTCAACGGTGCGCCCGGCGGCCACCAGTCGCCTGTCGCAGTCGGTGATCGCCAGTCGGCGGTCTCTGATCTGCAGTGTCCGGTCGCCAGTCGGTGGTCAGCAGTTACTGGTCGACAGTCGAGCGAAGCCAAAGGCCGGTGCCGCCAGGCAGCCAGTTCTTCTGTGCGTTCCTCGGTGTCGCCGTCGAGGTCGGCGGAGGGCTCGTCGAGGAACCAGGCCATCCTCGGTGCGTTCCCCGGCCACCAGTCGGCGGTCGGCAGCCGTCCGGCCAGCAGCCCTCAGTTCGGCAGCGTCGGCAGGACCGCCTGTGAGCGGTCGGCCGAGGCTACAGGTCGGTGTCGCCGGTCAGTTCTTCTGCGCGTTCTTCGGCGTCGGTTTCGCCGTCGAGGTCGGCGGAGGCCGCGTTGAGGAACCAGGTCAGGCCCTCGTCGGTGCGGCCAGCGGCCACCAAGGCGTCGGCGTAGGCGTAGAAGAGGCGGGCCGCGGCGGAACCGGTGCGCTCCGGATCGAGGTCGGAGGTCTGCAGGGTCACCACGGCTTGGTCGTATTGGCCGAGATCCATTCGGGCGCCCGCCACCACGATGCGCAGCTCGGTGGCCTCGTCACCGCTGAGCGCCCGCGCCTCCTCGCTACGGCCGAGTTCGATGGCGCGCTCGGGACGACCGAGACCGCGTTCGCAGTCGGCCATCACGGCGAGCAGACCGGAGCCGCCGGACATGCGCCGTGCGGTGCGCAGCTCGGACAGCGCCTCCGCCCACTCACCCGCGTGGTAGGCGACGACGCCCGCGGTCTCGCGCACCACGGCGATCCGGCCTGCGCGCTGTCTGGCCGCGCGCGCGTGCGCGAGGGCGAGGCGCGGATCGTCATCGACGAGGCGGACCGCCATCACCAGGTGCCGCGCCACGGTCTCGGCATTGCCCTTGTCCAGGCTCAGGAGATCCCGACGGATCGCGGTGTCCAGATCGGACGCCTGCACGTCGTCGGGGAGATCCGGCTCCTCAGGACGCGGGGGACGCCGGTCCAGGGAACGGCCACCGCTGCGGGCGCCTTCGCCGCCGCGACGACGGTCCTGCTGCCCACGGTCGTACTCGCCCGACTCGCCGCGACGCTTGAAGCCGCCGCTCTCGCCACGATCCTCCGCATCGCGTCGACCACCGGAGCCTTCGCCACGCCGACCGTAATCGGGGCGGTCGCCGGAACCCCGACGCTGGAAACCACCGCGCTCACCGGAATCACCGCGCCGCTCGAAGCCGCCGCGCTCCTCCGAGTCACCACGACCCGAAAACCCGCGTCGCTCACCGGAATCGCCTCCACGCGGCTTGAAGCCCCTGTCCTCGGAGTCGCGACGCGGCTTGAAACCACCGCGATCTCCCGCGTCGCCGCGGCGCTCGTAGCCACGGCGATCTCCCGAATCGCCACGGTCGCTGGAACCACCCCGATGGAAGCCACCGCGCTCACCCGAGCCGCCACGGCTGAAGCCGCCGCGCTCACCGGAACCGCCACGGTTGAACTCACCGCGCTCACCCGAGCCGCCACGGTTGAAACCGCCGCGCTCACCGGAACCGCCACGGTTGAAACCGCCGCGCTCACCCGAGCCGCCACGGTTGAACTCACCGCGCTCACCGGAACCTCCGCGCCGGTCGAATCCACCCCGGTCGCCGGAGCCGCCCCTGTTGAAACCGCCGCGTTCCTCGGAGGAACCACGTGGCTTGAAGCCTCTGTCTTCGGAGTCACGGCGCGGCTTGAAGCCACCGCGTTCTCCGGAATCGCCGCGGCGCTCGTGGCCGCGATCGTCCGAGCCGCCGCGGCGTTGGAAGCCGCCGCGATCCTCGGAGGAGCCGCGCGAACCGTAGCCACCGCGGGCGCCGCCGCCCTCACCGCGCTGGAAGCCACCGCGACGTTCGCCGCCGCGATCGAAACCGCCGCGCCCTTCGGAGCCCTGACGTCTGTCCGCGCCGCCGGAATCCTCGCGGCGGCGGAAACCGCCGCGGCCACCGGATTCGCCGCGCTCACCCGATCCGCTCCTGCGGTCGAAGCCGCCGCGCTGACTGCGGTCGCCGCCCTCGCGGTCGCCGCGTGCGGAGCCACCAGTGTCGCGGGACGGCCGGTCAGAACCGGCGTCGCGCTGACCGGGGGCGGAAGCGCCACGTCGGAATGGCTTCCGACCGTCGTTGTGTTCGGACACGGTGATCCCTCTCTAGGTTCCGCTGAGTTATTCAGGGCCCCATAAATTGAATCACGTGCCGTCGGTGGGGCTCGGACGCGACGGCGCCAGGGGCGCGGAAGCACCCCAAAACGACGATAGGGGACCCAAAATTGGGTCCCCTATCGTGAAA
>NZ_BDBP01000081.1 GCF_001613045.1 Nocardia lijiangensis NBRC 108240 | reverse complement strand
CGGGAGGAGCGCGCGGGCCGCGGCCGCTTCGCCGGCGGCGAGGCGGTTGGCGAAGCGGGCGGCGGTGACGAGGTCGGCGGCCATGGCGTCCGGGAGGCCGAGGCGGTCGGCGATCGCCGAGAGTTCGTCGATCGCGCGGTCGGCGGCGGGCACGTCGCCCGCGCGGCGATGCCATTCGGCGAGCACGAAGAGGGTCTCGGCGGCGGCACGACGGTGACCGCGCGCGGTGGCCTGTCGTCGCATCACCTCGATATCGCGGAGCGCGCCGTCCAGATCGCCCGCGCGCATGCGTTCGGCGGTGAGCCGGTCCCGGCAGTCGAACAGATCGTCCTGGCCGCCGAGTTCGCTGCTGACCGCCACGCCCTTTTCGAACACCGCGATGGCGTGGTCGTGCTCGCCGCGCAGCGAGTGGTCGCGGCCGACGGCGAGCAGTGCCATACCGATCCCCCAGCGATCACCGACCTCCTCGAAGCCGCGTAGCGCCGCGGCGCGGTCCTCGGCCCCGGCGCGCCGATCGCCCTGTTCGGTCCACACGTAATCCCGCGCCCAGTGCGCGCAGGCCCGCACCCACGGGTCCGGCGCGGCCAGTGCCCGATCCAGTACGCGGTCGCCGAGGTCGTCGGCGTCCGCCGACGCGGCGAGCAGCGGAACCCAGAGCAGCAGCGCCGGGTGGAAGTCGAGCGCGCCCGCCGCCTCGGCCTCCTCGATCAACGTCCGCACCGGAACGCTTTCCGCGATCGGCACGCCCGCGAGCAACTGGATCAGCCGCAGCGCCGCCCGTTCCCGCTCGGGCAGCGCGTCGTCGAGGCGCAGCACGGCGGCGAGGAAGGTCTCGAACTGGGTGCTCATGCCGCGGATGCCCCAGTACCAGAACAGCGCCCCGACGAAACGCGACGCGCGCACGCCGTCGCCGCCATCGAGCGTGGATCGCAGTGCGGTTACCAGGTTTTCGTGTTCGGCATCGAGAACGGCCATGGCGCGCAGCTGGTCTCGTGAGCGCAACAGCGGCTCGTGCCGCTCCGCCAGCGCCAGGTAGTGCTCGGCGAAACGCTCGGCCAGATCGTCACCGGTCTCCTCCAGCCGGTCGGCCGCGTACGCGCGGATGGTCGCCAGCATGCGATAGCGCGGCTCGGGATCGCCGGAGACCGTGAGGACGGACTTCTCCACCAGCGCGTCGGCCACGTACAGCACGTCCGAGACGGGCAGCGCCTCGTCGGAGCAGATCGCCTCCAGCACATCGAGAGTCGCGCCGCCGGGAAACAGCGAGAGCCTGCGGGCCAGCACCCGTTCCGGCTCGGTGAGCAGGTCCCAGCTCCACGCCACCAGCGCGAGCAGCGTGCGCTGGCGCGGCTGCGCGGTGCGGCTGCCCGAGGTCAGCAGCCGGAAGCGATCGTCGAGCCTGCGCGCGATCTGCTCGACGCTCATCGAACGGAGCTTGGCCGCCGCCAACTCCAGCGCCAGCGGCAGGCCGTCGAGCTGACGGCAGATGTCCACCACCGGCCCGGCTGTTTCGGCATCCAAGGCGAAATCCGGCCGTGCCGCGACGGCTCGATCCAGGAAGAGCCGTACCGCGGCGGAATCGGCGGCAGTGGCGAGTTCGACTGCCTCGCCCGGTAATTCGAGCGGACCGAGCTGGTACAACGTCTCGCCCGCAATGGCGAGCGGCTCCCGGCTGGTCGCGAGCACACGCAGCTGCGGAAGCCTTTCGAGGAGACCGTCGGCCAGTTCCGCGGCGGATTCGATCAGATGCTCGCAGTTGTCGAGCACCAGCACCGCCGGGCCGACATCGAGCAGCTCGGCGATGCGGTCGGAGCCGGTGAGCGGCTGAGTCGGCCGGTTGTCGGACACCCGCAGATCCCAGGAGCCGATCGCGCCGAGCACGGTGTCGGTCAGCTGTTCGGCGGTGCTCACGCCTGCCAGCGGCACGAACCAGACCCGGCCGCGTTCGTAAGCCCGGTGCCGGGTGACGGTTTCGACCGCCAACCGGGTCTTGCCCGCCCCACCGGGGCCGACCAGCGTGACGAGACGTCCCGCCGCGAGCAGCTCCGAGACGCGGGCGAGCTCGCCTTCCCGTCCGACGAAGTTGGTGAGCGGCAACGGAATTCGGCTCACCGTCGGCTCGGGTCGCGCTTCGGGCCGAGCCAGTTCGCCGCGCAGCAGGGCCAGATGGATCTCCCGCAGCTCGGCGGACGGGTCGACGCCGAGTTCGTCGCCCAGCCGCTCGCGAATCTGTTCGTAGACGCCCAGCGCGTCGGATTGGCGGCCCGCGGCGGACAGCGCGCGCATGCGCAGCCCGGCCAGCCGCTCGGCGAGCGGGCGTTCGGCGGCGGCCGCCTCCAGATCGGCGAGCACCTCCGCGTGCCTGCCGAGCCGCAGCTCGACGTCGTAATTGTCCTCGGCGACAGCGGCTTTCAGCTCCTCGAGCCGCGCGACCGCGAGATCCGCGAACGGCGCGTCCCGCACATCGGTGAGCGCGGGGCCCCGCCACAACGCGAGCGCGTCCGCCAGCGTGGCTCCCGCCGCCGCAACCTTGCCCGCCGCCAGGTCGCGCCGCCCCTCGGCGACGGCGGACTCGAAGCGGTGCGCGTCCACGTCCTCGGGGCGCACCGACAGCCGGTAGCCGCCGGGGCCGAGTTCGAGTGTGCCCGCGCCGCGCAACGCCTTGCGCAGCCGGGAAACCAGCGCTTGCAACGCACCGGCCGCCTCGGCGGGGGGCTGCTCGCCCCACAGTCCGTCGACGAGCGCGTCCACCGAGACCGGCCGTCCCGCCTCCAGCGCCAGCCTGGCCAGCAGCATTCGCAGCCGCACACCACCGAGATCGAGAGGCGACCCGTCGTCGGCGAAGGCGGCGATCGGACCGAGCAGAGCAACACGCACGGCGTCCAGCCTGTCAGAAGTGTTTTGCTCGGCGTGTGTGGGGAGTGGGCTCGCGGATGCCGCTGGGGTCCTGGATACGACGAAACCCGGTCCCGCGCAATGCGGAACCGGGTTTCGGGTCGGGGTGTCAGGCGACGATCAGGGCGATGAAGACCAGGATCGAGCCGGTGAAGACGATCACGTGGCGGGCGTTCTGCAGCCACGGCATCACCCAGCGGGGGAAGGCGCCCTCGGCGGCGGCGAGGAAGCGCCGCACGTCGATGCGGGCGAGTTCCGGGTCGCCGGTCTTGGCGAAGGCGTGCTCGACGCCCTTGGCGGCGGTCAGGTTGCTGTAGAGGATGAAGACGTTGGCGAGCAGCACGAGCACCTGGAAGATCCAGTTCAGCGTGTGGCCCCAGGGGGCGCCCGCCAGGTTGAGCCCGGCCATCGCGGTCATCATCAGCGCGAAGGACAGCGGCGCCCAGGTCTCGTGGCCGCCCGCGTCGAACCGCATGCCGTGTTCGGCGAGCACGCTGGGCCGGACACCCTGGCGGTTCAGTTCCGCCTCGGCGGCGGCCGTCGCGGCGGCGCCGTAGCGGTGGCGCACCAGCGGGATGCTCACGAAGGCGGCGGCGATCAGCAGTTGGGCGATGGCGGCGATGGTCAGCATGGCGTTCTCCTCATCCGATTCTTCGGTCCTGCGGGGCGGGGCCCGTGTGGCCCGCGCTCTCGATGAACCAAAGATGTCCTGCCCGCCTGATGGGCCGCCGACATCGCGCTGACAGTCTCTGTCAGTGCAGGTAGCGAGGCATTGACGCGCGATCGGCCATCACTGATGGCAGCCGCCTTCAGTCCGAATCGGCGGGTTTCGTATGCTCGGACTCACCTGCCGCCGAACGAATGGTGACCAAAGATGATCGACTTTTCGATTCCCGCCGAGCTCGCCGCCGAACGCGACCGCGTCCGTCAGTTCGTGATCGACAAGATCGTCCCGTTCGAGCGCGACCCGCGCCTGACCGCGCACGGGCCCACCGACGAACTGCGCCAAGAGCTGGTGGAACTCGCCCGCGCGGAGAAGCTGCTGACCGTGCAGGCCCCCGAGGCGCTCGGCGGGCGCGGCCTCAGCCACGTCGAACAGGCCGTCATCTACGAGGCGGCGGGGTGGTCCACCCTCGGCCCGATCGCGATGAACTGCGCCGCGCCCGACGAGGGCAACATGTTTCTGCTGTCCAAGGTCGCGAACCAGGAGCAGATCGAGCACTACTTGATGCCGGTGATCAACGGACACCAGCGCTCGGTCTTCGCGATGACCGAGCCGGAGGGCGCGGGCTCGGACCCGGCGCAGCTGGCCACCGAGGCCGTCTTCGACGGCGAGAACTTCACGATCAACGGCCGCAAATGGCTGATCACCGGCGCCAACGGCGCCAAGACCTGGATCATCATGGCCCGCCTCGCCGCCAACCCGCACCTGCCCGAGGGCCCCACGCTGTTCCTCACCGACGGCGACCAGCCGGGCATCGTCATCGAGCGCACCATGAACACGATGGACCGCAACTACGTCGCGGGCCACGGCGTCGTCCGCTTCGACAACCTGGTGCTGCCCAAGTCGGCAGTGCTCGGCGAGGCCGGGCAGGCGCTGCGCTACGCCCAGCTGCGGCTGGCTCCGGCCCGGCTCACGCACTGCATGCGCTGGCTCGGCGCGGCCGAAAGGGCCCAGAGCATCGCAATCCAGCACGCCAAGACCCGCACCGCCTTCGGCAAGCCGATCGGCGAACACGAAGGCGTGTCGTTCATGTTGGCGGACAACGAGATCGCGCTGCACCAGTGCCGCCTGACCATCTGGCACGCCTGCTGGCTGATGGACCAGGGCGAGAAGGCACGGCACGAGAGCTCGATCGCGAAGTCCTACGTCTCCGAGGAACTGTTCAAGGTCGCCGACCGCTGCGTGCAAGTGCTCGGCGGCATCGGTATCAGCGACGAGACGGTCGTCGAAATGATCTTCCGCGACATGCGCGCCTTCCGCCTCTACGACGGCCCCACCGAAGTCCACAAGTACGCGATCGGCCGCAAGATCCTGCGCTGACGGTCTCGACCGCTGGGAAGCGAGACAGAAAGGGCAATGAACCCTGCGCGTGCCAGCGCGCCGTCTACACAACTACTAACATCCTGAGACATGAGTTCGGAATTGCTCGTCGATGTCTCCGCGGGCATCGCCGTGCTCACGCTCAACCGGCCCGCCCAGCAGAACGCCTTCACCCCGGCGATGGCAGCGGAGCTCGGTGCAGCATTGCAACGCTGTGACAGCGAGGATGCCATCCGGGCGGTCGTGATCACCGGGACGCCGCCCGCGTTCTGCGCGGGCGCGGATCTGTCGAACCGGATCGGCGAGGTCAGCGCCACCATCGAGCCTGCGCCGTGGCGCGTGCGTAAGCCGGTGATCGCCGCGGTCAACGGGCACGCGGTCGGTATCGGGCTGGCTCTGGCGCTGCAGTGCGATCTGCGGTACATGGCGCACGACGCGGTCTACGGCCTGAACCAGGTGCGCCGCGGTGTGCTCGCCGACGGTTACGTGCACTGGACGCTGCCCCGGTTGGCCGGCATGGCCAATGCCGCCGACATCATGCTGACGGGCCGCACCTTCGACGGCGACGAGGCCAAGGCGATGGGCCTGGCCAACGCGTGCCTGGCGGGCGGCGAGGTGTTGCCGACCGCGCTGTCGGTGGCGCACGACCTGGCCAACGGTTCGGCGCCGCTGCCGGTGGCGCTGTCCAAGCGCCTGCTCTGGGAGGGTCTCGGGATGAGCCCGGCCATGGTCGGTCAGCTGGAGTCGGAGCTCAATGCCCACGTGGGCAAGAGTGTCGACGGCGGTGAGGCGATGGCGGCGTTCCGCGATCGCAGGCAGCCGAACTGGACCGGGAGCATCAGCTCCGAGTGGCCCGCGTGGGACACCAACGCCGACGCCGAGCGACCGATCCTCGACTGAATCAACAGGCGTGGCAACAGTGCTACGCGTTGCCGCCCAGCGTGATCAAGAGGAACGCGGTCGCCATCAGGACCATCAGCACGGTTCCGACGACGCCGAGGATGTAACCGATCAGGACCTGGGCCCGGCCGCCGAGTGCGCCGCCGGACTCCTCGATCTGGTCGAGGGCGCGCTTGCCCAACGCCCACGCCACCGGGCCGAGCGCCCCGCAGCAGAAGATGCTTGCCGCGCCGAGAAACAACACGGCCGTGGCATTCGGATGCTCGACCGTCGCACCGATGGGCTGGTTGGGTATCACCACTCACCGAATTCTACGGGGCTCCGGGGTATCTCCGCGTATTTTGCGGATCGCGCGAGGCACGGGGCGTTTCGCGCCGACCGGGGTACAGCGCGCTCGGCGGTTCGCCAGGCCACCGCTGAATCAGTTGTCGCGTACGGACTTTCGGTCCCGCGGGCGAGCGTCCGCCGTCAGGCGCGCCGCTGACGGGCGATCTCGGCGAGCACCACGCCCGCCGCCACCGACGCGTTCAGCGACTCGACCGGCCCGGCCATCGGGATGCTCAGGATGCTGTCGCAGTTCTCCCTGACCAGGCGCGAAAGTCCCTTGCCCTCGGAGCCGACCACGATGACCGTCGGCGCGGTGCCGTCGAATTCGTCGAGCGTGGTGTCGCCGCCCATGTCCAGGCCGACGATCTGCATGCCCTGGCTGGCCCAATCCTTCAGCGTGCGAGTCAGATTCGTGGCCCGCGCGACCGGGAGCCGGGCCGCGGCGCCCGCGCTGGTCCGCCACGCGACGGCGGTGACGCTGGCGCTGCGCCGCTGCGGGATGAGGACGCCCTGGCCGCCGAACGCCGCGACGGAGCGGACCACCGCGCCGAGGTTGCGTGGATCGGAGATGTTGTCCAGCGCGACGAGCAATGCGGGCTCGGCTGTGCCGCGCACCTGATCGAGCAGATCGTCCGGGTGGGCGTAGCGGTACGGCGGGACCTGCAGCGCGAGGCCCTGGTGCAGCCCGTTGTTGCTCATCCGGTCCAGATCGGTGCGCGGCACCTCGAGGATGGAGATGCCCGCGTCGGCCGCGGTCTGCACGCTCTCGGTGAGCCGGTCGTCGTTCTCGGTGCCGACCGCGACGTACAGCGCGGTGGCCGGGACGCCTGCGCGCAGACATTCGACCACCGGGTTGCGGCCGAGCACCAACTCGGGACCGTCTTCGGTCTTGCGGCCCGCGGGGCGTCCGCCGGCGGCGCGGCCGGTCGGGCGGCCCTTCGCCTCCGCCTTGGCCTTGGCCGCGGCGCGCTTGGCCGCGGGGTGCTTGGTCCGCGCCTCGGCGGGCGGGGTCGCGCCACGCCCCTCGAGTGAGCGCCTGCGCTTGCCGCCGGAACCGACGACCGCGCCCTTCTTGCTACCCGTCTTGCGCACAGCGCCACGGCGCTGCGAATTCCCTGCCATCAGTTCGCCTTTCCGCGCGCGCCGCCCAGCGACCACTCGGGTCCTTGGGGAGTATCGGTCACCTCGACGCCCGCGGCGGCCAAGCGGTCGCGCACGGCGTCGGCGGTGCCCCAGTCCTTGTCGGCGCGGGCCTGCTGGCGGCGATCGAGTTCGGCGCGCACCAGCACGTCGAGCGCCTCCGTCGCCGCGGAGGTGTCCTCCGGGGCGTACCACTTCGGGTCGTACGGGCAGACGCCGAGGATGTTCAGCATGGCCCGCACCTGCCCTGCCAGCTCCCGCGCGGTGTCGACCGCGCCGCCCTCCAGCGCCTTGTTGCCCTCGTGCACCACGCGGTGCACCTCGGCAAGTGCGCGCGGCACGGCCAGGTTGTCGTCCATCGCCTCGGCGAACGCGTCGGTCCATTTGCCGACCGGGATCTCGCCTGCCCGCTCGGCGACCCGGTGGATGAACGCCTCGATGCGCTGGTAGGAGGCCGCGGCGTCGTACAACGCCTTGTCCGAGTACTCCAGCATCGATCCGTAGTGCGCGCTGCCCAGGTAGAACCGAAGTTCCACGGCGCGAACCTTTTTCAGCACGTTCGGCACCGAAAGCACGTTGCCGAGCGACTTGGACATCTTCTCGCCGCCCATGGTCACCCAGCCGTTGTGCAACCAATACTGCGCGAATCCGTCACCGGCGGCCTTGGACTGGGCGATCTCGTTCTCGTGGTGCGGGAACACCAGATCCATACCGCCGCAATGGATGTCGAATTCCGAACCGAGGTAGAACTCGGCCATCGCCGAGCACTCCAGGTGCCAGCCGGGGCGGCCGGGCCCCCACGGCGACGGCCAGCTCGGCTCGCCGGGCTTGGCCGCCTTCCACAGCGTGAAATCGCGCGGGTCGCGCTTGCCCGCGCCCGCGCTCTCGCCCTGGTGCACGTCGTCGAGCTTGTGGCCGGACAGCTTGCCGTAGTCCGGGTAGCTCTGCACGTCGAAGTAGACGTTGCCCTCGGAGGCGTAGGCGTGCCCGCGGTCGATGAGCCGCCGCATCAGGTCGGCCATCTGGGTGATGTGGCCGGTGGCCCGCGGCTCCGCGGACGGCGGCTGCACGCCGAGCGCCTCGTAGGCGCGGTCGAAGGCGCGCTCGTAGGTGGCCGCCCACTCCCACCACGGGCGGCCCGCCTCGGCGGCCTTGTTCAGAATCTTGTCGTCGATGTCGGTGACGTTGCGGATGAAGTACACGTCGTAGTCGTGCGCCTGCAACCAGCGGCGCAGCACGTCGAACGCGACGCCGCTGCGCACGTGACCGATATGGGGTTCCCCCTGGACGGTGGCGCCACAGAGGTACACCGAAGCGCGGCCGGGAACCAGCGGCGCGAAATCGCGCATGGTTCGGCGTTCGGTGTCAAAGAGGCGCAGGGTCACGGCAGTCGATCCTAGTCGGCGCCGTCGGACGACGTCCGTCCAGGCCACGGTGAAGGCGGAGGTATGCCCGGCCGGTCGGAGCAGGGCGTTCGCGCCCCGGCTCGACCGATGGCCGCTTCGATGCTAAGCGCCCGAGCGGTTGTGCGCTATCCGCGAGCTTGCAGCAACGCGGTGGCGATCGACGCCACCCCTTCCCCGCGACCCGTGAGACCGAGTCCGTCGGTGGTGGTTCCCGATACCGAAACCGGCGCGCCCAGCAGCTCGCCGAGCACCTTCTGCGCCTCCGCACGGCGCGGCCCGATCTTCGGACGATTGCCGATGACCTGCACCGCGGCGTTGACGATGTCGAATCCGGCCTCGTCGAGCAACCTGCGGACCTCGGTCAGCATCGCGGCGCCGGAGACGTCCTTCCACTCGGGGCGACCGGTGCCGAACACCGCGCCCACGTCGCCGAGCCCAGCCGCGGAGAGCAGCGCGTCGCAGAGGGCGTGCGCGGCGACGTCGCCGTCGGAGTGGCCCGCGCAGCCGTCGTCGCCATCGAACAGCAGACCCGCCATCCAGCACGGACGACCGGGTTCGATGGGGTGCACGTCGCTGCCGATACCAACTCGCATGGTCACGACGGTCTCACACGCTCCGCGCCGCGTTGCACACCGTATTGGCGAGCATGAGATCCAGCGGGGTGGTGATCTTGAAGGCCATCGGATCGCCGGGAACGGTGCGCACCTCGGCGCCGAAACGCTCGACCAGTCCCGCGTCGTCGGTGGCGAGCACGTCGGTCTCGTAGGCGGCTTCGAGGAGATCGGCGGCGAAACCCTGCGGGGTCTGGATCGCCCGCAGCGCGGCGCGATCGGGGGTGCCCGTCACCACGCCATCCGAGTCGACGGACTTGACGGTGTCGACGACCGGAAGGGCGGGCACCACCGCTCGATGACCCGCCCGCAACTCGGCGGCGACCCGTGCGATCAACTCCGGCGGAGTGAGCGCGCGGGCGGCGTCGTGCACCAGGAAATAGCCCGCGTCCGGCGCGGCGGCGATCCCCGCGCGCACCGAATCGGTGCGCTCGGCGCCGCCGACGACCACCCGCACCGCGTCGGAGGGCGGCAGCAGGGCGACTGCGCTCTCGACCAGTTCGGCGGGGACCATCACGATGATGCGGTCGACCGCCCCGGAGGCCAGCAGGCCGTCCACGGCCAGCCGGACCATGGGTGTACCGCCGACCGTGACGAACGCCTTGGGCATGTTCTCACCCAAACGGACGCCGCGGCCGGCGGCAGGAACCAAGGCAACGACAGGACTGTCGCTGTCAGAGTTGTTCACGGTCAGGAAGCCGCTGCAAGAACCTCATCGAGCAGCGTCTCGGCCTTGCCGTCATCGGTTCCCTCGGCCAGCGCGAGTTCACCGACCAGGATCTGGCGGGCCTTGGCCAGCATCCGCTTCTCACCGGCGGACAGCCCACGATCCTGTTCCCGACGCCACAGGTCGCGAACGACCTCGGCCACCTTGTTCACATCGCCGGAGGCGAGCTTCTCCAGGTTGGCCTTGTAGCGACGGGACCAGTTGGTCGGCTCCTCGGTGTGCGGCGCGCGCAGCACCTGAAAGACCCGGTCGAGACCTTCCTGGCCCACGACATCGCGCACGCCGACATATTCGGCGTTTTCCGCGGGTACGCGAACAGTCAGATCGCCTTGGGCGACCTTCAGGACCAGATACTCTTTTTGCTCACCCTTGATGGTGCGAGTCTCGATTGCTTCGATCAGCGCCGCTCCGTGGTGGGGGTAAACGACGGTGTCTCCGACCTTAAAAATCATGTGTCCCGTGCCCCTTTCGATGTTCACAGTTTAACATGCGACTCGGTAACGGCGCGATCAACTGTGCAGGTCAGGGCCACAACGAGCAGACCGAGGGGGTTGACAGAACCCGGGCGGTGTGCATTACGTTGTGCCAGAACGAGTTATCCGTCGGCGCTATCTCGGCCGTGTCCCGCCGAGCGCCCCGGCACTCGGCCCGCAACCGCACCCCCGGGCCACCGAACCGTTATGCAACGGATGCCGACCGTCGGCGGTGTCGCGAACCCGAGATCCGGCCCCATCGACAAGTCCCCTGGGTCGACTACTACGCTGCCTAGTTACTACTCTCCGTAGCGGAGTGATCCCGGTCGACATGGAGGACAACCCGTGACTGCCCTGAAAGCTGTGACCGCCTCGTCGGTGGCGCGGAAGCCCCGTCTCGTGGTGACTGTTGCCGCACTCGCCGCGGGCGCCGCGCTCGCGCTGTCCGGCTGCAGCGCGGGTCAGGTCTCCCAGACCGCGAACCAGGCGCCTGCCATCAACGGCAACAACGCCGACGTCGAGGACATCTCGCTGCGCAACGTGCACATCGTCTACCCGGGCGAGGGCTACACCAACGTCAAGGGCGGCAAGGCGCTGATCGCGCTGTCCATCGTGAACAACAGCGAGACCGTCGCCGACGAGCTCACCAGCGTCACCACCGACCTCGGCCAGGTGAAGATCACCCCGCCGTCGGGCGCGTCCGCGGTGAAGCTGGCGCCGCAGCAGACCGTCGTCGCGGCGGCCGCCGAGCCGAGCGCCAAGACCTCGACCGACTCGCACGGCAACGACAGCCACGGCTCGGACTCCCACGGCACGCAGTCGACCGAGCAGAAGACCGCCGATCCGGCGGCCAAGCCCGCCACCATCGAGATCACCGGTCTGACCAAGGACATCACCCCCGGCCTGACCTACACCGTCTCGTTCAACTTCAAGGAGAACGGCACCGTCCAGGTCCAGGTGCCGGTGGACGCGGGCACCGAGGCCGAGCGCCACGAGTCCGACAAGTCGGGCCCGGCCGCAGGCGGCGGCCACGGCGGCGGCCACTGAGCCGTCCGCCCGTCGCGGACCGAGAACGAAGGCTGTCGCACCCGGTGCGGCAGCCTTTTCCTTACCCCGCCACGTCCGGCGGGTTCTGTCGGGCCCGGTACGTAAGGTGCGCCTGTGGCAAAGATTAAGCCGATCTTCCGGTGCTCCGCCTGCTCGCACGAGGTGGCGAAGTGGGTGGGCAAGTGCCCGGACTGCGGAGCGTGGGGCACGGTGGACGAGGCGGCCGTTTCGCCCGCGTCGGCCGCGGCGCCCGGTAGGCGCGCGATGCTGCCGAGCACCGCGGCGGCTCCGATCTCCACGATCGATTCGAAGGTCACCAAGGCCAGGCCGACCGGTGTCGGCGAGCTGGACCGGGTGCTCGGCGACGGCGTGGTCGCGGGCTCTGTGGTGCTGCTGTCCGGCGAGCCCGGCGTCGGCAAGTCGACGCTGCTGCTCGAGGTCGCGCACCGATGGGCGAAGCAGCGCGACGAGAAGGCGCTCTATGTGACCGCCGAGGAGTCCGCGGGGCAGGTACGGCTGCGCGCGGACCGCACCGGCGCGGTGCACGAGCGGGTCTACCTCGCCGCGGAGTCGGATCTGTCGATCGTGCTCGGACACGTCGAGCAGGTACGGCCGACGCTGCTCGTGGTCGACTCGGTGCAGACCATGCTCGCGCCGGATGTGGACGGCGTGATCGGGGGCGTCACCCAGGTGCGCGCGGTGACGGCGGCGCTCACCTCGCTGGCCAAGGCGACCGGGATCGCCGTGCTGCTGGTCGGCCATGTCACCAAGGACGGCAATGTGGCGGGCCCGCGCACCCTCGAACACCTGGTGGACGTGGTGCTGCAGTTCGAGGGCGACAAGAACTCCACGCTGCGCATGGTGCGCGGCATCAAGAACCGCTTCGGCAGCGCCGACGAGGTGGGCTGTTTCGAGTTGCACGAGGACGGCATCGCGGGCGTCGACGACCCGTCCGGGCTGTTCCTGCACCATCGCACCGATTCGGTGCCGGGCACCGCGGTCACCGTCGCGATGGACGGCAAGCGGCCGCTGGTCGGCGAGGTGCAGGGTCTGACGGTGAAGACCGAGATTCCCGCGCCGCGCCGCGCCGTCAGCGGGCTGGACTACAACCGGGTCGCCATGGTGCTCGCGGTGCTGCAAAGCAGGGGCCGGGTCTTCCTCGGCAAGCACGACGTCTACGCGGCGACCGTCGGCGGCATGCGGCTCGTCGAGCCCGCCGCCGATCTGGCCATCGCGCTGGCCATCGCCAGCGCCGAATCCGACACGGCGCTGCCGCCGGGCTGGGTGATACTCGGCGAGGTCGGCCTGGCAGGCGAGGTACGCAAGGTGACCGGCCTGGCACGTAGGCTGGCCGAGGCGCAGCGGCTCGGCTTCACCACCGCGCTGGTGCCGCCGGGGCTGGATCGAGTGAAGGGTGGGGGCATGAAGATTCACGAGGTGACCGACGTCGGCTCGGCGCTGCGGATCAGCGGCCTACGTGCGCGGCGGACGGCGCGGGCCGAGGCGGCCGAGTGATTCCAGGGCGGTGGGCGGCGTATCTGCTCGGCAGACCGGCCCCCTCCGCGCCCCGTACTCCGATCGCGGCTCCCGCGAACCGGCTCCCCGAGGTCGTCACGCGGCTGGCTCCAGGAACTCCGCTGCGGGACGGACTGGAACGCATCCAGCGCGGCCGCACCGGCGGCCTGATCGTGCTCGGCTACGACGAAGGCGTCGAGCGCCTCTGCGACGGCGGATTCGAGCTGGACGTCGAATTCGCGCCGACCCGGTTGCGCGAGCTGTCGAAGATGGACGGCGCGGTGGTGCTCTCCACCGACGGCTCCCGCATCCTGCGCGCCAACGTGCACCTGGTGCCCGATCCGAATCTGCCGAGCGCGGAATCCGGCACCCGGCACCGAGCCGCGGAGCGGACCGCCGCCCAGACCGGTCACCCGGTGGTGGCGGTGAGCAAGTCGATGCGCACCATGACGTTGTACGTCGACGACATCCGTCACCTGGTCGAGCCCTCGGCCACGATCCTGGCCAGGGCGAATCAGGCGCTCGGCACGCTGGAGCGCTACAAGGCCCGGTTGGATCAGGTGTGCGAGCAGCTCTCCGAGAGCGAGATCGAGGACGTCGTCACCCTGCGCGACGCGTTGACGGCGGCCCAGCGCTTGGAAATGGTGCGCCGCCTCGCCGAGGAGATCGAACAGAACGTGCTGGAACTCGGCGCCGACGGTCGCCAGCTCGCGCTGCAACTGGAGGATCTGGTCGGCGACAACGCCTGGCTGCGCGAGCTGCTCATCCGCGATTACCTGGCGGACGAGCCGGTCGCTTCGGCCGGGGTGGACCGCGCGCTGGCGGGCCTGGACCTGCTCACCGACGCCGAACTGCTCGACCTCACCAATCTGGCCGCGCCGCTTGGCTATCCGAGCACCATCGAAGCGCTGGACCTGCCGATGCGTCCGCGCGGGTACCGGGTGCTCACCCGAATTCCCCGGCTGCGCTTCACCCACATCGAATCGCTGGTCGACTCGTTCGGCTCGCTACAAGGGCTGCTCGTGGCGACCGCGAGCGATCTGGAGTCCATCGACGGGATCGGGGTGCCGAGGGCACGCCAGATCCGCGAGGGGCTGACCCGTCTCGCCGAAGCGGACATGGACGATTCGTTTGCCAGGGACCGGTGAAGCCGCTCAGGCGATGTTGAACGGCTCGGCCGCGCTGCGCACCGAACCCAGTTGCGCGACAACCGAATACGCCCCCGGCGGAACCGGGACGCGCTCGCCCGCGCAATTCGGCTGCGAGGTGGAGCCGGACCAGGTGACCTGGAACGCGGCCTGTTCACCGCGATTCATGTTGCGCACGTCGGCCTGACCGTCCGGGTAGCAGTCGGTGCTCGACCACAGCCTGCGGCTGCCGTCGAGGGTGTAGACCGAGATCTGCTGCAGCCCGGATCCGACGTCGCGGGAACAGGTCACCGAGGAGATGTTGGTGATCACGATGCCGAACACCGGCTGCTCGCCCGCCTTGTAGGTGGGCTGCTCGACGGTCACCTTCACCGCGAGCGACTGATCGGGGCACTGCCCCGCCGCCGGAGTCGCACCCGCGCTCGGCGCCGGACCAGCCGAAGATTTCAGCGCGTCCGCGCTCGTGGAGGACTTGGCCGGATCGGCCGGCTTCTTCACCGACGAGGTCGAACTCGACGCGGCCGCCTTGGCCTCACCGGGCGAGTCGCCACCGCGGACGGCCATCACCACGAGCCAGATCACCAGCGCGAGCGCCACGACCAGGATACCGATGGCGAAAACGCGACGACGCCAGTAGATCTCCGGAGGCAGCGGTCCAGTCGGTTCCAGCACGATTCAAACTTACGGGCAGCACCGGGCGCGGTGTCTCAGGACCTCGGCGTGTCGGAAGGGACGACACCGGGGTGCCGGGTGTATCGCACCCGGCACGCTGGGAAAACCTCGCGCGAAACCGGTTCAGACGACCTCGCCGATGTTGCCGACGACACGATGCAACTGGACCTTACCTTCGGCCAGTTTGTAAGTGACGCTGGCGATGGCGAGCTCACCGGTCGCGACCCGCTGGGAAATGATCATCGACCGCTGCATCAGCAGCCTGCTCGTCTCGACGACGTGCCTTGCCTCGATCTCGTCCACTTCCGAGAGACCCTCGCGGCGGCCGATCAGGACGGAGGGCGTCACCTTCTCCACGACGCTGCGGATGAACCCGCCGGGGACCTCGCCGCCGTCGAGCGCGTCGATGGTGGCCTTCACCGCGCCGCAGCTGTCGTGTCCGAGCACCACGATCAGCGGAACGTTCAGCACGTGCACGCCGTACTCGATCGAGCCGAGCACCGAGCTGTCGACCACGTGGCCCGCGGTGCGCACCACGAACATGTCGCCGAGACCCTGATCGAAGATCAACTCCGCAGCCACGCGCGAATCGCCGCAGCCGAACAAGATCGCCGAGGGATGCTGACCGCCGACGAGCTTCGCCCGGTCGGCGGCTCCTTGACTAGGATGCAACAGCGTGCCGTTGACGAAACGCTCGTTGCCCTCGCGGAGGGACTTCCAGGCGCTGATCGGGTTTGAATCAGACATACCGACCATTGTGCACAACGCTTTCGCTACCAGCGAGTCAGTTTCGTTACGGGTCGGCAAATATCGACTGTCCGCCGAGCGGCGGAGACGGTGAGGGCAATGCGTATCGGCACAGGTCGGGCCACACCGGACCGGCAACAATTCGGCAATCGCGGCATCGACCCCGATGCGCTGTTGGACTGGTACGCCGAGACCGCCCGCGACCTGCCGTGGCGACGTCCCGGCGTCACCGCGTGGCAGATCCTGATGAGTGAGATCATGCTGCAGCAGACGCCGGTGGTGCGGGTCGAGCCGATCTGGCTGGAGTGGGTGGCGCGCTGGCCGGTGCCCTCGGCGATGGCCGCGTCCTCCCAGGCCGAGGTGCTGCGTGCCTGGGGCAAGCTCGGCTATCCGCGGCGCGCGCTGCGGCTGCACGAGTGCGCACGGGTGCTCGCCGCCGAACACGGCGACGCGGTCCCCGCCGACGTGGACGTGCTGCTCGGGCTGCCCGGCATCGGCGCCTACACCGCGCGGGCGGTCGCCTGCTTCGCCTACGGCCAGCGCGTACCGGTGGTGGACACCAACGTGCGCCGGGTGGTCGCGCGCGCCGTGCACGGCCGCGCCGAGGCCGGTAACCCCGCCGCCCGCGACCTGGCCGAGACCGAGGCCCTGCTGCCCGCGAAAATCGACCGCGCGGCAAGGTTTTCCGCGGCGCTGATGGAGCTCGGCGCGACCGTGTGCACCGCACGCACACCCGACTGCGCGCGCTGTCCGCTGCCCGCTTGCGAGTGGGTGACCGCGGGCCGTCCGGTGTCGGAGGTGGTGCGCCGCACCCAGAAGTACGAGGGCACCGACCGCCAGGCCCGCGGCCGCCTGCTCGACGTGCTGCGCGCCGCGACCGGCCCGGTCGAACGGGTGCGCCTCGACCTGGCCTGGACCCGCGATCCCGGTCAGCGCGACCGGGCGCTGGACTCGCTGCTGATCGACGGGTTGATCGAGCAGACGGCCGACGGGCTGTTCGCGCTCGCCGGCGAGGGTGATCGCTGACACGAGTCGGGCATTCGCGCGAAGTCCGTCGCGGAGGTGCGCGTCAGCCGAGGACCCGGCGCAGGAAGCGCTCGACCTCGGCGCGGTAGCGCGCCGGCTGATCGTCGTGCACCAAATGCCCCGCGTCCGGGATCAGCACGTACTCCGCGTTCGGATTGGTCGCGGCCATCTCCCGCATCTGCCCGGCCGGGGTGATGGTGTGCTCGCCCTCGATGAGCAGCACCGGGACGCGTACCGCCCGCCACTGTTCCCAGAAATGGCGGGTGCCCCATTCTTCGGAGATGTCGCGAAATGTCGCGACGGAGCCGTGCAGCCGGTAGCCGTCCGGGCCGTGCACGAAGGAGTTCAGGAAGTAGCGACCGGCGACCGGCCCGAAATACTGGAGCACCGAATCGGCGTCCGGGAACGGCTGCGGCCACGCCTCGATCATCGCGGCCCAGTCGGCGGCGGTGCGCCCCGTGAAATCCGGGGCGATGTCCTCGATCACCAGCGCGCGCACCCGCTCCGGATACTGCGCGGCGAAGACCCAGCCGTGCAGCGCCCCCATCGAATGGCCGACCACCACCATCGGCTCGGTGAGCCGCGCGGTGGCTTCGGCGAGATCGGCGACGAACGCCTCGGTGGTCAGTTCCTGCGGCGCGGGACGGCCGTGGCCCGCCGCGTCGAAGGTGTAGACGTGCCCGTGGGCGCGCAGCCAGTCCAGCTGGTCACCCCAGGTGCGCGCGCTGCCCATCAAACCGTGCAGCAGCAGGATCGGCACGCCTGCTCCGCCTTCGTCGTACCACATCGGCTCGATTGTGCCCCCGAGCTCGCGCAGGCGCGCGACCACCCGTGCACGGGCGACGTATTGTCGAGTCATGGCTGTCGTGAAGATCAACGCGATCGAGGTCCCCGAAGGCGCAGGGCCGGAGCTGGAGAAGCGGTTCGCGCACCGCGCGCATGCCGTGGAGGGCTCGCCCGGCTTCCTCGGCTTCCAGCTGCTTCGCCCGATCGCCGGCGAGAATCGTTACTTCGTGGTAACCCAATGGGATTCCGAGGAATCCTTCGCCGCGTGGCGGGACGGTCCCGCGCGCGCCGCGCATGCGGGCAGCGGTGACAAGAAGCCGGTCTCCACCGGCGCTTCGCTGCTCGAATTCGAGGTCGTCCTGGACGTCGCGGCCAAGCCCGCGTCCTGAAATAGCGGGTAACGACTCGCCCACACCGTGGTCAACAGACGTCGACTGTGTTGACGACGGGCGCACGGTGGTGTCACAGTTCGAAGTGACCAAGCGAGGGTGATGCGGTAATTCCGGTGTGATTCCGGAGCGGTCGCGCCACTGTGTTCCAAGCATCGAGTCCGACCTCCGCCGAGCAGGCGGAGGCAGGCAAGGTGCCGGAAAGCCAGACACCGGCACCCATCGCGCAACCCATCTCACGGGACGCGACAACGCCCTGCCGGGCGAGAAACTCCGGCAGGGACGTCTCCCTAGGAGGACTCGAATGGCCATTGCGCATTCACCGAGCCAGGCGACCGATTCGCTGGCGACTGTGCTCGTCACGGTAGGTGTCGTTCTTCTCGCGCTGCTCACGCTCTACCTGGTCGGCTTCGATCAGGGTGCCATCTCGCGCAGCGGGATGTTCATGCATGAGCTCATGCACGACGGACGTCACTTGCTGGGTGTTCCGTGCCACTGATCGGAACCCTGAAGACCCTACTGTTGCGCGGCCTGCTTGCCGGTCTGATCGCCGGCCTGCTGGCCGCCACGGTGGGCTATTTCGTCGGCGAACCCAAGGTCGACGCCGCCATCGCCATCGAAGAGGCGAACGCGGCGACCGAGGAATCGCACCACGCTCCCGAAGAGCCCGCCACGGGCCACTCCCACGGCGAGGAAGAGGAGCCGCTGGTCAGCAGGCCCGGACAGAAGTTCGGTCAGTTCCTGGCCCTCGGCCTCAGCGGTCTCGCCTTCGGCGCGATCTTCGCCTCGGTCGCGCACTTCGCGCGGCGCTACACCGACCTGTCCGGTCCGAAACTGGCGATCGGGCTCGGCATCGGAGGCTGGGCCGCGATCGTCGCGGTGCCGTTCTTCAAGTACCCGGCCAACCCGCCCGCGGTGGGTGATCCGGAGACCATCAACGATCGCACCCTGCTGTGGGTGGCCTCGGTGCTGCTCGGCCTCGCGGCCGTCGGTGCAGGGGTGTACGTGTACAAGCTGCTGCGCGGGCAGCTGGACACGGTCCGGCTGATTGCCGGTGTCGCGGTGTTCGTGCTGATCACCACGCTGGGCTATGTGCTGCTGCCCGGCGTCGACGAGGTGACGGCCGACTTCCCGCCGAGTCTGCTGTGGCAGTTCCGGGTCGCGTCGCTGGCCGTCTCCGCCACGCTGTGGGCGGCACTCGGTCTCGGTTTCGCCGCGCTCACCGAGTTCGCGGCACGGACCAGTACCCCGGTACGGGGCGAGGTCGCTACCGCGGGCTGATCCGCGTCCAGAAGATCAGGGGCAGTGTCGGTCTCATGACCGGCACTGTCCTTTTTCGTTCTCCCGTGTCGCCGCGTTCGGTGGCGCTGGCCGCCGCGGGTTTCGTCGTCGCCCTGCTCGCCGGGATCGGCGAGGCGCTGGCGCGAGCGGCGATGACGCTCGATCGGTCCGAGGCCGACGTGCCGGACCTAGCCGCAGGCTTGGCCGTGCGCTGCGCGATCTACCTGGTGGTGTTCGCCGTCGTGGTGCGGATGACGCGCGGCGACCGGATGGCTCGGCTCGCGCTCGCACTCGGCCTCGGCATCCTCGGGCTGGCCTCGCTGCTCGTCGAACCGCTGACGGCCCTCGCGACCGAAGGATTCGACCTGTCCGTCACCCCGAGCTCGCTCACCCTGGGGATCCTGCGCGCGATCCACGTGCTCGCGGTGCTCGTCGCGATTCCCGCCATGTACACACCCGACGCCCGCACGTACTTCGCCCGCGGCGCGACCGCATGACTCCCCGCACCCGCTCGACGCGAGGGGTGCGAGAAATCAAACGGTCACGCCAGTGCGGCATCCAGGCTGATGGTGTCGACACCGGCCAGTGCCTTGGACACCGGGCAACCCGCCTTGGCGGCCTCGGCGGCGGCGAGGAATCCGTCGGCGTCCAAGCCGGACACACGGCCGCGGACGGTCAGCTTGATCCCGTTGATGCGGAAGCCGCCCGCCGGGTCGGGGCCGAGGGTGACGTCGGCGGTCACGTCCAAGCTCTCGGGGGTGCCGCCCGCGTTGCCGATCTGCGCCGAGAGCGCCATGGCGTAGCAGGAGGAGTGCGCGGCCGCGATCAGTTCCTCGGGGCTGGTGGTGCCGTCGGCTTCCTCCGCGGAACGCTTCGGGAACGAGACGTCGTACTTGCCGACGCCCGAACTGGTCAGCTCGACCTGACCGGATCCGTCCTGGAGACCACCGGTCCATGCGGTGCGCGCGGTACGTGTTGGCATCATTGTCCTTTCACGAAGTGAGCCGAACTCGTGCGGGCTCGAACCTACCCGCACACCCGAAGCCGCGGACACCGCTTCGGCGGGAGAGCCTCGTCAGCCGGCCGCGCCGAGCTTTTTGTCGAGTTGCTCGAGCACCTGCGGCCACGCCTCGCGGTGCCGTTCTCTTGCCGCCTCGCTCGCAAACCCGGCGTGGCGCAGGCGAAGCCGGATGCCGCGCGGCTGCTTGAGGAACTGCACGCTCACCACGGTCTCGGCGCCCTCGGTGCCGCCCTCGCCGGTGACCCAGGTCAGCTCGATGAGACGCTCCGGCTCCAGCCGCAGGAACCGGCCGTAGTGCGGATTGCGCTTGCCCTCGAATTCGGTCTCGAAGAAGAACGGCTCGTTCACCGCGGGCCGCATCCGCACCGAGTCCGGGGCGGCGAACCAGATGTCGAACCCCTGCGTCCATGCGGCGTAAAGCAGGCTGGGCGAGGCCTTCATCACCCGCTCCACGGTGAGCTCGTAGGGCCGTGCGGACAGATCCGGGGGGCGAACTGACTGGTCGACCATCATCGGACCATACCCGCGCCACCCGCGACCCCACAGCATTTGCCTCACCAGATCTACGGCGGTCACTCGGGATTGGTCATTCTGGCCAGCACGAGGCCGCCGATGATCAAAGCGAGCGCGAGCACCCGGCCCGCGTTGAGCGGATCCCGGTGCACCACGACGCCGAGGCCGATCGCGCCCACCGCGCCGATGCCGGTGAACACGGCGTAGGCGGTGCCGACGGGCAACGTCTGCATGGCCCTGGACAGCAGGTACACCGCGAGGCTGCCCAGCGCGAAGCACACGAGGGTGGGCAGCGGACGGGTGAAGTTCTCGGTCGGTTTGATGCTCTGCGACCAGACGATCTCGACCAGACCTGCGAGACCCAGTACCAGCCAGTTCATTTCGGTGCTCCAGTCATTCGAGGCACGGCGCCCGGATCAGTACCGCGCCGCGAGCGAGCGGGCTGTTTCGACGGCCTTCGCGTAGGAGTCGTCGTGTTCGGCTCGGCGGTCGGCCAGCGCAGGGTCCTGGCGCGAGTTGGCCAGTTCGGCATGCACGAAAACCGTGTCGGTGACGGCGAAGTGGCCCGCGAAGAAATCGCGCAGATAGCGCTCCTGGTAGTCGAAGGCTGCCTTGGGCGCGCCGGGCGTATAGCTGCCACCCCGCGCCGAGACGACCACGAAACGGCGGTGGCCCAACGACATTCGCGGAAAGGTGAGCTGGTCCAGCCAGGCCTTCAGCACGGCGGGAATCGAGTAGTTGTACATCGGGGTGCCGATCAGGATCACATCGGCGGCCAGCACCTCGTCCAAGAGCGGGCGCAGGACGTCGAGCGCCTCGGCCTGCGCCGGAGTCTGCACCAGTGCGCCGAGTTCGGCGGGGTCGAAGCCGCCGCACGCGAGCACCGCGTCGCACAGCTCGGTCCACGCCTCGCCGATGAACGGCACGGGGTGCGTCGCGAGATCCCGGTACCGGTACCCGCCGTCCGGGTTTTCGGTGCGCCAGGCCGCGGCGAACTCCGCGCTCAGCTCCCGGCTGATGGAGCGCCGCCGGGCGCTCGCGTCCAGGTGCAACAAGGTGCTCATGGGGTCAACCTTTCGATCAATCGGACACATCGTCCGGTTACCACGCTAGCCATCAACCGGACATACTGTCCACTTATTCCGAATTCGGCTAGAGTCGCTGTCATGGATGCCCGCTCGGACCTGCTCACCGGCGCCCCGCTCGACCACCCGCCGAGCGAACGCGCGGACGCAGCCCGCAACCGCGCCAAGATCCTCGCGGCCGCGGCGGAACTCTTCGCCGGGCGCGATCCCCGCGCGGTGACCATGGACGACATCGCCAAGGCCGCGGGCGTCGGCCGCGGCACGCTGTACCGCCGCTATCCAGACACGAACTCGATCGCCGTCGCACTCCTCGACGAACACGAACGAGCCCTCCAAGAGCGCCTGCTGCACGGCGAGCCACCACTCGGGCCCGGCGCACCCCCCGCCGACCGCCTCGCCGCCTTCTACGAGGCGATGGTCGAGCTCCTCGACGACCACGCCCACCTGGCCCTCGGCGCGGAAACCGGCGGCGCGCGCTTCACCACCGGCGCGTACGGATTCTGGTACGCCCACGTCCGGGCACTGCTGCTGGCAGCGGACACCCACGAACCGGACGCGCTGGTGGATTCACTGCTGGCCCCGCTGGCAGCGGAGGTCTACACCGCGCAACGCGAACGCGGGCTCACCCCGTCGGCCATCGCCCAAGGCCTAGCGCGCATCGCCCACGCCCTTCTCGGCGAATCCCAATAGGCCCCCGCGCGGGCTTATCCGCACACACCGTTCACACGTCCCACAGAGCCGGTGCCTATGTGAGGCATCAGCCACCTTTGTGGCGTTGCCACCACGGCCTTGGCGCCGACGCACCCGCCTCGCAGACCTTGGAAGGCTGCGCGGCATCAAGCCCTCTGCGACGACTACCAGCGCGGCACCTCACACACCTTTCGTACGCCTCGCAAACCTGGCGCCTACGTGAGCCGTCAAACCCTTTGCGGCGTAACCACCGCGGCCTTCGCATACCTTTCCTACGCCTCGTAGACGTTGTAGAGGCTGCGAGGCGTGCAGAACCTCTGCGACGACTACCAGCGCGGCACCTCACACACCTTTCGTACGCCTCGCAAGCCCGGTGCCTATGTGAGGCGTCAACCGACTTTGTGGCGTCACCAGCGCGGCACTTCGCATACCTTTCATACGCCTCGCAGACGTTGCAGGGCCTGCGAGGCGTGCAGAACCTCTGCGAAGCAGCGGGGCACGGTCAGGTCAAGTCGCGGTGGTGGATGAGGGCGAGGGTGGTTGCGGAGAAGAGGGCTGCGTAGAGCGCGAGCAGGGTCAGGGATTCGGTGCGCGAGAGGATATCGAGGACGCCGGGGGTGGCTGGGCCGTCCACCGTGCGCATTGCGCCGGCCAGCGAGCCGGCGGCGGTTCCGGGTAGGCGGTTGGTGAGGGCTTCGATCGGGGCGAAGATCGCGGCCGTCGCGCGCAGCAGGTTTTCCACCACGAGCACCCAGACCAGGCCGAGGCCGACGGCGAGGGCGGGGCCGCGGGCAAGTGCTCCGATCAGGGCGCCCGCGAGTGTCCACATGCCGAGAATGGCTGTGCCGGTGAGGAGTCCGTCGAAGATGTGGGACGGGCTCGGCAGTACGAGGGATTGTGACTCGGTGCTCGCGATCAGGGCGGCCACTGCGGTGTCCACCGCGAACGCCACGCAGACCAGTGCGACGACCACCAGCGCGAGACCGATCAGCATGCCGCCGACCGCCGCTACCCGCGAAGGCCCCTGGGTGAACACGGTTTTCCAGGTACCCCAGCCGTATCCGCTGCCGACGGCGAGCGCGCCGAGGATCAGCATGAGCGCGCCACCGAACATCGCCATCCCCTGGGTGAACACCTCCGGCACCGCAGCGGGCAACATCTGTTGCAGAAGAACTTCTTTCGGCAGTCCGTCGGACATGGCACTCTGCTCGCCCGAGGTGTACGCGAGATAGTTGAACACGTAGGAGAACGTGAGGTTCAACAGAATCCACGTCCCCAGCACGATCCAGAACGCGGGCCATCCACGCAACCGCAACAGTTCCGCGCGAGTGCTCGCCATCAGGCCGATCATCGCATCGCTCCTTCGGTGATCTCGAAGAACACTTCCTCCAGGGACTTCTCGTCGACGCGAAGCTCGAGCAACTCGGCTCCGGCGTCGACAACAGCGCGGGCGACCACCGGCGCAGCATTCGCGTCGACCTCGATGCGAATACCGACTCTTCCTCGCCGCGCCAATTCGCCACTACGTAGCGGCAATTCGGCAATGCGCAGCGGCGATTCGCTACCGCGCAGCACCGATTCGCCACCGCGCGGCGGCGACACCTCTGTAATGCGCAGCCCCACCTCCGCCCCGAGTGCAGCGCGCACCGCCGCGATGGCCACCCCCACCGGCTCCGCGCGCAGCAACAGTGAAGCGGCGCCGCGTAATTCGGCCACCGTGGACTCGGTGATGAGCCTGCCGCCGGAGATGACGCCGACGCGGTCGCAGATCTCCTGGACTTCGGTCAGCAGGTGGCTGGACAGCAGGACGGTGTGCCCGTCGGCGGTCAATTCGGTGATCAGCTCCCGCATTTCGGCCATGCCCGCGGGATCGAGGCCGTTGGTCGGCTCGTCCAGGATCAGCAGGTCGGGGTGGCCGAGCAGGGCCGCGCCGACACCCAGGCGCTGCTTCATGCCGAGGGAGTAGGTGCGGAACTTGTCGTCCGCGCGGTCGGCGAGACCGACCCGGTCCAGCGCGTCCGACACTTCGGCCCGGCCAAGCCCGCGATATGTCGCGAGAACCCGCAGGTTGTCGCGGCCGGAGAGGTACGGATAGAAGCCGGGGCCCTCGATCAGCGCCCCGATCCGGCGCTGCACCGAGGGGTCGCCGGGCGCGCCGCCGAGCACGGTCGCCGTGCCCGCGCTCGGCCGGATGAGCCCGGCCAGCATGCGCAGCGTGGTGGTCTTGCCCGCGCCGTTCGGGCCGAGGAATCCGTAGATCTCCCCGGCGGCGACCCGCATGCCGACGTCGTCGACGGCCGTGTGCTCTCCGTAGCGTTTGGTCAGCCCCGAGGTGACCACGATGGAATTCGTCATGTCCCGAGAATCCCGCGCTGAGCTGGGGCGGCACATCCGTCGCGCGGCGATGTCCTGCGTACGTATCGCGACCGAATTGGCCCGCCGCCACCGCTCGAGCCCCGAACGTAGGCGTGGAATACGTGTGGTGACGGACGCCGATCGGCGGTCGGCCGCTTAGGCTGCAAGGGTGAGTGCGCCAGGCATAGCGAATCGTGGCTCGGTCGTATGGGACTGGGGCCTCGCGATCATCGTCGCGATAGTCCAGGTGGCCGGGAGTCGCGGCGCCAATATGCACCAGACCGGCACGGAGTCGCTGGATGTGCTCGGCTATCTGCTGCTGCTCGCCGGGCCGGTGGCGTTGCTCTTCCGACGCACCCAGCCGCTGCCGGTGCTGGTGATCACGCTCGCCGCGTGCGGGATCTATCTGGCCCTCGGCTACGGATACGGTCCGATCTTCGTGTCACTGGTGATCGCGTTCCTCACCGCAGCGACGATCGGATCCCGTTGGTGGACATACCCGCTCGCGCCGATCGGCTATGCGACCTTCGTCTGGCCGCTGCCCGCGCTGCTCGGCAGGTCGGTGAACGGCTGGCAGATCTTCGGGACCATGGCCTGGCTGACCGTGCTCGTCGGCGCGGCCGAGGGGCTGCGTCTGCGCAAGGTCATGATGGAGGCCCGCAGGCAGCGCGTGGAGGCCGCCCGCCGCGACGAACAGGCGCAGCGTGAACGTCGCGCCACCGAAGAGCGGCTGGCCATCGCCAGGGAGTTGCACGACGTGCTGGCCCACAGCCTTTCGCTGATCAACGTGCAGTCCTCGGTGGCGCTGGAACTCTTCGACAAGAAGCCGCAGCAGGCGCGGACCGCGCTTGCCGCGATCAAGGCGGCGAGCAAGGAATCGCTCGCCGAGGTGCACACGCTGCTGCAGACCATCCGCACCGGCGCGACCCTGGACGATCCCGAACCCGAAGCGGTCACGCGGAATTCGACCGAGGCGCCCCGTCCCGCACGCGGCCGCCGCGGCGTCCGGCGCGTCGCTTCCGGCGAACGGCGGGAATCGAATACGAACTCCGGCACACTGCCGCGCAACGCCGTGTCGGCCAGAAAACAGGAGGCGCCACGCGCGCCCGCGCCCAGCATCGAGGATCTGGACACGCTGCTGCAGCGGGCTCGGGACGCCGGGCTCTCGGTCGAGACCCGCGTCATCGGCGAACCGCAGAAGCTGCCCAGCGTGATCGACGTGGCCGCAGCCCGGATCATCCAGGAATCCCTGACCAACGTGGTGCGCCACGCGCCCGGCGCGAAGGCCACGGTCACCGTCCGCTACGCGGCCGGTTCGGTCGATCTCACCATCGACAACACCCGTCCCACCGCGCCGGTGATCCGTTCCGGTTCGAGCGGCGGCAACGGCATCATCGGCATGCGCGAGCGGACGCACGCCCTCGGCGGGGCGCTCACCGCGGGACCGCGCCCCAGCGGCGGCTTCCGCGTCGCGGCCCGGCTGCCCAACCAGACCGCGCCCGTACCGCGCCCAGCGCCCCGGCCCGCCGAACCCGCTCCCGCGAAGAACGGCGCGTCCGGGGTGCTCGCGGACGAGACAACAGACCCGGAGGTGCGCAACGGTTCCGCCGCAGCATCCTCCAGAGTCTCGGACACCTCGCCCTCCAGCAAGGCCACGAAGCCGAATCCGCACAACGAGACCGCCTCCGGAAGCTCCGATACCTCGTCCTCCAGCGGGGCGATCGAGCCGAAAATTCACAACGGGACCGCGTCCGCCGCAGCCGCGGATCCGAACGTCCGCAAGGACTCGGCGCACCCCGTCCCAGGCGACGCGGACGCCACCGCCGGGCCGCAAACACACAGCGGCTCCACCCCCACCGCTGCCGAAGACTCGCATACCGCGATCGACGAACGGAAAGTTCGCAACGGCTCCGCCGCCGCGTCCGCGGGGGATTCGGACACCTCGGCCTCCAGCAAGACGACCGAGCCGAAAACTCACAACGCGGAGGGCTCCACGCACCCGGTCCCCAGCGACGCAGACTCCGCCGGACCGCACACGCGCAACGGCTCGACGTCCACCGCTGCCGGAGGCTCGAATACCGCGATCGACGAACGGAAGGTTTCCAACGGCTCCGCGGCAGCGTCCGCCGGGGACTCGGATACCTCGGCCTCCGGCAAGACGACCGGGCCGCAAACACACAACGAGACCGCCTCCGTCTCAACCGCGGACTCGAACGTCCAGGGCGCCGCGCACCCCTTACCATGCGACGCGGACGCCACCGCCGGGCTACAAACGCACAGCGGCTCCAACACCGGCGCTGCCGGAGACTCGCACACCGCGATCGACGAACGGATTCGCAACGGCTTCGCCGCAGCGTCCGCGCAGGACTCGGACGCCTCGCCCTCCAGCAAGACGACCGAGCCGAAAGCTCACGCGGAGGGCTCCGCGCACCCGGTCCCCAGCGACGCAGACTCCGCCGGACCGCACACGCGCAGCGGCTCCACGCCCGCCGCTGCCGGAGGCTCGAATGCCGCGATCGGCGACCGGCAAGTTCACAACGGCTCCGCGGCAGCGTCCGTAGGGGACTCGGACACCTCGGCCTCCAGCAGGACGACCGGGCCGCAAAGGCACAACGAGACCGCGTCCGTCGCAACCGCGGACTCGAACGTCCACAAGGGCTCCGCGCATTCCGTCCCTGGCGACGCGGGCGCCACCGCGCGGCCGGAAACGCACAGCGGCTCTACGCCCGCCGCCGCTGGAGACTCCGACAATGCAATCGGCGACCGGCAAGTTCGCAACAGCTCCACGCCTGCCGCGGCCGGAGACTCGGACACCGCGATCCGCGACCGGCAAGTTCGCAACGACTCCACCGCTCCGGGCGAAGCCGCCCCGGCCGCCGACTCGAATCCACACAGCTCCGCCCCTTCCGGCGAATCGGACACCGCGGAGATGTGATGGACGAGCGCGCCGCGAACACGACGAGCATTCGGGTGCTGGTCGCCGACGATCAGGCGCTGGTGCGCGGTGGGTTCGTCGCGCTGCTGAACGCGCAGGACGGCATCGAGGTGGTCGGCGAGGCCGGCAACGGTGAGCAGGCGGTGCGCATGACACGGGCGCTGCACCCGGACGTGGTGCTGATGGATATCCGCATGCCGGTGCTCGACGGGCTGTGCGCGACCAGGATGATCGCCGAGGATCCCCAGCTGGCCGAGGTCCGGGTGGTCGTGCTGACCACCTTCGAGCTGGACGAGTACGTCTTCGAGGCGATGCGTTCCGGCGCGACCGGCTTCCTCGTCAAACACACCGAACCCGCCGATCTGGTGCGCGCCGTGCGCGTGGTGGCCGCCGGGGACGCCCTGCTCTCCCCCGGCGTCACCCGCCGCCTGATCGCCGAGTTCTCCGCGCATGCCAAACAACCGCCGCCCGCGGCGCTGAACGAACTCACCGACCGCGAGCGCGAGGTGATGACCCTGGTCGCCGAGGGCCTCACCAACGCCGAGATCGGTGAACGCCTCTTCATGAGCCCCGCCACCGCCCGCACCCACGTCAGCCGCATCCTCACCAAACTGAACGCCCGCGACCGCACCCAACTGGTCGTCCTCGCCTACGAATCCGGCCTGGTCCGCCCCGGCTGGCAGTGAATATTCAGCAATCGATGAGCGGCGGCTTTCGGCAAACTGCCAGTTGCTCGGGGTTGCCGGGGGCGCGCATACGTCGGGAGACGTAGCCGGATCGGGGACGCGCGGCCGATGTTTCGGCAGTGTCACGGCGCGCACGCTCGGGGCATGACTCTTTTCACGCATTACGACGACGGCGGGCATCCGTGGTCGTTATTTACTGTTTCCGGCGCCATTCCGGCATCGGTGCGCTGCGCGACGCTTTCGCGCGCGGTGAGATCACCGAGGCACAGAATCGGGAACAGTTCGCCGTGCTCCGCGAGACCGGACGCTGAGGGGACGCGATGAAGTTCGGCATGATCGTCACGCCGCGTACGGGTACGCAGTGGGTCGACGCGGTGCGGGCGGCCGAAAACCAGGGTTACCGAACGATTCTGCTGCCCGACACGATGTACGCGCCCTCGCCGCTGCCGATGCTCGCGGCGGCCGCGGCGGTCACCGGCACGGTGCGGCTGCGGCCCAACGTGCTGGCGGCCCCGCTGCGGCACAGTGCCGCGTTGGTGCGGGAAGTGGCCGCGCTGCAGCTGCTTTCGGGCGGACGCTTCGAACTCGGCATCGGCGCGGGCCGTCCGGATGCCGCCGCCGAGGCCGAACGGCTCGGCATGCCTTGGGGTTCCGCGCGACAGCGTCGCGAACAGCTGCTCGAGACAGTCGCCGCGGTACACGCGGCCGTCGACCCCGCCCCGGAGATCGTCATGGCGGCCAGCGGTCCGCACATGCTCGCCACCGCGGCCGAGATCGCCGACCGCATCCTGCTCGCGGCCCCACCCGGCGCCACAGAAGCGAAATGGGCCGACATGGTGCGCATCGTGCGCGACAACACCGACCGCGACGTCCGCTTCACCCACCAGCTCGTCGGCATCGGCGAGCGGCTGCCCTTCTGGCTCGGAAAACACCTGGGACTCACCGCCGACGGACTGCGCGACACCGGCGCGGCGGCCTTGCTGCCCGAAGATCCGACCGCAGCCGCCGATCTGCTCGAATACCGAAGGGAGAAGTACGGAATCGACGAACTCGTGGTCCCCGACGAACTGGCCTCAGCCTTCGCACCGATCCTGCGCCGCTGGGCCCCATCGGTGGCTGATCGATGAGGGCGCTCCACTACAGGCTCGCGCCTACCGACAGCTGCGGCCGGATTCGGTGTCATCGGATGATGCCCGCGTTGTGGGAACGGCGCTCGGCGGCCTGATCGGCTTGGTCCGAAGCCAAGCCCGCCCGTCTCCCGGCGAGACCTGTCGGTCGAGTCGATTACATTCCGTCTCGATCACCAAGGAAGACAATCGGATCGGAATTCGGCGGTCGCCGAATTCCGTGGGAACGGGGAAAGCAATGGGAGTGATCCTGTCGTTCACCAAGGTCACGAGCGAGCGGCTGAGCCACCTGATCGCGGCGGGTCCGCAAGCGCAGGAAGAACTCTGGCAGCTCGAGCGGGCCGACGACGATCCCAGCGGCTATCTCGACAAGGCGTGGGACGGGCTGCGCTATCTGCTCGAGGAGGCCGAGACCGGGGTGGATCTGTGCGACAGCGGCGTGCCCCTCGACAGCGAGGAGTACTACGGATGGCCCGCCGACCTCGTCGGCAGCACGGCCGAACGGCTGCGGGACACGCCGTTCACCGCGCTCGCCGCGCACTACGATCCCGCCGCCATGGACGCGGCGAACGTCTACCCGGGCATCTGGACCAGGGACGGCGACGCGGCACTCGGCTATCTGCGCATCCACTACGCGACTCTCGCCGCCTTCTTCGCCGACGCCGCGAAATCCGGCTCCGCGGCGGTCATGCACTTCGGCTGAGCAGGGCACAAAAAGGCCCGCCCCCAACGGCATCCGTTGGGGGCGGGCCTTCTCGTTGCGGCTTACTCGCCGGACGCGGCCTCGGTCGCGGTACCCTCACCCGCGCCGGTCAGCACGACCTCGGGCTTCTCCTCGACGGGCGTCTTGGTCAGCTTCGCCTTGCCGGTGAAGGTGAACTTGGCGTCCTCGCCGGAGCCCTCGCCGTCCCAGCCCTCGACGTCGACCAGGATGGTCTGGCCCGGGCCGATCTCGCCGAAGAGGATCTTCTCCGACAGCTGGTCCTCGATCTCGCGCTGGATGGTGCGGCGCAGCGGCCGGGCACCGAGCACGGGGTCGAAGCCACGCTTGGCGAGCAGGCTCTTGCCCTTCTCCGTGAGCTCGATCGCCATGTCCTTGTTCTTCAGCTGCGTGGCGACGCGGCCGATCATCAGGTCCACCATCATGACGATCTGGTCGGTGGTGAGCTGGTGGAAGACGATCACGTCGTCGATGCGGTTGAGGAACTCGGGGCGGAAGTGCTTCTTCAGCTCGTCGTTGACCTTGAGCTTCATCCGCTCGTAGTTCGAACCCTCGCTGTTGGACTGCGTGAAGCCCAGTCCGACGGCCTTCGAGATGTCCGAAGTGCCGAGGTTCGAGGTGAAGATCAGCACCGTGTTCTTGAAGTCCACGGTCCGGCCCTGGCCGTCGGTGAGGCGGCCGTCCTCCAGGACCTGCAACAGGGTGTTGTAGATCTCCTGGTGGGCCTTCTCGATCTCGTCGAACAGCACGACCGAGAACGGCTTGCGGCGCACCTTCTCGGTGAGCTGGCCGCCCTCCTCGTAGCCGACGTAGCCCGGAGGGGCACCGAACAGACGCGAGGCGGTGAAGCGGTCGTGGAACTCGCCCATGTCGATCTGGATGAGCGCGTCGTCGTCGCCGAACAGGAAGTTCGCCAGCGCCTTGGACAGCTCGGTCTTACCGACACCGGACGGACCGGCGAAGATGAACGAGCCGGACGGACGCTTCGGATCCTTCAGGCCGGCGCGGGTGCGGCGGATCGCCTTGGAGACGGCCTTGACCGCGTCCTCCTGGCCGATGATCCTCTTGTGCAGCTCGTCCTCCATGCGGAGCAGACGGGTGGTCTCCTCCTCGGTGAGCTTGAACACCGGGATACCGGTCCAGTTGGCCAGCACCTCCGCGATCTGCTCGTCGTCGACCTCGGCCACGACATCCAGATCACCGGAACGCCACTGCTTCTCGCGCTCGGCGCGCTTGGCGACGAGCTGCTTCTCCTTGTCGCGCAGCCGCGCGGCCTTCTCGAAGTCCTGCGCGTCGATCGCGGACTCCTTCTCCCGGCGCGCGTCCGCGATCTTGTCGTCGAACTCGCGAAGGTCCGGCGGAGCGGTCATCCGGCGGATGCGCATCCGGGCACCCGCCTCGTCGATCAGGTCGATCGCCTTGTCCGGCAGGAACCGGTCGTTGATGTAGCGGTCGGCCAGCGTCGCGGCGGCCACCAGCGCACCGTCGGTGATGGACACCCGGTGGTGCGCCTCGTAGCGGTCGCGCAGACCCTTGAGGATGTTGATGGTGTGCTCGACGGTCGGCTCGCCCACCTGGACCGGCTGGAACCGGCGCTCCAGGGCGGCGTCCTTCTCGATGTACTTGCGGTACTCGTCGAGGGTGGTGGCACCGATGGTCTGCAGCTCGCCGCGGGCCAGCTTAGGCTTCAGGATCGAGGCCGCGTCGATGGCGCCCTCGGCCGCGCCCGCACCGACCAGCGTGTGCAGCTCATCGATGAACAGGATGATGTCGCCGCGGGTGTTGATCTCCTTGAGCACCTTCTTCAGGCGCTCTTCGAAGTCACCGCGGTAGCGGCTGCCCGCGACCAGGGAACCCAGGTCGAGGGTGTAGAGCTGCTTGTCCTTGAGGGTCTCGGGCACCTCGCCGTTGACGATGGCCTGCGCGAGACCCTCGACGACGGCGGTCTTGCCGACGCCGGGCTCGCCGATCAGCACCGGGTTGTTCTTGGTGCGGCGGCTGAGCACCTGCATGACGCGCTCGATCTCCTTCGAGCGGCCGATGACCGGGTCGAGCTTGCCTTCGAGCGCGGCCTGGGTCAGGTTGCGACCGAACTGGTCGAGCACCAGCGAAGTGGACGGGGTCCCGGCCTCGCCGCGCGAGCCGGACTCCACCGGCTCCTTGCCCTGGTACCCGGACAGCAGCTGGATGACCTGCTGGCGCACCCGGTTGAGGTCGGCGCCGAGCTTGACGAGCACCTGCGCCGCCACGCCCTCACCCTCGCGGATGAGACCGAGCAGGATGTGTTCGGTGCCGATGTAGTTGTGGCCGAGCTGCAGCGCCTCGCGCAGGCTCAGCTCCAGCACCTTCTTCGCGCGCGGGGTGAACGGGATGTGACCGGACGGGGCCTGCTGACCCTGGCCGATGATCTCCTCCACCTGGCTGCGCACACCCTCCAGCGAAATACCAAGGGACTCCAGCGACTTCGCCGCGACCCCCTCGCCCTCGTGGATGAGGCCAAGCAGGATGTGCTCGGTGCCGATGTAGTTGTGGTTGAGCATCCGGGCCTCTTCTTGGGCCAGGACAACGACACGCCTCGCGCGGTCGGTGAACCTCTCGAACATCGCTCCCTCACTCTCCTGCTCAGACCTTCAATGGCGTCCGACGCTTCAGTGCTGTGTTCAACCCTGCGGTCGTCAGCCTGCCATGAAGCCCGGGGCTTGCGGCCCCCGCCTCCACTCTAGTTGGCGGGGGTTCGCACCGCCTCCAGTCCACCCTATTGGGGACCAGCGACAGCACGGTCATTCACTCATAACGTGAGCGTTGCGGGTTTCGTTTCCGATCCGGTTTTGCCAACAGCGAACAGTCCCCGACCCGACGGTGTCACCCGGATCCGGGCCCGCCATCACTCCATGAACGCCCTTGCCAGTGCAAACGACCGAATCCCTCCCCGTGTTCCCGAGAATCCTGCGCCGACCGAAAGACGGACGCACGCCGACAGCACTGCCGGACCGAGCCGCTCCTTGCACCGCGCGCAACGCGAGCAAATGCGGAGGTGCACACAATGAGCGCGCTGGACGAAGCCTGCCCTCGCACGGCCGAGCGGAGGTGAAGGTGCGCACGACAGATGCTGGCGAGCACCATTCGACTCAATCCGCGCAGGGCCGAAACCGACACGACCGACACTGCGCGACAATGTCCGATCTCCAACCACGCACGGCAGAGCAAACGCGCAGGTCCGATTCGGTGCGCAGCACCGACGCGGCCGCACATCCTCCGCCCGAAACCCGGACGGCCGTTTCTATGCGAACGACCAACACTGCCTATCGAAACCCGGCCTCGACCGCGCGCGGCCGAATCGACGGCGGACGGAATCCGCCTTCATGCCGCACACGGCCAGAGCGAAGGTCCTAGCCCGTGAACGGTGGCACGTACTCGCACGGCACCTGCCGCGGGTGGGCCGGGTCCAGCGCGTTCAGGACGAATCCCGCCGCGCGCGGGCTGCCCGCGATGCCCGCGTGCTCGGAGTAGTCCTGGGCGCAGCCGTCCTGGACCACGACATTTTTGGCATTCGGCGCGGGAACCAGACCGGCCGTGTACGGGACGACGGACTGGTCGAGCCGGGTGGCGATGTTCGTGTAGACGACGTCCGGGTGGTAGACGCCGTCGGCGTTCATCAATTTCAGGAAGGGCGAACCCGCGATGACCTGGGTGCAGGCCTGGCACCACCAGCCGCCTGCCGCCAGGTCGAAGGCCGCGCTCGCGCCGAGGCGGGCGGCGAAGGCGGCGGCGTCGCTGAGGCCCGCCGCGTTGCTCCCGAGCCAGGGCGGTGCGAGGCCGATCAATTTGTCGACCTTGCTCGCGCCGCCGAGCCGCTTGACGTAGTAGTTGGCGATGAAATTGCCCTGCGAGTGGCCGATGATGTCCACCTGCTTGGCGCCGGTCGCGGCGAGCACGCGGTCGACGAAGGCCGCCAACTGCGGCGCGCTCTGCTCCATCGGACGCAAACCGCCGATCGCGGATATCGGCCACGGCAGGGCGGGGGCGCCGTAGGTCAGCGCGTAGACGCAGTAGCCCTCGTTGGCGAGCAGCGGCGCGTACACACCCCAATTGGTCTGCGCGCCACCGCCGGTGCCGTGCGCGAGGACCACCGGATTGGGGTGCCGGGCGCTCGGGCGGCAGGACCAGTTGTTCGAGCCCGGCAGCGAACCGCCCGGGCGGGCGAGCTCGGCCGGGACGCCGGAGAACAAGTCGTAGACGACCGGATATCGCTCGGCGTTTGCCGAACCGGCCGCGCCGACCCACAGCGCGACCAACATGAAGACGACCACGAACGAAAATGGAACACGCCGCATGGAGCCTCCAATTCTGGAAGTTGCTCCAGAAGAAGCTACCGACGGCGTGTCCCAGTAGCGCCTATACCGGCGGGTAACTTACGCAGCCCCCGCTCAGCGGCTCGAATCAGCCGAGTCGGCGCGGCGCGGCGTACGGCGCGCCGAATCCGCCCGGCGCGGCGAACGCGGTCGCCTCCTGGGCGGCGCCCGTACCTGCGGCTACGCTCTTGCCCTGCTGGACGCCCGCCGCGAACAGCGCGCCGCACAGCACCAGGAAGGCCAGGGTGTGCACAACCGCGCGAATCACGTTGTAGCGCACCCACGCGGACTCGTAGTCGGCGCGCACCGCGGCCAGGTCGGCGATCTGCCCCGGATCGCCCGCGGCGGCCAGCTGGTCGTTGAGCGGGACGTTGAAGCCCGCGGTCACCGCGAAGGCGATCACGTTGAGCGCCACGGCGATTGCGATCCACACCAGGGTCGCGCGGTGCTCCTTGCTCAGGTGCAGCACGGCGGCGAGGATGCCGAACGCGACGGTGCCCATGAAGGCGATCATGAACCAGGGATTGATGATGACCACGTTGATCTTCTGCATCACGTCGATGATGGTCCGATCGTCGCTGCGGTTCAGCGCGGGCATCACCGAGATGGCGTAGGCGTAGAACACACCCGCGGTCAGACCCGTTGCCAACACAGCCGCCACCAGCGCAGCGATTCTCAGCGCGAACATTCGATTTCTCCTGCCTCACAGTCCGGTCCGAATCTTCGGTCCGGCAACGAGGACTAGTCAACCGCGAACGGGCCCGCTCCTCCATGGTCGAGACGCTCGCCTGTTTAAGCGGGCGTCCACGAGCGCGGTGCGGTTCAGAGATCCCGGTCCGAGATGATGCCGCTCTGCATGGCCAGCGCCGCCAGACGCACCCGCTTCTGGTTCTGCGGCAGGCTCTCCACGCCGAACTTGGCGAACAGCGCGCGCAGGTGGGTCTTGATGGCGTCGACGCTCAGGAACAGTTCCTCGGCGATCTGCTGATTGGAGGCCGGGGTCGCGAAGCCCGCGCCGTTCTTGTACGGACGGCACAGCGCGACGAGCACCGCGCGCTGCGTCTCGGTGAGCGAACGGAGCGTGGGAATCGCGCCGGTGGAGGTGCGGGTGGCATCGTCGGCGACGGCGCCGAAATCGTGGAAGGAGACCAGCGAGGTGCCGACTCGGATCCGGTCGCCGGCCATCAGGCGGCGTCTGCCGACCAAGCGCTCCCCGTTGACGAAGGTGCCATTGCGGGAAAGACCGTCGTCGACGATCGTCCAATGCGCGCCCAAGTATTCGATCGATGCGTGCAGCCGGGACACCTCCGCGTCCCAGCGCAGCGCCAGATCGGCCTGCGGTGAGCGGCCGATGGTGACGCGTTGCTGCTCCGGGCTCAACAACAACTCCTGCTGGCGGCCCGAGTCATCGGTGAATCGCAACAATGATCCGACGAATCCAGTCACTGTGCCGATACCTCATCTCTCCATACCGCCAGTGACGACCTTCGCACGTTTCCATGGTGCCGCGTCGGGGTACCACGAGCAAGATCGAGTCGCACCGGTGGTCCATCGGGTGGCGTAGCCGGACGAAGTCCGTCTCCTTCTCACGCACGGCCGAAGCGAAGGCGGAGGTACGCCTTATATCGAAGAACTATCACAAACGATGCTGCCGCCCGGGCGTCGCACGATTCGCCCAGGCGGCAGCGGTTAAATGAACTAGCCCTTCGCGGCCTTGTTGTACGCGTCGGTGATGTCGGCGGAGATACGACCGCGGGCGGAGACCTTGTGGCCATTCCGGCGCGCCCACTCGCGAATTGCCGCACTTTGTTCCCGGTCGATCGAGACCCGGCTCTTCGGGGCCGCGGCAGCACCCGCGGCGGCCTTCACGCGGCGACGGCCGCTCACCCGGCGCGCACTGGAAACCCACTGCTCCAGCCCGTCCCGCAGCTTCGCGGCATTTGCCGACGACAGGTCGATCTCGTACGACACACCGTCGATCGCAAACTCGATGGTCTCGTCCGCGATGGACTCACCGTCGACATCGTCGATCAGGCTAACGGTGACCTTCTTTGCCATGAGATGAACGTCCTCTCGAAATCGTGCGACCCGCATACTAGGCCGATTACCCGAGGCAAGAATACCTCGAATTCAGAAAATTCCAAGACGAGACTTCGGCTATCGAAACGAACCCGACTCTGTTTGATTTGCGCGTTCGCCAGTCGCTGCCTGGGTTACGCTCCGGCGTCGCCTCCACGCCGGTCGCGCACACCTCACCGAGTGACCGGACGCACAATTGGGAACAGTATCGTTTCGCGGATTCCCAATCCCGTCAGTGCCATCAACAACCGATCGATTCCCATACCGGTTCCGGTTGTCGGCGGCATGCCGTGCTCCATCGCGGCCAGGAAGTCCTCGTCCAGCGCCATTGCCTCGTCGTCACCCTGCGCGGCCAGCCGCGCCTGATCCACGAACCGCTCGCGCTGGATCACCGGATCCACCAACTCCGAATAGCCGGTGGCCAACTCGAAGCCGCGGACATACAGATCCCACTTCTCGGTAACTCCGGGCTTGCTGCGGTGCTGACGGGTCAGCGGCGAGGTCTCGACGGGGAAGTCGCGCACGAATGTCGGCGCATAGAGCTTGTCGCCGTACTCGTGCTCCCACAGTTCTTCGACCAGTTTGCCGTGACCGTAGCCCTTGCCCTCCGGAATTTCCAGTCCAACCCGATCGGCGAGTGCCAGCAATTCCTCGACCGATGTTTCCGGGGTGACCCGGACACCGAGCGCATCGGACAGCGAAGGGTACATCTCGACGGTTGCCCACTCGCCCCGAAGATCGTATTCGGTACCGTCCGCGAGGGTCACCACCTGGGTGCCAAAAGCCTCTTGCGCGACTTCCTGCACCAATTCCCGGATCATCTTCGCAGAGTCGTCGTAGGTGCCGTAAGCCTCATACGTTTCCAACATTGCGAACTCGGGCGAATGGGTGGAGTCGGCGCCTTCGTTGCGGAAGTTCCGGTTGACCTCGAAGACCTTCTCCAAACCGCCGACCACGCAGCGCTTGAGGAACAGTTCCGGCGCAATGCGCAGGTAGAGGTCCATATCGAGGGCATTGGAACGGGTGATGAACGGCCGGGCCGCCGCGCCGCCGTGCAGCGTTTGCAGCATCGGCGTCTCCACCTCGAGGAAGCCGCGGCGTTCCAGCGCGGCCCTCAGCGCGCGCACCACCGTGACTCTGGTGCGTGCCATTTCCCTGGCCTCGGGACGCACGATCAGGTCGACGTAGCGCTGCCGGACCCTGGACTCCTCGTTCATCTCCTTGTGCGCCACCGGCAGCGGCCGCAGCGCCTTCGCGGACATGGACCAGGAATCGGCCATGACGCTCAATTCGCCCGTGCGCGAGGCGATGACCTCACCGTGCACGAAAACGAAGTCACCGAGGTCGACATCGGCCTTCCAGGCCGCGAGCGCGTCCGCCCCGACGCCGTTCAGGCTGATCATGGCCTGCAGCTTGGTGCCGTCGCCCTCCTGCAGGGTGGCGAAGCACAGCTTGCCGGTATTGCGCAGGAAAATGACGCGCCCCACCACGCCGGCCTGCTGACCGGTCTGGGTGTCGGCGGGCAGATCGGGAAAGGCGGCCCGAATTTCGGACAGCGAGTGCGTACGGGGGACGACCACCGGATACGCCTCGACGCCCCCCGCGAGCAGCCGCTCACGCTTCTCCCTGCGAATTCGCATCTGCTCCGGGACGTCGTCTGCTTCCGGGGCGGGTCGGCTGGATTGCGCCGCAGGAACCGAACCCACGGAGCGACCGGGCGGGGGCGTGTTCGGGGTGCTCACATCCGACAACCCTAGCGTGCACCGGAAATCGTTTTGCGGGCCGCCCGGGCTCCGCCCGATAGTAACGAATCGGCATCGGTTTCCAACGCGCACCCCGGTCGAGTTTCAGCGGGCCGCTTTCGGAACGAAAGCCGCCGGAAAACCGAAACCGATTGCGCTACCTACTATTTCGAGATAGAAGGATCTCGCACCGAATTACAGCGAGGCGAGCGCGGTGACCTCGCGGGCGAAGTGCGGCGCCCGGCTGGCAATGGTGAGCAGGCCTGCCGCCTTGAGCGCCTGGTAACCGCCGATCAGATCGGTGGCCCGGTGCAGCCCGAGTTGTTGCAGCGAGGCGGCGGCCAGGCTGGAGGTGTAACCCTCGGAGCACACCACGATCCATTCCACCTCGTGATTCGCGGCCAGCGCCAAACGCGCCGAGCTCGTCGGATCGAGCCGCCATTCCAGGACATTCCGCTCGATCACCAGGGCGCCGGGTAGCGTGCCCTCCCGATCGCGCTGCGCCTGCGGACGGATGTCCACCAGAATGGCGCCCCTGGCGAGCGCAGCGGGCAATTCGAACGCATAGATCCTGTCGAGCTGAGCGCGCGCGTCGTCGAGCATCTGATCGATGGTCAAGCGGGCCATCACATATCACCTTCGGGCTGGTCGGTGAGAACGGTTCGGGTGCGCCGCAGGGTGCCGTGGCCGGTCACCTCGTAGTAGGACATGGCGGTCAGCGGCGGGGAATAGGCGTGCACGCTCAGGGTCGGGTCGAGCGGGCCCGCGGATTCGGCGGCGGCCGGTGCGCGCATCACGTCGTGCACCCAGCCGATGGGGAAGGAAGCCTGATCGCCCGCGGTCAGCGTGCGCCTGCGCAATTCCGTGCCATTCCAGCGGAATTCCGAGAGCGCGCCGCTGAGCACGGTGAGCGCGCCCAGCGATCCGGCGTGATCGTGCAGTTCGGTGGACTTGCCCGGCGTCCAGCTGATCAGCCAGACGTCGACCTCGTCGTCGGAGAGCAGCCGGGTCGCCCAGCGCTCGTCGACGGGCCAGACGCCGCCCTCGGGCAGCAAGTGGTCGTACCGGCCCGCGAGCACGTCCTCGGCGCCCTCGTCGGTCAGCCGCAGCAGATCGGCGGGGCGCAGCCGGGTCGGGAGCGCGGGCGCGACGGCACGATCCACCGGCGGCCGGGCCGACAGGCTGTCACGTGCGGAACTGAGGGAAAGAACAGAGGAACGCATGAGCGAATCTCCAGGAGGTGGGGATCGGTCGAGGGACTCGAAGTCGGCCTCGATCGGTCGAGGCCGGAATCAGCCTCGACAACACTCCTGGGTGGTCACGCGGAAATACACGTCGGCGAGTCTAGCAGCGGTCTTCGCGGGAGCAACAGCCCCACCCGGGGTGATCCACGCCCCACCCGGGCCGCCGGTCAGAATTTGCGGCGCTGCTGGTTGCGTTCGTAGACCAGGCGAAGGCCGGTCAGGGTCAGATGCGGCTCGTGGTGGTCGATGGTCTCCGATTCCGGCACGATCAGCGGCGCGCTGATGCCGGTGGCGACCACGGCCACGTCGGTACCCGCGAAGGCGTCGAGTTCGTCGCGGATGCGGTCGATCAGGCCGTCCACCAGCCCGGCGAATCCGAACACCGCGCCGGACTGAATGGCCTCCACGGTGTTCTTGCCGACCACCGAACGCGGGCGCGCCAACTCGACGCGGCGCAGCGCGGCCCGCTCGATCAGCGCCTCACTGGAGATGGCGACGCCCGGCGCGATGACACCACCGAGGAACTCGCCCTTCGCCGAGACCAGGTCCACCGTGGTCGCGGTGCCGAAATCGACCACGATCGCCGCCGAGCCGAAACGCTGCTGGGCGGCGAGCGCGTTCACGATCCGGTCCGCGCCGATCTCCTTCGGGTTGTCGACCAGGAGCGGAATTCCCGTCCGCACACCGGGTTCCACCACTACGTGCGGCACGTGCGGCCAGTACCGCTCCAGCATGGCGCGCAGTTCGTGCAGCACCGGCGGCACCGTCGACAGGGCCGCGACGCCTGTCACCTCGTCCAGCTGCGCGCCGACCAGCCCGCGCACCTGCATGGCGAACTCGTCGGCGGTCAGCAGCGGATTGGTGTGCATCCGCCAGTGCCGCACCAGCTTGGCGTGCGAACCGCTGCCGGAGAACAGGCCTAGCTCGATACTGGTGTTGCGGACGTCGATGGTCAGCAGCATTGCTCCCCCGACTTTCGAATAGGCGCCGTCAGGCGAAGGTGAGCGAACGCGGTGAAGTGAGGCCGGAACCCTCAGGGGCGTGCGCCGGATCGGAGCCGAGCTCGACCGGGCGGTTGCGCTCGTCGACGAAGACGACCTTGGGGTCGTACTCGGCGATCTCCTGTTCGTTCATCATCCCGTAGGCGATGAGGATGACCAGGTCACCGGGATGGACCAGGTGCGCGGCGGCGCCGTTGATGCCGATCACGCCCGAACCGCGCTCACCCGCGATCACGTAGGTCTCCAGGCGGGCGCCGTTGTCGATGTCGACGATGCAGACCTGCTCGCCCTCGAGCAGATCGGCGGCGTCCATCAGATCCTGGTCCACCGTCACCGACCCGACGTAGTGCAGATCGGCGTGGGTCACGGTGGCACGGTGGATCTTGGACTTCATCATGGTGCGCAACATCTTCGTCGTCGCCTTTCTAGAAAGCTGCCGGTTCCGGCTGGGATTCGAGATTGGGGTGGCCGTCGATCGAGGCGCCGAGGGTGACGGCGATGTTGTCGATCAGCCGGGTGGCGCCGACCTTGGCGGCCACGAGCAACCGGGCGTTGCCGGAGGCCGGGGCCGGGCCGAGGGTCGAAGAACGCACTTCGAGGTAGTCGATGTCGACGCCGGGCGCGGCCTCGAGCACGGCGCGGGCGGCGGTGAGTACGCCCTCGGCGCCCAGACCGGCCGCGTGCCTGCCCGCCGACAGCGCCGCGGAGAGGGCGAGCGCGGCCTCGCGCTGCGCCGGATCGAGGTAGCGGTTGCGCGAGGAGAGCGCGAGACCGTCCTGCTCGCGCACGGTCGGCACCGCGACGATCTTCACGTCGAAGTTCAGGTCGCGCACCATCTGCCGGATGAGCGTGAGCTGCTGGTAGTCCTTCTCGCCGAAGAACGCCTCGCTGGGCCGCGCGATCTGCAGCAGCTTGGCCACCACGGTGAGCATGCCCGCGAAATGGGTCGGGCGGCTCGCGCCCTCCAGCTCCGCGCCGAGCGGGCCGGGATGCACCGTGGTGCGCGGACCGTCGGGGTACATGTCGGACGCGCTCGGGGCGAACACCAGGTCGACGCCCTCGGCGCGCAACAGCTCCACGTCGGCGTCGAGCGTGCGCGGGTACTTGTCCAGGTCCTCGTTCGCGGCGAACTGCAGCGGGTTGACGAAGACGGAGACGATCACCACCTGATTGGTCCGCTTCGCGCGGCGCACGATCTCCAGGTGTCCCTCGTGCAGCGCGCCCATGGTGGGTACCAGGCCGACGGAACGGCCGACACCGCGCAGCGCCTTCGCCACCGCGGCCAGCGTGTTCGGGTCGTGGTGCACGGTGAGTTCGCCGGGCCGGTAGGCGCCGCGCAATTTCGGATCCATCAACGACGTCCTTCCAGAAGTTCGATCAGTGCGGGATTGGTCTTGGCTCGTTCGGCGGTGCGCAGCGACATGGCGCGATACCCGGCGGCGAGCCGCTCGTCGGTGGCCTCGAGCGCCGCGAGATGCGTCGCGACCGCCTCCGCGTCACCGCGCGCTACGGGGCCGGTGAGGGCGGATTGGCCGCGGCGCAGCGCGTTGTCCAGCGCGGCCGACGCGAGCGGCGCGAGCAGGCGCTCGGCGAGCCCGTTGGGCTGGTCGTTCACGAGCTGCTGACCGAGCAGACCCGGACCGGACAGCGCCGCGCGCAACGCCTCCACCGCGTCGAGCACCACGGTCACCAGATGATTGCTGCCGTGCGCGAGCGCCGCGTGATACAGCGCCCGGTTCTCCTCGGACACGCGCACCGGCTCGCCGCCCATCTCGATCACCAGCGATTGCGCGATCGCATAGCCGATGTCGTCGGCGGCGGTGATGCCGAAGCAGGCGTTCGCCAGCCTGCTGACGTCCTCGTCGTGGCCGGTGAAAGTCATCGCGGGATGGATCGCCAGCGGCAGCGCGCCGATCTCGGTCAGCGGTGCGAGCACGCCGACGCCGTTCGCGCCCGACGTGTGCGCCACGATGGTCCCCCGCCGGACCACGCCCGCGGACGCCAGACCACGCGCAAGCCCGGCCAGCTCGGTATCGGGCACCGCGAGCAGCAACAGCTCGCTGCGGGCGGCGACCTCCTCGACCGGCAGGATCTCGGACTCGGGCAGCCGAAGCCGAGCACGATGCTTGGAGGCATCGGAAATGGCGGCGACGCCGAACACCACGTGCCCGGCGCGCTCGAGCGCGACGCCGAGCGCGGAACCCACGCGTCCCGCCGAGACGATTCCCACCGTCAGGCGTGCGGGCGCAGGGTCGAAGCCCGAAGTCGCGTTGTCAGAAGTCACGCTTCTCGAGGTCAACACTGTCCTCTCGATGTCGTTCCAGTCCCGCAGTGCGGGTACCAGACGTTACGGACCGAGGATATCGGCCCGAAGTTTGCCGATGCCATGGCCCCGGGACGTGATTTCGCGAACA
>NZ_BDBP01000080.1 GCF_001613045.1 Nocardia lijiangensis NBRC 108240 | reverse complement strand
GGTTTCCAGCGGTCAAGACTCGCGCCATGATGCGCTTCGACCGCTCGGAAGCGAGACAGCCGCGAACGGGCTCGAAAGACTCGCCCCGGGGGTGGTTAGGAGGGCGTGGGAGGGGCGTTCGAGTTGCGGAGTGGGCCAGCGGCGGTGAGTTAGTTGCCGTTTTGTTCGGACTGGAGGTTGGCCATGATCTCGGCTACCGAGAGGCGGCGGGAGGCGTTGCCGGAGTCGGTGTCGGGATCGACGCGGCGGCGACGGCGGGAGCTCGCGGTGCCGATGGTGGGGCGCGGGGTGGGGTCGCCGTCCATCAGGGGGAGGCGCAGCGGGACGGACGGTTCGGGCTGCGGCTCTTCGCTCTCGGACGGATCGGTGAAGGCGTCGGACCAGCCCGCGGGGGCCCTCAGCGGGTCGGTGGTGTGGGTGTCGGCGCCGTTTTTCCCGTTGGCCGCGGCTTTCGGATAGCCGCCGTTCGCGTGCTCCGTGTTCTTGTACTCGGAGTTCTTGTACTCGGCGTCCTCGTAGTCGGCGAACCCGTCGTCGAGGTAGTCGTCATCGAGGTAGTCGTCGTCGATCGAGACCACCGCGGTCTCCGCGGTGACCGGCTCGTCGAAGGGACTCGCGAAGACCGGGGGCTCCGGGTGGCCGGGTTCGAAGATCGGGGTGACCGCGCTGCGCGGTTGCTGCTGGTGCGTACCGACCCACCCGTCGGCATTCGCCGAGCTATCGTTCGCCGGATCGCCGTAGCCGCTCGGCAACTCCTGGATTCGGGTGGCATCGGCGCGCAGCGCGGGGCGATCCATCGGCAGATCGCCGTCGAAGAGGCGTTGCAGGCTCTCCCGCAACACGGTCAGCTCGGCGCGCAGCGCGGCCATTTCCGTGGCGTCGGCGCCCACTTCCTCGCGCACCCTGGCCTCGACCCCGAGCTCGTATTCGCGCCGCGCCGTGATCTCGCGCTCCAGCTGCAGTTCGTACACCGTCTGCAGGTCACGCACTTTCGCCTTGTCCACATCGGCGTCTTTGCGGTATTTGGTGGCGGCAAGCGCGCCGATCGCGGCAGCCCACAGGGCCGCGATCAGACCAACCCTGATGAACTGCAGGCTGTTACTGAAGACCAGGAAAACACTGGCAATCAGACCGAGCAGAATCACAGCGCCGACGAACAATTTTCCCGCTTGATCCCGCCGTTGACGGGAAGTGCTACTACGGGAGGGTGAAACCATGCACGCCAGGGTAGCGGGGTTGGCGCCGCACGCCCACAAACTGGCCTGCCACTTCCATTCAGAATATTTGCTATGTAGTTGCCGGTTCGTCGGGCGGCTCGTCGGGAGCCCGGCAGCAATACTCGAGCCACAGCGCGGCGGCGACCAGCGAGACGCCCGCCAGCATGCCGACGATCGCGCCGGGCGCATCGGCCGCGGCCGCACGCAGGGTGCCGCGCTGCGGGAAGACCCAGCACAGGAATCCGAGCCAGATGCCCGCCGCGATCGAGCCCACCTGCAGCGACGCCTTCGCCAGCGCCACGGCCCGCGCGGCGGTGATCGGATGCAACTGGTTCCTGCCGTCCCCGATCTCGTGGTCGCTGACCCTGGCGCGGATGACGAACGCGAGTACCACCTCGATCGCGGCCACCGGATACAGCGAGGCGCCCGCGAAAACGGAGATCGGCGGGAAGTTCGCGTAGGCGATCCTGGTGGCGATCCACGCCACGATCGCGGCGATCAACACGTTGGCCACCAGATCGAGCACCCTGGTCGGCTTGAGCTTCACGATGTCGCTCCCCCTGCGGTTCGGTGCAGCGAGAACTCGGTCCGGTGCACGCCTGCCCGCTCGCCGGCGTCCAGCGCGGCGAGCCATTCCCGGACCGGCTTGTCCACGCCCGCGGCCGACAGCCGCGCCTCGGGTTCCACGTCCAGCCACGGGATCAGTACGAAGGCTCGGTTGTGCGCCTGCGGATGCGGCAGTGTCAGCTCCGGATCGGCGCTGACGCAGGGCACCGGCCCCGACGGACCCGGCTCGGCGCACCACACCACGTCCACGTCGAGCGTGCGGGCGCCCCAGCGCACCTCGCGCACCCGGTGCGCGGCCCGCTCGAACGCCTGCCCGCTGCGCAACCAGCCGAGGCAGTCACGCTCCGGATCGTCCACCAGCAGTACGGCATTGAGGAAATCGTCCTGATCGACACCGCCCCACGGCGCGGTCGAGTAGACCGGCGACACCGCGACGACCCGGTCCCCGAGCCCGTCCACCACACTGCGCAGGTGCGCGAGGCGGTCCCCCATGTTCGAGCCGATCGACAGGACGGCGCGACTCATTCGGCGCCCTCGCGTACGCGCGTGGTCACCACGCGGACATCGGCGAAGGTATGCGGGATCGGGGCCGAGGGCTTGTGCACCACCGCCTCCACCGCCCGGATGCGCGGATCGGTCATCACGTCGTCGGCGATTTCGGAGACCACCGTCTCGATCAGATTGCGCGGCGGGCCCTGCACGATCTGCACCGCGCGCTCGGCCAGTGCGCCGTAGTCCACCGTGGCGGACAGGTCGTCGGTGGCGGCGGCCGCCGCGAAATCCACCCACACGGTGAGGTCGACGACGAACTCCTGGCCGTCGCGGCGCTCGTGCTCGAAGACCCCGTGGTGCCCGAACGCACGCAGCCCCCGCAACTCGATCCGGTCGAGCCCAGACGGCAGGGCGCGGTACTCCCCCGGTCGGCCCTCGCGGGTCACCGGTGCGGTGGACGGATTCATCCGAGGGCTCCTCGCGAAATCGGCCGGGCGGCCTGCCAGGCGTCGGTGACGGCGATCGCGTCCAGGGAGGCACGCACCTCGTGCACGCGCACTCCCCAGGCGCCGTGCAGGGCGGCCAGGGCCGAGACAGTAGCGGTGGCGACCTCCCTGCCGTCCGGCGGCCGCGGGCCGTCGGTGTCGGCGAGCAGGGCGCCGAGGAAGCGTTTGCGCGAGGCGCCGATGAGGATCGGCAGGCCGTCGGCGACGAATTCGGGCAGCGCGGCAAGCAGAGCCCAGTTGTGGTCGGCGTTCTTGGCGAAGCCGAGACCGGGATCCAGGATCAGCCGGGACGGGTCGACACCCGCGGCCACGGCCAGCTCGACCTGCGCGGTCAGCTCGGCGCGCACCTCGGCCACGACATCGTCGTAGTGATCCGCCGGGCCGGTGTGCCGGTAGTCCGCGCCCGCACGCCAGTGCATGAGGATCCACGGAACATCGGCGGCGGCAACGACTTTCACCATGTCGGGATCGGCGCGACCACCGGAGACGTCATTGATCACCGAGACGCCCGCGCTCAGCGCCGCCTCGGCCACGCTCGCCCGCATGGTGTCCACGCTGGTCGGCACGCCCGCCGCCACCAGACCGCGGATGACCGGCGCGACACGAGCCGCCTCGGTCTCCGGATCGACGCGATCCGCACCGGGCCTGGTCGACTCGCCGCCGACGTCGATGATGTCGGCGCCCGCCCGATACAGCTCGATGCCGTGCTCGATGGCCAGCTCGCTGTCGAGATAGCGGCCGCCGTCGGAGAACGAATCGCTGGTGACGTTCACGACGCCCATCACCACGCAGCGGCGCCCGCCGCGCGCGATGACGTTCGTGCGACCGGACACCGCGGCCTCCCTCACCGGCGCAGGATCAGTTCGAGTGCCTCGGCGCGCGAGGCGGCGTTGGTCTGCAGCAGTCCACGCACGGCCGAGGTGGTGGTGCTCGCTCCCGGTTTGCGGATGCCGCGCATGGCCATGCACAGGTGCTCGGCCTCGACCACGACGATCGCGCCGCGCGGCTCCAGCTTGCGCATGATGGCGTCGGCGATCTGGCTGGTCAGCCGCTCCTGCACCTGCGGACGCTTGGCGTACAGGTCGACCAGTCTGGCCAGCTTGGACAGGCCGGTGACCCGGCCTTGCTCGCCGGGGATGTATCCGACGTGGGCGACGCCGTGGAAGGACACCAGGTGATGTTCGCAGGTGGAGTACATCGGGATGTCGCGCACCAGCACGAGTTCCTGGTGCCCCTCGTCGAACGTGGTGTTCAGCACCGCGTCCGGCTCCTGGTAGAGCCCGGCGAAGGTCTCCCGGTAGGCGCGGGCCACCCTGGCGGGCGTTTCGATCAGGCCGGGACGGTCCGGATCCTCACCGATCGCGATCAGCAATTCCCGAACGGCGGCTTCGGCTCGCGCCTGATCGAACGGCCGCCCTGTCTCGAGTGCGACCAGTTCGGACCTGGTCGGCGCGGGTTCGAAACCGTTGCGCTCGACCTCGTCATGACCGTTGAGCGCCGAGCCGACGGCATGCTTGTTGGCCGACAATCGAGGACACCTCCAAAATCTCGGGCGCCGGCAATTACTCGGCACCCCGATGGTCGAGCGTAATCGGCGCCCGGTCAGCGCCGTCCGTTCGGTCCATCCCACTCGTGGTTCTCGCCCTCGCCGCGCGGGCTCGGACGACCCGGCTCCTCGTAGCCGTCGTGGTCGTAGCCGTCGTGCTCTTGGCCGGAAGCGCCCTGCTGCGGGTTGCTCCACGGCTGGTAGCCGCGCCGGGACTCGCCCGACCCACTCCAGCCGCCGCCGTAACCCGGCTGCCCGACGGGCTGCTGCGGTTCCTCCCGCGGCGGCCAGCCCGGCGCCGACCAACCAGCGGGAGCGCCGTAGTCCGGACGCGAGCCGTGCGTGCCGCCCTGACGCGGGTACGCCTGGGTCGGCGCGTGCGGCGACGGGTAGCCACCGGCCGCGGGCTGGCTCGGGTAGCCGTACTGCGGCTCGGGCTGGCGGCCAGCCTCCTGCGGGTAACCGTTGGCGGGCACGGCCTCGCGCTGCGCGGCGGCCGCCGCCAGCGACGGCTGCACCGGC
>NZ_BDBP01000079.1 GCF_001613045.1 Nocardia lijiangensis NBRC 108240 | reverse complement strand
CCGCTGCGGCCGCGGCCGTGGCCATCGCCGTCCCGGTGATCGACACGACGCCCGGCACAGAGCCGCCGGCGGTCGAGCAGGTCATCGCGGAGCGGTCGATGAGCCCGCTCGAGCCGACGCCGATCTCGGCCGACTTCAAGCTGATGGCCGATGGCGATCGCGCCCGCATCGTGATGAACTGCACCTACGGGCCGAGCGACCTGCAGTACACCTATAAGTACACGCTGATGGTGACCGGGACCGACGGCAGTCAGCACGAGCTGGACGAGTGGCCCGCCGGACCCGGCACCGTGCTGACGGTCGACCGCACCATCGACATGCCGCCGGACCAGGTCCAGAAGGTGGAGATCAAGTCGTCCGCCACCAACAAGGTCGTCCTGACCGGAACGGTGTAGGCGGAACATCGGATAGACACGAACGAATTCCCCCGCCGATACCGTTCGGCGGGGGAATTCGTCTGCGGCGCAGCGTGATCAGCCGACCTGCTTGCGGAACCGCGACATCGACCACACGTAGCCGACCAGGCCGATACCCGCGCACCAGGCGATGGAGATGATGCCGTTGCTGCCGATCTCGGTGCCCATCAGCAGACCGCGCAGGGTCTCGGTGATCGGGGTGAACGGCTGGTACTCGGCGAACTGGCGCATCACGACCGGCATGGTATCGGTGGCGACCAGACCGCTGCCCAGGAACGGGAGCATCACCAGGGGGAACGGCATGTTGCTCGCACTCTCCGGAGTGGGCGCGATCAGACCGATCGCCACCCCCACCCAGGACAGCGAGAACATCACGAGCCCGATGAGACCGAACACGGCGAGCCATTCCACCGGGTTGGCGTTCGGGCGGAACCCGATCAGCAGCGCCACCGCGACCATGATCGCGATGCCGAGCAGCGCCTGGATCAGCGCGCCGACGACATGCCCGGCCAGCACCGAGGGCTGCGAGATCGCCATGGTGCGAAAGCGATTCACGATGCCCTTGGTGGTGTCGGTGGTGATGGAGACCGCCACCGAGACCGTCAGATAGGCCGGGAGCACCATCATCATGCCCGGGGCCAGGTAATCGATGTAGTTGCCGCCGGAGGACATCTCCAGCGCGCCGCCGAACACGAAGGTGAACACCAGCATGAGGATCACCGGCATGACCACCACACTGAAGGTCATGGCGGGATAACGCTTGGCGTGCAGCAGGTTTCGGCGCAGCATGGTCACCGAATCGGCAAGCGCATACGAGGGGGTGCTCATCGCACGGTCTCCTTCTCGGCGGTGGGGTGTCCGGTGAGGGTGAGGAACACGTCGTCCAGGTTGGGGGTGTGCACGGAGAGGCCTTCGACCTCGATGCGCGCGTCGTCGAGCCGATCGAGCACGGAGCGCAGCGATTTCACGCCGCCGTCGCTGGGCACGGCGAGAGTCAGCTCGTCGTCGGCGACGTCGTCGAGCACGCGGGCGGTCTCACCGAGGACCAGCGCCGCGGCGGACAGTGCGGTGGGCGTGGCGAATTCGAGGCGGATGTGCCCGCCCGGCACCAGCTTCTTCAGCTCGGCGGCGGTGCCCTCCGCGACGATGCGCCCGCCGTCCAGCACGGCGATCCGGTCGGCGAGCTGGTCGGCCTCCTCCAGGTACTGGGTGGTGAGGAAGACGGTCACGCTGTAGTCGTTGACGAGTGCCCTGATGATCTCCCACATGGAGCGCCTGCTGCGCGGGTCGAGACCCGTGGTCGGCTCGTCGAGGAAGATGATGCGCGGGTCGCCGACCAGCGTCATCGCCAGATCGAGACGGCGCGTCATGCCGCCGGAGTAGGTCGAGGCCGTCTTGTCGGCGGCCTCGACCAGGTCGAAGCGGGCGAGCAGATCCTCGGCCAGGCGTTTGCCTTCCTTGCGCGGCAGGTGATGCAGGTCGGCCATGAGCATCAGGTTCTCCCGGCCGGTGAGGAGCTCATCGACCGCCGAGAACTGCCCGGTCACCCCGATCGCCGACCGCACCGCGTTGGGATCGGCGGCGAGATCGTGTCCGCCGACGCGGATTTCGCCCGCGTCGGCGCCGATGAGGGTGGTGAGGATCTGCACGGTCGTGGTCTTGCCCGCGCCGTTCGGCCCGAGCAGCGAGAAGATGGTTCCTTCCGGCACGGTGAGGTCGATGCCGTCGAGCACCACGTGCTCGCCGAACACCTTGCGCAGGCCGAGCGCCGAGATCGCCGGCGCGCGGTGACCGTTGATCATGGTGGTCCTTTCGTGAAAATTCATTACTGAATGCGAATAAATGCATACTTCACCCGCACCGCCGCCCAATGGCGGTGCGGTGTTGCTTTCGAACGTGCTGTTCGGTTGTCTCGGTGCGCTTTACGCGCGAGCTGTACTTACCTCCGGCTTCGCTCCGGCCCGGCGGCTCTTAGATGTCGAGATCCTCGATCTGCGGATGGTTGGCGATGTCGGCGACGCGCTCGTAGAACTTGGCGGGCATCTTGTCCTTCAGTTCGGCGAGCGAGTCGGCGATCTCCAGGACGAAATCACCCCAGTCCTGCGCACCGACACCGAGGAAGCGCCGCCAGTCCTTGAAAGGATTGGTGTCGGTGGGGAACTCGGACCAGTTCGAGTACTGCGCGTGCAGCGCGTACTTGCCCTTGCGGGTCCGATACACCCGCAGGTGCTCCATGCGCTTGTCGCCGACGTCGCGCCATTCACCGAGCAGGCTCCCGGAGAACCGCACCTGCCGGGCACCGTTGTGGCCGACCCGGAGGACCAGTTCCTCGTACCCTTCCTGGCGCCCCTCCTCCAACTCGATGAAGCGGCGCAGCGCCGTGGTCACCGCGCCGGACAGATTGCCACCGACCAGCTCCTGTGCACGCTGGAAGAGCTGTAGATCGTCGTCGGCTACGTAGATGGTCTTGTTGGGCATGAACCCACTATACGTAGATGTATACGTACACGCAACCCTCTCGCCGGGACGGGTTCTTTGCATGCCGTTGAACCGCCTACCGGGCTGCGTCGTATTCCTCGTGAACGAGGTAATGCGGTCGGCCGGCGCACACGCGATCGGCCGACCTTCGCGGAAGGGAGCGTCCATGCCGAGCAGGGTCGTGGATTATCTGGTTCGGGCGGTTTCGACACTCGGTGTGCGACATATCTTCGGCGTCGACGGCGCCAATATCGAAGACCTCTACGACGCACTGTTCGACTCCGAGATCACCGGTGTGGTGGCCAAACACGAATTCTCCGCGGCCACCATGGCCGACGGCTACGCGCGGGTCACCGGCGGACTCGGTGTCGTCGCGGCGACCTCCGGCGGCGGGGCGATGAATCTCGTTGCCGGACTTGCCGAATCGTATGCGTCTCGGGTGCCGGTGCTGGCGCTCGTCGGTCAGCCGCCGACGGCGCTGGAGGGCCGAGGGGCTTTCCAGGACTCCAGCGGGCGCGCGGGCTCGATCGACGCGGTCCGCCTGTTCGGCTCCATCAGCCGGTACTGCGCCCGCGTGGAGACGGCGGCCCAACTGCCGGACAGTGTGGTCAGGGCAGCCACCGCCGCACGAAACGGTGGGCCCGCGGTCCTGCTGCTACCCAAGGATGTGCAGCAGTCCGGACTCGACGCGGTCCCGCCGTTCCGGTTGCCGCCGCGCTCACACTCTCGCGATGCGAGCGGACTCGCCGCGGTGCGCGCCGCGCTGGCCGCGGCGCGCAGCACAGGAAAGATCGTGATCATCGCGGGTGATCAAATCGCACGCGACGACGCGCGGGCCGAATTGGCAGGTCTCGCAACGGCTCTGGATGCCGCCGTCGGCGTCACCCCGGACGCCAAGGACGCCTACGACAACTTCGATCCCGGATTCTGCGGCGTCGCGGGCAGTATGGGTCATCCGGAACTCGCCGCCGACCTCCGATCGGCGGCGCTCTGCCTGGTGATCGGCACCCAACTGCCGATCACCGGACGCACCGGACTCGACGATCTGCTCACCGATCTCACCGTGGCCAGCATCGGCGTCGCGCCGCCGTTCGTGCCCTCGATCCACGCGACGAGCACCGATCTCTCGATCACCCTCGGCGAGCTGACCGACGAATTCACCGACCCGGCAAGCACATCGCACACCGAACCGGAGGCCGGCGCGCTGACGCCGCTCCAGGTGCCCGCCGCGAGCGGCCCCGGGCTGCGCTATCGGGAACTCGTCGAGACCATCGGCGCGGCACTGCCCGACGGTACCGACGTCTTCGCCGACGCGGGCAATACCGGCGCCGCGGCGGTGCATCACCTCAGGGTGCCGCGCGGCGGGCGCTTCGTCGTCGCCCTCGGCATGGGCGGGATGGGTTACGCCTTCGGCGCGGGCATCGGCGCCGCGTTCGCCCGCCGCAGGCCGGGTCGCACCGTGGTGATCGCGGGCGACGGCGCGTTCTACATGCACGGCATGGAAGTGCACACCGCCGTCGAACACCGGCTGCCGATCACCTTCGTCGTACTGAACAACAACGCGCACGCCATGTGCGTCACCCGCGAACAGCTCTACTACCGAGACCGCTACAGCTTCAACCGATTCCGGCCCGCGTTCCTCGGCGAAGGCATCGCCGCCATGTTCCCCGACCTGCCCGCCTACACCGTGCGCACCCCGGCCGAACTCGCCGAGGCGCTCGGCCGCTGCTTCGAGACAGCCGGGCCGTCGTTCCTCGCGATCGACTGCGACCCCGACGAGATCCCCCCGTTCATCCCGTTCCTCGACACACTCGCGAACTCCAGGAGGACCCCGTGACGACCAGTGCCCTGCCCGCGCTCAGCGACATTCCGGAAGACGTCGTACCCGGCGTGCTACGGATCGAGAACTCCGACAAGGACGCGACCACCCCGATCATCATGGACATGCTGCGGTCGGTGTACCCGCACGACCAGATCTTCGGCGATTTCTGCCCGGTCCAGGGTTATGTCGCCGCACCGCCGCGCGAGGTGTACGACTATCTGGCCGACACCAGATCGCTGGAGGAATGGACCTACAGCCTGCGCGGATTCACCGAAACCGACGAGCAGGGCCTGTGGCTCGCCTACGACCGGCTCGGCGACTCGACCCGGATATTCACCCGCACGGTGGCGAATCCGGACGCGATGACCGTCGACTACCACTGCGCCTGGGATCAGGGTGAACACCTGTGGATGGTCTACCTGATGCGGGTGGTCGACGCGCAGGTGGTGCTGCACAAGCCGGGTTCGGTCGTGCTGTGGACGAATTGCCGTCACCCGTTCTACGACGAGAACCCCTACCCCGAGACCGCGCCCGCCGGGCGGCCGGTCTGGGTCGGCGACTTCTGGGAGATGTTCTCCGCCGGTCACCAGCTGGAGCTGGACAACCTCAAGGCGATCTGCGAATACCGGGCGGCGCACGGGCTGCCGATCAAACCCGACTGGATGAAGTGAGGATGCCGATGTTCGCAACCGACCCGGACGCCGCGAGGCTCCCGACCGTCAGCCTCGTCGATGTGGCCTCCTACCTGCCCGGCGAGCCCGTCGACACCGAATATTTCACCCAGTTCGCCCGCTCGGACCGGATGGCCAAGAACGTGATGTTCCGCTCCCCGCGCGGTCGACATCATGTGGGCAGGGACGAAACCGCCGTCGACATGATCGAGCGCGCCGTCGAGCCGCTGCGGCAACGCCATGGGACACAACTGTTTTCGAACATCGATGTGCTGATCACGCACACCCAGCTGCCGGACAATCCGGTGCTCGGCAGCGGTCCCGAGGTCGCCAGGCGGCTCGGCATCCGGCCGCGCGTCGTCTACGACATCCACAACGGCGGCTGCGCGGCCTTCGTGCACATGATGGCGCTGGCTCGAATGATCTTGCAGACCACCGACGCTCGCACCGCGCTCATCGCGGTCGCCCAGAATTCCGCGGGCCCGGTGTTCACCCAGACCGAGATCCGCAAACTGGCGCAGGCGCCCGTGCCCGGTGACGGATGCGGCGTCGGTCTGCTGGTCAAGGACGACAGCGCGCCGGTGCTCGACATCGAATGCCGTACCTACCCGGAATTCGCTGGTGACATGGACTTCTCGACCAACGGCGAGCGCAAGTACTGGGAGCCGGGTGCGGGTCAGGCCTGCGTCAGCTTCACCGAATCCAAGGTCACCAAGGTGTTCGCGCGCGGCAACCGGCTGGTGCCCGAAGTGGCGCTTGCGGTGTGCGACCGGATCGGCGTGAAGGGCCGCGACATCGACACTTTCGTCACCAATCAGCCGAACCGGCTGTTCCTGCGTAACTGGCACGATGCCCTCGAACTGCCCGCCGAGCGGCACCCGGACACCTTCGATCGGTGCGGAAACCTGTTCGCCGCAGGCATTCCCGTCACGTTGGATGTGGAGAACCGGGCCGGTCGGCTGCGCAACGGGTCGGTGGTACTGATGTCGGCGTTCGCGCACGCCGGTGATTTCGCCGCGGCCGCGGCGGTGCGCTGGGGTGCGGCGGCATGACCATCGGGTTCACCGAGGACACCCGCTCCTCGCGACACCACCGCCGGCAGACCCGACCGCCGACGCGGTTCGATCTCTCGTTGAGCGAGAACCCGTTCCCGCCACTGCCTTCCGTGCTCCGCGCCGTGAATCAGGCGCTGGTGCAGGCGAATCGGTATCCGGAGTTCCTGCCGCGGGAGCTGCCCGAGATCATCGCGCGGCGCGTCGGCGTGCATGGCGACCAAGTGGTGGTCGGCTCCGGCGCGACGGGGGTGGCCATGCAGATCATGCAAGCGGTCGGCGACGGTGCGGAGATCGTCGCCGGCATGCCGACCTTCGACGGGTATCCGATCATCGCGGAGATGATCGGGATGACTCTCGTTCCGGTGCCCTTGGACGCCGCGGGCAATCAGGATCTGGCCGCGACGCGGCGGGCCATCGACAAGCGGACGGCGGTGGTCGTCGTGTGCCGTCCGCACAATCCGACCGGAGCCGTCGTGCCCGCGGACGAGCTGAAGTCGTTCCTGAACGCCGTGCCGAACCGGGTGACGGTGATCCTCGACGAGGCGTATGCCGAATTCCTCGGCCCCGAGGACCGGGTGGACACCCTCGCGCTGCTGCGCAAGCACTCGAATCTTCTCGTGCTGCGCACCTTCTCGAAGGCGTACGGACTGGCGGGCCTGCGCATCGGGTACGCGTACGGGCGGCGCGAGCTCATCGAGCGGGTGCATCGGCTGCAACTTCCCTTCGGCGTCTCCGCCACCGCCGTCGCCGCCGTGTCCGCGTCCTACGCGGCCCAGCCCGAACTCGCGGCAAGGATCCGGCACATCACGGAGGAACGCGAATCATTGCGCAACGCGCTACTCGCCTGCGGCCACGCCGTCCCGCGCAGCCACGCCAACTTCCTGTACCTCCCCGGGCCAGGGGTGGCGACGGCGTTGCGGCGGGCGCAGATCGCGGCGAAGGCGTATCCGGACGGCAGCGCCCGCATCGCCGTCGGCGATCGGGAAGCGGGACGCGCGGTGCTGGCGGCGGTGGCGGGGTTGCGCTGAGCGAACGCCCGCCCGTCCCCCCTTGTTCCAACGGCTCGGCCGTTCGGTCCCGCCCCCCGAATAAGGTTTCGTGGCAGCGAACGGAGCACCGGCAAAGCCTCCCGGGCGGATGGTTCGATGGGGTGGTGAGGATCCCACGTCTACCCGGTCTCGTTGCCAATGCCTCACCCGCATCGGGGACCGCGAGCCGGGTGCTGGCACGGCTGAGTCTCGGTGGGCGCGACCTGCTGTTGCGGCAGACGGTGATCGACCCGGGCGGCACCAGCGGCTGGCACTACCACGACGGCACGCTCCTGGTCTTGGTCGCTCGCGGCACACTCGACCACCCCGGCGCCGCCGGCGCTCCCGTCACCTACCGGCGCGGGCGCGTGTTCCGCGAGCCGAGCGGCCCGGAGTACCCACACGTCGCCCGCAACCTCGGCACCACCCTTGTCACCCTCTTCGTCCTCTACCTCAACCCAAAGGGCAGCCCACTCTCCCGCCACATCACCCCACCCCCTGGCGCCGACTGACTCCGAATCGACGGGAGAGAAAGAGCGGTTCCCCGCGGCAGGCGGCGCGGTCAATCGCCTCCGCCACCACCGCCGCAACCACCACCGCCGCAGCCGCTGTCGGAGCCGCCGCCGTCATCGGAGCCGCCGCTGCCGCCTGCCCACCAGCGCGCGCCGGGGCGGGCGGCATTGCGTTTGACCTGAATGATCCCCATCACAACGAAGGCTGCGGCGAGGGCGAAGAACACGCCGGGCGCCAGGCCGTCGTCGAGGAGGGCAGCGCCGAGGGCGGCGGCGATTATCGCCAGAATGAAATACATGGAACCCTCCCGAGGCGGATGACCCGCCGGTGCAGCTCAGGGTACGCCTCGCGCGGCGTCGGGAGGGTCAGTTCGCGGGCTGGCAAGCGTCGCGCAGGGAGCACGCGCCGCAGGACTGGCCGCAGCCGCCCACGTCTTTCGCGGGCACCAAGCCCGCGATGGCCTCGCCCGCCGCGTTCGCGCCCGCACCCAGGGTGAACAGGGCGATGACGGCGGCGCCGCCCGCGACGATCAGGGCGACCACACCGCCCGCGGCGTAGGCGACCAGACCACCGGCGAAGAGCAGCGCGCCCGCCGCGACCGAGGTGGGGGCGGCGACGCGGTTCGCGATGCGGAAGGTCTCTTCGGAGGTGAGGGCGGCCTCGGTGTGCACACCGACGAAGCGGTTGCGCGGGAGCCTGCCGGTCAGTCCGAGCACGCCGGTTGCGATGGCCACGGCGGCCAGCACGAACAGGACGAGAGCGACGACGAACACCTATGCAGGCTAGCGCATGGGCGCGCAGCCCGATTTTCGGTACCTCGGACCGGACGTTCTACCCTGTAATACGAAGTTTGTCCAGGATCGGCGAGAAACAAGAAGGCAGGACCGTGCAGGACAGTCGTGCAACCGAAAGCGATGTACCCCAGCACCGGTACAACGCTGACCTCGCCGGCCGCATCGAGCGCCGGTGGCAGCAGAACTGGGTGGAGCGTGGAACCTTCCACGCGCCGAACCCGACCGGCCCGCTCGCCGGGGACATCCCCGCCGACAAGCTGTTCGTCCAGGACATGTTCCCGTACCCGTCGGGCGCGGGCCTGCACGTCGGCCATCCGCTCGGCTACATCGCGACCGATGTGTTCGCGCGCTACCACCGCATGCACGGCCGCAACGTGCTGCACGCGCTGGGCTACGACGCCTTCGGCCTGCCCGCCGAGCAGTACGCGGTGCAGACCGGCGCGCACCCGCGCGACACCACCGAGTCCAACATCGCCACCATGCAGCGCCAGCTGGACCGGCTCGGCCTCGGCCACGACCGGCGCCGCTCGTTCGCGACCACCGACCCGGAGTACTACCGCTGGACGCAGTGGATCTTCCTGCGCATCTACAACGCCTGGTACGACCTGGAGACCGGTCGCGCCCGCCCCATCGCCGACCTGGAGGACCAGTTCGCCTCCGGCGCACGGCCCGCGCCCGACGGCAAGGACTGGGCGGCCATGTCCGCCGCCGAGCGCGCCGCGGTGATCGACTCGTATCGCCTGGTGTACCAGACCGATTCGGTGGTCAACTGGTGCCCCGGCCTCGGCACCGTGCTGTCCAACGAGGAGGTCACCGCCGACGGCCGCAGCGAGCGCGGCAACTTCCCGGTCTTCCGTAAGCGCCTGTGGCAGTGGATGATGCGCATCACCGCCTACTCGGACCGGCTGGTCGACGACCTGGACTCGCTGGACTGGCCGGAGAACGTGAAGGCCATGCAGCGCAACTGGATCGGCCGTTCCCGCGGCGCCCAGGTGAAGTTCGATTCCGACGCGGGCCAGGTCGAGGTGTTCACCACCCGCCCCGACACCCTCTTCGGCGCGACGTACATGGTGCTGGCCCCCGAGCACGAGCTGGTCGACCGGCTGGCCGCGGCGCAGTGGCCGGAGGGCACCGATCCCCGCTGGACCAACGAGGGCGCGGCCACGCCCGCCGACGCCGTCGCCGCCTACCGCAAGGCCATCGCGGCCAAGTCGGATCTGGAGCGCCAGGAGTACAAGGAGAAGACCGGTGTCTTCCTCGGCTCCTACGCCACCAATCCGGTGAACGGACAGCGGATTCCGATCTTCATCGCCGACTACGTGCTGATCGGCTACGGCACCGGCGCGATCATGGCGGTGCCCGGCCACGATCACCGCGACCACGAGTTCGCCACCGCCTTCGGCCTGCCGATCATCGAGGTCATCTCCGGCGGCGATGTCGCCAACGGCGCCCACGCCGGCGAGGGCGAATTGGTGAATTCCGATTACCTGAACGGTCTTTCGGTCGAGGAGGCCAAGGCCACCGTCATCGGCAGGCTGGAGGCCGACGGGCACGGCACCGGCACCATCCAGTACAAGCTGCGCGACTGGCTGTTCGCCCGCCAGCGCTACTGGGGCGAGCCGTTCCCGATCGTCTACGACGAGCAGGGCGCACCGCACGCGCTGCCGGAATCCATGCTGCCCGTGCAACTGCCCGAGCTGGACGACTTCGCACCGGTGACCTTCGATCCGGACGACGCGAACTCCGAGCCGTCCCCGCCGCTGGCCAAGGCCACCGACTGGGTGCACGTCGAGCTGGATCTGGGCGACGGGCCGAAGAAGTACCGGCGCGACACCAACGTCATGCCGAACTGGGCGGGCAGTTCCTGGTATCAGCTGCGCTATGCCGATCCGACCAATACAGATGCGTTCTGCGCCAAGGAGAACGAGCAGTACTGGCTCGGCCCGCGCACCGCGGAGCACGGTCCGAACGATCCGGGCGGCGTCGACCTGTACATCGGCGGCGTCGAGCACGCGGTGCTGCACCTGCTGTACGCGCGCTTCTGGCAGAAGGTGCTGTTCGACCTGGGTGATGTGAGCAGCAGCGAGCCGTACCGGCGACTGTTCAACCAGGGCTACATCCAGGCGCACGCCTACACCGACGAGCGCGGCGCGTACGTGCCCGCCGCCGAAATCGTCGATCGCGCAGGCAAGTTCTTCTGGAGCGATGCGACCGGCGTCGAGCTCGAGGTGTTCCAGGAGTACGGCAAGATCGGAAAGTCGTTGAAGAACGCCATCTCTCCGGATGAGATGTGCGATCTGTACGGCGCCGACACCTTCCGTTTCTACGAGATGTCGATGGGTCCGCTGGACACCTCGCGGCCGTGGGCGACCAAGGACGTCGTCGGCGCGCACCGGTTCCTGCAGCGGGTCTGGCGCCTGGTGGTGGACGAGGAGACGGGCACGCTGCGCGTCACCGAGGACGCGCCGTCGGACGAGACGCTGCGCCTGACGCACAAGACGATCGCGGGCGTCGACGAGGATTTCGCCGCGCTGCGCGACAACACGGCGGGCGCGAAGCTCATCGAGCTGACCAACCACCTGACCAAGAACTACCCCGACGGCGCTCCGCGCTCGGTGGTGGAGCCGCTGGTGCTGATGCTGGCGCCGCTCTCCCCGCATGTGGCCGAGGAGCTGTGGGAACGGCTGGGCCACAGCGTTTCCCTGGCGCACGGCCCGTTCCCGGTGGCCGATCCCGCGCTGCTCGTCGAGGACACGGTGGAGTACCCGATCCAGGTGAACGGCAAGGTGCGCAGCCGGATTCAGGTCCCCGCCGACGCCGACTCCGCGGCCATCGAGGCGGCCGCGCTCGCCGACGAGAAGATCGCGGCGCTGCTGAACGGCGCCGCGCCGCGCAAGCTGATCGTGGTGCCGGGGCGCTTGGTCAACATCGTCGCCTGATCTCCCGACCCATACCTCCGACCGAAGGTGACCCCGAGCCCGGCAGACCGGCCGAATGTCACCTTCGGTCGGAATACATGGCGCGGGCGAGGAATCGACCGAAGGTGACCTCGAGCCCGTCGGGCGGGCCGGATGTCACCTTCGGTCGGGTTCAGCGGGCGATGGGCCGCAGCACGATCTCGGTCGGATGCGCGTCGAGCGGGGTCTCCACGGCATGTCGCACCGCGGTCGCGACCGTCTCGGCCGTGAGGAACTCCTCCGGTCGGTACTCGCGGCCTTCGTTGGCAGTGATCTCCCGCTGCATGTCGGTATCGATGCGCCCGGGGTGGATGGAGGTCACGCGCAACGCGGGCTCCTCGAGCCGCAGCGCGTCGGCGAAGGCACGCAACCCGAACTTGCTGGCCGCATAGGTGGCCCAGCCCGCGTTGGCCCGCAGACCCGCGCCCGAATTGATCAGCACCACATGGCCGTTCGACGCGCGCAACGCGGGCAGCAACAATCTGGTCAGCTCGGCGACGGCGATGAGGTTGGCCTCCAACGTGTTTCGCCACTGCGCCACCGAAGATTCCGCGATGGTGCCGAGATCGGCCACCCCGGCGTTGTGCACGAGCACGTCCAGCCGCGGCACCGCGGACACCGCCTCGGCGACGGCGTCGTAATCGGTGAGCTCCACCGGCCACGGCGTCGCCTCCGGCAGCTCGGCGAGGATGTCGCGCAGCGCGTCCTCGGAGCGCGCGCCGAGCAGCAGGTCGTATCCCGGCGCGAGTTCGCGGGCGATGGCCGCGCCGAGCCCGCGGCTGGCTCCGGTGATCAACGCGGTCGGCTTCGGGGTGCTGGTGACGGCGGCGGTCATGCGCCCCACCGTAGTGGGTTGCGAAAATCCGTAGCACCGCGCGGACTCGTAGCGATGCACGCATACGTCGTAACAATCTCCACGTACGGGGGGCATGCGAGAGTGAGATCCGCGGAACACCTGATGAGCCACCATCGAACGCCGCAGGCCGGGAACGATGCCGGGCCACGAATCGGCGGTACGGCCGAACCCGATACTGCGACGCAACGCACCGCTGCCGAGCGGGCATATCTCCCCGTGGGATCGCAGAATAGGGGGATGGCACATCCGGGTTTCACCCCCACTCAGCTCGCGGCGCGCGCCGCCTACCTGCTGCGGGGCAACGACCTGGGCACGATGACCAGTGCGGCGCCCCGGCTGTACCCGCACATGTGGAGCTGGGACGCGGCGTTCGTCGCGGTCGGCCTCGCTCCGCTCAGCGTGGAACGGGCCGTCGTCGAGCTGGACACGCTGCTCTCGGCGCAGTGGAAGAACGGGATGATCCCGCACATCGTGTTCGCCAACGGTGTGGACGGCTACTTCCCCGGCCCGGCCCGCTGGGAGTGCCGCAAGCTGGCCGCCAATGCGCCCGACGGACCGGACACCTCCGGCATCACCCAGCCGCCGGTGCACGCCATCGCCGTGCAGCGCATCCTCGATCACTCGCGACGCCACGGCCGCAGCACCCGCGCGGTCGCCGAGGAGTTCCTCAACCGTCGCTGGCCGGATCTGGTGCGCTGGCATCGCTGGCTCGCGCACGCCCGCGATCCGAAGGAGAACGGCCGGATCACGCTCTATCACGGCTGGGAATCCGGCATGGACAACTCGCCGCGCTGGGACCGCGCCTACGAGAACGTCCTCCCCGGCGACCTGCCCGCCTACCACCGCGAGGACGTGCTGGTCGTCTCCGATCCGACCCAGCGCCCCACCGACCGCGAGTACGACAGGTACCTGTGGCTGGTCGAGCAGATGCGGCGGGCCGGATACGACGACTACCTGCTGGCCTCCAGCATGAGCTTCGCCGTGGAGGACGTGTTCGTCACCGCGATCTTCTCGCTGGCCTGCGAGGTGCTCGCCCATATCGGCGAGGAGTACAAGCAGCCGAACGCCGACGTGCGCGACCTGTACGCGTGGGCCGATCGCTTCCGCGCGGGCGTCGTCGCCACCGCGGACGCCCGCACGGGCGCGGCCCGCGATTTCGACGTGCGCGCGCAGCGCTGGATCGGCACCGAGACCCTCGCGGTCTTCGCCCCGCTGCTGTGCGGCGGCCTGCCGCGCAACACCGAGCGCAGCCTGCTTCGCCTGTTCGAGGGCCCGCGCTACTGCGGTCACCCGGACCTGCGCTACGCGCTGCCGCCCTCGACCTCCCCCGTCTCCAAGGACTTCCGGCCGCGCGAATACTGGCGCGGGCCGGTGTGGCCGGTGATGAGCTGGCTGTTCTCCTGGGTCTTCGCCCGTCGCGGCTGGGCCGAGCGGGCGTTCATGCTCCGCGCCGAGGGGCTGCGGCAGGCCAGCGACGGCGCCTTCGCGGAGTACTACGAGCCTTTCACCGGCGAGCCGCTCGGCAGCATGCAGCAGTCCTGGACCGCCGCGTCGGTGCTTGACTGGCTCGGATGATCACTACCGTTCTCTGGTAAACATTCGGCAACCGAATCATTCGTACCACTGTTCGCCTGAAGTGCCGCCACCTAAGGTCGAAGAGCATGGATAGCACTCGTTGGAGAGCGACCCGCAATCTTGCGTTGTCCGCGCTCGTCGTGGGCAGCATCCTTTCGGCAAACGGACAGGCGGCGGCCGCGCCGGTCGGGCCGGATGTCTCGTCCTGGCAGCACATCGACGGGCGGCTGATCGACTGGTTCGCCGTCAAGCGATCGGGACACGATTTCGCCATGGTCAAGGCCACCGAAGGCTTGAGCTACATCAATCCCTACTTCGTCGCGGACAGCCTGCTGATGCGCGCGGCGGGCATGGCCCGCGGCACGTATCACTACGCCCGGCCGCAACTGCCGCCGGAACCGCAAGCGGCGCTCTACGCCGCGATAGTGCTCGGCCAGAACGGTCCGCTGGACCTGCCGCCCGTGCTGGATCTCGAGCACACCGGCGGGCTCGATCCCGCGGCGCTGATCAACTGGACGCACCGCTACCTGAACACCGTGCAGGCGCTGACCGGCCGGGTGCCGATCGTCTACACCTATCCGAACTTCTGGAAGACGGCGATGGCCAACACCAGCGAGTTCACTCACTATCCGCTGTGGATCGCCGACTACCGCGGCAACGATCAGCCCGAGGTGCCCGGCGGCTGGCCGACGTGGACGTTCTGGCAGACCACCGACAGCGGCAGCATCCCCGGCATCGCGGGCCGCACCGACCTCAACGTATACAGCGGCGCCCAAGGCGATTTCGCCCGCTTCGCCAACATGGGCGGGCTCACCGGAAGCAGCTGACCGATGCCCCCGGGTGGCGAAACCACCCGGGGGACAGCCGGTTACACGCCGATGCGGCCGCCGTTCTTCTTCCAGACCACCGCCACCGAGGGCCGCGGCTGCGCGGAACCGCCGTCGGGCCAGTGCGAGAGCGGGTTGTCGGGAGTGGCGTCGTCGGCCTCGCCCGGATGCTGCACGCACACGATGACCCGCGATTCGGTGACGATCGGACCGCAGGTCTCACCGCCGCGCGGCACCGTCAGGAACTGTTTGGTCTCACCGCGATTCGCGCCGTCCAGCACCACCGAGAAGAGGCCGTCGTTGGACTTCAGCGCGTTGCCGTCGGTGGAGATCCACAGGTTGCCGTACGGGTCGAAGGCCAGGTTGTCCGGGCAGGAGATCGGGCTCACCTTGGTCTTGTCGAACCCGGCGTAGTAGGTGTCCGCCGCGGCCGGGTCGCCGCAGACCAGCAGCAGCGACCAGGTGAACTGGGTGCCGGTGTGGTCGTCGTCGATCTCGAGGACCTGGCCGTTCTTGTTGAGGTTGCGCGGGTTCGCCTCGTCCGGACCGGCCTTGCCCTCCTTGCCGCGGTTGTCGTTGTTGGTCAGCGCGACGTACACCTTGCCGGTGAAGGGGTTGGCCTCGAAGTCCTCCGGGCGGTCCATCTTGGTGGCGCCGACCTTGTCGGCCGCCAGCCGGGTGAACACCGCGACCTCTTCGGCGGTCATACCGTCGACGAGCGACTTGCCCTTGCCCTCGGCGTTGGTCTCCAGCAGCGGAATCCACTGTCCCTTACCGGTGAAGCCCTGATCCGAAGGCTTGGCGCCGGTGCCGTCGATCTTGTCCGCGTGGTCGCCGGTGAGCTTGGCGACGTAGAGGGTGCCCGCGTCGAGAATGGTCATGTTGTGCCGCCTGCTGGCCGCGCCGGTGCCGGACTGCACCTTGCGGGACGACACGAATTTGTACATGTAGTCGAATCTTTCGTCGTCCCCGGTGTAGGAGACGACGTCGCCACCCTTGGTGACGTAGATATTCGCGCCCTCGTGCTTGAGCCTGCCCATGGCCGTGTGCTTGACCGGCGTCGAGTTCGGGTCCCACGGGTCGACCTCGATGACGTAGCCGAAACGATTGGCCTCGTTGGGTTCCTGGGCCAGGTCGAAGCGCTTGTCGGCGCGCTCCCACAGGTTGGCCGTCGCGCCCGCGGTGAAGCCGTAGCGCTTGGCGCGCGCCACCGCGGCGTCGCCGCCCGCGGGCTTGTCGCCGTTGGCGAAGTAGCCGTGGAAGTTCTCCTCGCCGGAAAGCACTGTGCCCCAGGGCGTCACACCGCCCGCGCAGTTGGCGAAGGTGCCGAGCACCTTGGTGCCGGTCGGGTCGGCGGAGGTCTTCAGCAGATCGCTCCCTGCGGCCGGACCGGTCACGGTGAACTCGGTGGTCGCGGTGATGCGGCGGTTGTACTTGCCGAAGACGGGCGTCAGCTTGCCGGTGCCCGCTTCACCCTTGACCTCGACGACGGTCAGGCCGTGCGCCGCCATGGTGATGGCGAGCTGCTCGGGCGTCGGGTTCGCTTTGTCGTAGCCGCGGAACATCTGCGGCGCGGTGGTGTACTCGTGGTTGACCACCAGCAGGTAGCTGTTGGCCTGGCCCTCGATCGGCAGCAGGGCCGCGAAGTCGTTGTTGTAGCCGAACTGCTTGACCTGCGCGGCGGCGGTCTGCTTGTCGAAATCGAAGGCGGGTGCGTCGGCGAAAAGCGGGTCGCCCCAGCGGATCACGACCGACTGTTCGTAACCCTCCGGGATGACGAGGGCATCTTCCTTGTTGGGGGCGACCGCGGTGAAGTCGGTTCCGGTGCCGGGCGGGCCCGCCGGGGTGGCGCCGGTGCCTGCCTCGTCGTCACCGCAGGCCGCCAGCGCGGAGGCGGCGCCGACGGCGAGCACCGCGGCCGCGCCGCCCTTGATCAGACCGCGCCGATTCAGGGAGCTGACGATGTCGCCGAAGTACTCGCCGCCCGAGGTGTTGGGTGTCTCGTGGAAGCACGCGTTGGCGCATTTGTACTCGCAGGTCACGGCGGCGCGCGCGGAGCGGCCGTCGTGCTGCACGAAAAGGGCGAGTGGTTTCAAGGTCACGATCTCCTGCTTCGGGCTGTCGGCCGCACGCTAAACGCCCCAGGCTATTCCCAGGAAACACCCAGGTGAACAGCCGACCAAGTCTCAGGCGTTCACCGGAACCGCGATGACGACCTCCTGCTCGTTCTCCGGCAAGTAGTGCACCTGCACGATCCTGCCCACCTGCACATTGCCGACGCTGGCCGGAGGCAGGAACTTCTCGGCGCGGGTGCGGAAGGTACTGCCGTCGGGCCTGGTGACGGCCAGGCCGATCTCCACCTTCGAGTATCCGCCGCGGATCTCGCCGGGCACCGACAGCGATTGCACCACCGCCTGGGCCGCGATGCCGCGGGCCGCGATGTCCAGCTTGGCCTCGGTGGTGAAGCCCTTGCGGATCATGGATTCGTTCATCACCCGCTGCGCCTCGACGCTGTCGCCGGACAGATCCACCTCCACCTTGTCGGTGCGGTCCGGCAGGTACCGCACCGGAAGCACCACCCCTGGACGCAGCAGCGCCAGTTCGGTGAGCGGCACGATCAGCTTCGCCGCGGACTCGAAGACCTTGCCGTCCACGCCTTCGACGCTGAACTCGATGCGAATCTGCGGCTGGTCGTTGACGGTGAGACCGGTCTGCCGGAACGACTTCACGGTGCCGATGCCGAGCAGCCCGCCGCGGAATTCCGTGGTGTTGAGCCCCGTGAAGGCGGACATGATGCCCTCGCCGGTGAAGGCGAAGACCATCACCACCGCGGTGAACGCGATGATCGGCAGGGCCATGAAGCCGTTCACCCACGCGAGGAAGCCGGGCTCGTAGGGGCTGCTCGGCTCGTAGGTGAGGCCGTGCCAGAGGTAGAGGCCGATCGCGGCGAGGCCGAAGACGATCGCGGCGGCGCGCAGTTTGGTTGCCATGGTGTGCTCCTCGGTTGTTCGTTGTCGGGCCGGGTGTTCCGGGTTCCGGGCAACCCCGTCGTGCCTGCCAGGCGCACCCCTCGGTAGCGCCGGGCTCGCGGGACGACGGGGAGCCGAGCACTCGGACCGTCCGTCAGGCGCCGACGATGGTCGAGCAGGCGAAGGTGATGTCGAAGGTCGAGGTCGACGGCCCCGCCAGCGGATTGGTCAGGTCCGGCGCGCCGACGCCCTCGCCGGTGACCTTGTAGGTGTTGCCGTCCTTCACGACCTTCGCCGAGCCGCCCGGCTGGCCGTTGCCGTAGCCCACCGCATAGGGCAGACCCGAGGAACCGCCCTTGCTGCCCGCGATGCCGACGGCCTGCACGGTGTCGGCGCCGGTGACGGTGGCGCTGACCGTCAGCTGGCCGTAGGTGGCGTTGTTGTTGTCGGTCAGCGCGAGCGCCAGGGTGTCGCCCTGCTTGGCGCAGGTGGTGTCGAACGTGCCGGTCAGCGTCTTGCCGTCGACCAGCGCCGCGGACTTTCCGGAGGCCGGGGCCGCGGGCGCGGCGGCGGTGGTCTGCTGCGAGGTCGCGGGCGAGCTCTTCGCGGAGTCGTCGCCGCAGGCGGTGAGGAAGCCGGTGAGCGCGATGGCGGCGATGGCGGCGGTGCCGATGCGGAAGTGCTTGGTGTTCATGGTGATCTGTTCCTGTCTCTCTCGGTTGGTCCGGCCCCGTGGTTGGGCCGTTGCGAGAAAGGTAGAAATCGCGCGCCGCCTACCGATCCCAGGTTTCGGCGGCCCGAGTCGGCCAGAGGTCCGTTAACCTGGTCGAATGCGACGACCGCGCGCCATGGTGCTCGACGAGGTGTGGCGCAGGCTCGACGGCGTGGAAGCACTCAGCGGACCGCACGGCGGACCGCTGCGCCGGACCGTCAAACTCGTGCTCGACCCTTTGGTGATCCGGCCCGTGCAGCATCCGACTTGCGCGGGCGCGATCCTGAGCGCGGACGGCGCGACGCTGCTCGCCACGCGGATATTCGCCGCCGCGGACGTATTGCGGGCCACCGCGGCCTGGTTCACGCTGCTCAAACAGGTTCGCCGCGCACTGCGCATCACCGAGGGCAATCCGCAGGATCTCTACTTCCAGCGCTGCTTCGAGCTCGCGACGACGGCGGGGCACCCGGATCCGGTGCGGGACAGGCAAACAGCGGAAGCCGCGCTGCGCGATATCCACGAATTCGCCGCGGGCCGCACCACGCAGGCGCTCAAGAACCATCTCACCGACGCGGGATTGGCGCGGGAGCTGGGCGGGTTGATCGAGATCGCCTGGCGACGGCGACCGGCGACGGCGAGCGGCGATCACACCGCGGCGTTCGAGGAACTGCTCGACGCGTGCGCGAACAGCCGGGTGACCGGCGACGGACAGCCCGAACTCGACCGTCTCGTGGCGGCGCGCGCGGGCACCCACTCCGGAATCGACCTCTGGCACCGGGCATCCGGCGGCAGCGCGAACGAACTCGGGCTCACCGCGCATCCGCTACCGCACCCGCCCGCGCTCGGCGCCTCGGCGTCCAAGGCGGACCTCGGGCTCCCGTTCGATCGCACGATCTACGAACGGGTCTTCACGGTATTGCAGGCCTCGAGCGAACGCGCCGAACTGCCACCGATCCCGGAACTCGTCACCGACGAAATCGCCCGCAGTTGTTCGCCGTGGGCACTGCTGGACGAGACGCTGCGGGTCGCGGCTGCTACCGGAGCCGTACTTGCCGTTGGCCTTTCGCCGTTCGGCGCGGGGGTGAACGAGCGCGTCCATGAGGCGGGGCGGGTGCGCCGCTTGGCCGATGCGGCGTGGTCGGAGCGCGGCAGCACGGACGCCAAACGGGTGGCCGGGCGGGTATCGGCGCCGGTCGACGTGGTGCGCGGATCCGCGGCAAACCAGGTGATCAACAACCGCTGGCGGCGCGAAGCCTATGTGCTGCAAGCACGGCGGCTTGCGGTGCACGATGGCGATGAAGTGCGCGGGCCGCTTGCGCAGATCGCCGCGGAACTCCGCACGCCGTGGCGGCCCTATCTGCGGCGGCTGTGGGTTCGTCTGCACGGCCGTGATGTTCGGACGGCGCCGGTGGCCGAACCCGAGGAGCTGTGGGATCTGCTGGATGGCGTCGCCCGCTCGGTCATCCTCGATCATCGCACCAAGGTGAAGAACGCGCTCAGTGCGAATGCTGTCGCGGGCGAAGGCGATTCGACGGAATCGAGGGCGAGCTGATGAATACGGTGCTCGTGCGCGAAGACGCCGATGGACTCTGGACCATCGCGCCTGCGGGCGCGCCGGTGCTCGCAGCCGACGTTCCCCCGCTGGACACCATGGTGCTGGAGGTCGTCGGCGGCCACCTCGGTTGGAGTCTGCTTGCCGGAGAGCCGGTTCCCGCCGCCGTGCTGCACGACCTCGACGAAGCGCAGGAATGGTTGTGGGCCGTGTACGGCGAGCGCGTCGCACTCGCCGTCGCCGACCGGGAGGCCGTCGAGCTTGCGGCCGAACCCGCGCTGCCCGCTCTGGTCGCGCAGGCCAGAAAGCTGGCTTACGCGCACTGGGCGACGCGCTGGTGGCCCGCCTCCACCATCGACGGCATCCCGGCGCTGGATCAGCGGCTGCTCGACACCGAGATCGCCACGCTCACCGAGGCGTGCGAGTTGATCGTGGACGGCGCGGATGCGCATCCCGAGCCCGCGCCCTCGGCACCCGTCGCGCTGGGCCGCGCGGAGGACTATGCGCTGGCCGCCGGTTCCGGTGCGCGACACGGTGAACTGGTCTTCGGGAGGGGCAGCAGCGGCTGGGACTGGCGGCGCTGCCCGCCCGGCCTGGTCGACGCTTCCGAGCACGCGGTGTCCTGGGAGTTGACGAGGGCGGAAGGTGCGACGCTCGTTCGGGTGCAGGCGGTTGCCGCGCCGCAACTCGGGGCCCCGCCCGCGCATCTGCACCCGCGCGCGCTGCTCGACACAGCGGTCGGCGTGATCGATACCGAACTCCATCTATTCGGCGACACCTGGCATGGCACCGCGTCTACCGATGCGGAAGCTGTTGCGGGGGTGCAGGTTTACGTGCCGGGCGTGGGTCCGGAACCGCTCTCCCCCGCCGAGCACGACGAGCGCGCGCGCATCCGGGATCTGGTGGCAGCCCGGCTGCGCCGCGCCACAGCGAGCGACGACGATGCGCCGCTACTGGCCGAGATCGCGGCCGCCGCATCGGATTCGGACTTCTGATGACGCAGGACGACGCAGCGCCGCCCGGCCTGGAACTGCTCTACGAGGGAGCCGCGGCGTATCAGCGCGGCGAAGTCGCGGAGGCGCTGCGAATCTTCGAGCACGCGGTCCGCACCACCTCCGACGGTGTGCGGGTCAGCGCGCTGGTCAACGCCGCGAGCATGTGCGACGAACTCGGCGACCACGCGGGCGCGGCCGTCCGGTTCCGGTCGGCGCTGGCACAGATCCCCGACGATGCCGTCGAGAAACGCGCGTCCACGCTCGTCAACTACTCGCAGGCGCTACAGCACCTCGGCGAACTCGACACGGCGCAGGAAGCGCTCGAGGAGGCCAGGGCGCTGCTCGCGGACAATCCCGAATTCGGGTCGCTGCGGGTGCCCTGCCTGCTCTCGCTGACCGCGGTGGCGTTCCACCGCGCCAAGTGGGTGCGGGTGATCGAACTGGCCACCGAAACCCTGAACGTCGCAGAGCATTTCGCGCCGCATCTGGCGGGTCATCCGCTGATGAACTTGGCGGGCGCCTACTTCGAGACCGGACGCAGGGAACTCGGCATCGACTTCGCCGAACAAGCGCTGCGCGCCTTCGAGGCGGCGGGCGACCACAACGCGGTGGCCGAAACCCAGCAGAATCTCGCCACCCTGTACACCAGGGTGGACCGGTTCGACGAGGCGGAGGCGCCGCTGCGGGCGAGCCAGTGGTACTTCGAACAAGCCGGGCTCGAGTACCGCGCCGGGGTCGGGCTCAGGATCATGGGATTCGTCGCCGAACAGCGCGACGACGAACAAGCCGAGGCGCTGTACCGGCGCAGCCTGGCCTGCTTCGAGGCGTCCGGCGCGGCGCTGGACGTGGCCGCCGTCCAGACCCGCCTCGCGACAGTGGCTTTCAAAGGTTTTCGAGTCGACGAGGGACAGGAGTTGCTCGCCGCCGCGTTCGAGGCGTACGCGGCGCGCGGTCTCGGATTGCACTGCGCGCAGGTCGATTTCTGGCATGCGGTATTGCTGGAGGCGCTCATCGACAGCGTCGCCTCGCCGACCCCCGAACTGCTGGCGCTGGCCCGCGATGTGGCGGTGCCCGCGGCCATCGCCATCGATGCCGTGCGCTACACGCTGCCGAACGGCAGCCAGCGCGCCCAGTGGAACCGCGAGATCGCCGACCCCGCGATGCGCTTGGCGTTCCGGTTCGCGTTCCTCTGCGGAGACGGCCCGCTCATCGCCGACCTCATCGAAACCCAATGTGCGGGCACCACAGTGGATGTCGATGCGACCGACCACCAGCCCCGCCCGCAGCTGCCACTCGAACCGCTCTCGCCGATCGAAACGCCCGCCTCGACCGAGGGTTCGGCGCTCCACCTCGGTTCGGCATTGGCCAAGGTCGCCGCGGCCGCCGGCCTGCGGGTCGCCCCACCGCCACGGCTGGCGGTCGCGCCGGACGGACACATCGCACTGGCGGAGTACATCACCACCGCCGAGCAGCGCTATGGCCGCGCGGTGCGCGAGGAACGGGTGCTGACGATATGAGTGACCCTACTGATCGGCGGCCCACATCGGCACGGCGCACGAATCACGGGGTTCGAGCATGACGACTCCCGAGCAGCCGACGGTTGTCGTGCGGATGGCCGACGCCGGTGACCTGTACATGTCCTGGCGGTGGGAAGACGACGTAGCGCCGCGCGGAGCCGCGATGCTGCCGGGTGATCCGATCGCGGAGGCCGTGTCGGCGCTTGCCGATGCGCTGCCGAAGCCCGACGCGCCGGGCGGGCTCGAGCGCGCGCTGACGACCGGCGCGTTCGCGTCGGTGGATGCGGAATATGCATTGGCGCAGTCGCTTTCCCGCGCGCTGCTGCCCTATGCCCTTGCCGCGCAGTTGCACGAGATGTACACGGGCGGAGTTCGGCCGCACATCCGGCTGCAACCCTCGCCGCGGGTGGCGCAGGTGCCGTGGGAGATCATCGCGCCCGACCCCGACCTGCGACTCATCGACATCGCCGACGTCAGCCTGCTCGCTCCCGCAGGCGTCGTGCATGCGCCGGGCCGGTTCGCGCGCAGCTGGTCGGCCGATCGCGAGTTGCCGGTGGTCGCCGTGCTCGATCCGCGGGTGCCGGGATTCCGCGCCGACTCCGCCCTAGGCTCGGTGCTGGGACGGATGAACGGTGCGGGCGCACTCTCCGAGCGCGTCGCCGAACATATTGCACACCAACGCCTCCGGCCCACCGCGACGGATACCGTCGAGGTCTTCCGCCGAACCGACCTGGATCGCGGGTGGCTCTCCGACACGCTCCGCGCGGGGGCTTCGCGGCTGATCTACGTCGGCCACGTCACGGCCGCCGCCCCGGAGTCCGGTCAGAGCGAAAGCGCCGAACTCCACCTGGCGTGCACGGCCGAAACCACCGGTTTCGCCGAACCCCTGCGCACGCACCGCCCACTCTCGGCCAAGGACCTCCTGCTCGGCACTCACACCCTGGCCCCCGAACCCGTTGCGGGCCCAGACCTTTGGCCGATTCCGAGCCGAGTCGCCTTGATCGCCTGCGAAAGCGGCGGCGACCTCCGCTTCACCGAGGCGCTCGGCCTCGTCGCCGCCATGATCAACGGCGGCGCCGAACTAGTCACCGCCACCCGCTGGCCACTCCCCACCGACCTGGCCTTCCAGCGCCTCGCGGGCGCCACCGCCACCCCCCTCCAAGACCTCATCTGCGCCATCGACACCGCCCACGACCACCCCGACCCCCTCCACCCCCTCACCACCTGGCACCGCACCCGCCTCACCACCTGGCGCGAAACCGGCGCCATCGAACACTCCCCCCTCCTCTGGTCCGCCATCGCCACCTTCCACACCTGACTCCACCCCCAACTCCCGGGCACTCGGGATCACGCAGGCGGAGTTGGCGGAGCGAGCCGGGTTGAAGCAGCCTGCCGTGGCGCGATTCGAGGCAGGGGGCACCATGCCGACGATCCCCATGCTCGAGCGGTACGCGGAGGCTTTGGGGTTGCGGCTGGAGGTGCGGTTGCGGGAGGCGGGGTAGGCGTACCCCCGCCTTCGCTCCGGCCATGCGCGGATCCCGGCAGCTTTATCAGGGCTCGGGCGCGCGAGAGGTGTGACGTGGGCCGGGATCAGTGTTCGTCGTAGTGGCCGTCGTGTGGAGCGTGACGGTGGCCGTCGTGGATGTAGTCGACGTGGTCGCCGTGCGGGACGGCGACGTGGCCGCAACCCTCACCGTGCTTGTGGTCGTGGACGACTTCGGTGTGGCCGGAGGGCTCGCATTCGTCGAAGTGGCCGTCGTGGGCGCGGTGCAGGTGACCGTCGTGAACGTAGTCGACGTGGTCGCCGTGCGGCACGGCGACATGGCCGCAGCCCTCGCCGTGGGTGTGCGCGTGGCCGGAGTGCTCGGAGTGTGCTGCAGTCATCAGAAAGCCTTCTTCCATCGCGATGGACAGGTGCATCTGTGAACAGAAACACATTAGCACGTACGCATGAATGGAGATTGCTAGCTGTGCGCTACCGGCCCTCAGCGCATCGGCGAGGGAACCTTCAGAGCACCTGCGAGAGGAACTGGCGCAACCGCGGCGTCTCGGCGGCCTCGAACAGCGCGTCCGGCGTGCCGGTCTCCACCACCTGCCCTCGATCCATGAACACGATGTTGTCGGAGACGCTGCGCGCGAACCCCATCTCGTGCGTCACCACGATCATCGACATACCGCCGGACGCGAGCTCGCTCATCAGTGCGAGCACGCCCTTCACCAGCTCTGGATCCAGCGCCGAGGTGGCCTCGTCGAAGAACATGATCTCCGGCCGCATGGCCAGCGCTCGGGCGATCGCGACCCGCTGCTGCTGGCCGCCGGAGAGGTTCGCGGGACGCGCGTCGGCCTTCTCGGCGAGCCCCACGATCTCCAACTGCTCGATCGCCAGCGCCCGCGCCGCATCCTTCGACAGACCGCGCAACTTACGGGGGCCGAGCGCGATGTTGTCCGCGACGGTCTTGTGCGGAAACAGGTTGAAGTGCTGGAACACCATCCCGATGCGCTGGCGCAGCCGGTCCGGGTCCTCGCGCAGCACCGACTCGCCGTCCAGCAGCACGTCGCCGCGGTCCGGCTCGTGCAGCCGGTTGAGCACCCGCAGCAGCGTCGACTTGCCCGAACCCGAGGGTCCGATGACGGTGGTGGTCGTGCCCGCGTCGACGTGGATGTCGATACCGCGCAGCACGTGGTTGCGGCCGAGGGTCAGGTGCAGGCCGGTTCCGGTGAGAGATGCACTCATGGTTCAGCGCCCTTCGGTGATGGTGGCCTGCTCGAGTTCGTCGATCGGCTGGTCCGGCCTGCCGGTGCGCATCCGGTGGTCGATGTAGTTGACCAGGTGCGTGAGCGGGATGGTCAGCACCAGGTACATCAGGCCCGCGGCGACCAGCGGCGAGAGATTTCCGGTCTGCGCGTTGAGATCTCGGCCCACCGCGAACAGCTCGCGCTGGCTGGCCAGCAGACCGAGGAAGTAGATCAGCGAGGAATCCTTGATGAGCGCGATGAATTGGTTCATCAGCGCGGGCAGCACCCGGCGCACGCCCTGCGGGATCACCACCAGCGTCATGGCCTGCCGGTAGCCGAAGCCGATGGCGCGCGCCGCCTCCAACTGTCCCGCCTCCACGGATTGGATTCCGGAACGGAAGATTTCGCCGATGTAGGCCGAGGCCAGCAGTGCCAGCGCGATCGCGCCGAGCCAGTACGGATTGTTGCCGGTGATGTTTCGCGCCACCGGCCCGATACCGAGACCGATGAGCAGGATGATCACGACGGCGGGCAGGCCGCGGAAGATATCGGTGTAAACCCTTGCGGGCCAACGCAACCAGCGGGTGCGCGAGATTCCGGCGACCGCGAGCAGCATGCCGAGCACGGTGCCGAGCGCTCCCGAAACCAGCGCCAGGATCAGGGTGTTCGGCAATCCGGTCTTGATGAGATCGGGAAAGGCCTTGCGGTACAAGGACCAGTCGAAGAACGTGTCACGCAACTGCTCCAGCGTCGACTTCGGCGCGGTCGGCTCCTGGGCTTCGTCCGTCTGGTTTTCGGCGGCGAGCGCGGCGAAATCGGGAAGCTGCGGCGTCGGCGCGGCCTTGGAACCCGGCTTCCAGCCCGGCGGCAGCTGCCTGGGCACCCAGTCGCTGTAGAGGCGGGCGTAGGTGCCGTCCGCGATCACCGCGTCCAGGCCGCTGTTGAGCGCGTCGGTGAGCGGCTTGTTGTTCTCGTTCACCGCCCATGCGGCGAAATTGTCCAGGCTGAAGGCGTTCTGGACCACCGAGGTGCCGTCACCCGGCTTGATCGCGCCTTCGGCTTGGGCCGAGGGGGCCACCCAGGCGTCGACCTGGCCGGTCTTCAGGTTGGCGTAGGCGGTGTTGTAGTCCGGGAACTTCACCGGATCCAGGTGCAGGGTGTTCACCACGTAGTCGTCCTGCACCGTGCCCTGCACGACGGCGATCCGGGTGCCGGGCCCGAGATCGGCGAAGCTGCGGATCGGACTCCCGTCGGCCACCACTAGGGCGAAATAGCCGAAGTCGTAGCCGTTGGTGAAGCCGACCAGCTCGCGGCGGGCATCGGTGGTGGTGATGTTGGACGAGCCGACGTCGAAGCGCCCGCCCGCCACCTGCGCGAGCAGACCGGCGAACTCGGTGCCCGAGAACTGCACTTGCAGGCCGAGTTTCGCGGCCACCGCGCGCAGCAGCTCGTTGTCGAAGCCGGTGAAGGCGCCCGCGGAGTTCACGCAGATGCTCGGTGGCGCGTCCGAGAGGGTGCCCACGCTGAGCGTGCCGGGGGTGATCAGCCCGAGCTTGCTCCCGTCGATGGAGTCGAGCGGCGCCGTGTTCGCGGTGGTGTAGCGGTCCGGTCCCGCGGTGGCCGGGGAGGCCAGGTTCGTCGGCGCCGCGGACGCCGCGCTCAGCCCGGGAGGCGAGCAGAGGTCTCGGATATCGGAGGAATCGTCGCCGGAACCACAACCCGCCGCCGTCAGACCGACGGCGACCAGCATCGAGGTGATCAGGGCACGACGCCACACAGCGGGCAGACCAGCCATGGTCGAGAACCCTAGTGCGGAGACAGCGCAAATCCACAGTTACGCGCGGCGGACGCGACGAGGGTCACTCGCCACCCCTGCGGCGCACCTGTGCGAGAATCGCTCGGGAATTTGCCCCGAGTACGCGGACATTCTGCCGCCGGCGCCGTACGACCGGTCGACGCAGTGTCGCCGGTGCACTCGACTCATGGGCTTGTTCATGGTTCACACCGATCGATACTGCTCGACGTTCCACCGATGCAGCCGGCGGCCGACTTCGCCTCGGCACCACCACGATCGGACAGCGAAGAGATCCCGCTGCTACCGCTCCTCGAGGCTGCGTCGAAATCAGAACCATTCGACCTCGAAAGGACACAGGGCTAGTGAACTACCTGGATTCACGTTCGGTTTCGACCGGCTCCGCGTCGAGGACCGGGGGCACCTCATGACGACCGCCAACGAGATCATCGAGCTGACCGACGACGACTTCTACCAGGACCCGCACGCCGTCTACCGGAGTCTGCGCGAACGCGGCCCTATCCATCGGGTCCGGCTGGACGGGGTGCTGAGCTGGCTGGTCGTCGATCAGGATGTGGCCAAGCAGGCCTTCATCGAACCGAATATCAGCAAGCGGGTCACCTCGCCCGAAGGCCAGGCCGCCATAGCCAAGAACGGCGGAGCCGAGAAGTTCGCGGGCGCCGTCAACGACAACATGCTCTTCGCCGATCCGCCGCAGCACACCCGGCTACGCAGCCTGGTGGCGAAGGCGTTCGCCAGCCGCGCAGTCCGCAACCTCGGCCCCCGCATCACCGCGATCGCCGACTCGCTGCTCGATGAATTGAGCGCCAAGGAATCCGCCGACTTCATCGACGACTACGCGTTCCCGCTGCCGATCATGGTGATCTGCGAGCTGCTCGGCGTGGCGGACGACGACAAGGACGACTTCCGCGCCTGGACCGAAGTCGTGGTCGACGAATCGGCCAGCGTCGAGGAACGCACCAGCGCCGGGATCAGCTTCTTCACCTACCTCACCGAACTGATCGCCATGCGTACCGACAACCCCCGCGAGGACCTGCTCTCGGCGCTGATCATCGCCAAGGACGACAACGACCGGCTCGATCAGCAGGAACTCATCTCGATGCTGTTCCTGCTGCTGGCCGCCGGGCACGAGACCACCGTCAATCTGATCGGCAACACGGTACTCGAACTGCTACGCGATCCCGCCGCGGCCGAGCGACTGCGCGCGGACCCGACCGGCGTCCCCGCCTACGTCGAGGAGATCCTGCGCTGCCAGGGTCCGGTGCACATGGCGACGGCCCGGTTCACCACCGCGCCGATCACATTGGGCGGTCGGGAGATCGACGCGGGCGAGTTCATCATGATCTCGCTGGCGGCTGCCAACCGCGATCCGCAGCGGTTCGCGGCCCCGGACGAGGTCGACGCCGAACGCACCGACAACAGGCACATCGCGTTCGGCCACGGCATCCACTACTGCGTCGGCGCGGCGTTGGCTCGGATGGAGGCCACCATCGCTCTCACCCGGCTGCTCGACCGCATCCCCGCGATGTCGCTCGACGGCGGTTTCGACGAGCTGAGCTGGCGCAAGAGCCTGCTGATCCGCGGTCTCGCCGCACTGCCGGTCCGCCTGTCGCTGCCCGTCGAGGGGGCAGCGGACGGCGAGCTTCAGTACTCGGCGAACTGACCGCGGTGGAACCCGGAACAGGGCTCAGGCCAAGCCGGTGACCTGTTCCGGGTTCACCTCGTCGCGCCAGCGGATGGCCCGCTCGAGTTCGCCGAAGTCGTAGTCGGGGCCGCTCACGCCGACGGTGAACAGACCGACCCCCTGCTCGATGAACGCGGGCGCCTGCTCCGCGCCCGGCCACGGCACCGAACGCTCGATGCGCGATGGGTCGGCGCCGACGGTAGCGGCATGCTCGGCGAGAACCTCGTTCTTGTGCCGCAGCGAGCGGAGGTCGGCGAAGCTGTGCCAGATGTCGGCGTACTCGGCGACCAGGCGCAGCGTCTTGCGCTCGCCACCTCCGCCGATCAGGAGCGGGATATCGCGAGTGGGTTGCGGATTCAGCTTCTTCAGCCGCGCGGTCAGCCGCGGCAAGCTCTCTTTGAGCAGATTCAATCGGCTGCCCGCCGTGCCGAATTCGTAGCCGTACTCGTGATAGTCCTTCTGGAACCAGCCCGCGCCGATGCCGAGGATCAGCCTGCCGTCGCTGATGTGATCGACGGTGCGGGCCATGTCGGCGAGCAGTTCCGGATTCCGGTACCCGCCGCCGGTGACCAACGCGCCGATCTCCACCCGCTCGGTCTGCTCGGCGAACGCGGCGAGCATGGTCCAGCACTCGAAGTGCGCGCCCACCGGGTCACCGCTGAGCGGATAGAAATGATCCCAGTTGAACACGATGTCGACACCGGCATCCTCGGCCCGCCGCACGGCATCGCGAATCAAGCCGTACTTGGGGGCGTGCTGCGGCTGCAGCTGGACTCCGATCCGAATCGGCCGACTCATCACATGCCCTCCTCGTCGCTCGCTGATCCCCGCGATCGAGGCTACCGGCGCGCGGGGGATCCGGCCCGGTGAAACGTTCGCCGTGGTGTGGTGCGGCCGCGGCCGTCGGGGCGGACTCGGCGCGCGGGGGGCGGCGGCCCGATACCATCGTCCGGACCGTCCGCGCGCCGCGTGCGACGGTGAGCCCTCTACTCGGATCGTCCGGCACGTTCCTGCCGGTGAAGGGATGTGATCTGCCGTGGCAACGGTGACCTTCGAGCGCGCAACGCGCCTGTATCCCGGCGCGACCAAACCCGCCGTCGACCAGCTGGATCTGGAGATCGCCGATGGTGAGTTCCTGGTCTTGGTCGGCCCGTCCGGCTGCGGGAAGTCCACCTCGCTGCGGATGCTGGCCGGGCTGGAGGAGGTGAACGGCGGGCGCATCCTGATCGGCGCCAACGACGTCACCCACGCGGAGCCGAAGGAACGCGATATCGCGATGGTGTTCCAGAACTACGCGCTCTACCCGCACATGACGGTGGCCGAGAACATGGGCTTCGCGCTCAAGCTGGCCAAGGTGGCCAAGGCGGAGAAGGACCAGCGCGTGCGGGAAGCCGCCAAGCTGCTCGACCTGGAGCCCTACCTGGACCGCAAGCCGAAGGCGCTGTCCGGCGGTCAGCGTCAGCGCGTGGCGATGGGCCGGGCGATCGTGCGTCAGCCGCAGGTGTTCCTCATGGACGAGCCGCTGTCGAACCTGGACGCCAAGCTGCGCGTGCAGACCCGCACCCAGATCGCCCAGCTGCAGCGCAGGCTCGGCACCACGACGGTGTACGTCACGCACGACCAGGTCGAGGCGATGACCATGGGCGACCGCGTCGCGGTGCTCAAGGACGGTCTGCTCCAGCAATGCGCGACGCCGCGCGACCTGTACCGCGACCCGGCCAACGCGTTCGTCGCCGGCTTCATGGGCTCGCCCGCCATGAACATGTTCACGCTGCCGGTGACCAACGGCGCGGTGGCGCTGGGCGGGCACGCGCTGCCGGTGCCGCGTTCGGTGTCCGACGCCGCCGAGGGCAAGGTCGTGGTCGGCATCCGCCCCGAACACTTCGAGCTCGGCAACGGCGCGGGCATCGAGATGGAGGTGGACGTGGTGGAGGAACTCGGCTCCGACGCCTACATCTACGGCCGCACCATCGCCGAGGGACAACTGAACGGCGCGGGGGAATCCATTGTGGCGCGGGCCGATTGGCGTAACCCGCCCGCGAAGGGCACCCGCCTGAAGCTGTCCACCTCATCGGAGCACACGTACTTCTTCTCCGCCGCCGACGGCCGCCGGCTGGACTGAGTCGGCGGAGACCTCGCAGAGGCTTCACACGCTTCGCAGCCCGTGTATTTGCTGCGAAGCGTGTGGAAGCTCTGCGAGGTTCCGGTTCTCGTCGGGTTGCCAGGTTCCTGCTGGCCAGGAACGCAAACCGAGCCGGTGGGTTGCGCCGGTTCTACTCCGAGCGTTCGTTTCTCTTGCGCAGGTAGTTCTCGTTTACTCGAATTCCCAGCTCTTCCAACTCGATCTCTTTGCCTGTCGCGCTCCGCACTTCGACGCGCACCGGCGCGCCCGTCGCCTCCTCGACCAGCAGCAGCGGGGCCGGGCCCGGTTGGAGGTAGGCGTCGCCCCATTGCATGAGGGCTAGGACCGCGGGGAGAAGATCGCGGCCCATAGGTGTGAGCACGTACTCGTTGCGCGTGCGTTTGCCTTCTTCCTGATAGGGCTGCTTGGCGAGCAGGCCCGCCGCGGTGAGTTTGCGCAGCTGGGCGGCCGCGGCTGCGTCCGTGATGCCGACCCGGTCGGCGAAGCCGTCGAAGCGACGGGTGCCGTAGTAGGCCTCGCGCAGGATCAGGATGGCCGAGCGTGTGCCGATGAGATCCATTGCCTTGGCGATGGAGCAGTCGACGGCCTGCCACGAACTGAGATCGGCCAAGGGTCCTTCCATCACGGCTGCCATGACGCACATCATATCCACTACTGACTTGAGTCGACTATATCTAGGCGTTAACCTGACTATAAGCCAATAGAGCCAGGGCGCAGAAGCCCCGGTCAGAGGGAGGATCCGCCATGAGAGACGCGGTGATCGTCGAAGCGGTGCGCACGCCGATCGGCAGGGGCAAGCCGAACGGAGCGCTGCACAACGTCCACGCGGTGGACCTGCTCGCGCACAGCCTGCGCGAGGTGGTCGAGCGCAGCGGCATCGATCCGGCGCTGATCGACGACGTGATCGGCGGTGTGGTCACGCAGGTCGGCGAGCAGGGCGCGAACGTGACACGGCGGGCGGCGCTGGCCGCGGGCTACCCCGAATCGGTGCCCGCGACGACGGTGGACCGGCAGTGCGGCAGCTCCCAGCAGGCCATCCATTTCGCCGCCCAAGGCGTGATCGCGGGCGCCTACGACATCGTGGTGGCCGCGGGTGTCGAGTCCATGGGCCGAATTCCGATGGGCGCCAACCTCATCGGCTCCGAGGACGTCTCGGGTGTCGCGTTCGCCGAACGCTACCCGGAAGGTCTGGTACCGCAGGGCATCAGCGCCGAACTCATCGCCGCGAAATGGGGCCTGACCCGCACCCAGCTCGACGAGTTCGCGCTGGCCAGCCACGAAAAGGCCGCGCAGGCAACGAAGAACGGCCAGTTCGCCGCCGAACTCGCGCCGATCAACGGGCTGACCACCGACGAGGGCATCCGCGTGGGCAGCACCCTCGACACCCTCGCCGGACTGCGGCCCGCCTACTACGACCCGGCCATGGCCGAACGCTTCCCGCAGATCGGCTGGCAGATCACCGCCGCAAGCGCCAGCCAGGTCAGCGACGGCAGCGCCGCGGTGCTGATCATGACCAGCGAACGCGCCGAACAGCTCGGCCTGCGCCCGCTCGCCCGCCTGCACAGCTTCGCCGTCGCGGGCGACGACCCGCTCATGATGCTCACCGCGGTCATCCCCGCGACCCGAAAGGTGTTGCAGCGCGCTGGTCTTCAGCTCTCCGACATCGACCTCGTCGAGATCAACGAGGCGTTCTCGCCGGTGGTGCTGGCCTGGGCGCAGGACACCGGAGCCGACCTGTCGAAGGTGAACGTCAACGGTGGCGCAATCGCCATCGGCCACCCGCTCGGCGCCTCCGGCGCCCGCCTGATGACCACCCTCGTGCACGCCATGCAAGACCGCGGCGCCCGCTACGGCCTGCAAACCATGTGCGAGGCAGGCGGACTCGCCAACGCGACCATCCTCGAGCGGTTGTGAACCAGTGGGGCGCCCGGCCCACGCCACTGGGCGCCCCACACTGGATTGGCGTTGAGCACCCAATCACACCAGCTCGAACCGAGCGCTGAGAACCAGCACGAATCGAGCCGAGCCCCAGAGCCCCACATAGAAGAGCCCTGGCCCACGGACACCCGCGGCCGGGATACGTCGCTGTTGATCGACACGAGGCGACCGCCTCGATACAGCCCGCGTGTCACGATCAGCGCACCCCGGCCCGCACGGGTACGCGCGGATGTCGGAGGAGCCATCGAGTCGAGCCCAGCTCAAACAGAACCCAGCACCAGCGCCACAAGGCATCCGAGCAGCCACGACTCGATGATCAGCGGGACGGCCACCAGCGGCGTCCACCCAATTGTCCTGCGCGTCCGCACCTTCGACACCACCAGCATCGCCGCCACCACGCCCGCCGCGACGATTCCTGTCCACGCGATGCCGTAGGCGACCGGCAGGTACGAGCTACCGCCGTCCTCGCCGAGAAACTCGTACAGCGGAATGAGAAGGGCGGCCGCCCAACCGAATCCGAGGGCCAGGACGGTTGCGAGGACAGCCCGGGTCAAGTCCGCCAATCGCCTCGACACCGCCGACCTCATATGTCCAGGATGCCCGCGCCTTGGGCCGCGCAGCCATGGAACCGCACGCCGACCAGTGCACCACTCGGGTGTCCGCCGAGCGCGGCCGGTTGGTCGGCACGTGCTCGGATACGCGGCTGCCGAAGCCGGTCTCGGCGACCCCCGACCGGCGACCCGGTCGGATTCCAGCTCCGAACTCATCCATCGGACCTCGGACCGCTCCCCGTAGGCTGACGAACGATGACTGCCGACACCTTCCCCGAGCCCGTCGTCTACGCGATTCCGCTGCGCACGCGGTTTCGCGGGATCACCGTGCGGGAGGGGATGCTGATTCCGGGGCCGTTGGGGTGGGGGGAGTTCTGTCCGTTTCTCGAGTACGACGATCGGGAGGCGGCGCCATGGCTCGCGACGGCGGTGGAGCAGGCGACGGTCGGGTGGCCGGAACCGGTGCGGGAGCGGATACCGATCAATTGCACGGTGCCCGCGGTCGATCCGGAGCGGGCGCATCGGATCGTCAGCGCCTCGGGGTGCCGCACGGCGAAGGTGAAGGTCGCCGACCATCCCGATTCCCTCGGCGAGGATTTGGCGCGGGTCGAGGCGGTCCGCGACGCGCTCGGGCCGGACGGCGGGATTCGAGTGGACGCCAACGCGGTGTGGGATGTGGACACCGCAATCGCCCACATCGTCCGGATCGACCGCGCCGCAGGCGGTTTGGAGTATGTCGAGCAACCGTGCCGCACCATCGAGGAACTCGCCGCAGTGCGCAAGAAGGTCGACGTGCGCATCGCCGCCGACGAATCCATCCGGCGTGCCGAGGATCCGCTGCGCGTCGCCGTGGCGGGGGCAGCCGATGTGGCCGTGCTCAAATGCACACCGCTGGGCGGTGTTCGGCGCGCGCTGGAGGTCGCCGCGGCGGCCGGACTGCCCTGCGTGGTCTCTTCTGCGCTGGAGACCAGCGTCGGCCTCGGCGCACAACTCGCGCTGGCAGGCGCGCTCGCCGAACTCGACTTCGCGTGCGGACTAGGAACGATTTCCCTCTTCGAGGGTGACGTGGTGGCCGAATCCCTGCGCCCGGTGGACGGCCTTCTCCCCATACCGCGCACCCCCCTGACGCCCGACCCGGTGCTCCTCAACCGCTACCGCCACCCTGACCCCGATCGCGTCGTCTGGTGGCGCGCCCGTTACGAGCGAGTGCGCGCCCTGCTCGCCTAGAAGGCCTGCACACCCACACACCCTCCACCTGGCCTCACTTCGACACAGGCCCTGACTGAATCGAAGGGTGTCGGCGGTCTGTCAGCGCGCTGTCAGCGGCGGCGGTCATTGTCTTTCTTGTCAGCCGGAGACACCGACTCCGGCCTCAGCACAAGGAGCAGAACAATGTCGAACAACACCCTCTCGAACCTGGTCGGCGCCCGCATGGACAGCGCCATCGCGAAGGCCGATCAGCGGATGATCGCGGCGGAGGCAGCGCAGCAGCGGGCAGGCCTGCGTATCGAGGAGGCCAAGGGTTTCGTCCGGCCGACCAAGCAGGAGATCGCGCAGGTGCGGGACGAGGCGCGGGCGCAGGGCAAGCAGCTGGCCGACGACCTGCGGGCGCGCGGCGCCGCGCTGAAGGCCGCGCGATAGACCGTGGGCGGCGGGATCGGCAGCTAGCCGAATTGGATGCCGCAGCCGAGCATTGCACCGCGGAGCACGAAGGCCGCCTCGGGTCCGATGACGCCGTCTACCAATTCCAGGTAGCGGGTGCAGAATTCAGGGCCGTGCGGGGCGACCTCGCCGGGGGCGGGCTCCAGATGGTGGGCCAGTTCGTGCAAGACGACAAGTTCACGCAGAGCCCACGCGGTGCCGCCGGTGTGCAGCGGCACCGCGAGGACCGCGTCGGCCGCCTCGTAGTGAGCGGCGGTCGCTCCGGCACGCGACCGCACCCGAACCGGCACTACGGCTCTATCCCATTGGGCCCGAACCCAATTGAGGGTGAGCACTTTTTCAGCATAGGTCTGCACGGACGCCACCGAGGCGAAACGGCGTTCGATGGGCAGGGTGATGTGGGAGCCGTACATTTCGACGGTGCGGTTGCCGTGCTCGTCGGCGCGATCGAACATGCCGCGGACCAGCTGTTCGGCGTCGTACACCTTGGCGCGCTGGGTATCTCGCACACTCATCGCACCATGCTCCCGGGCGTCATCCGCCGGCGATGCCACCACACGAAAGGACTCACCCGCCGGAGGTCAATTGGCCGCGCGCCCCGCCCAGTTCGGGCGACGTGCCCAATCGCGCCGCCTGCCCCGCCCGATCTCCCGCGTGCCGGGCCGCGGCCGAGTGCCCGGCGGAGGCCTGCGGCCCGCGCCACGTCCCACGCGCCTCCGAGGTGCGGCCGTAGAAGTCGGTGAGCTCCAGTTCCTTGTCGCGCAGCGCGAGCGCCGTCCCGGCCGCCGCCGTCTCCGGCGCCACCGCCTCGGCTTCGACCTCCGACTTCACCTCGGCGAGCCGCCGCCCGATCCGTGCCGCGAAGGCCATCTGGAAATTCAGCCTGGCCGTCACGGGAGCCGCGGGCGCCTGCACCCGCCGCCGCACCGTGCGTCCCCAGCGCTTCTCGCTGACGATCTTCTCGACGGTCGCCGACCGGTACTGCCCCGATTTGATGTAGTGATCGGACGCACGCACCATCTGCACGAGCAGGCTGGCGTAGAGCGCCTCGCAGGTGTCGATATCGGTGTCGAAGCCGTAGGCGTAGACCTGGGTGGAGGTGCGGGCAACATCGCAGCGCACGTCGTTGGCGTGCGCAATCGCGACGAACAGCTGCACGTAGGTGCGCAGTCCCTTCTTACCCGGCTCGCCGATCGGAATGACCCGCTGCACCGGCGTCGGCCTGCGCTCGCGCCCCGCGACGTGCGCCCGCGCCACCGCGAGATCGATCGAGGAGCGGGTGGCCAACCGCTGCGCCGCGGCGAGGAAGGCCTCCGCCTCGTGCTCGTTGTCGGTCGCTTCGGCCTTGCGCAGCAGACCGCCGATGCGTGTGAGCATCCGATCGGGAACCGCGTTCGGCGAAGTCATCGGCAGCCAGGGTAACGGCACGTCCCGACACGGTTCGTGGTGAGCTCGGGCGCGCAGTCGGCCGAGCGGCGCCGCGCAATCGGCCCATCGTGCCCGGCGACGGACGACCTGGCCTTCTCGACCGCTCTTCGGGCGTGGCGGATGAACACCATGTATCTTCCGTTGTGCAACCGGCAGGGTGTGCTGCTGCTCACGTCGTACCCATGGAGTGTTCGCAAATGGCTTTGAAGAAGGTGTCGACCCTACGTTCGTCGCTCGTACCGCGGGCCGCGCTGGCGGCTGCCTCGGTCGCGCTGCTGGCGGCGACCTTCACCAGCGCGTGCTCCAGCGACAGCGGCGGCAACCCGACCACCCAGAACCTCGACGGCCGCGGCCCGATCACCTACGTCGAGGGCAAGGACACCACCGAGACCGGTGTCGTCAAGCAGCTCATCGAGCGCTGGAACGCCTCGCACCCCGACGAGCAGGTGACGTTCAAGGAGCAGTCGAACGACGCCTCGCAGCAGTACGACGACCTGGTCGAGCACATGCGCTCCAAGCAGTCCACCTACGACGTGGTCGCCCTCGACGTGCCGTGGACCGCCGAGTTCGCGGCCAAGGGCTGGATCCAGCCGTTGAAGGACTCCTTCGCCATCGACACCTCGACGCTGCTCTCCCCGCCGGTCGCCAGCGCCACCTACAACAACACGCTCTACGCCGCGCCGCGCAACACCAACGGCGGTCTGCTGTTCTACCGCAAGGACCTGGTCCCGAACCCGCCGAAGACCTGGGGCGAGATGCTCAGCCAGTGTCCGGTGGCGCGTGACAACAACATCGGCTGCTACGCCGGGCAGTTCGCGCCCTACGAGGGTCTGACGGTGAACACCTCCGAGGTGATCAACGGCTTCGGCGGCACCTTCGTCGGCGCCGACGGCAAGACCCCGACCGTGGACAGCCCGCAGGCCCGCGCCGGCCTCAACACCCTGGTCACCGCCTACAACAACGGCGACATCCCCAAAGAGGCCATCACCTTCAAGGAGCCCGAGTCGGCGAGCGCCTTCACCCAGGGCAAGCTGATGTTCCTGCGCGCCTGGCCCTCCACCTTCGGTGACGCGGGCGCCGAGTCCTCGCAGGTGCGGGACAAGTTCGCGGTCGCGCCGCTGCCCGGCGAGAACGGCGTCGGCGCCTCGACGCTCGGCGGCTACAACGCGGCCATCAGCGCGTTCTCCAAGAACAAGGCCACCGCGCTGGACTTCCTGCGCTTCCTGATCAGCGAGGACGCCCAGCACATCATCGCCTCCGGCGCCCTGCCCTCGGTGCGCGCCTCGCTGTACGACGACCCGGCGCTGATCGCCAAGATGCCGTACCTGCCCGCGCTCAAGGAGTCGATCGCCAGCGCGGTGCCGCGCCCGGTGACCCCCTTCTACCCGGCGGTGTCGAAGGCGATCCAGGACAACGCCTATGCTGCCCTGACCGGAACCAAGTCCGTCGACGACGCGATTGTCGGGATGCAGAAAGGCATCGAGACCGCAGGATCGTAAGGGTTTACGCAACGGACCCGACCAACCCGTAGGAGAGAGATAACGGTGTCGGATCCTTCGGGAACGGCCACACGCGTGCCGAGCGACGAATTCCTTCCGCGCAAGCGCGGTTTCGGTGCGAGCCTGGCCTGGGAGCTGCGCCGCTCCGGCAAAGCGTGGGTCTTCGTGGCGCCGGTGCTCATCGCGCTGGCGGTCGTCATCGGCTACCCGGTGGCGCGCGCGCTGTACATGTCCTTTCAGAAGGACCCCGGGCTCGACCCGAGCACGGGCATGTTCGTGGAGGGCGGCAGCGCCGGATTCTCGAACTACACGCACTGGCTCTTGCAGCAGTGCAGCCTGCCGACCGGCGAGACCATCGCCTGCCCCACCGGCAACCTGGGCTCGCAGTTCTGGATGGCCATCGGCGTCACGCTGTTCTTCACCGTGATCACGGTCGCGCTGGAGGCAAGCATCGGCCTCGGCATGGCGATCGTCATGGGCAAGAGCTTCAAGGGCCGGGCGCTGCTGCGCGCGGCGGTGCTCATCCCGTGGGCCATCCCGACCGCTGTGACGGCGCGCCTGTGGGAGTTCATGTTCCAGTACGACGGCGTGGTGAACCGAGTGCTCGGCACGCACATTCTGTGGACATCGGACCCCTGGGCCGCGCGGTTCGCGGTGATCGCCGCCGACGTCTGGAAGACGACGCCGTTCATGGCGCTGCTGCTGCTCGCCGGCCTGCAGGTGATCCCCAACGACGTGTACGAGGCCGCCAAGGTCGACGGCGCCTCGGCCTGGCAGCGGTTCACCCAGATCACCCTGCCGCTGCTCAAACCCGCACTCCTGGTCGCGATCCTGTTCCGCACCATGGACGCGCTGCGCATGTACGACCTGCCCGCCATCATGACGCTGAACAACCCGTCGACCCGCACGGTGTCGATCCTGGTCGTCGACCAGGTGCGCCAGGGACCGAACAGCGCCGCGGCGCTGTCCACCATCACCTTCCTGCTGATCTTCGCCGTGGCCTTCGTGCTGGTGAAGATCCTCGGCGCCAATGCCGTCCGCACCCAGGAAGCCCAGCGTGAGGGGACGGTGCGAGCATGACGACGAGCGACCGGGTGCGCACCGGCGAGACAGTTGGAGACGCGCCGATGACGAAGACGAGCGAACCGGCCATCGCGCAGCAGACGCCGTGGACCAAGCGGTTCGGTTCGGCGCGCATGTACCTCGGCGTGCTCGTCGTGCTGGTATGGGGGCTCGGACCGTTCTACTGGATGGCCGTCACCGCGTTCCGCGATCCGGACTACACCTTCGACAGCACGCCGTGGCCGACGCACGTGACGCTGGAGAACTTCCGCAACGCGTTCGACACCAGCCGCGGCAACAACTTCGGCCAAGCCCTGCTGAACAGCGTCATCATCGGCGCGTGCACCACGGTGATCGCGCTGGTGATCGGCATCTTCGCCGCGTACGCGCTGGCCAGGCTGACCTTCCGTGGCAAGTACGTGGTGGCCGGGCTGATCCTGAGCGCGTCGATGTTCCCGGTGGTCGTGCTGGTGACGCCGCTGTTCCAGCTGTTCACCAACATCGGCTGGATCGGCCAATACCAGGCGATGATCATTCCGAACATCTCGTTCGTGCTGCCGATGACCGTCTACATCCTCGCCTCGTTCTTCACCGAACTGCCGTGGGAGCTGGAAGAGGCGGCCCGCATCGACGGCGCGACCAAGATGCAGGCGTTCCGGCTGGTGATGCTGCCGCTGGCCGCGCCCGCGGTGTTCACCACCGCCATCCTGGCCTTCATCGCCGCGGTGAACGAGTACCTGCTGGCCCGCCTGCTCTCCAGCGACGCGACCGAGCCGGTCACCGTCGCGATCGCCCGCTTCTCCGGCAACGACCCGCTGGTGCAGCCCTATGGCGCGATCATGGCGGCGGGCACGATCGTCACGATCCCGCTGGTGATCATGGTGCTGGTGTTCCAGCGCCGCATCATCTCCGGTCTGACCGCGGGCGGCGTCAAGAGCTGAGTTTTTGGCGCGCTGGCGCGCGCGGGTTCGCGGCTGTGTTTATGGCGCGCTGGTGCGCGCGTGTTCGCGGCCTTTATGTCTCGCTTCCCAGCGGTCGAGACTCGCGACTGCGTCGCATGCGCTTCGACCGCTGGGAAGCGAGACGGCCGCGAACGGTCGCTCGTCGGGCTCGCTCCGGGCGGGGTCGGTGGGGAGGGAATGTTGCGTGGGGTCCCGGCATTGCAGGGGTGGTGCGTGCGATCGAGAGACGGAACGGGGGCTGCCCCGCGGCAGTGAGATGACCGCGGGCCACGGTGACGTAGGGCGGGTGCAGAAATACGTCTCGCTCTGGAACGGGGTGGGATGTTGCGTGGGGTCCCGGCATTGCAGGGGTGGTGCGTGCGATTGGGAGACGGAACGGGGGCATGCCCGCGGCGGCGAGATCACCCCGGGCCACGGTGACGTGGGACGGGCAGCGGTGATAGATCTCGTTCCGGGCGGGGCTGGAGGTCTCGTGCGGTTGGTGGCTTCAGGGGCTTGGGGATGGGGCGCGGGTTACTTTGCCTAAGAAGCGGAATGGTGTGGACTTCGTAGGGCGTCTGCCGGGGGCTGCGGGGTAGAGTCCGGTCATAGCTCGGTTCGATCGTTGTCAGTGCAGGTGGGTTTGACCGACGCTCCGGGAGGAGATGATCGTGAGCTCGATCGGCAAGCGACGTGGGAAACGCAACGCCAGGAGCAAGCCATCGTCGCCGCTGCACGCCTCCGTCGCGGGCTTCACCGCACGACGCAGACCACCGCGGCCCCGCGATCGAAATGCGCTCACACCTGGGAAATCCGGCGCCGAGACGACACCGACACTAAATCACGACCGACCTCCGCGCAGCCGCGCCGAACGCTTCCGCCGGCTCGCGCTCGCCCTGTTCATCCTGTTCGTCGCTACACCCTCGCTACTTTTCGTGCTGGTCTACTGGAGCGCCGAGATTCCGGATCCGACTGCCGTGCAGACGAATCAGATCGCCACCATCCTGGCCTCCGACGGCACCACGGTAATCGCCAAAGTGGTACCGCCGGACGGTAATCGGACTCCGGTGCCGCTGTCCCAGGTACCCGAGCCGGTCCGCAATGCGGTGCTCTCCGCCGAAGACCGCGATTTCTACACCAATCCCGGCTATTCGACGTCGGGCTTCCTGCGCGCGGGCCGGGACAACCTGCTCGGCAAGGACAACGCGGGCGGCGGCTCGACCATCACCCAGCAGTACGTGAAGAACGCCTTCCTCGGCTCGGAGCGCACCCTGACCCGCAAGATGCGCGAGCTGATCATCGCGGCCAAGATGGCAAGGCAGTGGAGCAAGGACGACATCCTCGCCGCCTATCTCAACACCATCTTCTACGGGCGCGGCTCCTACGGCATCGCCGCGGCGTCCAAGGCCTACTTCGACAAGCCGCCCGCGCAGCTGACGCTCGCCGAGGGCGCGGTGCTGGCGGCCCTCATCCGCACACCCTCGATCCTGGACCCCGAAACACACCTGCCGGACCTGAAGGCCCGCTGGCAGTATGTGCTCGACGGCATGGTCGAGATGGGCGTACTCGCGCCGGGTGATCGGGACGCGACCGTCTTCCCACGGATCGTGCCGATCGTCGACCTTCCCGATCAGGACGCCGCCCGCGGCCCGGAAGGCCTGATCCGCACCCAGGTGCTGCGCGAGCTACGCGCCTCGGGCATCAGCGAGCGCGAACTCAACACCGGCGCACTGCAGATCACCACCACCATCGATGCCAGGGCCCAGCAGGCCGCGCTCACCGCCCTGCAAGACAGGCTCGGCCCCCAGCCGCCGTACCTGCGCGGCGCGGTGGTGTCGATCGATCCGCGCTCCGGCGCGGTGCGCGCCTACTACGGCGGCGAGGACGGCATCGGCTACGACTTCGCGCAGGCTCCGCTGCAGACCGGCTCGGCGTTCAAGGTGTTCGCGGTGATCGCCGCCCAGCAGCAGAGCATCCCGTTGACGCGCGTGCTGGACAGTTCGCCGTTGTCCGATCGCGGCACCAGGATCACCAATGTGGACGGCGAATCCTGCGGCAAGTGCAGCATGGCCGAGTCGCTGAAGCGCTCGCTGAACACCAGCTTCTACCGGCTGACCATGTCGATGTTCGACGGTCCTCAGGCGATCGCGGATGCCGCGCACAAGGCGGGCATCCCGGAGGAGATCCCCGGCGTGGCGGGCAAGACGCTCTCCGAGGACGGCGGCAGCCCGCTCAACGGCATCGTGCTCGGCCAGTATCTCGTGCGCCCGATCGACATGGCCTCGGCGTACGCCACCATCGCGGCCTCGGGCATGTACCACCAGCCGTACTTCGTGCAGCGGGTGGTGGCCGGCGACGGTCGGGTGCTGCTCGACCGCGGCGCGCCCGAGCAGCAGGTGGGCGACCAGCTGCCACCCGGCGAGCAGCGCATCAAACCGGCTGTCGCGCAGAACACCATCGCCGCGATGATGCCGATCGCCGCCTACTCCAACGGGCATGCGCTGGCGGACAACCGGCCGTCGGCCGCCAAGACCGGCACGACCCAGCTGGGCACGTCCGACGAGAACAAGGACGCCTGGATGATCGGTTTCACACCGTCGCTGTCCACCGCGGTGTGGATCGGCAGCGAGCAGTCGCAGCCGATTCACACCGCACGGGGCGCGGACATCTACGGTTCGGGCCTGCCCGCCGACATCTGGAAGCAGATGATGGACGACGCGTTGGCGGGCACGCCGGTCGAGCAGTTCCCCACCGCGCCCGCGGGCGGGCCGTTCGGCGGGAACCAGCAGAAGCCCTCGGGCAATCCCTACGACATCCTGAACCCGAACCCGCCGCAACAACAGGAACAACCGCAGGAGCCCTCGATCGCCATTCCGCCCGCGCCGCCGGAGCCGCCGAGGCAGGTGGAGATCTTCCCGGGACTGAGCGTTCCGGTGCCGCGGTGACCCATTCGTCCGCTCCGATAACTATGCCCCACACCATGTTGAATCGATCTTGTGACCTAGCGCGCCTCCGGGGAACGCATGACATGGCAGCATCGTTTTGCCAGAGTGAGAGCGCGGCCGAGCGACGCCGAGCAGAACCAGGGGCGACGCCCGTCCCACGGTGCGGATGCGGAAGGATATGCGCTCGAGCGACGACGGCAGCGGCGCGAGCGACTGGACACAGGCGGTAGCCTGGCGGACCACAGAGGGCCCGGAAGCGCCGCCAATTGAAAACAGACTAGACATAGGGGCTACGCCGGTGGATTTCAATGTCGTTGACCGTCCTGAGACGCTGGTGGCGGGCACAGTACTTCGCAGCCCGGCGCTCGCGGTCGAGGGGCCGCGCCGTGCGAAGGTGGAGGAAGCGTGGAAGCGCATCCTCTCGCGTCGCCTGCCTGGCCCGCCGACCACCGCCTATGTCGACCACGCGCCGGAGATCAACTCGTATCTGACTCACATCGTCGGCTACCGCTGCCGCAGCATCGACGATCTGTTGCCTGGCGACGTGCTCGCCAGGGTGCCCGCGGGCCGCTTCGCTCGGTTCATCGCCAGCGGCGACGATCTCGGCGATACGATCGTCAGCATTTGGCGGGCGGTGTGGGACGCCGAGGCGGCGGGCCGGTTGGTGCGCTCCTACTCCGGCGACTGGGAGCACTATCCCGACAACCGCACCGCCGAGGTCTTCGTGGCGCTGGCCGACGAACCGAGCGACGGGTAGGACAGACTGTGGATTTCGAGATCGTCACCCTGGACGAAAGCCTGGTCGCCGGACTGACCGTCCCGCTGGCCGGCCGCGAGGTGGCCGCGCGCGACCTCGACCTGGTGAATTTCACCTGGGATCGCTACCTCGCCAGGGAAAAGAACGTGCCGCGCGTCGCGGCCTACATCGGCCAGAACGACCACGCCGTCGCCGTCCTCGGCTACGAGGTGGGTTCGCTGGGCGAGCTGGACCAGGGCGATGTGGTGACCCGCATCCCGCAGGGCCGCTACGCGAAGTTCGTCGTCTCCGACAAGCCCTACGACCTGCTGCGCACCGCATGGGCGCAGGTCGCCAAGGCCGAGAGCGCGGGCATCATCACCCGCTCGCACACCGCCGAGATCGAGCGCTACACCGGCCCGGCCTCGGTCGAGGTCTACGTCTCGCTGGACTGAACCGGCTTCGACGCGGCGTGTCCGCGGCCCGTCGTGATCGGGTCGCGGGCACGCCGCTCGCGGAATCCGGCCGACACCTCTGTCGGCCGCCCCTCACATGACGCGCGAGACCTGGTACGCGACCCCACCCTCGATCAGATATCCCGAGCCGACGCAGACGATGTCGTTCAACCAGGCGTACTGCTTCGCACCGGTCTCGAACAGGGGGGCCGTGCGCCAGTAGTACTCGGCAGGGTCGACCTGACGACTCTTGACCGGGTCGGCGATGTCCTCGCGTAGTTCGGGCGGGACGATCCAGCGCCCCCCGTAAGTCATGTGCACCAGTGCGCCGTCGTGTGTGCGGAGCGTGAGCCGGACATCCAACGCCATCCCTCCGTCGGAACGGAACAACGCCCAGTCACCGCCACCGGGGAGCACCTCCCCGCGTAGCTCGGGGCCCGCGAACGACCCGCCCGCCGCGCCGAAATAGACGCGCTTGCCGAGCGGGCCGTCACCGATGGTCAGCCGCGGGGCCAAATCGACCGCCATATCGAAGAGGTGCGTCGTCGCGATCTCGTCGACGGCCTTCAAGCGTGCGTCCGACCTCATGTCATCACCTGTGCGAGTAGTCATAAACTAAACGTACGACCTATCGTACGTTTGAACAAGGCATGGCATGATGAAGACGATGAGCGAACTCGAGCAGCAGCACAGCGCACGCGGTGACTTCCGTTCGCCCGAACGACCGGAGCGGGTGATCACCGATCAGCGCCTCCTGCGCGGCGCGCAGACCAGGCGCACCATCGCTCGCCATGCCGTCGACGTCGCCTCCCTCGAAGGGCTCAACGGACTCAGCCTCGGCAGGCTGGCTACCGATCTCGGGCTCAGCAAAAGCGGCGTCCAGACGCTGTTCGGGACGAAAGAAAACCTGCAACTCGCCGCGATCGACTGCGCGCGCGAGCAATTCATCGATGCGGTCGTGCGACCCGCCCGCGGCGCGCCGCACGGTACGGCGCGACTGCGCGCGCTGATCGAACACTGGATCGGCTACGCCGCGGAACCGCTGTTTCCCGGCGGTTGTTTCCGAGCGGCGAACATCGCCGACTTCGACAGCAGACCGGGCCCGGTACGGGACGCGCTCGTGCGCGATCAGACAGCGTGGGTCGATCTGCTCGCGAACGAGCTGCGCAGGGCGGCGGACGCAGGCGAGATCGCCGAACTCGACGCCGATTTCGCCGCATTCCAAATCGACGCGGTCCTGTGCGCCGCGAACACGGCGATGCGCCTCGGCGACGATGACGCCGTACAGAAGGTGCGTCGGGTGGTCGAAGGATTCCTCACGCCCCCACGCTGACTCTCCGCGGAGTTCGCCTGCGGCACAACGGCTCCCGAAAACGGCAAAGCCGGTCGGAGAGCATCTCTCCGACCGGCTTCCCTCATCGACGAGTAGGACTTACTCCGCGCCGATGATGAACGCTTCCAGCTGCGTGCGGGCGACGTCGTCCGCGAGCTGCTTCGGCGGGGACTTCATCAGGTAGGCCGAGGCCGGGATGACGGGTCCGCCCAGGCCGCGGTCCAGGGCGATCTTGGCCGCGCGCACCGCGTCGATGATGATGCCCGCCGAGTTGGGCGAGTCCCACACCTCGAGCTTGTACTCCAGGTTCAGCGGCACGTCGCCGAAGGCGCGACCCTCGAGGCGCACGTAGGCCCACTTGCGGTCGTCGAGCCAGCCGACGTGGTCGGACGGGCCGATGTGCACGTCGTTGGCGCCCAGCTCCTTCTTCAGGTTGCTGGTGACGGCCTGGGTCTTGGAGATCTTCTTCGACTCCAGGCGCTCGCGCTCGAGCATGTTCTTGAAGTCCATGTTGCCGCCGACGTTGAGCTGCATGGTGCGGTCGAGCTGCACGCCGCGGTCCTCGAACAGCTTGGCCATCACGCGGTGGGTGATGGTCGCGCCGACCTGGCTCTTGATGTCGTCGCCGACGATCGGGATGCCCGCGTCCACGAACTTCTGCGCCCACACCGGGTCGGAGGCGATGAACACCGGGAGCGCGTTGACGAAGGCGACGCCCGCGTCGATGGCGCACTGGGCGTAGAACTTGTCCGCCTCTTCCGAACCCACCGGCAGGTAGGACACCAGGACGTCGACCTTCGCGTCCTTCAGGGCCTTCACCACGTCGACCGGCTCGGCCTCGGAGAGCTCGATGGTCTGCGCGTAGTACTTGCCGATGCCGTCGAGCGTCGGGCCGCGCTGCACGACCACGTCGGTCGGGGGCACGTCGGAGATCTTGATGGTGTTGTTCTCGCTGGCGAAGATCGCCTCGGCCAGGTCGAAGCCGACCTTCTTGGCGTCCACGTCGAACGCGGCGACGAACTTGACGTCGCGGACGTGGTACCGGCCGAACTTGACGTGCATCAGACCGGGCACGGTCGAGGTCTCGTCCGCGTCCTTGTAGTACTGCACGCCCTGGACCAAGGAGGAGGCGCAGTTGCCCACGCCCACGATGGCCACGCGAACTTCGGTGGCGTTCTCAGCCGTATTGATGTCACTCATGGCCGATGGTTCCCTCTTTCTGTGGTGCCGCCTTCGTTGATTGCTCCGCCGCAATCAACTCGTTGAGCCAGCGCACTTCGCGCTCGCTTGATTCCAGACCGAGTTGGTGGAGCTGGCGGGTGTAGCGATCCAGCGACCCACTGGCCCGTTTGATCGCTTCCCGCAATCCCTCTCGGCGCTCCTCGACCTGCCGGCGCCTGCCCTCCAGGATCCGCATCCGCGCTTCCGCGGGAGTGCGGCTGAAGAACGCCAGGTGGACGCCGAAGCCGTCGTCGGTGTAGTTCTGCGGGCCGGTGTCGGCGAGGAGCTCGGTGAAACGCTCCCGCCCTGTCGGCGTCAGTTGATAGACCCGCCGCGCACGGCGCATGGTGACGCCCGCGACGTTCTCCTCCGCGATCAGCCCGTCCGCCTGCATGCGCCGCAGCGTCGGATAGAGCGACCCGTAGGAGAAGGCACGAAACGGCCCGAGCAGACCCGTCAGCCGCTTGCGCAGCTCGTAACCGTGCATGGGCGCTTCGAGGAGCAGCCCGAGGATTGCCAGCTCGAGCATCGGGCGTCACCCCCTGACTGTTGTGCAGACCTAACCGATGGATGCGACTTCCGAGTATATCGCGCCGATATAACCGAGCACAGTGGGCACGGAAGCGAAGTGCCCCCGGGTCGCGAATCAACGCCCGGTGCGGGCGAAGTCAGCCGAGCGGAGCGAGGCGTCTTCGCCCGCACCCCGCTACTCTGGTTGGCGTGCGAATTCAGCGGCAGGTGGTCGACTATGCGCTCCGGCGCCGGTCGCTGCTGGCTGACGTCTATGCGGGCCGGGTCGATGTCGCCGAGGTATGTGATGCAAATCCCTATCTCCTGCGTGCGGCGAAGTTCCACGGCCGGGGGAGCGAGGTCACGTGCCCTATCTGCCGGAAAGAACAGCTCACCCTCGTATCCTGGGTCTACGGCGACGGCCTCGGACCGGTGGCTGGTTCGGCTCGCACACCAGAGGAGCTGACGCGCCTCGCCGAGACTCGCGAGGAGTTCTCGGTGCATGTCGTCGAGGTATGCCGGAGCTGCAGCTGGAATCATCTGGTGCAGTCCTATGTGCTCGGCAATGCCCCGGCGCCCACGCGTCGCCGTACGGGTACGCGAGCGAACCGACGTACCGCCGCCGAGTGATGTGCCTGGTCATCTGCCAGTCGGGTGACATGCGGAGCCTGCACGTGTCCGCCGCGGTGCCCGTGACCGCACCGAGCCAGCCTGACCGATACGAGTTATGGAGATCTTGTCAGTGAATTCGCCTTACGAGACTTCCCCCTACGGCGATGAACCGCACGGCGGCCGTACTCAGCGAAGTTCACATCCGGCTCCGAACCCGACTCCAGGACAGCGCCAAGCGCCCCCACCAGGTTTTCGTCCGATGCCGCCCCCGGGCGGTCCGCGCCCGGGCGGCCAGCAGGGCGGCCCGCGTCCCGGCGGACCCCAGGGCGGGCCCAATGGCGGACCGCGCGGTCCGCAGCCGCCG
>NZ_BDBP01000078.1 GCF_001613045.1 Nocardia lijiangensis NBRC 108240 | reverse complement strand
GCGGTGGTCGCCGCGGCGGGCTCGCTGCTCGCGCTCGTGCTCGGCGTCTCGCGCACGACGCTCGCCATGGCCCGCGACCGCTATCTGCCGCACGCGCTCGCCGCCGTGCATCCCCGCTTCGGCGTGCCGCACCGGGCGGAGCTGGTCGTCGGCGCGGTGGTGGCGGTTGTCGCCGTGAGCTTCGATCTGCGTGCGGCCATTGGCTTCTCGTCGTTCACCGTGCTGGTCTACTATCTGGTCGCCAATGTCTCGGCGGGCACGCTCACGGCGGCGGAGGATCGGCCCGCGCGCTGGATTCCGGTGGTGGGAGCGCTCGGATGCGTGGTCGTCGCGGTCGCGCTGCCGATCGCGTCGGTGCTCGCCGGAGCCGGGGTCCTCGCGCTCGGCGCCGCGCTCTACGCGGTGACCCGCCGGGCGCGCTGAGCCGCCGCGATTTTCGTGCCGCGTGCCTCCGCCTGTTGGCCGGTCTGCACGGGTCCGGGGCGCTAGCCTCATGTCCATGGGGCGTTTCTGTGGTTTCCTCGCCGGAATCGCGGCGGTGTCGCTCGTCTCGGGAAGTCTCGTGGGCGCGACCGCACACGCGGCCCCGGCGGCGACCGCGAAACAGGTCCGCTGCGAGGTCAGCTCCGGCCGAGACGCGCAGCGCGCGGACCCCGAACAAGCCGGATTCGACCCCGAACTGCTCGCCGCCGCACTGGAGTTCGCCAGTCACCGAAACCGCTTCAACGTCCAGGTCTTTCGCCACAACTGCCTGATCGGTGAGGGACCGAACAACGCGGAGAGCGGCAACGTCGCCTGGAATGTCTGGAGCGTGACCAAGAGCGTGGTCTCACTGCTCGCGGGCATCGCGTGGGACCGCGGCCTGCTCGATTTGGACGCCCCGATCGACAAGTACCTGCCCGCGGGCCTCGGCGACGCGGCGCACCGCTCCATCCGGGTCGAGGACCTGCTCACCGAGACCTCCGGCATGACGGTCGGCGTGCTCACCGAGGGCATCACCGGAGTCATCCCCATCGATCCACACAGCGCGGTGCAGGCACTCGGTGTGCCGCTGGACAATCCGCCGGGCACGGCCTTCAGCTACAGCCAGCGCAACGTCGACCTGCTGACCTTCGTCATCGAACTGGCCATCGGCGAGCCGTTTCAGCAGTTCGCGCAGCGCGAGCTGTTCGACCCGCTCGGCATTCTCCGCAGCGACTACTACTGGGCCAAGGATCGCGCCGGAAACACCTACGGCTACGCGCATCTGATGATCCCGCCGAACGATCTTTCCAAGCTCGGCCTGCTGGTGAGCAACGAAGGCCGCTGGGGCGCAGACCAACTCGTGTCCGAAGACTATCTCCGGATGGCGCTGACGCCGTCGCGGGCGAACCCGTGCTACGGCTACCTCTTCTGGCTCGGCCCCGACTGCGCGGAATCGCCCTCGTTCCTGCCGCCCGACGCGTACATGATGGCCGGGCTCGGTTTGCAGAACGTCTTCGTGCTGCCCTCGCTCGACCTGATGGTGATGTGGACCGGCGTCTTCGGCAATGTCAGCAGCCAGGGCATCTCCGGCATCGTGCAGAACACCGATGAACTGCCGTACGAGTTCTTCCGCAGGCTGTTCGCCGCCATGCCCGACCGCCCCATCCCCGATCCCGGACCGTACGTCGAGCCGCCGCTGCGGTTGGACCCGCGCCGATTCGTCGACGCGAACCTGCTGCTCGCGGTCTTCGGTATCGGCCCGGCCGCCTACCCGGGCTGCAATGTCTTCGCCTGCTTGAACTATCAGCTCGCACCCCCGTTCGCCGATGTGCCCCCCGGCTGCTTCGTCCTGCTCTGCCTCGGCGACAACCCCCGAACGCCCGGCATCCACTGATCTCATCGCCACAGACCATCCACACTCCCCACAGCGGCACCGCCCGTGTACCGCGTGAAAACGCGCTGTGGCCCGGTCGGGGTTGTGGGTCACCACATGTCGAGGAGCAGTCCCCAGCGGCGGGTGTCGGCTTCGTGGACCACCTCGCCCCAGTCGCGCAGGAGGCGCTCGAAGATGGCGGGGGTGGTGATGCGGTGGCGGTGAGCGGTTTCGCGGTCGAGATGCGGGTGCAGGTCGGGGATGCGGGGGGCGATGCGGCCCCACAGGTTTGCCAAGGTGGCCAGGTGGGCCGGGGAGTGGGCGAGCCAGGCGGTGGACCGGATGACATCGCTGTGCCCGCGCCACGGCTGGTGTGCCGCGGGTTCGACGGGGAGGTCGGCGCCGTAGAGACCGCGCAGGAACAGATCGGTGTCGGCGATCAGCTCGGCCGTCTCGGGCGGGGCGTCCCACGGCACGAAGAGGCGGGCGTCGCGCCACACCGCCTCGAATTCGGTGTGCAGCGCGGCGGAACTGTAGGCGTGGAAGCGGTACTCGGCGATCCAGTGCTCGGCGCGGTCCAGCCAGCGCAGGCCGATCGGGTAGTGCTGGCGGTGGTCCTCGTCGGGCCACTCCAAGTCCGCGAACCGCCGCGGCGCCCGCTCGGTCACCGTCCGCGCCAGGCGCGGCCAGTCCGCGATGTGCACGGCGACATACGAACCCACCGGTCACACCTCCACGCCGAACTCGCTTACCGAAGCGATTGTGCCAGCCCCCGAGACGACGACCGGGCCGACCCGATCCGGCGACGGATCGGACGGCCCGGGTCGGCGAACCGGCTCAGCGGTCGCTGAGCAGCACCTCGGCGATCTGAATGGTGTTGAGCGCCGCACCCTTGCGCAGGTTGTCGCCGGAGACGAACAGCGCGAGACCGCGGCCGTCGGGCGCACCGGGATCCTGGCGGATGCGGCCGACGAGGGACTCGTCGGCGCCTGCCGCCTGCAGCGGCGTCGGCACGTCGACCAGCTTCACGCCGGGCGCGCCTGCCAGCAGTTCCTTGGCCCGCGCCACCGACAGCGGGTTGGCGAACTCGGCGTTGATGGACAGCGAGTGGCCGGTGAAGACCGGGACACGCACGCAGGTGCCGCTCACCAGAAGCTCGGGGATGCCGAGGATCTTGCGGCTCTCGTTGCGCAGCTTCTGATCCTCGTCGGTCTCGCCGGATTCGTCGTCGACCAGCGAACCGGCCAGCGGGATCACGTCGAAGGCGATCGGCGCGACGTACTTGTTCGGCGCCGGGAACGCCACGGCGCTGCCGTCGTGCACGAGCTTCTCGGCGTCGTCGATCACCGCGCGCACCTGCGAGGCCAGCTCGTCGACACCGGCCAGACCGGAACCGGAGACCGCCTGGTAGCTGGAGACGACCAGCCGGGTCAGGCCCGCCTCGTCGTGCAGCGGCTTGAGCACCGGCATCGCGGCCATGGTGGTGCAGTTGGGGTTGGCGATGATGCCCTTGACCAGGTTGCGGGTCTGCTCCGGGTTGACCTCGCTGACCACCAGCGGGACCTCGGGGTCCTTGCGCCAGGCCGACGAATTGTCGATGACGGTGACGCCCGCCGCGGCGAACCGCGGGGCCTGCACCCGGGACATGGTGGCGCCCGCCGAGAACAGCGCGATGTCCAGGCCGGAGGGGTCCGCCGTCTCGGCGTCCTCCACCACGACCTCGCCGCCGCGCCACGGCAGCGTCTTGCCCGCCGAGCGCGCGGACGCGAAGAACCGCACCTCGTCGGCCGGGAAGTTACGCTCCTCCAGCAGTTTCCGCATGACGGCGCCGACCTGCCCGGTCGCGCCGACGACTCCTACTCGAATACCCACGTCAGTGTCCTTTCGACATGATCGGGAGCCCTACGTGGCCACGCTCCGCTACCGCCTCCGGGCTTGACCCGATCATGTCAGCGCCCCGTTCCGGCGTGCACCACGGCCACCTCGTCGCCGCCCAGGTCGAAGGCGCGGTGCAGCACCTTCACGGCGTCGTCCAGCTCGGTGTCCTTGACCAGGACCGAGATCCGGATCTCGGAGGTGGAGATCAGATCGATGTTGATGCCAGCGTGGGCCAGCGCCTCGCAGAACGTGGCGGTGACGCCCGGGTGGCTCTTCATGCCCGCGCCGACCAGCGACACCTTGCCGATGTGGTCGTCGTAGAGCACCTGGGAGAAGCCGATCTCGCCCTGGCGCTTGGTCAGCATCTCGACGGCGCGCGCGCCCTCGGTCTTGGGCAGCGTGAATGTGATGTCGGTCTTGCCGGTCTCCACCTTGGAGATGTTCTGCAGGACCATGTCGATGTTGATCTCGGCGTCGGCGATGGCACGGAACACCTTGGCGGCGAAACCCGGCTCGTCCGACAGCCCGACCACGGTCACCTTGGCCTCGCTGCGGTCGTGCGCGACGCCAGTGAGGATTGCTTTCTCCAAGGGGATGTCCTCCATCGATCCGTAAACGTAGGTGCCCAGCTTGTCGGTGTAGGACGAGCGCACATGCACGGGCACGTTGTAGCGGCGCGCGTACTCGACGCAGCGCAGCATCAGCACTTTGGAACCGCAGGCGGCCATTTCCAGCATCTCCTCGTAGGAGACCTGCTCGAGCTTCTGCGCGTCGGAGACGATGCGCGGGTCGGCGGTGAAGACGCCGTCCACGTCGGTGTAGATCTCGCAGACGTCGGCTTCCAGCGCCGCGGCCAGCGCGACGGCGGTGGTGTCGGAGCCGCCGCGACCGAGCGTGGTGACGTCCTTGCTGTCCTGGCTGACGCCCTGGAATCCGGCGACGAGCACGATCGTGCCCTCGTCGAGGGCCTCACGCAGGCGGCTCGGGGTGACGTCGATGATCTTCGCGTTGCCGTGCGCGCCGGTGGTGATCACACCCGCCTGCGAGCCGGTGAACGAGCGGGCCTCCGCGCCGAGCGAGTGGATCGCCATGGCGACCAGCGCGTTGGAGATGCGTTCACCGGAGGTGAGCAGCATGTCCATCTCGCGGGCGGGCGGCGCGGGCGCCACCTGCTGGGCGAGATCGAGAAGTTCGTCGGTCGTATCGCCCATCGCCGAGCAGACGACCACCACGTCGTGGCCCTGCTTCTTCGTTTCGACGATCCGTTCAGCGACGCGCCGGATACGCTCGGCGGTCGCGACCGAGGATCCTCCGTACTTCTGAACAACGAGAGCCACGACTGGGTCCTCCAAGATCGACAATCGGCTGGTAACAGCCACCCAGACTACCGGCCGCCGTCCACGGGATCCGTCGCTACCTCCCAGAGCTGTGCAAAAGCACACACGCCCAGACACTCTCGAATGATCGTCCACGCGCCGCCGCGGACGGGGAATGATGAGGCCATGAAGAGCTCACTGATCGCGGTCAGCACGGGCCGTCGCGAGGTGGTGCACGACCTCACGCCGCAGTGCGCGGAGTTCGCCGCCGCGGCGGGCGGCGACGGGCTGTTGCACGTCTTCGTGCCGCACGCCACGGCCGGTATCGCCATCATCGAACTGGGCGCGGGCAGCGACGACGATCTGCTCGCCGCGCTGCGCGATCTGCTGCCCGCCGACGACCGGTGGCGGCACGCGCACGGCTCACGCGGGCACGGCCGCTCGCACGTGATGCCCGCGCTGATCGCGCCCTACGTCACGGTGCCGGTCATCGGCGGGAAGCTGATGCTCGGCACCTGGCAGTCGATCGCCATGGTCGACCTGAACGTGGACAACCCCGACCGCCAGGTGCGCCTGTCCTTCCTCACCGACGCCGGCTGACCGTCACGCCCTGGTCAGCCAGGTGACCTGGGTGCCGTTGCCGAACTCCTGGCGCCGGGCCGGGGTGAACGACGTCGGCCGGAACGGCCCGTCGAACGCGCGGACGCCCGCACCGGCCGTGACCGGATAGCTCTTGACGACGAGCTCATCGATCTCATCGAGGAGCGCGCCCGCGAGCTTGCCGCCACCGGCCAGCCAGATGTCCATGCCGTCCTCCTTCTTCAACCGGCGGACCAGACCCACCGGATCACCGTCGACCAGCTCGACCGTGGGGTCGTCGATCCGGCCGAGAGTGCTGGAAACGACGTACTGCCGCATATGCGAATACGGGCTGGTGATGCCGACGGCCAGTGCCGGTTCGTAGGTGCCGCGGCCCATCACCAGGGTGTCGAACTTCTTGCAGGGCGCGTCGGCCGCGAGACCGAAATGCGGACGCGCGTGCGTCGGAAGGGTCTCCGGGTACTCGGCGGCGAGCCATTCGGCGAAGTCCGGCGCCACGGGCATGAACTCGATGCCGCCGTCCGGACCGGCGATGTAGCCGTCGAGGCTCATGCCGACGAAGTAGACGAGCTTTCGCATGGGGATCCTGCTTTCTGAGGAAGGTTCGGTTGGCTTCGGCGGTCGATTCAGGCGCGGCTGTACCACGTCACCTGCGCGTTGTTGCTGAATTCCATGCGCCGGGTCGGGGTGAACAGCGTGGGGGTGAACGCACCGGCAAAGGCGGGGATGCCTGCGCCCGCGATCACCGGGTAGCTCTTGATGATCAGCTCGTCGATCTCGTCGGCCAGCTGGGCCGCGAGGTTGCCACCACCGCACAGCCAGATGTCGAGGCCATCCGCTTGCTTCAGCTCCCGCACCAGGGCCACCGGGTCGCCCGCCACGACTTCGACGGCCGGATCACTGCTCGGACCGAGGGTGCTGGAGATGACGTACTGCTTCAGATGCGCATAGGGACTGGTCACCCCCACGGAGAGGGCGGGCTCGTAGGTGCCGCGCCCCATCAGCACGGTGTCCCAGTTCTTGTTCGGCGTATCCACCGGCATCCCCGTCTGCATTCGGACGAAGGTCGGCATCGGCTCCGGGTAGCGCTCATCGATCCAGGCGGACATGTCGTCCGCGAGCGGATAGAAGTCGAACTCCCCGCCGGGGCCCGCGATGTATCCGTCCAGCGAGACGGCGACGTAATAGACAAGCTTTCGCATTGGACCACCTGACGTGTTGTACTCTGACTGAAGTGGTTTGAAGGTAGTACTACGGATGGAGTGGTGTCAAGTGCGGACCAACCCGGAACGACGTCAGGCGCTCATCGATGCGGCGATCGAGGTACTCGCCGACGAGGGCGCGCGCGGACTCACCTTTCGCGCGGTGGACAAACGAGCCGCCGTGCCCGCGGGAACGGCATCGAACTACTTCTCCAGCCGCGACGACCTGCTCACCCAGGTGGGCAGCAGGTTCTACGAGCGATTGCAGCCCAGCGCGGAGACGATGGCCAAGGTCACCGACGGACCGCGCACCCAGGCCAACATCGTCGAACTGATGAAGGAGGTCGTCGCGCGCATCGAGGCCTTCCGCACCGGCTATCTCGCGATGCTGGAACTGCGCCTGGAGGCGACCCGGAGGCCGGAGCTGCGCGCGGTGCTCACCGAGCGGGTGCGCGAGGACCTCGACTTCAACGTGCGCAACCACCTGGAGTCCGGTCAACCCGGCGACGCCGACACCGTCCGGCTGCTCTACCTCGCGCTGAACTGGCTGATCGTGGACCGGCTGACACTGCCGGACATCTTCAGCGAGGAACTGAGCGCACATCTGATCGAGACCGCGGTGCAACGACTCATCCAGAACTCTTGACATTCCGCGAATTCGCCGGAACCTTGTGACCCGCGTCACGCCCATTCGATAATGGACCGATGGAAGCGAACGTTGGAGACCGACTGCTCGTGCACGGACACGTCGTGGGGGAAGGTGATCGCCACGGCGAGATCGTCGAGGTTCGCGGAGCCGAGGGCGCGCCGCCCTACGTCGTCCGCTTCACGGACGGGCACGAATCCCTGGTGTATCCCGGTCCGGACGCGGTGATCGAGCACATGAAGTGACCGCGCGGCGCCTCGCCCCGTCGAGGCGCCGAAGCCGCGCCGCCCGCACAGGCGGCGGGCCAGCCCGCCGACCCCGGCGGGCTGCCGAACCGAACATCGCGCATCTCGACCGCCGCCGATCGACCCACTCCCCCCGGGGCCGACGCGAAAGTCGTTCCCGCCCCGCAAATACCTACTCACCAGTAGTGCGCGCACCATAGACCTCGTTGTTGACGGATCGGAAGAGCGCTGTGCAGAATCGGCGAGTTGATCCACCGGGGGGCGGAGGTATGGCATGCGCACGAAAACCGATATCCGCTTCACCGTCGAGGCAAGTCAGGCCCACGTTCTCGATGCTCTAGCGGCGATCGAAATGCTCCCGGAATGGTCGATGTACCAGGACGCGCGCGTGGCCACCCGCGATGAATACGGCCGGCCGCACCGCGTTTACGTGACCGCCGACGTGCTCGGCAGCTCCGATTTACAGGTGCTCGAATACGAATGGACCAAGAACCGTGCGGCATGGACGGTGGTGGACAGCTCCCGCGGAATCGGCGGCGGCGGCTGGTTCGAGGTCACCGAGGACGCGAACGGAACCAACGTCTGGTACCACTCCGAGTTGTCTTCCCGGCTCCCGCTGCCGGGCCTGCTGATGAAGCGCACCGTGCAACGCTGGAATGAAACGGTGGTGCAGAACTTCATCGAATTCGCGGAGAGCTATCCGGAATCCGAGAGTTTTCATTCCGTATAGCAATAACGAATAATTCGAGCGGCAGAATGACGCCGTCAGCGAAACCCGCGGCCGCGGCCGGTTTTCGAACCGCGCCGAACGCGCGCGGGTGCGACGATGGGCGCCATGATCGGTACCAAACGGGTTCGGTTCCAACCGGTGGCCGAAGGGGCTTCGGTAACCCAGCTCGAGCTGTTCTTCGACCTCGTCTTAGTTTTCGCGTTCACCATGGTGACCTCGCTGGCAGCGAGCGAAACCAGCGCCAAGAACATGCTGCGCGCGCTGCTGGTGATCGGGGTGATGTGGTGGGTGTGGATCGCCTACTCCTGGGTGGCCAATGTGGTCCGCGCCGACGAAGGCCTCACCCGGGTGGCAATGTTCGTCGCGATGGGCGGCGCGTTCCTCGCGGCGCTGACCATCCCCGAGGCCTTCCAGGATAAAGCCGGCGGATGGTTCGGCCCGCTGGTCTTCGCGATCGCCTACCTGATCGTGCGTCTGGTGCACCTGTGGGTGTTCTGGATGGCCAGCGCCGACGACTCCCAGCTGCGCGGGCAGGTCGTGCGCTGGGGATTCGGCTCGATCAGCATCGGCACCACGCTGCTGGTGATCGCCGCTATGACCACCGGCGCGGTGCAGATCGGCCTGTGGATCGCGGCGATCGTCGGCGACATGCTCTGGACGATGCTCGCAGGCGAGGACTGGCGCCTCAATTCGGCCACCCACTTCGCCGAACGGCACGGGCTGATCATCATCGTCGCGCTGGGCGAATCGATCGTCTCCATCGGCATCGGCGTGGCCGGACTGCCGATCTCCTGGCCGATCGCACTCGCCTCGATGCTCGGTCTCGCGGTCTCCGGTCTGCTGTGGTGGGCCTACTTCGACGTCGCGGCGCTCTCGGTGGAACACGAGCTGAAGCGCGCCGAGGGACAACGCCAGATCAAGATCGCCCGCAATTGCTATACGTTCTGGCACTTTCCGATGGTCGTCGGCATCATCGCCCTCTCGCTCGGGCTGAAGAAGGTGCTCTACTACGTCGGCGACTCGTCCGCCCACACCCTGCGCGACGCGCTGTACGGCATCCCGCTCTACACGCTCTACGGCGGCGTGGTGCTCTATCTGATCGCCCTGGTCGGCTTCAAGCACTACGCAACCCGCAGAGTATCCGTGCAGCGAGTGGTCACTGCGGTGCTGCTGCTCGCGCTGATCCCGTTGGCATGCGCGCTGCCCGCGCTGGCCTCGCTCGCCCTGCTCTGCGCGGTGCTCGTCGGGCTGATTCTCTGGGAGACCATCCGCTACGCGCAGCCGCGCGACGAGATCCGGCACGGCGTGCACACCGCCTGACGCTCGGCGCGGTTCAGGCCAGCGGTTTGTCGTTGGCCAGCAGGTAGCGCAGCGTGCTTTCGTGGGCCGTCGGGCCGTAGGCGGCAGGCTCGACGCGCACCCCGTCCCGCACGGCTTGGCGTATCTGATCCACGTTCTCCCTGATCATGTCCGAGACCAGCTCGTCGGTGCGCGGATCGGCGAGCACCTGGAAGACGATGCGGAAGCTGGTGTCGGCGATCAGCCGGATGATGTCGTCGTGGAAGGGGATGTAGCGGACCTTCCCGGCCTGCGGATCCTTCTTGATCAGCTCCAGGATCATCTCGTCCATCTCCGCGCGGTTCTCCTCCAGCGCGGCGGCGATATTGCGGGTGTAGTGCCCGGTGCGCAGCACGTGGGCCACCTCGTCGAGCACCGCGATGGTCATCGGTCGCTTGATCACGTCGACGATGGTCATGACGAACCGGTTGACCACCGCCGCGGTCACCCGGTCGCCGAAAACGCGGTCGGCGACCCGCGCCAGCCGCACCGCGATCACCACCACGCGCAGCAGCCGGAACCCGCGGAACAGCGGGCTGGGCACCGGGATCATGCCGACGACTTCGTACCAGTAGACGAGCGGGAACGTCCACGACCAGTTCGCCCGGCGCCAGCGCCACAGGAACTCCACGGCGAACACCGCGCAGATCGTGTAGTCGACTATCACGATGACCCGATAGGTCTGGTCGGACACCTGGAAGAAGGTGATCCACACGACCAGCGCCACCGAGATCACCGCCAGCGCGAGCATCACGAAATCGGTCCACAGCGCAGGTGGTTTACGCGGGTAGCGGCCCGCGTCCGGCACTCGATCGAGGCCCGGGCTCGTGGTGGGGACTGTCACGGCAAGGATCCCTTCGACGCCGACGGTCCCGCCGAGCGTAATCGGCTCACGGCCCGAAAACGGCCGACCTGACGCAGTTCTCGGCAAATCCTCAGCGGCCGGAGCGGATGATCTCCTCGATATTGCGTTCGGCCAAGGCGGTGATGGTCAGCGAGGGGTTGACCGCGCCCGCGCTGCCCGGCATGGCCGCGCCGTCCATCACGTACAGACCCGGATTCCCGTGCACCCGGCCGTAGCCGTCGGTCGCCGCGCCGAGCACCGCCCCGCCCAGCGGGTGCGCGGTGAACAACGCGTTCGCGTCGTAGCCGAGGGCGCCGTATTCCACCAGCGCGTCGGCGCGTTCGGCGATACGGCGGTCGACGGCGCGGGCGGCGGCGACCACCTCGTCGCGATTGCGCGTCGACCAGGACAGCCCGACCGAATTGCGGGCCTTGTCGTACCCGAAACGGGTGCGCGCCGGGTCGAGCACCATGCCGAGCGAGGCGAGTGCGCCCGTCTCGAAGGGGATGCCGGGGATGTACCAGTTCTCCAGGGTGACCGGCACTGTCGATTGGTCCAGGATGCGGCTGGCGCTCGGTACGCCCTGGCCGTATCCGGCCACCGAACTGGCGCCGCGCGCGAGCACCACGTCGCCGTTGGTGCCCCAGCCCTCGCCGATGTGCTCGTTGAGATCCGGCAGCGTCCCGGTGGCCCTGGCGCGGACCAGCAGCTCGGAGGTGCCGATCGAGCCCGCGCCGAGGAAGAGCCGGTCGCAGGTGAGCGTGCGGGTGCCGAGCACTTCGCCGGTCGGGGCGAGCTTGCTGACAGTGACGGTGTAGCGCTTGCCGGATTCCTTGCCGATGGCGTCGACCCGGTGGCCGGGGAAGATCGCCGATCGTCCGGTGTCCTGCGCGTGGCGCAGATAGTTCTGGTTGAGGTCGAACTTCGCGCCGTTCGAGTTGCCCAGATTGCTGCGCGCCACGGTGGCCGACGGCCGCGTGGCGCCCGCCAGTTCGGCGCGCAGGACGTCCCAGTTGAAGATCGAATCATTGGGCTGGATCTGATATCCGGCCTTGCGCACCTGGTCGTCCCACGCACGGGAGTGCGCGAACGGAGCGGAGCCGTAGATGTCGGCCGGAATCGGGCTGAGCCGCAACATCTGTCGCACCCGCGGGTAGTAGACCCGGTCGAGTTCGTCGTAAGCGACCGAGCCGCGGAAGACCTCGTCGAAGAAGCGGCGCTCCGGCGCGATCATGGCACCGGAGAAGATCACCGAGCCGCCGCCGACCGCCGCTGCCCGCCAGACGTCGATGCCGGGGTATTCGGTGCAGTCCAGCACCCCGCCGAATTTGGAGAAATGCATCGGCACCTTGGTGACGCCCGTGAAATCGGTGCGGTGCCAGAAGCCGCGCCCGTCGGGTAGGTCGTCGCCGGTGAAGATCTCCCGCCACGGGTCGTTCGGCCAGCGCGATCCGCGCTCCAGCACGGTGTTGGCGATGCCCGCCTGGGCCAGCCGCAGCGCGGTGACGGCGGCGCCGAAGCCGGAGCCGATCACGATCGCGGGCGAGTGTTCGGGCGGATCGGGAAGTGGCGCAAAGATTTCCGGGACCCAATCGCGGAACATCGTGTGCCAGACCGGGTCGGCCGCGGCAGGCCGCGTGTCGAGCGTCGAACCCGCAACGCCGAAAAGCGCTGCCAAACCCGCCGCCTTGAAAAAGGCGCGTCTGTGCACCAGGCCACCTCCCTCGTCACGCATGGCCGAGCGCAGAATAGCGCGCTTGACCGGGAGTAGGCCATCTGCTGTGAAACGTCACTGTCTCACGGCGAGACGGCGTGGGTCAGGACGCGAACGGCTGCCGATCGGCGGTGCAGGTCGCGCCGGGCGCGGGCAGTTGCAGGTCGACGAGGTACCGCTCGCGCAGATGCAGGACGCAGTCGCCGTCCGGGGTGTGGCCGTAGCCGTCTGCCACCACGACCAACCTGGCGTTGACCAGCTCCTGCTGCGCCGCTTTGGCGAAGGTCGGCGGCGTCACCGGGTCGAAGCGATTGTTCAGCAGCAGCGCGGGCTTGTCCGAGCCGAGCGTCCACGAGCCGGTGTGACGCTGCGGGTAGCCGTCCTCGGGGGCGGGCCACGCCGCGCACGGCTGACGCAAGGCCAGCCAGAAGGGGCCGAAAAGCGGTGCGGCAGTGCCGATGTCGCGAGAAAGACCCGGCCAGTCGGCGGACCGCCAGCTTGCGCTCTGGTCGGCGCAGGTGATCGCGGTGAAGGCGTCGAGGAAGTCGTAGTCCGGCGCGACCGCCGCCAGGACGTCACGCACCTTCGCCGGATCGCCCGCGGGGCCGCGTTCCAGTTCGACGAGCAGTTCCGCCAGCGCGGGCCAGCCGCGCTCCGGGTCGTAGAGCATCATCGCGTGCAACTGCACGACCTCGCTGTAGCGCACCGGCAACGACTGTTCGCCCGCGCCGACCGTGATCGGTCCTTGCCGCAGGCGCTCGAGCAGGGCGTCGTCCCTGGCGCGCAACCGATCCGCCGCGAGATCGGCGGGCTGGGCGGTGGTGGTCTCGACGCGCTCGGGCCCGGCGCTGCCCGCCTTCTCGGCACGCTCCGGCGGCGCGGCGGGCCGGGTCAGGTCGGACCGCTCGGAGCCACCGGCGAAGGCGCACTTGGCCTTTCCCGCCGCGGCGCACAGCCGCAGGAATTCCGCGCGCACCTCGTCGGTGCCCGCCGCGGTGCCGAAGACGAAGGCGCGGGCGTCACCGGTGTAGGTCCGTGGATCGATCATCGAGGTCAGCTGGAGGGCGCGCACCCGGTCGCCGAACAGCGCGCCGTACACCTGCCCCAGGTAGCTGGCGTAGGACCCGCCCGTGTAGGTCAGCTTCTCCTCGCCGACCGCGCGCCGCAGCAGGTCCATGTCCCTGGCCGCGTCGACCGTGGTGAGGTGTGCCAGCAGCTCGCCGCTGTGCTGCGCGCAGCCCTGCGCGAGGGTGGTCCGTGCGGCTTGCTCGGCGGCGCGTTCCTGCTCGGCGTTCGCGGGCGGGACGAGCGTGGTGTCCCAGAAGCGGCGCTGTTGCTCGTCGTCGGCGAAGCAGCGCACCGGCGCGCTGCGGCCGATTCCGCGCTGATCGAAGGTCACCACGTCGAAACGTTCCCGGAGCTCGCCGGTGAGTATCTCGCCCTGTCGCGCCCAGTCGAGACCGGACTCTCCCGGCCCGCCGACAGCGGCGAACAGGGTGCCGATCCGGCGCTCGGAATCGGTGGCGGGCTGCCGGACCACCGCGAGCTCGATGGTCTTGCCCGCGGGCTCGGCGTAGTTCAGCGGCACCGCGGCGGTCGCGCAGTCGGAACCGCGTAGGTCGTCGTCCGCGCATGGGCGCCACTCGAGGCGCGGCGCCGGGGCCGCGTCGGCCTGCCTGACCAGCTCGGAGACGGCCGACGCCTGCTCGGTCCAGGTACACCCAGTCAGCGACGGCGCCGCCGCGGCGAGCACGATCAGCACGAACTTCCACCTACGCACGTCGACCATCCTGTGCCCCGGCCCCCGCGCGCGTCGTCATCCTTAGTGACGAATTCGCCCCTGAGATCCCCCATTTCGCCGGTCCGCGCCGAGTCATCCGGCCGTCCGCCGCGGCCTGGCCACCAGTTCACCCGAACAGTTCGGGCACACGCCGTCCATCGCACGGCCGCACGCGGCGCAGAACGTGCACTCGTAGCTGCAGATCACCGCCGGGCCGTCCGCGACGAGCGCCGCACCGCAACGCTCGCACGCGGTACGCATCTCGAGCGCCATGGTTCTCCTGTTCGTTCTGCGGGTGTACACGGTTCAGGGCATGCCCGGTTCAGGACGTCAGCAGCCGCACCACCGCGATGCTGCCGACCAGCACGATGACCATGCGCAGCACGTTCGGCGGCATCCGCCTGCCCGCGTGCGCACCGAGCTGCCCGCCGATGATCGAGCCGACCGCGATCACCGCCACGGCCTGCCAGTCCACCTCGGCCACCACGATGAAGATGACCGCGGAGACCCCGTTGACGATGAGCGCGAGCGCGTTCTTCACGCCGTTGAGCCGCTGGATGTCATCGTGCACGAAGATGCCGAGCAGACCGATCAGCAGCACGCCCTGGGCGGCGCCGAAGTAACCGCCGTAGACGCCGGTCGCGTACACCGCGGCGAGCAGGAACGGTCCGCCGTGCTCGGGCACGTCCGCGGTGCCGTTCTCGCGCCGCCGCTTCACCCAGGCCGCCAGCCGCGGCTGCACCACCACCAGGATCAGCGCGACGATGATCAGCGCGGGCACGATCGCCTTGAACGCTGCGGCGGGCAGGACAAGCAGCAGCACCGCGCCGGTGATGCCGCCGAACAGCGAGGCCGTGCCGAGCTGGAGCAACCGGGAACGCTGGCCCGCCAGCTCGCGCCGGTAGCCGATCACGCCGCTGATCGAACCGGGCACAAGGCCGATGGTGTTCGACACGTTCGCGGTCACCGGGGGCAGCCCGAAGGCCAGCAGTGCCGGGAAGGTGATCAGGGTTCCGGAGCCGACGATGGTGTTGATCCCACCCGCGGCGATGCCCGCCCCGAAGACGGCCAATAGTTCGAGCCAACTCATCCGATATGCATCCTTCGACGTCCCGTCGGACCCGCCGGTCCGTACAAGCGTTCAGTACGTCAGGCACGCTATCGGCACCCCGGCATACACCGCGCAATCGGACCGGGCTTCCAGCGGCCCGGCGCGACACGGTAAACTCGCGTCCATCATGCAGCGGGCACTTCTTCTCGGCCGCCGCGACGGGGTCTGATCGGACCGGCTCCCGTCGCGGGGTTTCGCCTGCCGGTCGCCCTATAACTTGGGAACCCCCACACCCTGGAGAAATCGCATGTCCCCTGCTGACGCCTTTGTATCCGGCTCACGCACCATCACCGCGCCGAGCAAGGCGGCGCCTGCCGACCAACCCAGATGGAACGCACAAAAGAACTCCTCGATGCCGACCTTCCGGTACCGTCCGTTCGCCGAGGAGGTCGAGCCGATCACGCTGCCCGACCGCACCTGGCCGGACAAGATCATCGACCGTGCGCCCGGCTGGTGTGCCGTCGATTTGCGTGACGGCAACCAGGCCCTGATCGACCCGATGAGCCCCGCGCGCAAGCGCCGCATGTTCGACCTGCTGGTGCGGATGGGCTACAAGGAGATCGAGGTCGGCTTCCCGTCGGCCAGCCAGACCGATTTCGACTTCGTCCGCGAGATCATCGAGGACGGCGCCATCCCGGACGACGTCACCATCCAGGTGCTGACCCAGTGTCGCCCGGAACTGATCGAACGCACCTTCGAGGCGTGTGCGGGTGCGACGAACGTCATCGTGCACTTCTACAACTCCACCTCCATCCTGCAGCGCCGGGTGGTCTTCCGCGCCGAGCGCGACGCGGTGAAGAAGATCGCCACCGACGCGGCGAAGCTGTGCCTGGAGGTCGAGCAGCGCTACCCCGACACCAACTGGCACTACGAGTACAGCCCGGAGTCCTACACCGGCACCGAGCTGGAGTACGCGCTGGAGGTGTGCGACGCGGTCTCCGAGATCATCGCGCCGACCCCCGAGAAGCCGCTGATCATCAACCTGCCCGCCACCGTCGAGATGGCGACGCCGAACGTCTACGCCGACTCGATCGAGTGGATGAGCCGCAACCTGGCCCGCCGCGAATCGATCGTGCTGTCGCTGCACCCGCACAACGACCGTGGCACCGCCGTGGCCGCCGCCGAGCTGGGCTACCAGGCGGGCGCCGACCGCATCGAGGGCTGCCTGTTCGGCAACGGTGAGCGCACCGGCAACGTCTGCCTGGTGACGCTGGGCATGAACATGTTCTCCCGCGGTATCGACCCGCAGATCAACTTCTCCGACATCGACGAGATCCGCCGCACCGTCGAGTACTGCAACCAGCTGCCGGTGCACGAGCGCCACCCGTACGGCGGCGACCTGGTCTACACCGCGTTCTCCGGCAGCCACCAGGACGCCATCAACAAGGGCCTGGACGCGATGAAGGCCGCGGCCGACGCGCAGGGCGCCGACATCTCCGACATCACCTGGGAGGTGCCCTACCTGCCGATCGACCCGAAGGACGTCGGACGCACCTACGAGGCGGTCATCCGGGTCAACTCGCAGTCCGGCAAGGGCGGCGTCGCCTACATCATGAAGACCGATCACGGCTTGGCGCTGCCGCGCCGCCTGCAGATCGAGTTCTCCCAGGCGATCCAGCGGATCACCGACGGCGAGGGCGGCGAGGTCACGCCGAAGGAGATGTGGGACGTCTTCCGCGAGGAGTACCTGGCCCCGATCCGGCCGCTGGAGCGGATTCGCCAGCGGGTCACCGCGTCCGAGATCGACGGCGGCGTGGACTCCATCACCGCGACGGTGAAGGTGGACGGCGTCGAGCACGAGGTCACCGGCAACGGCAACGGACCGCTCGCCGCGTTCGTGGACGCCATCGCCACCGTCGGCTACGAGGTTCGCGTGCTGGACTACTCCGAGCACGCCATGTCGGCGGGCGACGACGCGCAGGCCGCCGCCTACGTGGAGGTCTCGATCGGCGACAAGGTCGTGTGGGGCGTCGGCATCGCCACCTCCATCACCACCGCCTCGCTGCGCGCGGTCGTCTCCGCGGTCAACCGCGCTCACTGACGCGTTCGACGTGGCCGGGGCCAGCGCGCTCCGGCCACGTCACCAGCGCCACTGGATCCAGCCGTCGAGGAAGTCCAGCGAATACGCCTGGTGCTCCTCCCCATCCGCGGTGACGATCGTCCACGCAGCTGATTCGCAGTGCCGCGCATCGTCGTCCGTCAACCCGAGACGGGCCTGCTCGCGCTCGTATCCCGCGTCGTATTCGTCGTCTGCCAGCAGCTCGGCCTGCTCGCGCGACCACCGCGCCAGCGCACCCGCGCGATCGAATCTGTCGAACTCGCCCGGATCGTCGGCGCGCAGCTCTCCGTTGGCCCACGGGGTCTCGTAGCCGTACCGGACGATCGTGGCGAAAGGTTTGCCGTCACAGCGCAGTAGCATCGGCGCCTCGAAGATCATCGCGCCAGGGTATGGCCGGTACGGACCCGGGCACAGCCTGCGCGGTGGTTTGCTCACCTGCTAGCGTTGGCTTGCATTCAAGCGCCGAGCTCTCTGCTCGAATCCCGAGCAGATGGGGGAACTGTGACAAACAACGACCACAATCCGACCTCGCCGCCCTGGCTGCAGAGTCATTCGGTGGATACGGCCGCAGTCACCGCCGAACCCTCCGGATCGCATGTGGCGCAGGACGAGCCGAACGATACGCCCGCCGAGGCTCCCGAAAAGGACGCCGTAGCAGCGCCCGTAGCCCCGGAAGGGCAGGAGGGCAGTCGCGAACAGGCGCAGGCCGACGCCGCGCCGGAACCGGCACAGCTCATCGGTTATCCGCCCGCGGTGGGCCCCGGCGACCCGACCGGCGTGTACCCGCAGCCCGTGGCCCCGTCCGGCTACGGACCCGCCGAGGGTTTCGCGCCCCCCGGAGTGCCTGAGCAGTACGGTCCGTACAGCACCGGCCAGTTCGCGCAGCAGCCCGGCCCCTACCAGAGCGGGCCGTATCAGCCGGGCCCCGAACACCTTCCGCCGCCGCCCGGTCCCGAGCAGCACGGCGCACCGTACGGCGAGTACCGCCAGGAGATCGGGCCCGATGGTCTGGTTCGTCGGGTTCCGCAGGAAAGCGGGCCGGAAGCCGGTGCGGCACAGGATCAACCGAGCGGCCCGATCTACAGCTGGGCGCCGCCGCCCATGCCGGTTCAGCCGATGCAGCAGCCGCCGCAGCCGATGTACCAGGAACCTCCCGCGCCGATGGGTCAGCCCCCGCTCGGCCCGACGCCGCCTGGCCTCACCGGGCCCGGTCAAACGCCGCCCGGGCTCACCGGTCCCGGCCAGACACCTCCAGGGCTCACCGGTCCCGGACAGCAGTGGCAGGGCGGACCGCCGCAGCAGCCGCAGCACCAGCCGTTCCAGCCGCAGCACATGCCGCAGCCGGGTCAACCGGGTCATTCGGTCAATGACCTGAACCTGCTCAAGCGCGCCCGCCGCGCCCCGCGAAGCGGATGGCGCCGCGCCGTCCACAAGGCTTCCGGCGGCATGATCAACCCCGGCGAATCCTCGGCCGACGTCGTTTTTCGCGATCTCGTCGACCAGGTGAATCAGCCGGTGCGCGGCGACTATCGGATCGCGATCCTCTCGCTCAAGGGCGGCGTGGGCAAGACGACCACCACGGTCGGCCTCGGCTCCACCTTCGCCTCGCTGCGCGGCGACCGGGTCATCGCGATCGACGCCAACCCGGACCTCGGCACGCTGGCGCACCGGGTGCCGCGGCAGACCCGCTCCACCGTGCGCAACCTGCTCGAGGATCAGCAGATCTCCAGGTACTCGGATGTCCGCGCGCACACCTCGCAGGCCCCGAGCCGACTGGAAGTGCTTGCCTCCGAACAGGATCCGGCGGTCTCCGAGGCGTTCAGCGAGGCCGACTACCGCAAGGCCATCGGCATCCTGCAGTCGTTCTACAACATCATCCTCACCGACTGCGGCACCGGTCTGATGCACTCGGCGATGTCCGGCGTGCTCGATATGGCCAGCTCGCTGGTGCTGGTCACCTCGCCGGCCATCGACGGCGCGCGCAGCGCCTCGGCGACGCTGGACTGGCTCGACCACCACGGCTACGGCAAGCTCGTCGAGCGCACGGTGGTGGTGGTCAACGCCTCGCGCCGCGGCGCCTCCACCGTCGACCTGGACCAGCTGCGCAAGCTGTTCCTCGACCGCACCCGCGCAGTGCAGGTGGTCCCGTTCGACGATCACCTGGCCGAGGGCGCCGAGATCGACCTCGAGCTGGTGAGCAAGCCGACCCGGCGGGCACTGCTGGAACTGGCCGCGATGGTCGCCGACGATTTCGGCTACATCGGCGCGCAGCAGTACCAGCATCCCGGGCCGATGGGTATGCGCTGAGTGAAAGTCGCGGCCCGGCAGTCGAACTGCCGGGCCGCGTTCGTTTCCGGAGGCTGCCGCTCGGCCGGTGACCTGAGGCCGCAGTTTCGGCGCCGGTGCCCCGCCGACTTCCTACTCCGCGGTGACCTGCTCCGCCCCGGCCCGGAACGCTGCCAGCACCGTGGCGATCGCGGGACGCTTCTCCGCGTGCGGCCGCGTGACAAGGTCATAGTTGCGGGCGGCCCGGACGCCGGAGAGGCGCAGCATGACGAGATCCGGGTGGGCGACGGCGAAGCGCGGCATCAGCGCGACACCGTAGCCGGATGCGACGAGCGTCTCGATGACGCGGAAATCGTTGAGCCGCTGCGCTATTCGAGGCTGGACACCGGTCACGGTGGCGATCGATTCGAGTACGTCGTCGACCGGGAAGCCGCCGCGCACGCTGAGCCAGGTCTCCTCGGCGAGTTCGGCGGGCGTGACCGAGCGCTGCCCGGCGAGCCGGTGCGTCGGGGCGACGACCACGTCGATGGGTTCGCGCATGAGGAAACGCGAGGTGATGCGCGGTCCGGCCACCGCGCCGGAGCGTTCGTCGCGGTGGGTGAGGACGATGTCGTAGTCGGCGAGCAAGCGCGGCACACCGACCGGTGGCACGTCCTCGTCGCGGGCGACGATCTCGACACCGCTGCCCGCCAGCGCGGGAAGCACCAACGGCAACAGCAGCGCCGCGCCCGACGGAAACAGCGCCACCCGCACCCGCCCGCGCGGCGAGCCCCGATAGTGCGCCATCTCCGCGACCGCCCGGTCCATGGCGGCGAGCACCTCGTCGGCGCGGACGACCAGCGCCTGCCCCGCGTCGGTGAGCCGGATGCGGCGGCCGTCGGGTTCCAGCAGGGCGACGCCCGCCTCTTTCGCCAGCGTCTTGAGTTGCTGCGAGACCGCCGACGGCGTCATCGACAGCGCGTCGGCCACGGCCGAAATGGTTCCGCGGTCGGCGAATTCGCGCAGCACCCGCAGCCGATCCACGGACATCGGCGGCCCCTGCGGCTCGACCGGCACCGGCGCACCCTTCCTCTCGATAGTGAAGCATCTCTACAATATCAGTGCAGATTTATTCGATTGTGCTGATGGTTTCCGCGCTCGACCATGGTGTGCGTGACCAACCGCGACCGCCTGCTCGGCCTCACCGTCGTCCTGCTCTGGGGCCTGAACTTCATCGCCATCCGAGTCGGGCTCGACCACTTCCCTCCGCTGTTCTTCGCGGCCCTGCGCTTCGCGGTGCTCGCGGTGCCGGTGCTGCTGTTCGTGCCGCGCCCGAACGTGCCGCTGCGCTGGCTGCTGTTGTACGGCACAGGTTTCGGCGTGCTGCAGTTCGCGTTCCTGTTCACCGCGATGCGCGAGGGCATGCCGACCGGGCTCGCTTCGCTGCTGTTGCAATCTTCGGCGCCGTTCACGGTGGTTCTCGGCGCGCTGCTGCTGGGTGAGCGGCTGCGGCCGATCCAGCTGGGCGGGTTGTTCGTCGCGGTGGCCGGGATCGTGGTGATCGGCGCCGACCGCATGCACATCGCGCCGCTGCTGCCGCTGCTGCTCACCCTCGCGGGCGGGTTGAGCTGGGCGTTCGGCAATATCGGCTCCCGGTTGGCGGCGGCCTCGGGCGGGGTCGACCCGCTGCACCTGACCCTGTGGATGACGGTGGTGCCGCCGCTGCCGCTGTTCGCCCTTTCCGCGCTGACCGAGGGTCCGGCGGCCGGTTGGCACGCGCTGGCCCATATCGCGTCACCGACCGGGTGGCCCGCGCTGATCGGCCTGGCCTACATCGTCGCGCTGGGCACGGTCGCGGGTTCGGGGTTGTGGACGTTCCTGATGAGCCGCTATCCCGCGGGCGTGGTCGCACCGCTCTCGTTGCTCGTCCCGATCGTCGGTATCGCCGCGGCCTGGGCTTTCCTCGGCGAAACGCCCACCGCCCTGCAGCTGGTCGGCGGGCTGGTCGTGATCACCGGCGCGTTCGTCGCCACCACCGGCGGCCGCCCGCCGCGAGTGGCGAAGGCCACCGAGCCGGATCGGACCGCGGAACCCGCGCTGCGCTGACCGGCCACCGAAGTGCGAGTTTGCGAATTGCGGGTTTCGGGAAGTAGCTCGCGCCGCGCGCGGGCGGCGGTACTCTCGGGGCGCTGTACTCGCCGCGGCCGACGTTCGATACCGGCCGCGATCCGGCGGCGACAGGGGCGGGTGGGATGGTCCCGAGCAGGCGCTTTACAGTGAGTGCGGCGGTGAAGGTAGGGTCCCGAAGGCTAGGCAGCAGAGTCGCGCATGGCAGAAAATCGATGGGTCGTCTCGCGAAGAACGATGCTTCGCGGCACGGCGGCAGTGGGGGTTTCGACAGCGGGTGCGCTGAGACCCGGGCCCGCTCGTGGCGCTCCGGACGGCAAACGCGTAGCGGTGCTCGGTGGCGGGGTCGCGGGCCTCACCGCGGCACACGAGCTGGCCGAACGCGGCTTTCGGGTCACCGTCTACGAGAGACGGGCGCTCGGCGGTAAGGCGCGCAGCATCCCGATGCCCGGCACCGGATCGGGCGGACGTCCCGATCTACCCGGCGAACACGGCTTCCGCTTCTTTCCCGGCTTCTACCAGCACATTCCGGACACCATGCGCCGGATTCCGTTCGCGGGCAACGCCGATGGCGTGTGGAACAACCTGATCGCCATGCCCGAGGCGCGCATGTCCCGCCGCGGCGGTGACGACTTCCGCATCCCGCTCGGCTTCCGCGCCAAACCCAATCCGACACCGGACGACTTCCGCGAGACCGTCGGCGCCGCCCTCGCGACCGCGCTGAAAATGCCCGCCGCCGAAGGACTTTTCTTCGCCAACCGGCTGCTGGTGTTCAACACCAGCTGCGACGCACGCCGCTACGGCCAGTGGGAGCACCTGGCCTGGCGCGATTTCGTCGGCGCCCACCAGCGTTCCCACGAATTCCGCGCGCTGATCTCGCGCACGCTGACCAGCATCATGGTCGCCGCCAAGGACAATCTCGCCAGCGTGCGCACCATCGGCAACATGGGCGAGCAGTTCCTCGGCAATCCTTTCGAGGTCGGCAACGACGGCGCGCTGGACCGGGTGCTGAGCGGACCGACCAACGCGGCATGGATCGAACCGTGGGCGGCGCTGCTGCGCGAGCTCGGCGTCGAGTTCGCGCTGGGTGCGGAGGTGCGCGGGCTGGAGGTGCGCGATCGGCGCATCACCGGCGCCCGCATCGTCGACGGCAGCGGCAGCCGCACCGTCGAGGCCGACTACTTCGTGGTGGCGCTGGCCGCCGAGCAGGCCCGCGCCCTATGGTCGCCCGAGGTGCTCGCGGTGCGCCCCGAGCTGGCCGCGATGGACCGGCTGTTCGTGGACTGGATGACCGGCATCCAGTTCTACCTGCGCAGACCGGCCGAGATTTCCAAGGGCCACACCGCCTATATCGACGCGCCGTGGTCGCTCACCTCGATCAGCCAGAACCAGCTGTGGACGCGCAAGCTCGCCGAATTCGGCGACGGCACCGTGCAGGACTGCCTCTCGGTCGACATCTCCGACTGGAACACCCCCGGCATCCTGTACGGCAAACCCGCCAAGGAGTGCACGCACCAGGAGATCGCGCGCGAAGTGTGGGCGCAGTTGCAGGCCCATCTCAACGACCGCGGCGAAGAGCTCCGCGACGCCGATCTGCACTCCTGGTTCCTCGATCCCGCGATCGTCTGGCAGTCCGAACAGCGCCGCAACACCAACGCCGACCCGCTGCTCATCAACACCGCCGGTTCCTGGGCGTACCGCCCCGAACCGCACGGTGATCTGGAAAACCTTTTCCTCGCAGGCGATTACGTCCGCACCAACGTCGACCTGGCCACCATGGAGGGCGCCAACGAGTCGGCGCGCGCCGCGGTGAACGCGCTGCTCGACGTCGCGGGCTCGGTCGCGCCGCGGTGCCGGACGTACACGCTCTACCGGGCCGCGGAGCTGGAACCGTTGCGGCGCATGGACGCCGACCGCTACGCGTCAGGGCAGCCGAACCTGTTCGACGTGCAGTTCTGACCGTATCGGCCGACGACTTCGTCCGGCGGCGCGCGCGGCTGTGGCGCATCTCCCTGCCGCAACTCGATATTCGGTCGTCCGCGGGGCCGGGACGGTGCTTCAATCGAAGTATGGGCGAGACCACGGAGATCACCGACCCCGCCGACCTGCGCGCACTGCTCGGCGCAGTAATGCCGCGCGCGGCAGCCAAGGAACGAGTCGCGCTGCACCCGCGCGACCGCGAGTGGATCGCCGGCTCCCCCTTCCTGGTGATGAGCACCAGCGACGCCGACGGCAACTGCGACGCCTCACCCAAGGGCGACCCGGCGGGTTTCGTGAAGGTGCTCGACGACCACACCCTCGCCATCCCCGAACGACCGGGCAACCGCAGGGCCGACGGCTACCTCAACATCCTGGCCAACCCGCACGTCGGACTGCTGTTCCTGATCCCGGGCCGCCGCGACACCCTGCGTATCAACGGCCGCGCCCGCCTGGTGCGCGACGCCACGTACTTCGACGACATGGTGATCAAGGGACACCGCCCGATCCTGGCCGTCGAGGTCGCGATCGAACAGATCTTCTTCCACTGCGCCAAGGCGTTCCTCCGCAGCCACCTGTGGGAGCCGGAACAGTGGCCCGCCGATACCCTGCCCAGCGCCGCCTGCCTGACCAAGGACGTGATGCCGGATATCACGGAGACGGTGGAGGAGTTGGAGCGGTACTACTCGCCGGAGAATTACGCCGCGAAGTTGTACCGGGACTGAGTTCGCAGGGTGTACCTACCCAGGTCGCTCTGAGGTGGTGCCGTCGATTTCGTCCACACTCACCCAACACCCGCCGCGACTGCGCCTCCCACACACCCCGCATACGCCGCACAGCGCCACCGCTTGTGTGAGGAGCGTGAACCGTGTGTGGGACCAACCCTCGAAGTGACGGTGAACACAACCCCCTCCCCACCGGCCGACGCTGTCGGAGCACGCCCCGCACCCCGCACATAGACTCTCGGCGTGGCGAAGATATCGATGCGTGGGCGGATCGCCCTGCGGGCCGCGGCGGCAGCGTCGTGGGCCTCGCAGAAGGCGGGTCGCGGCAAGGGTTCGATGATCGGCGGCCTGATCGCGCTGAAGATCGACCCGACGATCATGGATCAGCTCGGACGCGGCAGGCGCACGGTGCTGGTGACCGGCACCAATGGCAAGTCGACGACGACGCGGATGACCACCGCCGCGCTGAGCACCCTCGGCCAGGTCGCCACGCAGGCCGACGGCGCCAATATGGACGCGGGCATCGTCGCCGCGCTGAGCACGCACCAGGGTGTGCCGCTGGCCGCCATCGAGGTGGACGAACTGCATCTGCCGCACGTCAGCGATTCGCTGAACCCGTCCGCCGTGGTGCTGCTGAACCTCAGCCGCGACCAGCTGGACCGGGTCGGCGAGATCAACATGATCGAGCGCAAGTTGCGCGCGGGGCTCGCCCGCCACCCCGACACCGTGGTGATCGCCAACTGCGACGACGTGCTGGTGACCTCGATCGCCTACGACCACCCGAACGTGGTGTGGGTCGCCGCGGGCAGCGGCTGGGCGATGGACGCGACGAGCTGTCCGCGCTCCGGAGAGCCGATCGTGTGGGAAGGCGCGCACTGGCGCAGCACAGGAACGGATTTCCAACGCCCGCAACCGGATTGGCAGCTCGACGGGAACGAGCTCGTCGGCCCCGACGGTGAACGCCACCTGCTCGAGCTGGCGCTGCCCGGCCGGGCCAACCGTGGCAATGCCGCGCAGGCGGTGGCCGCGGCGGTCGCACTCGGCGCGGAGGCGGCCAAGGCCGTCGTGGCCGCGGGGACGGTGCGCGAGATCGCCGGGCGCTACCGCACCGTGCAGGTCGGCGAGCACGCCGCGCGCCTGCTGCTCGCCAAGAACCCGGCGGGCTGGCAGGAAGCGCTGTCGATGATCGAGCCGACCGCGGCCGGACTGGTGATCGCGGTGAACGGGCAGGTGCCCGACGGCGAGGACCTGTCCTGGCTGTGGGACGTGCGTTTCGAGCACTTCGAAGGCGTGCAGGTGGTCGCCTCCGGCGAGCGCGCCACCGACCTCGCGGTGCGCCTCACCTACGCGGGCGTCGAGCACACCACCGTGCCGGATCCCTTGCGCGCCATCGCCTCCTGCCCGCCCGGACAGGTCGAGGTGCTCGCCAACTACACCGCGTTCCGCGACCTCAACCGCGACTTGGAGAATCATGGGTGACTCGACGGTACGGATCGGCCTCGTACTGCCCGATGTGATGGGCACCTACGGCGACGGCGGCAACGCCGTCGTGTTGCGCCAGCGGCTGCGCATGCGCGGCTACGACGCGGAGATCGTGGAAATCACGCTGCCCGAACCGGTCCCGAACTCGCTGGACATCTACACCCTCGGCGGCGCGGAGGATTCGGCACAGCGGCTGGCCACCCGGCACTTGCAGCGCTACCCGGGGCTCCAGGAGGCGGCCGCGAAAGGCGCACCGGTGCTTGCCATCTGCGCGGCCATCCAGGTGCTCGGCAACTGGTACGAGACCTCGTCGGGCGAGCGCGTCGACGGCGTCGGCCTCATCGACGTGACCACCGCACCCCAAGCCAAGCGCGCCATCGGCGAGGTGACCACCAGCCCCATGCTGGCCGGTCTCACCGCGCCGCTTACCGGCTTCGAAAATCATCGCGGCGGAACGAAACTCGGCTCCGCGGCGACCGGATTGGCACGAGTCACCCGCGGCGTCGGCAACGGCGTCGGCGACGGCCTCGAGGGCGTGGTCCAAGGCTCGGTGATCGGCACCTATATGCACGGCCCCGCCCTCGCCCGCAACCCTGAACTGGCCGACCTGCTGCTCACCCGAGCCCTCGGCATCGACACGCTCGAGCCGCTGAACCTCCCCGAGGTCGACCAGCTCCGCCGCGAACGCCTCCGCGCCTGAGGCCCGGGGCATCACAACTCCACCGGGGCGACGTCCACCGACACGGTGATCGTGCTCTCCTTGGCCTCGGTGTAGATGATGCCGCGCAGCGGCGGCACGTCCGCGTAGTCGCGACCCCACGCGGCGACGACGTAGCGCTCGTCGGCGAGTTGATCGTTGGTGGGGTCGAAGCCGATCCAGCGGCCCGCACGTTCGGCCGGGCTCTCCGCCGGTATCCACACCGCCGCCCAGGCGTGCGTGGCATCGGCGCCGACCATGCGCTCCTTGCCCGGCGGCGGGTCGGTGGCCAGATAGCCGGACACGTACCGCGCGGCCAGCCCGTGCGACCGCAGGCAGGCCGCGCCGATCCTGGCGAAATCCTGGCAGACGCCCGCGCGCGCGGCGAACACGTCGATGACCCTGGTCGAGACGTTCGTCGAGCCGGACCGGTAGGTGAAGTCGCGGTGGATGCGGGTGGTCAGCTCGGTCACCGCGGCCAGCAGCGGACGGCCCGGGGTGAGCGATTGCGCGGCGTACGCGGTGATCTCGTTGGTGATCTCCGGCGGGTGCAGGTCGAGGGTGAATTCCACGGCGAGCGGACCGTTCGCGCCGCCGGGGCGGGCGGACTCCCACGGCTGCATCGCCGGGCCGTCGGTCAGCTCGCCGGGCGGGTCGACCTCGACCGTCGACTCCGCGCTCACCACCAGCGCCCGATGTTCGGCCGTGACGTGGAAATAGCAGGTGGTGTTGCCGTAGACGTCGGTGCCGATGGACCGGTCCGAGGGCACCGGGTCGATGTGCACGTCGTGCGTGAGCAGCCGCTGACCGGGGAACTCCCGCGGAGTCAGGTAGGCGCGCCCGTAGGAGTTGGTGACATCCTCGGAGTAGGAGTACGTGGTGCGATGGGCCACCCGATACCGCCGGGTCACGCCGTTGCCGCCGATCATCCGACCACCCGCGTGCTGCCCCACAGCGGCTGAATACCCACCGGCAGCGAGAGTTTCGTCGTCTCGAAGGATTCCGCGACCTTGCACAGGCGCAGGTGCACGCCGTCGAGCAGCTCGGCCAATTCGGTGCGCCTTCCGCTCTCGTCGGTGACCTCCAGCTCGTCCGGGTCGAGGCGGCGCAGCATGCGCTGTGCGTCGGCGAGCAACCGTTGCGGCCGTGAGGATCCCGAAGCGCCGGGCAGCGCGGCGAAATCGGCCGCGAGCCGTTCCAGCTGGTAGGCCAGCGACCGCGGATTGGCCGCGTCGAACAGCAGCAGGCCCGCGACCGCTGATACCCGCACCGAATCCCGGTGTCGCCGACGGTAACTCACCGACGACTCGGCCGCCTCCAGCACCGCCTCGGTGACCACGCGCTCGGCCTCCGCGGGGTAGGTCTCGGTCAACGCCGCGGACAGCAGCGCCGTCACCGCCAGCCCGCGCTCGATGCGCTTGCCGATATCCATGACGCACCAACCGATGTCGCGCACCACGGATTCGGCCCAGATGCCGGACAGCGAGAGCAGGGCGGCGAGCGTCAGCGAGTGCACCGCCGAGAGCGCCGTCTCCTGATCGCCTCCGCTGCCACGGTATTCGGCGAGCGCCCGGTCCACCGCGCTGAGGATCATCCAGGTGTCCTGCGAGAGCTGGTCGCGCACAGCGCGGGCCGACGAGCCGTACCGGTCGATCGCGAAGGCCAGCGATCCGGACAGCTCACGGTCGATGGTCAGCGATTCGAGATAGTCGTGCCCCTCGCGGGACGCGCCCGCCACGGCGGACACCCAGCCGTTGCCGTGCTGCGAGCGCTCCGAAACCGGGAAACCCGTTGCCGCGCCAGGTGACTCAGCGGCGGGAGGATGCGCGTCGTCGCCGTGGATCACCGCGTCCGGCGCGACGGTGCAGGTCATCGCGGCCAGCGCGGACATCAGCACGGGCACCGCCTCCGCGCCCTCCATCCATGGCCGGTAGCGATAGTCCTGGTAGCGATCGTGGGTGGCGATGAGCAGGCGCACCGCCGCCTCGGCACGTTCGCCGTAGCGACCCATCCAGAACAGATCGCTGAGCACGCGCGGCGAGCTGATCGCCTCGACGACGGGCGCGGTCCGCCGCTCGCGGGCCTCGTGCGGAGCTTCGGCGCTGACGGCCGTCGTCGCCGCGGGTGCCGCGCGGACCCAGACATCCTTGGCGGCAACCTTGATCACCACCCCGTCCGGCCGGGTGCGCTGACGCAGCTGGCCGAGGCCGCCCGCCATCGCGGTGTATCCGCCGCGGCGGGCCAGCGAGAACAGCCGCATGCCCACCGGCGCCGCGGCCAAGCCGCCGTACCCCTGCACGGCCGGGGCCACCGAGAACTGGGACGGTTCCTGGCCCACCCATTTCCAGCCGTTCGCCTCGATGCGCCGCCGCAACTCCTCGCGCATCGTCGTGGAGAGATCCGGACCGAACAGCGTCGCGCCGTCCACCGCCGAACGGATGATCAGGTTGTCCAGATTGGCGAGCAGATGGGAACGCTCGCTCGGGTCGCCGCCCCAGTACGAGGGCGCGCTGTCGAGCAGCAGGTCCTCACCGAGCAGCGCGCGGGAGATCCGCGGCAGAAACCCTGTCAGCGCCGGGTTTTCCAGCAATCCGCTGCCCAGCGTGTTCACCACCGTGACGGCGCCGCGGCGCAGCACCTCGACCAGGCCGACCACCCCGAGATGCGAATCCGGCCGCAAGTCGAGCGGATCGGAGAATTCCGCGTCGACCCGCCGCAGCACCACGTCCACCCGCCGCAACGTGCCGAGCGAACGCATCCACAGCGCGCCGTCGCGCACCACCAGATCGGCGCTCTCCACCAGCGGGAAACCCAGCGTCGACGCGAGATACGCCTGATCGAAGGCGGTTTCGGAATGCACGCCAGGGCTCAGCACCACCACCACCGGATCGTCGTCGGCCACCGGCGCCGCTTCGATGAGCAACAGCCGCATCGCCCTGGCGAACGGTGTCAGGGGGCGCGGGCTGGAGTGCTCGAACGCCTCCGGGATCGCGGTCGAGACCACGCGCCGGTCGGCCAGCGCGTAACCAGCACCCGACGGCGCCTGCGCCCAGTCGGCGATGGCGCGGAATTCGCCGTCACCCCACCGGCTGATGTCGCAGGCGTGCAGGAACAGCTGGTGCCGTCCGGGAATCGTGATGCCGTGCGCGGCGCGCACATAGCCCGCGTTGCCGAACACCACCTCCGGCGGCAGCAGGCCGGAGGTGATGGTGCGGCGCGAACCGTAGACGTCGGTGAGCACCTCGTCCAGCACCCGGGAGCGTTGCACGAGCCCGGCCTCCAGCCGGGTCCAGTCGTCGGCGGAGACCAGCAGCGGGATCGGGTCCAGTCGCCACGGGGTCGGAATCGCGGCCTCGCCCGCCCGTACCACCTCGGTGTAGGTGATGCCGTCGTCCTCGATCAGCCTGCGCACCCTGGTGTCCAGCCTGCCGAGCCCGGCGATGCCGATCTCGACGAAATCGGCCGAGAGCTCCGACCACATCTGCCGCACGGCGCCGTCGGCGTCGACCAGTTCGTCGTAGTAGTCGCCGGTCGGCCTGCCGCATTCGTCGTAAGCCCCGCTGTGCCCGCCCTCGGCCCGGTACCGCGCGAACTGCGCGGCGATCTGTTCCCGCACGTCGGCGGTGGTCGCCGCCGGGGGCCCCGCATCGGCGACCATGCCGACCTCACCTCCGCTGTCAGACGTTGCGCGTTCGGCCGTGACGGACGTGCGTCCGGTCCGCGCCGCACCGGTCGCCGACCGGTCCCCAGACGGTGCGGGTCCGGCGTGAATCCAGCTCGCCTTGCGCGCCGACATCGGTCGACTGTGCTGCCATCTTCGCATGTGAATCCGCGCGATCGCCCCGAGTCGCGGTGTGTCCACCCCCCTCGACGCAGCGATTGCGACGCGATTGCACGACCCTCGCGGGACTCCCGAGCTTGGCGCGCAACGTCTTCGGCCAACGATCCCGCGCCGAGCAAACCGCCGACACGCCCGTCCCGCCTCCCACCACCGGGCCGAGGCGAGTGCTAAGACCGAATCACCAACCGATCTCGTCAGGAGGTCCCATGCGCGTGACCTGTACATCCTGCGAATCCGCGGTAGACCACTGCCACGGCACCTTGATCGTCCACGCGGGCCGCGACCCCGAATGCACCGACGCCGCCTGCACCGCCTTCTGCCACGCCCGCCACACCTTCGTCGTCGACTGCGCCGTCATAGCAGGCGGCTGCGCCTGCGCGACCGAAACCTCAACCCGCCGCCACGCCTGACCCCGCCTGACCCGGTGGCCCCACAGTAGCTCCCCGTACGCTGGCCGGGTGAACTACGACCACGTGTTGTTGCCGTCCGGTGTTGCTGCGAACCCGACCGAGGTGGAGGCGTATCTGGTCGGGCAGCAGGGGGTGGCCGAGGCCGAGGTGGTCGCGGTGATGGCGGCGGAGATCAACGAGCGGAATCTGGAGCTGCCGGAAGAGGACAGCTTTCTCAGCGAGGAGTCGGTGGGTGGGGCGGCGAACGGGGCCGTGCTGCACGTGGCATGCCCGTACGACGCGATCGGCTACGTGCGGCACCTGCTGTTCGAGATCGCGACGCCGCGCGGCTACGCGATCTACGACCCGCAGCTGGCCTGGTTGATCGATCCGGCGGGGCACGTGCCGGTCACCGTCACCCACGGCGGCGCGGGCGCGTTCCCGTATCTCACCGAAGCGCTTGTGCGGCAGTGGGTTCCGGAGCTCGCGGCGCCGAACCCGTACCTGATCGTGGAACGGGGCGACCACGACTACATCCAGACCTACCGCGGCAAGCCCAGCGAATACACGATCGAATATCGCGACGGCGGACCCGATCGGCACTACGGCACCACGGTCAGCGACCCGTCCACGGTCGCCGCCCTGATCTGGGCGTGGACCACCGGCGAGCGGGACGAACTCGCGCGCGTCCCGTGGACCCGCGTGGAGTTCTGACCGGCGGCTACTGGTTCTGCACGGCCAGCCGCCCGGGAGCGCCACGAACGACGCCCCGAACACCCGCCGCATCCACGTCACCACCATCGGCCGCGCGATGACATACGTGCGCACCGCCGCCGCGCACGCGCCGTAGGCGGCGAACACCACCAGGGTGGCCAGCATGAAGATGCCGCTCAGCTCGAGCATGCGGGGCAGCGCGTTCGGCGCGCCCGCCGGCACGAACTGCGGAAGGAATGCGAAGAAGAAGATCGTCAGCTTCGGATTCAAGATATTGAGCAACACCGCCGAGGTGATCACCTTGCGGGCGCTCGGCGCGGGCCGGTCGGTTTCGGCGTCGGGAATGGCGAGCGCGCCCTTGTCCCGCACCGTGTTCCACGCCATGTACAGCAGGTAGGCGACGCCGAGGTACTTCAACGTCTGGAAGGCGACGGCGCTGGTGTTCAACAGCGCCGCGAGACCGGTGATCGCCGCGATCATGTGCGGGACGATGCCGAGGGTGCAGCCGAAGGCCGCGACGATGCTGGCGCGCACACCGCGAGACAGTCCGGCCGCGAGAGTGAACAGGACGCCGGTGCCGGGGGTGGCGACGATGACGAGCGTCGTCAGCAAGAATTCGATGCTCATCCCCCGCACTGTAATCGGCAGGGCCGGTAGAAAGCCGCTGATTCCGCGTTCGGGAGCGAAAGGCGCAGGCGCGCTTACAGCGCGCGCCTGCCGGAAAGGGCTCGGCCCAGCGTCAATTCGTCGGCGAATTCCAGGTCGCCACCCATGGGCAGGCCGGAGGCGAGCCGCGTCACCGCGAGACCGGGGAAATCACGCAGCATCCGCACCAGGTAGGTGGCCGTCGCCTCGCCCTCGGTGTTCGGGTCGGTCGCGATGATCACCTCGCTGACGTCCACACCGTCCTGTTGATTGCCGATGCGCGCCAGCAACTCCCGTATCCGCAGCTGGTCGGGCCCGACGCCGCTCAGCGGGTCGAGCGCCCCACCGAGCACGTGGTAGCGGCCACGGAACTCGCGGGTGCGCTCGATCGCCTGGACGTCCTTGGGCTCCTCGACCACGCAGATCATGGTGCGGTCGCGGCGCGGGTCGGCGCAGATGCGGCACAGTTCGCCGTCGGAGACGGTGCCGCACACCACGCAGAACTGCACGCCGTCACGCACCTTCTGCAGCGCGGCCTGCAACCGGTCGATCTCCGGCGGCTCCACCTGGAGCAGGTGAAACGCGATGCGCTGCGCGCTCTTCGGACCGACGCCGGGCAGCTTGCCCAGCTCGTCGATCAGATCCTGTACCGGACCCTCGTACAACCGTCCCGTCCTCGATCAGAAATCCGGCAGCCCGGGCAGCGAACCGCCGCCGAGTCCGCCGGAGAGCGGGCCGAGGCGCTCGGCCGCCAGCCGCTGCGCGTTGCTCATCGCGTCGTTGACCGCACCGATCACCAGATCCTGCAGGCTCTCGACGTCCTCGGGATCGACCACCTTCGGGTCGATCGTCAGCGCGACCACCTCGCCCGTCGCCTTGATCCGCACCTGGACCAGACCGCCACCCGCCTGGCCCTCCACTTCGGAAGCCGCGATCTCGGCCTGCGCTTCCATCACCGCCTGCTGCATCTGCTGTGCCTGGGCGAGTAACTGCTGCATGTCGAACTGACCACCGGGCTGCAAGGCTCGTCCTCTCTCGGGGAGATTGTCACGGTTCAGACTAGTCCTCCCCCATACGCCGAGACAGCCAGCCCCGACCGCTTAAAATCGATGTGGGTCGGAGACCGGTTCGTGAATTCTGGAGACAGCAATGAGCACAAACCGCGTACTTCTCGTGGGCGCCATGGCGGTTTCTGCCCTCTTTCCGACCTTGTTCCCAGCTCCTGCCGCGGCGGAGGATCCCGACGTGACCCCGGCGGTGTCCGATTACGGCGGCGGATGCGTGCTGTATCCCGATAACAAGGCGGCCACGCTGAACTCGCTGCGCAACCGGTGCTCACCCGAGCAGCAGGACGCGATCTTCCACGACGCGTCGGCCGGTGCGGTGCCGATGGGCGTCAAGGACGGCTGGGTGGTCCGGCCCGCCTACATCCAAGGCATCACGCCGAGCCTGTGGATCGGCAAGACCTTCTACACCGGCCCCGACGGCGGCTATCTGCTGAACCGCCTGACCAGCGAGGGCATGGAGGGCTGGCGCGCCGATGTGTACCGCGCCCCCGCGATCATGGACGGCGGCCCGGCGTGGGCGCTGAACTACAACCCGTCGCCGACCCCGCCGGTCTACGACGAGATCCGCGAGGTGACCCCCGGCGTGTGGCTGGGCTACTCGTGGTGGCGCGGCGCGGTCCAGACCACCCTGTTGCTGACCTTCGCGCTGGCCTGACCGAGGCGCTTGACTCTCCCCTCACTGGAGGGTGTTCGCTGAACGTATGACCGCGACCGTCTCGATCGGTGAGTTCGCCAGGCTGACCTACCTGAGCGTGAAGACGCTGCGCTACTACCACGACATCGAGCTGCTCGAGCCGGTGGCGGTGGACCCGGGCTCCGGCTACCGGCGCTACTCGACCGAGCAGGTGGAGCAGGCGCATCTGATCCGGCGCCTGCGCCGGCTCGACATGCCGCTGCCCGAGATCAAGGCCGTGCTCGCCGCGCCCGACATCGCCGCCCGCGACAGCGCGCTGCGCGCGCACCTGGAGCGGATGGAGGCGGAATTGCAGCGGACGCGGGAGGTGGTGACCTCGCTGCGTTCGCTGCTGACCGAGCCTGCGCCGATCTCGGTGAGCTACCGCTCGCTCCCGGCGTTTCCGGCGCTGGCCGTCATCGACTTCGTCGAGCGCGACGGGATCGATTCCTGGTGCAGCCGTTCGTTCACGCTGCTCTACGAGACCTTGGCGGCCGCGGGTGTGGCGCCCGCGGGGGCCGGCGGCGCCACGTACGCGATGGAGTTCTTCGAAGACGACGCGGGCGAGGTGGTCGCCTTCGTGCCGATCGCGGCGCGCGACGCCATCGAACCGCCCGAAGGACTTTCGGTCATCGAACTCCCCGCGCGCCGCTTCGCCGTCGCCGTGCACAGCGGCGCATTCGAGGACTTCGACCGCACCTACGGCGCGCTGGGCAGCTACGTCGCCGAACACGACACCGCGCTGTCCGAGCCGGTGCGCGAGCTCTATCTGGTGGCCCCGAACGACACCGACGACCCGGCCGAATACGTCACCGAAGTCTGCTGGCCCATCGGCGGACACCGATAACAGGAAGGAACGACAATGACACTGTCCATTGCCCACGTCACCTTCGATTGCGAGAACGCCGCGGCGCTCGCCGGATTCTGGGCCGAGCTGCTCGAACTCCGCGTCGACGCGGAGGCCAGCGAGTTCTTCGCGACCGTCGGGCGCGAGTCCGGGCACTCGCCGGTGCTGATGTTCATCAAGGTGCCGGACAAGACGCCGGGCAAGAACGTCGTGCACCTGGACATGCACGCGCCCGACTGGCGCGAACACATCGAGCGCGCCGTCGCCCTCGGCGCCAAGCACATCGGCGATTTCGACGAGTACGGCGGGAAGTGGGCCACGCTGGCCGACCCGGAAGGCAACCTCTTCGATATCGGCGCCGTCTGACGGCCGCCGAACGCACCGTGGGCCGGGTCCTGTTCGAGGACCCGGCCCACGGCGTCATTCGGCTCGCTTCGAGCTCAAGCCAATTCGCGCTTCAGGTTCTCCAGCACCTCGGCCTGGATCTTCTTCAGCCCCAGCGGCGCGAAGATGCCCTCGAAGATGCCCGAGATGCCACCCGCGCCCTTCCAGGTCGTGCGCAGCGTGACCTGCGCGCCCGTGCCCTCGGGCGTCACGGTCCAGGTGTTCACCATGGTGGAGTTCGCATCACGCTCGGTGACAATGGAATCCGACACCGTCACGACGGCGTGCACATTGCGCGACCGCTTCTCGGTGGCCTGCAGAGTCCATTCCGCCACGGTGCCCGCGCCCTTGCCGCCCTCGACGACCTTGTAGTCGCGGTAGTGCGGGGAGAGGATGCGCGGACGCACCGTCTCGTAGTCCGCGATGGCCTCGAGCGCGCGCTGCGGATCCGCGTCGACGGTGATCGAACTGCTGGCGCTGACCTGTCCCACAATGAGCTCCTTGTCCGAATGCGGTGTTTCGACCGTCCCTATCCTGCCTTGCGCCACTGTCTGCTCGCGCTCCAGCCCGATCTTGTTCCGCATCGTGTCCGATAACGCGACTGCCACGCCGAACACCGGGTATTCCCGATGCAACATTCCCGTGACATTTATCCCGGCTCGATCGAATCTCGGTGGCTGTAGGTCACGGTGCGTACTAGCGTCGAGGGGTGGCAGTGAGTCTGTTGGGGAAGGCCGGTCACGGTCCGGCCGCACGCGAATCAGGGTTTGCCGCGCACCGAGCGGGTGTGGATCGCCTTCTGGCGAGTTACCGCGCCATACCCGCGGACGCCAACGTGCGGCTTGCGAAGAAGACGTCGAATCTGTTCCGGGCCAGGGCCGAGACCACCGCACCCGGCCTGGACGTCTCGGGCCTGACCGCGGTCATCGCGGTGGACGAGAACGCCAGGACCGCCGACGTCGCGGGCATGACCACCTACGAGGACCTGGTGGCCGCGACCCTGCCGTACGGGCTGGCGCCGCTGGTGGTTCCGCAGCTCAAGACCATCACCCTCGGCGGGGCGGTGACCGGTCTCGGCATCGAGTCCACCTCGTTCCGCAGCGGCCTTCCGCACGAGTCCGTGCTGGAGATGGACGTGCTGACCGGGGCGGGCGAGCTGATCACCGCGCGGCCGGACGGCGAGCACGCGGACCTGTTCCGCGGCTTCCCCAATTCCTACGGCACGCTCGGCTACACCGTCCGGCTGAAGATCGAGCTCGAGCCGGTCCTGCCCTACGTGGCGCTGCGCCACGTGCGGTTCCGCGACCTGCCAGAGCTGGAGGCCGCGATCGTGCGGATCATGGACGAGAAGTCCTACGACGGCGAGCGGGTCGACTACCTCGACGGCGTGGTGTTCACCGCCGACGAGAGCTACCTGACCCTCGGCAGGCAGACCGACGAGCCCGGCCCGGTGGGCGATTACACCGGGATGGACATCTACTACCGCTCGATCCAGCACGACTCCGCCGAACCCAAGCGCGATCGCCTGACCATCCACGACTACCTGTGGCGCTGGGACACCGACTGGTTCTGGTGCTCGCGGGCCTTCGGCACGCAGAACCCGAAGATCCGCCGGTTCTGGCCGAAGCGCTACCGGCGCAGCAGCTTCTACTGGAAACTGGTCGCCCTCGACCGCAAATACGACATCGGCGACAAGCTGGAGGCCCGCAAGGGCAACCTCCCGCGCGAACGGGTGGTGCAGGACATCGAGGTCCCGGTGGAGCGCACCGCGGATTTCGTCGAGTGGTTCCTGCGCGAGATCCCGATCGAGCCGATCTGGCTGTGCCCGCTGCGTTTGCGGGACACGGGCGCACCCGCCGCGCCGAGCGGACGCCCCTGGCCGCTGTACCCGATCGAGCCGGACCGGACCTACGTCAACGTGGGATTCTGGTCGGCCGTGCCCACCGTGCCCGGGCAGCGGGAGGGTGCGGCCAACCGCGCCATCGAGCGCACCGTCACCGATTTCGACGGGCACAAATCGCTGTACTCGGACGCCTTCTACGGCAAGGACGAGTTCGCGGCGCTCTACGGCGGCGAGACCTACACCGAACTGAAGAAACGCTACGACCCGGACCAGCGCTTGCTGGATTTGTATTCGAAGGCGGTGCAACGGAAATGACGACATTCAAGGACCGTTCCGACGTGTTCGCAGATCTGGGAACCAAACTGAGTATTGCCGAGATCTTCGAGACCCTCGTCGACGGCGAGGTCCCGATTCGCCTGACCGCCTACGACGGCAGCGCGACCGGGCCGGAGGATTCGGACTACACCCTCGACATCAAGACACCGCGCGGCATCAACTACCTGGCCACCGCGCCCGGCGATCTCGGCATGGCGCGCGCCTACATCGCGGGCGACATGATCGCCGAAGGCGTCCACCCCGGCGACCCGTACCCCATCCTGAAGGCGATGCAGGACTTGAAGTTCCGCCGCCCCTCGGCGCTCGCGCTGGTCACCATCGCGCGCTCGCTCGGGTGGGAGCGACTCAAGCCGGTCGCGCCGCCGCCGCAGGAGACGCTGCCGCGCTGGCGCCGGATCGCGTTCGAGGGCCTACGCCACTCCAAGATTCGTGACGCGGAGGCCATCCACCACCACTACGACGTCTCGAACACCTTCTACGAGCACGTCCTCGGTCCCTCCATGACCTACACCTGCGCGGTCTACGGCGACGAGAACTGGACGCTGGAGCAGGCCCAGGAGAACAAGTACCGCTTGGTCTTCGACAAGTTGCGCCTGAAGGAGGGCGACCGGCTGCTCGACATCGGCTGCGGCTGGGGCGGCATGGTGCGCTACGCGGCGCGGCGCGGGGTGCGGGTCATCGGCGCGACGCTCTCGGCGGAGCAGGCCGAATGGGCGCAACGCAAGATCGCCGAAGAAGGTCTCTCCGATCTGGCCGAAGTGCGGCACTCGGACTACCGCGACGTGCCGGAGGGCGAGTTCGACGCGGTGTCCTCCATCGGCCTCACCGAACACATCGGCGTGCACAACTACCCCTTCTACTTCGAGTTCATCAAGAGCAAGCTGCGCGACGGCGGCCTGTTCCTGAACCACTCCATCACCCGGCCGGACAACACCCGCACCACCAAGGCGGGCGATTTCATCGACCGGTACGTGTTCCCGGACGGCGAACTGATCGGCTCGGGCCGCATCATCTCCGAGATCCAGAACATCGGGCTCGAGGTACTGCACGAGGAGAACCTGCGCGAGCACTACGCGCTGACCCTGCACGAGTGGTGCAAGAACCTGGTCGCCAACTGGGACGCCTGTGTCGAGGAGGTCGGCGAGGGCACCGCCAAGGTGTGGGGTCTGTACATGGCGGGATGCCGGCTCGGCTTCCAGCGCAACGTGGTTCAGCTGCACCAGGTGCTCGGCGTCAAGCTGTCTGCCGACAGTGCGTGGACGGTCCCGCTGCGCCCCTGGTGGGAGGCGTGACCCGCTGACGCTCGTTCGCGACCGGCATCGCGGCGCTACCCGCTGCTCAGTCCAGCAGTTCTTCCAGGAAGAGGGCGGGTATCGCCGCTTGCTCGGCCTCGTCGGGTGCTGCGTGCATCTCCGTGCGCAGCACCCGCAGGATGCCGACCACGCCGGGGCCCGCGTCCAACAGCGGACGGGTCCAACCCAATTCCGCGCAGGTCGCGGCGGCGGGAAGCAGCAGGCCCGCCGCCTCGCCGACCCACCCTGAGGCGGCGAGGCATTCGGCGAGCAGCAGCGCCGTGTCCAATTCCGCTCGGGGACGGTCCTGTTCGAGCATCCGGCCGTGCAGGGCGCGGGCGCGGCGCACCGGGGTGTCGTCCGAGTGCAGGTCCTTGCGTGCGAGCAGGCCGCGAATACCGGCGATCTCCTCGGCTTCGGCGGTGAGCGCGGCGGAGCCGATCAGACGGTGATGGACGACGCCGAGCGACTCCGCGTGCCCGTCGCCGCGCACCTCGATGTCCACGGGCAGACCGAGTCGCAGCCGTTCGGCGCGAATGTGCGCGGCCAGCCGGACCAACCGCTGCTCGGCGGCCACGCGGGCGCCCTCGTCCAGCCGGGCCGCCGCGGTGGCGAGGTCGCCGCGCACCGCCTTCACCCTCGCGCCGGTGACGAACGTCGAGATCAGGAAGTCGACCGACCCGACCTGGGTGACCAGCTGGTGGCTCTCGTCCAACAGCCGGTCGGCGGAGTCGAGATCGCCTCGGCGATAGTTCAATTCGCCGAGCAACGCCGAGGCCACCCGCACCGCGTCGGTCCGCGGACCCGAGCGGAGCCTGGCCGTCTCCCATGCCTGCTGGAAACACTGCATCGCCGTGGCGATGTCGAGCTGCTCGTAGGCCGCGGCGCCCTGCACGCACAGACCGAACACCGCGCCGAGCGGGTCCTTCGAGACGGCGTGGTACTCGGCAGCCCAGTCCTGGACCGCGCGGGCACCATCGAAATCGAACTCGCACAACCGCACGAACGAGATCACGTTCGCCGCGGTGGACACGGTCCAGGCGGGCAGCTCGTCGGCGTGCTCCAGACATTCCTCGATCCGGTCGAGCACGCCCTCGGTGTGGTCCCGCGCGATCTGGTCGGCGGCGGCGAGCACCGTGGCCTCCCACCGCTGCCGGACCACGTCGGCGTCGCCCGACGAATCGCGGGCGAGCATGTTCGACAGCCTGCCGAGTGCGCTGCGCGCCGCGCTGGACTGCTGCATATTCACATTCGCCCGCGCCACCGCCATCAGCAGCTTGGATCGCGAAGCCACCTGCTGCACCGGCAGTTTCGACACCGTGCCCAGCAGGGTGGCCAACCGGGAGGCATCGATCAGGTCCATGCCGCCGCCCTCGAGCAGGTCCAGCGCCATCTTCAGATCGGCCGCGGCCAGCGCGTGGTCCACCGACTTGCGCAGCAGCTGATGTTCGGCGTACCAGCGGGAGGCCTTGCGGTGCAGCGACTTCAGCTTGCCGGGTTGGGTCCGCTCCAGCCGCGCCCGCAGATGCTCGGCGAACAGCGGCTGCATCCGGTACCACTCCGGGTCGTGCTCGATGCGCCGCAGGAACAGCTCGCGCTGCTCGGCCTGGGCGAGCAGTAGCTCGGCCTCGCTGTCGTCGGACAGCGCGGCGGCCAGCGGCGCCGAGACCCGCTCGGTCACCGAGATCGCGGTGAGGAAATCGAGCATCCGCGGCTCGAGCGCATCGAGCACGTTCTCGGCGAGATATTCGCGGATGCCGTGACTGCCTTCCGACAGCGTCGCGATCAGCTGGTCGGCGGCGATGTTGCCGCGCAGCGAAAGGCTGATCAGCTGGATGGCGGCGGGCCAGCCGTCGGTCGTCTCGTGAATCTGCTCCAGCTGCGCTTCGGTGAGCGCGAAACCGTTGCGCTCGACCAGGATCTGCTTCGTCTCGGCCAGTGTCAGCCGCAGCGCCACCGAACCGATCTCGACCAGTTCGTCGTGCACCCGCATCCGGCTGGTCGGCAGGCCGGACTGCTCCCTGCTGGTCACCACGAAACGCAGGTGGTGGCAGCCGTTGTCGAGCAGCGACTCCATCACGCGGTGCGTGCCGGGATCGCTGACGCGATGCCAGTCGTCGACCACCACCACGATGGTCTCCCTGCTCGCGTGGATCTCGTTGATGAGCGTGGTGATGGCATAGGGAACCGCGTCGCCCGCGCGTTCCTCGAGCGCCCGGTCGAGCCCGGCGCCGATATCGGGCCGCACCCGGTGGATGGCCTGGATGAGATGGGCGAGGAACCAGATCTCGTTGTCGTCGTCCTGGTCGATGCCGATCCACGCGACCGGCACGCCGCCGCCCGCCAGCTCCGCGCGCCACTGGGCAGCCACCAGGCTCTTGCCGAATCCGGCGGGGGCGTGGATCACCGCGAGCCTGCGGCGCCCACCTGCGCGCAGGATGTCCAGCAGGCGGGGCCGCGGCACCGGTTCGAGGACGGGAGTGGGCGGGCGGAACTTCGTCGCGGCGGTCGGCGGCAGGGTGATCGAGCCGCTCGCGTGCCGCGAGACGGTGGGACGCAGCGTCATCGGCCAGCTGCGCCGGGTCACCGCCTGGCGCGTGCGCGTGGACGGTTGCGCCTCCATGGGACGCTCGCCATCGAGTTCCTCGAGCAACGCGGTGGTGTCGAGCAGTGCCATCTCATCCGGCAGCTGCCCGTGCTCCTGCTGCACCGAGCGCAGCAGCATGCCGAATTCGAACGCCGACTCCGGTCGCTCGACCGGGTCGGGCGCCATGGCCCGCTCGATCGCGTCGGCCACGTCGGGCGGGATGTCCTGCTCGCGCAGATCCGGCACCGGCTGGGTGGTGATCCGCAGAAACTGCGCAACCACCTTCTCCCCGGCTTGCCTCTCGAACGCGGCGTGGCCGGTGAGCAGCGCGAACAGCGTCGCGCCGAGACCGTAGATGTCGGAGCGGACGGTCGGCTCGTCGCCCTTGAGCACCTCGGGCGCGGTGAACGCGGGAGAGCCGGTGATCAGGCTGCTCGAGGTGCGGAACCCGCCGGGAATCCTGGCGATGCCGAAATCGGTGAGCTGCGGTTCGCCGTAACCACTGAGCAGCACGTTGGCGGGCTTGACGTCGCGGTGCAGGATCTGGGCCCGGTGCGCGCTCTCGATCGCGCCCGCCAGCTTCACCCCGGCGCGCAGCGAATCGCCCCAGGTGAGCGGGCCCTGTTCGCGAATGAGCTGTTCCAGCGAGCCGTGCGTGCAGTACGGCATCACGATGATCGGCATCCCGCTGGCCGTGACGTCCACCTGCAGGATGTCGACGATGTTGGGGTGGCCGGAGAGCCTGCCCATGGCCTGTTCCTCGCGCAGGAAGCGTTCGCGGCTCTCGACGTCGATCTCGGAAGACAGCACCTTGACCGCGACGACTCGTTCCAGCGCGGTTTGCAGGCAGCGGTACACCACGCCGAATCCGCCCCTGCCGATTTCGACGGCACCCGAGAGCCCCATGGCCTCGAGCTCGTCGGCGATGCCGATCAGTTCGCTGCGCCGGGTATCTCCGCGTTGGGTATCCCCGACGCGTTGCGTTTCCATGCCGCGCTGGGTGTCCGAATCAGCCTGGGACGCTTCGGGACTCATCTTGCCCGAACCCGTCTGTGGATTCACGTGACCACCTCGAGTTCACATCGAATCGGCGTCACCGGCGATCGTGGAGCATGCCGACGTCGGGCACCGGGGGTCCGGTGTCCGGATCGTCTGCGCATACTCCAACGTAGCGCGGCGTACGGCCGGTTGGGTGGAGATTGCCGCAGTGTCGTCCCCACCTGCGACGGCCGTGCGATCAGCGCTCGGCGGCCGGCCTCGTGTCGGGCGCGAACAGGAACGAGATCCGCTCCATGACGTTGCCGCGCTTGGTGTTGTGGAAGGCCGCGATCAGCCAGCGTCCGTCCTGCTTGACCAGGGTGTAGGTCTGGGTTTTGGTCAGCTCGTCGGCGCTCTTGCGGTCGCCCTTGTAGGTGTCGCCGCGGCTGGTGACCACCGCTGTGTCGGGACCGTAGAACCGGATGCCGAGGTAGGAATCGGCGAGCTCGGTGCCCTTCAAGAAACCGTCGAACAGCGCGCGATGGGCTTCGATGAGATCGGTCTTGCCCTCGTAGTAGGTGCCGACGTAGGTGGTGTACGTGGCGTCCTCGGTGAAGACGCTGCCGAAGGCGTCCGCGTCGCCCGCGGCCCACGCGTCGGTGAGCCGGTCGAGGACAGCGCAGATCTCCGCGACGGCCTCCGGCGTCGCGGCCGCCCCGGACGGGACGACGGCCGCGCAGTCCGAGGTCCCCAGATTGCGGACCTCGGCGGTCTTGTCCAGCCAGAGGTATCCGCCGCCCGCGGCGAGTCCGAGGACCAGGGCCGACGCGGCGAGGATGCGGACGGCCTTACGGCGACGCGGGTGCGCGGTGCTGGTTGTGGCCGAATCGATGGTGGTCATGACGCCCTCCGTGATAAGTTTCTGCTTAGAAGAACTTTCTTCGTCGAAGATTTCTCTTCGTTGAAGAAGAGATTAGGAGAGGGAGGTAGTCGTGTCAATGGGGCAATCGGACACAGAGCGATCGGACAAAGCGCAACCGGGGGCAATGACGCAATCGGAGGCGAGTGCGATCTATCGCCGCTACCTCAGCGCGCTCATGTTGCACGGACAAGCCGGAGCGCGGACGGTGGATCTGGGCGCCACCGACCTCTACGCGCTCAACATCCTGGAACTCAGCGGCCCGATGACGCCCGGCGAACTCGGCGCGCGCGCGGGACTCACCACCGGCCCGACCACCCGGCTGGTCGACCGCCTGGAGGCGGCCGGGTACGTGCGGCGGGTTCCGGTCCCCGGCGATCGGCGCAAGATCACCGTCGAACTGGTCGGCACCCCGGCCGGACTGGATCGCGCGCTGGCCCCCGCCCGGCGGCACATCGGCGAGATCATCGCCGGATACGGGCCCGAACAGCGCGAGCTGCTGTTCGACTACTTCCGCAGAGCCGCCGACGCGTATGTCGAAGCGACGGAAGAACTTCGCACCGACTGAGCTGAGTTTTCCAAAAGCTCAGCGCACCGCGAGCGCGACGATCTGGGTGATCTGGCTCGCCGCGAAGTTGTCGTCGCTGACCAGCACCAGCGTCCGCTCGCCCGAGGGCAGCCGCGGTCCCCAGGTCATGCTCTCGATGTTGTCGATATCGGTCAGCCCGACCTCGGCCAGGTCGATGAGCAGCCGCTTTGCGACCGGGCGGGCGTCGCCGAGCGGAGCGCCGAGCACGTTGGTCGCGCCCGCGGTGTCGGCCTCGTAGATGCGGATCTTGTTGCCGACGCCCTCCACGAACGCGCGCTCCAGCACCAGGAGCTTCGCCGGATCGAGCGGATCGGCGGCCAGGATCGAGGCGACACCGTTCCCGCCGCGACCCGGCTCCGGCCGCGACTCGGCGAACACCGGCTCCATCGGATACGCGTACTGCGCGAGCAACGGCCCGAAACGCGCCTGCACGGTGATCCGGGAGATCGCGCCCGAGCTCACGGTCGCCTCGGGGCCGTCCTGCAACAGCGGGCCCTCGACGGCCGTCACGAACAGCACGCCGCCCGCGGCGAAGGTCGCGGCCTCCAGCGCCGCATTGCGGCGCGGCCCGGAGTCCGGCCGCATCCGCTGGTCGTCCGGGATCGGCAGTTCGGCGACGAACGTCCCGTCCGGCCGCGCGACGCGCACGGCCGGGTCGGCGAGCACGTCGCCCGCACGCTCACCCTCCTGAGTCCAGAAGTAGTCGCCGGTCCACGGATCGACGCGAATCTCCTCGGGGTCAACCGATTTCGGCGGGTAGAGGCCTCCATCGGGGGTGCGCAACGGACGGGTTCCGGTCAATGTCACCGGGCCGACGCCGTTCGCGTCGACGGCGAAGCGGGCGGTGTAGGTGCGGGCAGGCGCCCGCTCCGAGCGGTCGTCGCTGATCAGCACATACTCGCCCGTGCCAGGCAGATAGTCGATGCCCGACAGACCACCGACCGTGGTGCCCTCGAAATCCATGGCGTGCGGCAGGATCTGCCGGCCCAGCAGCCGCACTCCCGGCTCGGCGTCCGCGGTGGGCGCCGCGGCCAGTCCGACGCCGACCGCGAGGGCCAGGAGTAATCCGGTCTGTCTGCGCACTGCCACGAGCGACACCGTATAGCCACCGGCGAACCGTGCGGTGAACGCTGTCGGAACTCCGTCCGGAGACGGCGAAAGCCCGCCACCGCGAAAAGCGGTGGCGGGCTTTGCCGTTGCGTAACTAGTTACGCGCTGCGATCACTTGCGCAGCGAGGCGGGAGCCTCGAAGCGGTCGCCGTACTTGGCCTTCAGCTCGTCGGCGCGAGCAACGAAGGCCTCCTGGCCGCCCGGGTAGCCGACGATGAACTGGTGCACGCCACCGGTCCAGGCCGGGTAACCGATACCGAAGATCGAGCCGATGTTGGCGTCGGCGGTGGTCTCGAGCACACCCTCGTCGAAGCACTTCTGGGTCTCGATCGCCTCGATGAACAGCATGCGGTCGATCAGGTCCTGGAGCGGCACGTTGAAGTCGGTGACCGACTTGAAGTGCTCGCGCAGGCCGCCCCACAGGCCGGTCCGCTTGCCGTTCTCGTCGTACTCGTAGAAGCCGGCCTTCTCCAGGCGACCCGGACGACCCTCGGTCACCATGTACTCGATGACGTCGATGGCCGGGTGCCGCTTCTTGCCCATGGTGGCGTCACCGCGGGCGATGGCCTCTTCGGTCTCCTTGGCGATCTTCAGCATGAGCTTCATGTTCAGCTCGTCCGACAGCTGCAGCGGCGCGGCCGGGTAGCCCGCCTGCGAGCCCGCCTGCTCGATGGTCGAGGGGTCGATGCCCTCGCCCAGCATGGCGATCGCCTCGTTGACGAAGGTGCCGATCACGCGCGAGGTGAAGAAGCCGCGGCTGTCGTTGACGACGATCGGGGTCTTCTTGATCGCGAGGGTGTAGTCGAACACCCGGGCCAGTGCCTCGTCCGAGGTCTTCTCACCCTTGATGATCTCCACCAGCGGCATCTTGTCGACCGGCGAGAAGAAGTGGATGCCGATGAAGTCCTCCTGGCGCTTCACGCCGGCCGCGAGACCGGTGATCGGCAGGGTGGAGGTGTTCGAGCCGAGCAGCGCGTCCGCGTCGACGATGTCCTCGATCTCCTGGAACACCTTGTGCTTGAGCTCGGTGTTCTCGAAGACGGCCTCGATGACGAAGTCGACACCGGCGAAGTCGGCCGCGTCGGCGGACGGCGTGATCCGGTCCAGCAGCGCCTTGGACTTCTCCTCGGTGGTCTTGCCACGGGAGAGGGCCTTGGCCTCGATCTTCTCGGAGTAGTTCTTGCCGCGCTCGGCCGCCTCGATGGTGACGTCCTTCAGCACGACCTCGTAGCCCGCCTTGGCGGAGACGTACGCGATGCCCGCGCCCATCATGCCCGCGCCGAGCACGCCGATCTTCTTGATGTCCTTCTTCGGCACGTCCTTCGGACGCGAGCCACCGTTGTTGATCGACTGCAGGTCGAAGAAGAACGCCTGAATCATGTTCTTCGCGACCGGGCCGGTCAGCAGGTGGACGAAGTAGCGCGACTCGATGAGCGAGGCGTTGTCGATGTCGACCTGCGCGCCCTCGACCGCCGCGGCCATGATGGCACGCGGGGCAGGCATATTGGTGCCCTTGAGCTGCTTACGCAGGTTGGCCGGGAACGCGGGCAGGTTCGCCGCGAAGGCCGGGGTGGACGGGGTGCCACCGGGGATCTTGTAGCCCTTCTTGTCCCAGGGCTGCACGCCGCCCTCGGGGTTGGCCTTGATCCACGCCTTGGCGGCCGGGACCAGCTCCTCGATCGAGCCGACGACCTCGTTGATCAGGCCGATTTCCTTGGCCTTGCCCGGGCGGTACTTCTGGCCCTGCAGCAGCAACTGCATGAGCGCGCCCTGGAGGCCGAGCATGCGCACGGTGCGAGTGACACCGCCACCGGCGGGCAGCAGGCCCAGGCTGACCTCGGGCAGGCCCAGCTGCACACCCGGCACGTCGGCCGCGATGCGGTAGTGGGTCGCGAGGGTGATCTCCAGGCCGCCGCCGAGCGCGGCGCCGTTGATCGCGGAAACGACCGGCTTGCCCAGCTGCTCGAGACGACGCAGCGCACCCTTGATGGTGCCCAGCTCGTCCATGAGGGCCTGGCCGTCTTCCGGGCCGACCTTCATCATGTTCTTCAGGTCGCCGCCGGCGAAGAAGGTCTTCTTCGCGGAGGTCAGCACCACACCGGTGATGCTTTCCTTCTCGGCCTCGAGCCGCTCGACGGTCGCGGTCATCGACTTCTTGTACAGCTCGTTCATGGTGTTGGCGCCCTGGTTCGGGTCGTCCATCGTCAGCACGACGATGCCGTCCGAATCCTGCTCCCAACCGATCATGTTGGTTTCGCTCACAGCTCTGTGTCTCCTTGAATTCTCAGCTGCCGGTTGGGGTCAGACCCGCTCGATGATGGTCGCGACGCCCATGCCGCCGCCGATGCACAGGGTGATCAGCGCGTAGCGGCCGTTGCGGCGCTCCAGCTCGTCGACCATGGTGCCGGTGATCATCGCGCCGGTGGCGCCCAGCGGGTGGCCCATCGCGATGGCGCCGCCGTTGACGTTCAGCTTCTCGTCCGGGATGTTCAGGTCCTTCTGGAACTTCAGCACCACGGAGGCGAACGCCTCGTTGATCTCGACCAGGTCGATATCGTCGAGGGTCAGACCCGCCTTGGCCAGCGCCTTGTTGGCGGCCGGGGTGGGACCGGTCAGCATGATGGTGGAGTCGGCGCCACTGGTGGCGGTCGCAACGACGCGCGCACGCGGGGTCAGGCCGGAAGCCTTGCCTGCCTCCTCGGAGCCGATCAGCACCAGCGCGGCGCCGTCGACGATGCCCGAGCTGTTGCCGCCGTGGTGCACGTGGTTGATCTTCTCCACGAAGTGGAACTTCTGCAGCGCCACCGCGTCGAAGCCGCCCATCTCACCGATCACGGCGAAGGAGGGGTTCAGCTTGGCGAGGTCCTCGGTGGTGGTGCCGGGACGCATGTGCTCGTCGCGGTCCAGCACGACCAGGCCGTTCTGGTCCCTGACCGGAACGATGGACTTGGCGAAGTAACCACCGGTGGTGGCCTTGGCGGCCAGGTCCTGCGAGCGCACCGCGTAGGCGTCGACGTCATCGCGGCTGAAGCCCTCGATGGTGGCGATCAGGTCGGCGGAGACACCCTGCGGGACGAAGTAGGAGTCGTAGTTGGTGGCCGGGTCGAGGGCCCAGGCGCCACCGTCGGAGCCCATGGCGACGCGCGACATCGACTCGACGCCACCGGCGATGACCAGGTCGTCGAAGCCGGAGCGCACCTTCTGGGCGGCGATGTTGACGGCCTCGAGACCGGAGGCACAGAAGCGGTTCAGCTGCACGCCGCCGACGGTGTCGGGCAGGCCCGCCACGGTCACGGCGGTGCGCGCGATGTCCATGCCCTGGTCACCGACCGGGCTGACGACACCGAGGACGATATCGGAGATCCGGTCCTCGTCGAGGTTGGGGAAGCGGTTACGCAGCTCCTGGATCAGACCAACAGTCAGGTCGATCGGCTTGACCGAGTGCAGCGAACCGTTCTTCTTGCCGCGGCCGCGCGGAGTGCGGATGGCCTCGTAAATGTAGGCCTCTGTGGTCATATCGGAGTGTTTCCTTCCTTGGGGTGCGCCTGCACCGCGTTGTGCGGCACGGCCGCGGGTAACCTCGCCGACCGGCCATGAGACCGACCGTCCGTATTCAGTTTGCCGTGCTCCCGAGGCCCAGCGAGGTGACGCGAGGTTCCGTCTCCGAGCCCGTCGCTCGCACCGCATAACGCTGTACAAAACTCGGCAAGCACCGGCGGACGCACGTTCCGGACACGCCCATACGCCTGCGCATACCATAGAACGACGCCACACCGGAGCTCACGGCTACCCGTTCATACTACCGTCGTGTGCGAACTCCGGTTAACTTAACGTCCTCGAGGCGGTGGTTGTCAACCGTCCAGCCGTGTGGCACCCAGCTCACTGCGGAGCAATTCCAGAGCGACCTCGTCGGGGTCGTGGCGGGCCTCCGGCGCCACCGGCTTGGCGGCCTCTGCCAGCATTTCCCGCTCCTCTTCCGGCGTCGAGGGGCCAGGCACCCCGCCCTGGCCGAATCCGGCCGCGCTCGACGGCGACTCGTACCCGGCGGGATCGGGCGGCGGGAAGTCGCCGGGGCCGGGATCGTCCGGTAGGTCGGGGTAGTCGGGCGGCGGGATGTCGTCGTCGCCGGACCGGGTGGGCGCGGCAGGCCGCTGCGCGCGACTCGGCGCGTCACCCGCCGCGTTCGCCCTGGTCTGACTGGGTCGCGAGAACCGAGGCTGGCCCGCCTCCCCGCGTCCACCTTGACCGCTCGCGCCGCGCCCGGCCGCCCC
>NZ_BDBP01000077.1 GCF_001613045.1 Nocardia lijiangensis NBRC 108240 | reverse complement strand
GAGGCGGCCGCCGCGGCGCTGCGCCAGCGGTTGCCCGCCGCGGCCGTCGCCGGTGATCTGCGCTTCCTCGCCCACGTCGCGCACGGTATCGAACGGTGGGTACAGGCCGGGCGAATCGTGCCCGAACTGCGCAGGGACGACGGTCAATGGTGGGTGCGGTGGCGATTGGTCGGCGGCGCGCGCCAGCGCGCCTGGCTGGCCGAGCTCGCCGTGGCCGCCCCCGCGGCCCTGCACGTGGCCGGACGGCCCGCGGCCGTGCTGGAGGATCTCGTCGGCGAGCTGACCGACCCGATCGCCAGGCAGGCGATGGACGCACCGTCGTCATCCCATCCGCTGCTGGCCGCGCTGGTGGGCGACAGCCCGCTCGACAGCGGCAGCCATCAACTGGCCGAGGTGCTGGAGCGCTGGCGCGCCGGCCTGACCGTGGACGAGCCGGAACTGGTGCTGCGCCTGCTGGAACCGGACGGCGAGCTCGGTGTCGCCGACGATTCGGTGGCGCTGTGGCGCTTGGAGGTCTGCCTGCGCACCGAGGGGGAGGCGCCCGCCCCGATCCCGCTGCACGGTGACCCGAGCCTGGTCCGCACCGCGATCGACAAGCTGGGCGAGGCGCAGCGCGCCTACCCCAGGCTGCGTGACCTGCCGACCGATCCGCGCACCATGGATCTGCTCTTGCCGACCGAGGTGGTCGCCGATCTCGTCGCGCACGGCGTCCACGCGTTGCAGGCGGCGGGCATCCGGCTGCTGCTGCCGCGCGCATGGAGCATCTCCGCCCCGTCCATGCGGCTGCGGGTGGAGAGCGCGGTTCCCGCGGCGGAGAGCACCGTCGGCATGCGCGGATTGGTCCGTTACCGTTGGGAATTGGCGCTCGGCGATACCGTGCTGACCACGGCCGAGATGGAGCGCATCATCCGCGCCAAATCCGATCTCGTGCAGTTGCGCGGCGAGTGGGTGCAGGCCGACCACAAGGCGCTGGCCGCCGCGGCCCGCTACGTCGCCGCGCACAGCGACGATTCGCCGATCACGTTCGCCGACATGATCGGCGAACTGGCGAGCAGCCGGGTCGAGCAGGTGCCGATCACCGAGGTCACCGCCACCGGATGGGCGGCCGATCTGCTCGATCGCAGGCAGGACGCGGAGCCGGTCCCCGCGCCGAGCGGTCTGAAGGCGCAGCTGCGCCCCTATCAGCTGCGCGGCCTGTCCTGGTTGGTCACCATGAACCGAATGGGTTGCGGCGCAATCCTCGCCGACGACATGGGTCTCGGCAAGACGATCCAGGTGCTGGCGCTGCTCGTGCACGAGCGGGAAGAGTCCACGGACCCCAGCCCGACACTGCTGGTGTGCCCGATGTCGGTGGTCGGCAACTGGCAGCGCGAGGCCGAGCGGTTCGCGCCGGACCTGCGGGTGCTGGTGCACCACGGCACCGGAAGGCGAGGCGGCGCGGAACTGGACGCGGCGGTGGCCGAGGCCGACCTGGTGCTCACCACCTATTCGCTGCTCGCCAGGGACGTCGAGGCGTTGGGCAGACAGGACTGGGAGCGGGTCGTGCTCGACGAGGCCCAGCACATCAAGAACGCCGGGACGCGACAGGCCCGCGCGGCCCGCTCGCTGCGGGCGCGGCATCGCCTGGCGCTCACCGGAACTCCCGTCGAGAACCGGCTGGAGGAGCTGCGCTCGATCCTCGATTTCGCGATGCCGAAGCTGCTGGGCAGCCCGCAGACCTTCCGCGCGCGGTTCGCGGTGCCGATCGAGCGGGAGGGCGACCAGAACGCGATCTCGCGGCTGCGATTCGTCACCCAGCCGTTCGTGCTGCGCCGGGTGAAGACCGATCCGTCCGTCATCAGCGATCTACCGGAGAAGCTGGAGATGACGGTGCGGGCCAACCTGACCGTCGAGCAGGCCGCGCTGTACCAAGCGGTGGTCGACGACATGATGGGCAAGATCAAGAGCGCGAAAGGCATGGCGCGCAAGGGTGCCGTGCTCGCCGCGCTGACCCGCCTCAAACAGGTGTGCAACCATCCCGCGCACTTCCTCGGCGACGGTTCCGGCGTCCTGGCGCGCGGCAAGCACCGATCCGGCAAGCTGGCCCTGGTCGAGGACGTGGTGGACGCGGTGCTCGCCGACGGCGAGAAGGCGTTGCTGTTCACCCAGTTCCGCGAGTTCGGCGATCTCGTCGCGCCGTTCCTCGCCGAGCGTTTCGGCACCTCGATTCCGTTCCTGCACGGCGGCGTTCCCAAGCGCCGTCGCGACGCCATGGTGACCGGATTCCAGGCCGGGGACGGTCCGCCGCTGATGTTGTTGTCGCTCAAGGCCGGTGGTACCGGACTGAACCTGACGGCCGCCAATCACGTGGTGCACCTGGACCGTTGGTGGAATCCGGCGGTGGAGAACCAGGCCACCGACCGGGCGTTCCGTATCGGGCAGCAGCGCGCGGTGCAGGTGCGCAAGCTCGTCTGCGTCGACACCATCGAGGAGCGGATCGACGAGATGATCAACGGCAAGCGCAGGCTCGCGGACCTGGCCGTCGGTGCGGGGGAGAACTGGATCACCGAGCTGGGCACCGACGAACTGCGCGACCTGTTCGCCCTCGGCGCGGAGGCGGTGGGCGAATGATGTTCGAGGACTACAGCAAGTACGGCAAGCGACTGCCGGTCGAGGGTGGTGTCGCGGCGCGCAGCCGCCGCGGCGGATTCGGGCGCACCTGGTGGGGCCGGGCGCTGATCGATGCGGTCGAGGCGATGGCCGAGCCCGGCAGGCTGGCCCGCGGGCGCAGCTATGCGCGCTCGGGACAGGTGGTGAGCTACCGGATCGAGCCGGGTGCGGTGATCGCGGAGGTGCAGGGCAGTCAGCCGCGCCCGTTCACCGCGGCGTTCCGCGTCCGTGCGGTGCGCGAGGAGGAGCTGGATCTGCTGATCGAGACGATCCGCACCTCGCCGGGCATGCTGGCCGAGATCGCCTCGGGCGCGCTACCCACTGGGCTCGGCCCGCTGTTGTTGCCGAGTACGGCGGCCGAGCTGGACTTCGACTGCACCTGTCCGGACCCCGGCTGGCCGTGCAAGCACGTGGCGGCGGTCTGCTATCTGCTCGCCGAACGACTCGACGAGCGGCCCCGCGAGATCCTCACGCTGCGCGGGCTGGACCTGGACACCCTCATCCGCGGTATCGAGCGTGACCCGCGACCGGTCCCGAGCGACGATCCGTACGGCGACGAAACACCGCTGCCCGCCCTTCCGAAGGTCGAATTCCGTTCCGCGATGGATGATCTCGATCCCGTGCTGCTGCGCAGAGCGCTCCGCATGAGCGCGGAGGACGAGTCGATCGCGGCGACCGGGCTGCGTGAGCTCCACGCGCTCTACACATCGCTGCGGGACACATCGCCGCGGGGCTGAGCCCGCCGCGGCATTCGTGCCGACGAAAGCCAGCACCCGGCATCGAGCCCGGGCCCGCGTCTCCGAACATCGTCGGGCGGATCCCGTCCGGTGCGCTGCGGCCGGTGCGTCTCGGCGCCGGGTGCCAATTACCAGTCTGCTCCACCGGGGTCGACGAGGTAATGCCCGATTGCCGTCCGTTCACTGCCCTTGTGCCGAACCTGCACTGCCCTGCCGTTTCGCTGGACTTCAGGCCAGTTGCAGGCCGCTGACCTGCGCTTTTGTCACTCCGTCGACGGGCGCGGCCCGGCTACCAGCACGGCGGCGTAGCAGAGGGTCGAGAGCCCGGCGAACGTGACGATGAGTTCGGGGAAGTACAGGCAGGAGATCCAGAAGGTGCCGCCCGCCGCGGCCACGCAGATCCAGTTGAACAGCGACCAGCGCGCGATCAACCCCGGCGCCGTCCGGGCGGCCACCACCGCGAGCATCGGAAAGAGAAAGCCGAACAGCCCCATGCCCACGCTGTAACCGGTGTTGAGCCCGAACACCGTCACTTCCCTGCCGCCCTCGAACAGTGCCGTCGTGGTGTTCCTGGACAGCTCGTTGATCACCTCCTCACCGGCGACATCGGCCCCGTTGAAGATGTGCAGGGCGAGCTCGTGGCCGAAGCCGATCACGCCCAGGAACACGGCGCCCGCGCAGTGGACCCGGATCGGCCACCGGGCGGCGGTGGTGCGGGGCTGGATGGTGGATGTCATCGCGGTCATCGCGACCTCCGAAAGTGAGCAATCCCGAAAACAGAACAAAAATTATGTTATAGGCTGGATCGCGTGGCGGGCAAGACCTCATGGCTGGCATCCGGGCTGTCGATCCTCGGCACCGCGGGGCCGACGGCGCTGACCATCGACAAGCTGGTCGCGTCGACCGGGCTGAGTACCGGGTCCTTCTATCACCACTTCACGGGGATGGCGGGCTACAAGAAGGCGCTGCTCGCGCACTTCGAGGAGGTGCAGACGCTGCGCTACATCCGCGAGGTGCAGGCGGCCGCGGATCTGGACCCGCGCGCCAGGCTCGATCTGCTGATCGATCGGGTACTCGCCGACGGTGAACCGGCCCGGCTGGAGGTGGCGGTCCGGGCCTGGGCGCTGGACGACCCGGTCGCCGCCGCGGCCAAGCAGCGCGTCGACGCGGCCCGGCTGGCATTTCTGCGCGAACTGCTCGGCGAGATCGGCTATTCGGAGCCCGCCGCCGAGCAGACCGCGCAGATCCTTTACCTGCTGGTGCTCGGCGCGGGCAATACGCTGCCCGAGGTGCCGCCCGAGCAGCTGCGCGTCCTTTGCGACCGGATTCTTTCGTGAACGCCGTACCGCCCCAGGGCATTTCGCTGCGCGACGACCTGGGCGCGGAGGTGCGGATCGCCCGCCCGGTGCGGCGGGTGGTGTCCCTGGTGCCCTCGCTCACCGAGTCGGTGGCGGTCACCTGTCCCGAATTACTGGTCGCGGCAACGCAGTGGTGCACGCACCCGGCCGACCTGTCCGTCGAACGTGTGCGCGGCACCAAGAACCCGAATGTGCGCCGGATCGTCGAACTGGCTCCCGACCTGGTGCTGTGCAATCAGGAGGAGAACCGCCGCAGGGACGTGGAACGGCTGCGCGAGGCGGGTATCCCGGTGTGGGTCACCAGAATCGAGACGGTGGACGCCGCGTTCCCCGCGCTCACCAGGCTGTTCACTGAGGCACTCGGCGTCCCCGCGCCATCCTGGTTGCTCGCGGCCGAAAGAATCTGGGCCGCAGCGCCTCCGGAGCATGCACGCGCCGCCGTCATCCCGATCTGGCGCCGTCCGTGGATGGTCGTCGGCCGCGACACCTTCACCGGCGACCTCGCGCGCCGGCTCGGGCTGCACCTCGTCCACGCGGACCGCCCGGAGCGCTACCCGCGCGTGGACGAGGCCGACCTCACCCGCGGCGTCGAGCTGGCGGTGCTGCCCGACGAGCCGTACGTCTTCACCGAAACCGATGGGCCCGAGGCGTTTCCGGGCATCCCCTGCGCGCTGGTCGAGGGCCGCAGCCTCACCTGGTACGGCCCGTCCCTCGTCACCGCTCGCAACATCTTGAGCAGGCAGATCGCAGCCGCGGCCGCCCGCTGACGACAACGCTGCTCAGGACGCCGAGGCGAACCGGTAGTCGGCCAGGTCGAAGTGACCGCTGCGCCACGCGGCCTCCACGGTGGTGGACGGCCGCAGCGGAACATCGCCGTGCTTGTCGAAGTAGTAGCTGTTGGCCAGGGCGCAGGACTCGTGCCAGAACACCTGGCCGCCCCGCCGCGCCAGCATCTCCCGGAAGAAACGATCGTTGGCTTCCTCGGTGACCTCGACCGAGGTCGAGCCGGTCGCGCGGGCGTGGCGCAGGCAACGCAGGATGTGGCGGACCTGGTTCTCGATCAGCGCGAAATACGACGAGCCGTTGTAGCCGTACGGGCCGATCACCGAGAAGAAGTTCGGGAAGCCGGGCACGCTGACGCCCTCGTAGGCCTGGAGCCGGTGCTCGTCCCACCACTTCTCGAGATCCCGGCCGCCGATCCCGCGCAGATCGTAGGTCGGCATGTTGCCCGATTCCATCACCTTGAAGCCGGTGGCCAAGATCAGCACGTCCGCTCGGTGCTCGGTGTCGGCGGTCCGCACACCGGTGGAGGTGATCTCCCGGATCGGGTCGGTCTCCAGCAGTACATTGTCGCGGTTGAAGCTGGTCAGGTAGTCATTGGAGAAACTGGGCCGCTTGCAGCCCAAGGCGTAACGGGGCGTGAGCTTTTCGCGCATCACCGGGTCGTGCACCTGGCGGCGCAGATGGGCGAGCCCGAGGCGCTCGCCCATCGCGGCGGTCGGCAGCGACCGGTAGTAGTGCGCCGCGATGGGGAAGGTCAGTTCCACGTAGGTCTGGCTGATCAACCTGGTCAGCGTCCGCCCGCCGGGCAGCCGCAAGGCCAGGCGCAGCGGGGCGGGCAGCGGGAGATCGGGCCGCGGCAAGCACCAGATCGGCGTGCGCTGGAAGACGACGAGATGCGCCACCTCGGGCGCGATCTCCGGGATCACCTGCACCGCGGAGGCGCCGGTGCCGATGATCGCGACCCGCTTGCCGCGCAGGCTTTCCCGGTGGTCCCAGCGTGAGGTGTGCATGGTCGTGCCGCGGAAATCGCCGACGCCCGGGATGTCCGGCATCTTCGGCCGGGTCAAGACGCCGGTCGCGCTGATCACGAAGCGGGCGCGCAGCTCGTCACCGGAGTCGGTGCGCAGCCGCCACAGGTGGGCCTGTTCGTCGAATTCCGCGTCGGTGATCGTGGTGCGGAAGCGGATGCGCGGGCGCAAACCGTACTTGTCGACGCACGACTCGGCGTAGGCCTTGAGTTCGTGACCTGGCGCGTAGACCCGCGACCAGTCCGCACGCTGATCGAAGGAGAACTGGTAGCTGAACGACGGAATATCCACGGCCACACCGGGATAGGTGTTCCAGTGCCAGGTGCCGCCCACTCCGTCCGCGTCGTCGACGATGAGGAAATCCTCGAACCCGGCCTCGCGCAGCTTGATCGCCGCGCCGATACCGGAGAACCCGGCCCCGACGATGATCACTTCGTGGTCGATGGTCGTCTCGTTCATCGCACCGCTCGCTCCATGAGTCCGGCCGCCTCGCGCGAACGCATGTGATGTCGGGCGACATTACTGTCCGCACCTGCCATCTCATTAGGCGCGCGTCCTGCGGCTTTGTCAACGGGCCTCGGCGCGGCCGGAGCTACTCCGGGGCCTCGACGCGGTAGACCCGCTCCGCGGTGCCGCGGAAGATCTGGGCCAGGTCGGCGGGCCCGCCGCCGTGCTCGATCACGGAGTCGGCGACGGCCTGCGCGCTGTCGGCGATGCTCGTGATCGGTTTGTCCACCGGGAAATTCGAGCCCCACAGCAGGCGCTCGGGCCCGAAGACGTCCATCGCGTGCGTGACCAGCGGGCCGATCCGCTCCACCAGTTCGGGCACCGGCGTCGAACTCCCACGCGCGGGCACCGGATGCCCGAGGATGGGCATCATCAGTCCGCTGACCTTCGCGACCACCCGGGGCTTGGCGGCCAGCGCGCTCAGGTCGTCGCGCCAGCGCAGGAACAGTTTCCTGCGCTCGCCCGGGTTGGCGCCGGTGTGCTTGCCGACCTTGCCGAACAGGCCCGCGGGCGTGGCGAGGTGGTTGAGCACGATGGTGACCTCGGGATAGCGCTCGGCCAGCGCTGTCACCTCGGGCAGCTGGTGCGAGTACACCCACGCCTCGAAGGAGAGCTCGCGCTCGGCGAGTTCGGCGAAGCCGTCCAGGAAGCGGCTCGTGGTGAGCGCGCCCGCGCGGTCCTCGAAGGACCGGATGCCGGTGTCGGGGTGGTGCGCGACCATCGTCCGGATGCCGCGGAACAGCGGCGACGCCGTCTGGTGCGCGTCGAGCAGGGCGGCGAAGCCGTCGGCGGCCGGGTCGGCCGAGCCGATGACGGCGCCGAGCCGCGGGGTGTCGACGCCGAACGGCAGGCTGGCGACCCAGCGGGTCTCGTCGGCCTTGGCGGTCGGACCGGTCCCCGTCCATTCGACCTCGATGTGCACGATCGACTCGATCGGGACACCCACCGCATCGGTCCGGTAGTTCGCGGGCAGATAGGGATGCACGTACGCCGTTGGGTCGCCGACGAATTCGCGGTCGCGGCGTGGGGCGAGCCGGGCGGCGAGACCGATCGGCACCGGCAGGTATTTGAACAGCCGGGCGAGGTTGCTGAAATCGCGCGGTGTGGTCAGCGGATCCCACTGATGGATGTGCGCGTCGATGACGCGGAGGCCCGCGAGGTCCATCGTGTCCCTCCTGTCTGGCGGATTTCCCGGCCCGGCGATTGTCACACGGCGGCGGCGGTGCGCGGGGCAACGACGGACTTCGGGCTCCTGCGCCTCACACGTTGCGCCGGTACTGCCCGCCGACGGTGAAGAAGGCGTCGGTGATCTGCTCCAGGGTGCAGACCCGCGCGGCGTCCATCAGCACCGCGAAGATGTTCTCGTCGGTGCGGGCCACCGAGTCCAGCCGGGCCAGCGCCGCGTGCGCCGCGTCGCGGTGTCGTTGCTGGAACTCGCGGACGCGGTCGAGCTGGGACTTCTTCTCCGCTTCGGTGGCGCGCGCCAGTTCCAGCACGCGGTGCGGCTCGCCCTGCGGATTGCGGAATGTGTTGACCCCGACGATCGGCAGTGAGCCGTCGTGCTTGCGCCGCTCGTAGAGCATGGATTCGTCCTGGATCTTGCCGCGCTGGTAGCCGGTTTCCATGGCGCCGAGCACGCCGCCGCGCTCGCTGATCCGCTCGAACTCGATGAGCACCGCCTCCTCGACCAAGTCGGTGAGTTCGTCGACGACGAAGCTGCCCTGCAGCGGGTTCTCGTTCATCGCCAGGCCCCACTCGCGGTTGATGATCAGCTGGATGGCCAGCGCGCGGCGCACCGACTCTTCCGTCGGCGTGGTCACCGCCTCGTCGTAGGCGTTGGTGTGCAGGCTGTTGCAGTTGTCGTAGACGGCGATGAGCGCCTGCAATGTGGTGCGGATGTCGTTGAAGTTCATCTCCTGGGCGTGCAGCGAACGGCCCGAGGTCTGGACGTGGTACTTCAGCTTCTGCGAACGTTCGTTGGCGCCGTAGCGCTCGCGCATGGCGATCGCCCAGATGCGCCGCGCGACCCGGCCGATCACCGAATACTCCGGGTCCATGCCGTTGGAGAAGAAGAACGACAGATTGGGCGCGAAGTCATCGATGTCCATGCCGCGCGCCAAATAGGCCTCCACGTAGGTGAATCCGTTGGCGAGGGTGAAGGCGAGCTGGCTGATGGGGTTCGCGCCCGCCTCGGCGATGTGGTAGCCCGAGATGGACACCGAGTAGAAGTTACGAACCTTGTTGCGCACGAACCATTCCTGGATGTCGGCCATCATGCGCAGGCTGAATTCGGTGGAGAAGATGCAGGTGTTCTGGCCCTGGTCCTCCTTGAGGATGTCGGCCTGCACGGTGCCACGCACGGTGGACAGCGTCGCGGCCCGGATGCCTGCGGCCTCGTCCTCGGTCGGCTCGCGTCCCTCGGCGGCCGAGAAGCGTTCCAGCGCTTGGTCGATGGCGGCATTGAGGAAGTAGGCCAGGATGGTCGGCGCCGGGCCGTTGATCGTCATGGAGACCGAGGTGGTCGGCGCGGTCAGGTCGAAACCGTCGTAGAGCGCCTTCATGTCGTCGAGCGAGGCGATCGAGACGCCCGAGGTGCCGACCTTGCCGTAGATGTCGGGTCGCTCGTCGGGATCGCGCCCGTAGAGCGTCACCGAATCGAAGGCGGTCGACAGCCGGGTCGCCTCGGCGTGCGCGGAGAGCACCTTGAAGCGCCGGTTGGTGCGGAACGGATCGCCCTCGCCCGCGAACATGCGCGCGGGATCCTCGTTGTCGCGTTTGAACGGGAAGACCCCCGCCGTGAACGGAAAACGTCCCGGCAGGTTCTCCGCGCGCAGAAAGCGCAGCAGTTCACCGTGATCGGTGTAGCGGGGAAGCGCCACGCGCGGAACACTGCTGCCCGACAACGACTCCCGGCGCAACGGCGTGCGGATCTCGCGATCGCGAACCCGCACCACCTGCTCGTCCCCGCGGTAACTCTCGGCGACCGAGGGCCATTCGGCCACCAGCGCGGCATTGGCGTCGGTCAGTTCGGTCCGGGCGGCGCTCAGCAAGCCGGCCACCGCGGTGTCCTCGGGCAGTTCGGCGAGCACCTGCTCGAGCCGCTGGACGCGCTGCGCGGCGGCGACCTGCCGCGTCGTGTCGGCGTGGTAGCCGCGCACCGCTGCCGCGATCTCGGCCAGATACCGCACCCGTGCGGGCGGGATGATCTGGGCGAAACGAGTGGAGACCTTGGTGTCGACCCGCGGCAGCGTCCCCGGCTCCAGTCGCAGGCCACGCTCGCCGAGCAGGCCGGTCAGGTGCTGGTAGAGCGCGGTCACGCCGTCGTCGTTGAAGGTCGCCGCGCTGGTGCCGAAGACGGGCATGTCTTCCGGGCGCGCGCCGAAGGCCTCGCGATTGCGCAGCAGCTGGCGCGACACGTCGCGCACCGCGTCGGCGGCGCCGCGTCGCTCGAACTTGTTGACGGCCACCACATCCGCGTAGTCGAGCATGTCGATCTTCTCGAGCTGGGAGGCGGCGCCGAACTCCGGCGTCATGACGTACATCGCCACGTCGACGTGGTCGACCATGGCGGTGTCGCCCTGGCCGATGCCCGGCGTCTCCAAGACGACCAGGTCGTACCCGGCCGCCTTGCACGCCGCGATGATGGTGTCGATGTTCTGCGGCAGTTCGTGATTGCCGCGGGTGGCCAGCGAACGGAAGAACAGGTGCGCGCCGTCGAGCGCGTTCATCCGGATGCGGTCGCCGAGCAGTGCGCCGCCGCCGCGGCGCCGGGTGGGATCGACGGCGAGGATCGCGACGCGCGGCTTGTCCTGCTGGTCCGAGCGCAGCCGACGCACCAATTCGTCGGTCAGCGAAGACTTTCCGGAACCTCCGGTGCCCGTGATACCCAGCACCGGCACGGTGCGCGCGTTCGCCGTGGCGAGCAGCGCTTCCCGGGCGGGGGCGGGCAGGGTGTCCTGTTGCAGGCAGGTGATGGCGCGGGCCAGCGCGGGCCGCTCGCCCGCCAGCACCGCTTCGGTCGCGGGAAAATCCTCGGCGAGATCGTGATCGCAGGCGCGCACCAATTCGTTGATCATGCCGGGCAATCCGAGCCGCTGACCGTCCTCGGGGGAGAAGATCCGCACGCCCGCGGCGGCCAGCCGCTCGATCTCCTCGGCCACGATCACACCGCCGCCACCGCCGAAGATCTGGACGTGGCCCGCCCCCGCCTCTTTCAGCGCGGCCGCGAGGTATTCGAAGTATTCGATGTGGCCGCCCTGGTACGAGCTGACCGCGACGCCTTGCACGTCCTCCTCGATCGCGGCCGCGACCACCTCGTGCACGGCGCGATTGTGGCCGAGGTGGATCACCTCCGCACCCTGGGATTGCAGGATGCGGCGCATGATGTTGATCGCGGCGTCGTGCCCGTCGAACAGGGCCGCCGACGTCACGAAACGCACGGGATGGGCGGGGATGTGGAGCGCACTGCTGTCGGCCACGGGAGTCCTCCGGCGAGTCCTTCTGGCGCCCGATACTAGGACGTCAAAGTAATTCTACGGTGACGGCGATCACATCGCCAGGTAATCGCGGGCCGTGCCGCGGCCGGATGTCCGCGGCGATACTGGACCGATGACTCAGGGGCATCGGGTGGGGGCGGCGCTGCGCCGGCTTGTCGACGAGGGTGTGCTGACCGAGGAGCAACGGGATGCGGTGGCGGCCGCGGTGGCCGCCGAGGAGGCCGCGGCGACGCCCGCGGGCAAGTTGCTCGCCGAGGTCGCGGCGTACGCCGGTGCGGGTCTGCTGCTCGGCGGGCTGTTGTTGTTCCTCGAGGCATCGTGGGGCGATCTGGCGCAGGCGAGCCGGGTGGCGATCCTGGCGGTCATGGCGATCGGGCTCGCGCTGGGCGGCGTCGCGCTGGCCGGACGTGCATCGCTGTTCCGTTCGCCGGTGTCGACCCCACGCACGCGCCTGGCCGCGGTGTTGTTCGCGCTCGCGGCGGCCGCGCTCGCCGGTGCGGCCGGGGCCGGCATCGATGATTCGGGATCCGACGAGGCGTGGGTGCTCGCGGTGTGCGCGGGTCTGGTCGCGGCCGTGCTCGGCTATGTGGCGTTGCCTTCGCTGGTCGGCATGTTCGCGTGCGCGGGTTTCGCCGTGCCCGTCGTCGGCGGCGTGCTCGGCACGCTGTTGGAGTTGGACGAACTCTGGGTCGGCCTCGGCTTTTTCGCGCTCGGGATGGTCTGGTTCGGGCTGACGCGCGCGGGTGCGTTCGTCGAGTTCTGGGCCGGATACGCGATCGCGATCACCCTCGCGCTGCTCGGCGCGCAGTGGATCGACTTCGATGGCCGCGCCGCGTCGGCCGGGCTCACCGCGCTTGTCGCGATCGCCTGCTTCGCGCTGTATTCGACGCACCGTTCGCCGGTACTGGTGATCGGCGGCGCGGGGGCCGTCGCACTGGCCATCGCCGAGGCGGCGTCCGAGTGGAGCGACGGGCTGGGTGCGGCCGGGTTCGTTCTGATCGTCGGCGCCGTGCTGCTGGCGGCGGGCGTGATCGCCTTGGCGCGCTCGCCGCGCGGGTCCGACTGATTCGCTCCCATTCGGGCGGTGGGATGAATCACATTAGCGTCCGGTCGGCTAATTACTTGGACATCCAACTATAGGATGCCCGCAGATCGCGCGACCGCGCGTCGACGACGACAGACAAGGACTGGCATGGTTCGCGAACTCACGCATTTCATCGGCGGGCAGCACGTCGCGGGCGCCTCGGGCAACTTCGGCGATGTCTTCGACCCGAACATCGGCCAGGTGCAGGCGCGGGTGCCGCTGGCGAGCAGGTCCGAGGTCGAGGCGGTCATCGGGAACGCGGCGGCGGCCCAGCCGGAGTGGGCGGCGTTCAACCCGCAGAAGCGGGCCAGGGTGCTGATGAAGTTCCTGACCCTGGTGCAGGACGAGATGGACAGCCTGGCCGCGCTGCTCTCCTCCGAGCACGGCAAGACCATCGCCGACGCCAAGGGCGACATCCAGCGCGGTCTCGAGGTCATCGAGTTCGCCACCGGCATCCCGCACCTGCTCAAGGGCGAATACACCGAGAGCGCGGGCACCGGCATCGACGTCTACTCGATGCGTCAGCCGCTCGGCGTGGTCGCGGGCATCACCCCGTTCAACTTCCCGGCCATGATCCCGCTGTGGAAGGCCGGTCCCGCGCTGGCCTGCGGCAACGCGTTCGTGCTCAAGCCTTCCGAGCGCGACCCGTCGGTGCCGCTGCGGCTGGCCGAGCTGTTCCTGAAGGCGGGTCTGCCGGCGGGCGTGTTCAATGTCGTCAACGGCGACAAGGAGGCGGTGGACACGCTGCTGCACGATCCGCGGATCAAGGCCGTCGGCTTCGTCGGCTCCACCCCGATCGCGCAGTACATCTACGAGACGGCGACCGCGAACGGCAAGCGCGCCCAGTGCTTCGGCGGCGCGAAGAACCACGCCATCGTGATGCCCGACGCCGATCTCGACGATGTCGCCGACCAGCTCATCGGCGCGGGCTACGGTTCCGCGGGCGAGCGCTGCATGGCCATCTCGGTGGCCGTGCCGGTCGGCGAGGAGACCGCAGATCGCCTGGTGGCCAAGCTGACCGAGCGGGTGCACAAGCTCAACATCGGCCGCTCCGACGACCCGGGCGCCGACTTCGGCCCGCTGGTCGGCAAGGACGGCGTGAATCGGGTGAACAACTACGTCCAGGTCGGCATCGATGAGGGGGCCGACCTGGTCGTGGACGGACGCGGCCTGACCGTCGAGGGCAGCGAGGACGGCTACTTCGTCGGCGCGACGCTGTTCGACAAGGTCACCTCCGACATGCGCATCTACCGAGAGGAGATCTTCGGGCCGGTGCTCACCGTGGTCCGCGCCAAGGACTACGAGGAGGGCCTGCGCCTGGCCAACGAGCACGAATACGGCAACGGCGTAGCCATTTTCACCCGCGACGGCGACACCGCCCGCGATTTCGCGGCCCGGGTGCAGGTCGGCATGGTCGGCATCAACGTGCCGATTCCGGTGCCGATCGCGTACTACACCTTCGGCGGCTGGAAGCGGTCCGGCTTCGGCGATCTGAACCAGCACGGCCCGGATTCGATCCGCTTCTACACCAAGACCAAGACGGTCACCCAGCGCTGGCCTTCCGGTCTGAAGGAGTCCAACGCGTTCGTCATCCCGACGATGGACTGAGCCGGATGTTCACTCTGAACGAGGACGAGCGCGCGATCGGCGAGACCGCGCGCCAGTTCGCCGACGAGTTCCTCGCGCCCAACGCGCTGGAATGGGATGAGCAGAAACACTTTCCGGTGGACGTGCTGCGCAAGGCGGGCCCGCTCGGCCTCGGCGGTATCTACGTCCGCGAGGACGTGGGCGGCTCGGAGCTGCGCAGGCTCGACGCGGTGCGCATCTTCGAGCAGCTGGCCACCGGGTGTCCCGCCGTGGCGGCCTACATCTCCATCCACAACATGGCCGCCTGGATGATCGATGCCTACGGCACCGAGGACCAGCGCAATCGCTGGCTGCCCGGCCTGACCTCGATGGAGCTGCTCGGCAGCTACGCGCTCACCGAGCCCGGCGTCGGCTCCGACGCGGCGGCGTTGAGCACCAGGGCCGTTCGCGACGGCGAGGACTACATCCTCAACGGCGCCAAGCAGTTCATCTCCGGCGCGGGCGCCAACGACGTGTACGTGATGATGGTGCGCACGGGTGACAATGGGGCGCGCGGCATTTCGGCGCTGATCGTGCCCGCCGACACCCCCGGCCTCTCGGTCGGGCCGAACGAGCGGAAGATGGGCTGGAACGCCCAGCCGACCCGCCAGGTCATCCTGGAGGACGCCCGCGTCCCGGTCGCCAACCGGATCGGCGCGGAGGGCGACGGATTCCGCATCGCCATGAACGGGCTCAACGGCGGACGGCTGAACATCGCCGCGTGCTCGGTGGGCGGCGCGCAGGCGGCCCTGGACAAGGCCGTGCCGTACCTCGCCGATCGCCAGGCCTTCGGCACACCGCTGCTGAAGAACCAGGCGCTGCAATTCGAACTCGCCGATATGCGTATCGAATTGGAGGCGGCGCGGACGCTGCTGTGGCGTGCCGCCGCCGCACTCGACGCGGACGCGCCCGACAAGGTCGAACTGTGCGCCATGGCCAAGCGTTTCGCCACCGACGTCGGCTTCGAGGTCGCCAACAAGGCGCTCCAGTTGCACGGCGGCTACGGCTACCTGCACGAATACGGCCTGGAGAAGATCGTCCGGGATCTGCGCGTGCACCAGATCCTCGAGGGCACCAACGAAATCATGCGGGTCGTGGTAGCCCGCGCGGTCATAGGAGCAGCATGAGCGACCAACCGGAAGTCATCATCGACAAGCGCGACGGCCTCGGGCTGATCACGCTGAACCGGCCCAAGGCCATCAACGCGCTGAATCACCCCATGGCGCTGGCCATCACGGACGCACTGCACGCCTGGGCCGGGGACGACGAGGTGCGCACCGTCGTGGTCACCGGTGCGGGGGAGCGCGGGCTGTGCGCGGGCGGCGACATCGTCGCGATCCACGCCGACTCGAAAACCGGTACCGCGAACGCGGATTCGCCGACCGGTGTGTTCTGGCGCGACGAGTACATCCTCAACGCGCTGATCGGCCGCTACCCCAAGCCCTACGTGGTGGTCATGGACGGCATCGTGATGGGCGGCGGCGTCGGCCTTTCCGGGCACGGCAGCCACCGCATCGTCACCGAGCGCTCCAAGATCGGCATGCCCGAGGTGGGCATCGGCTTCGTCCCGGATGTCGGCGGCACCTACCTGCTCGCGCGCACGCCGGGCGAGATCGGCACGCACGTCGCGCTGACCACCGCGCGGATGAGCGCAGGCGACGCCATCGCCGCCGGATTCGCCGACTACTACGTGCCTTCCGACGACATTCCGGCCCTGCTGGACACGCTGCGCACCGAGACCGCCGACGTCGCGATCGCCAAGTTCGCCACGGACGCACCGGAATCCGAACTGCTCGCCCAGCGGGACTGGATCGACGCCTGCTACAGCGCCGACACCGTCGAGCAGATCGTGACTCGGTTGCAGTCGAACGCGGCACCGGAGGCGGCCAAAGCGGCTTCCGACCTGCTCGCCAAATCGCCTGTCGCGCTGAAGGTCACGCTGCGTGCGCTGCGTAACGCGCGCGAGCTGAGCAGCCTGGAGGCGGTGTTGAACGAGGAGTACCGGGTCTCCATCGCCGCGCTGGGCTCGCACGATCTGGTCGAGGGCATCCGCGCGCAGGTGATCGACAAGGACCGCAACCCGCAGTGGCGACCGGCGACCCTCGCCGAGGTCACCGACGCGCAGGTGGCGGCGTACTTCGCCGAATTGGGCGACAAGGAACTGGGTTTGGCGACACCGGAGGCGCAGCAGTGACGAAGATCGGATTTCTCGGGCTCGGCCACATGGGCGCGCCCATGGCGGCAAACCTGATCAGGGCGGGGTACGACGTGCTCGCCTTCGACCCGGTGCCCGCGGCGCAGGAGCAGGCGCGCAAGGACGGCGCGACCGTGGTGGAGACGGCCGCCGCGGCCGCGGCCGACCGCGACGTGGTGATCACCATGCTTCCCAACGGCAAGCTGGTGCTCGACCTCTACGCCGACCTGCTGCCCGCCGCGAACCCCGGCACCCTGTTCATCGACTGCTCCACCATCGATGTCGCCGACGCCAAGGAGGCCGCCGCGCGGACCGTCGCGGCCGGGCACCGCGCACTGGACGCCCCCGTCTCGGGCGGTGTCGCAGGCGCGACCGCGGGCACCCTGACCTTCATGGTCGGCGGCGCGGCGGCCGATTTCGCGGACGCGCTTCCGGTGCTCGAGGTGATGGGCGGCAAGGTCGTGCACTGCGGCGACGCGGGCGTCGGCCAGGCGGCCAAGATCTGCAACAACATGCTGCTCGGCATCTCGATGATCGGCCTGTCCGAGGCGCTGGTGCTCGGCGAGAAGCTGGGCCTGAGTCACCAGTCGTTCTTCGACGTGGTCTCCACCGCGTCGGGCCAGAGCTGGGCGCTGACCAGCTACTGCCCGGTCCCCGGCCCGGTGCCTGCCAGCCCGGCGAACAACGACTACCAGCCGGGATTCGCCACCGCACTGATGACCAAGGACCTCGGCCTCGCCGCGAACGCCCTGCGCGCCAACGGCATCGACGGGCAGCTCGGTGCGCTGGCCGCGGAGATCTACACCCGGTTCAACCAGACGGAGGCGGGCAAGGACTTCTCGGCTATTGTCACCGACATCCGTACCCGTTCCGACCACGAGGTGACCGAGTGACCGACTTCGAGACGATTCTGCTGGAGCGCAAGGGCCGGGTCGGCTGGATCACGCTGAACCGTCCGAAGGCGCTCAACGCGCTGAACGCGCAAGTCCTCGATGACGTGATCGCCGCGCTGGACGAGCTCGAGCGCGACGACGCGATCGGCGCCGTGGTCATCACCGGCTCGGAGCGCGCCTTCGCGGCGGGCGCCGACATCAAGGAGATGCAGCCCAAGTCGTACATGGACATGTTCATGGACGATTTCTTCGCGCGCTGGGATCGGCTGGCCAACTTCCGCAAGCCCACCATCGCGGCCGTCGCGGGTTACGCGCTCGGCGGCGGCTGTGAGCTGGCGATGATCTGCGACATCCTGATCGCCGCCGACACGGCCAAGTTCGGGCAGCCGGAGATCAAGCTGGGCGTCATCCCCGGCATCGGCGGTTCGCAGCGCCTGACCAGGGCGATCGGCAAGGCCAAGGCCATGGACCTGGTGCTGACCGGACGCAATATGGACGTCGAGGAAGCCGAGCGCGCCGGACTCGTCTCGCGCATCGTGCCCGCCGCCGAACTGCTCGACACCACGCTCGAGGTCGCCGAGACCATCGCCGCGATGTCGTTGCCGGTCGCCATGATCGCGAAGGAGTCGGTGAACCGCTCCTTCGAGACCACCCTCGCCGAGGGCCTGCGCTTCGAGCGCCGCGTCTTCCACTCGCTGTTCGCGATCGAAGACCAGAAGGAAGGCATGACCGCCTTCGTCGAGAAGCGCCCGGCGAAGTTCACCAACCGCTGAGTCCGGCTCCGGCTCGCGCGAGCGCCTTTCGGGGCGTTCACGCGAGCCGTCGTCGTCTCAGGGCTGGAACGACCGCGTGAGATCCGCGGCGAACGCGGGCGGCGTGTACCCGTCGACCGAGTAGCGATAGAGCGCGGCCTGATACACCGCGGTCGCGGCCGAGACGAAGATCAGTGCGGTGGTGAAGACGGTCAGGCCGAGCCACAGTCCCACCGCCGTGCCGTACGGCAGGCCGAGCCGCGCCTCCGCCAGCGCGCCCAACGCTGCGGCGACCAGCAGGCTCAGCGTTCCGCCTCCGAGCACCAGCGTGTAGCCGACCACACCGAAGCGCGCGCTGCCCGTCACGTCGGCGCCCCAGCCACGTTCCAGCGCCGCTCGCGAATCACGCAGTGCGCCAGGCGGATTCCGGTGCTCCAGGACGATCTTCGGCAACGCCAAGTCGGCCGCGTCCGCCCACGCGGTTCCGGTGCGGCCGCGGCGCATCGCGCGCAGGTCGCGAAAGTCGTGCTCGATCAGTCGCAGCACCGGCAGTATCGTCGCCGCCACCAGTGCCCACGGCAGAATCGCGTGCCACCGGGCCAGCGCCGCCCGCCTGCCCGCGCTCGCGCTGGGATACCCGCCGCGCAACACGATGTCGGTCTGCGCGATGAGCCCGGCATTGCCGAACGTGGTGACGATCATCATCAGTAGATAGCCCGCGCCGAACAGCAGCAACGACGTAGTGTCCGACCCCTCGGCCACCTCCGTCCCGATGAGCAGGGACAGCGCGCCCATCACGGCCGCGCCGGTGACGGCCGACCGCACCGGAAACGCGCGAAGGGCGCGGTGCGAGGTCAGCACGCCGAGTCCGGTCTCGAGCATGGTTCTTGCGGCGGCGAATGCCACGTGTACCCCCGTTGTCGTGCGCTTGTGGTTCTCGCGCCATGCTAGCCAACGGGATGCGGCCGCTCCGTCCTCAGTTGCCCGACGGCTGCGGGGTGGTGCGCAATTCGATCTGCGTCGGCACGGTCCCCCCGCTCGGCGGCCGTGCCGAATTCCGTTCCACGGCGAGCAAACCGGCGATGGTCGCGCCAAGCGCCGCGGTGACCGCCACGGCGGCGATGATTTTCCGGCGGCCGACACCCACGGGGGCGAGCCCGGGCCGGGTCGCGCCCGCCCGCAGGCGCGTCATGCGCACGTCGCCGGACGGGCGTTCGGCGGCGAATAGCAGTGCGCCACGGGCCGAAACGTATTCCGGCTCGGGGTCGTAGATCACCGGCAGGTCGACCAATTCGGCCAGCTCGGCGCGCACGCTCGGGCTGCGGGTGCAGCCACCGAGCAGGACGAGCGCCTCGGGCCGCACGCCGCTCTCCTCGATGAGCTGGCGAACGAACGACGCGGAGTGGTGAATGCCGGCGGCGCACAGTTCGGCCAGATCGCTGCGGGTCACCACGGCGCGGCCGCCGGAGCCGAGATCGGTCGCGGTGATCACCCGCGTGTTGCTGAGGGCCTCGCGGTGCCGCCTGCTCGTGAGCCGATCGGTGAGCACGCCGCCGCGCGCCAGTTGCCAGCGCAGCAGCGCGTCGTAGCCGTCGCCGCCGAGCACGGTGCTGCGTTTGCTGGACAGGATGGCGTCAGTGCGGCAGTCGGCGTGCGTCACAGTCAGTCCGGAGCTGCCGAGGTCGTAGAGAATCACCGTGCCGGAGTCCGGAAGCCTTCCGGTGAAGCGCAGATAGCGCAGCTGGGCCAGCGGCTCGTCGACGATGGTGAGCCTGCTGCGGCCCGCCGCGGATCGGATGGCGTCGGCGTGCAGCGGGCAGCGGCAGGTGACGGCGGTGCCGGTGATCAGCTCGTCGCGCAGCTGGGCGGAGCGGCACATCTCGCGGATCGCCTCGAACACGGCCTCCTCGACGGCCGCGCCCGCGCGGCGCGGGACATGGCAGCGGTCGATCGGGGGAAGGTGCGGTTGATCGGAATGCGTCAACATCCCGCGCGCGCCACCAGCGCCCGCCGACACCCCCAAGACCAGCACCATGAATCCATGGTGGACCCTTTCCCCTCCGCTGCCAAGGCAACGCCGCCGCGAATTCGCTACTTGGATGCCGGACTGTTACGAGGCGTTCGATTCCGTGGTGTATGAGACCGCCAGGTACGGAGCGGAGTTCAGCGGTCTCCTGCGGTCCAGCGCGCGGGCGCGTCGCCGGTGTCGAAGTCGCCCGCCGCGTGCCGGAATTCCGCGAGCAGCTGCAACAGGGTGTGCAGCCGATCCGGCCGCAGACCCGGATGGGCGAACACCTTCGTGTTCAGTTCTTCGGTGGCCTTGGCGACCAATTCCCTTCCGGCATCGGTGATTTCGATGAGCGTGGCGCGGCGGTCGCTGGGGTGCGGAACCCGCTCGACGAGATGTGCTGCCTCGAGCCGATCGACGGTGTTGGTGACGCTGGTCGGGTGCACCTGGAGCCGGGCGCTGGCCTTCGCCATCGGCAGCGCGCCGGTCTTGCTGAAGCTGAGCAGCATGAGCAACTCGTACCGAGAGAAGGTCAGACCGGTCGGCTTCAGCGCCTCGTCCACCCGGGCCATCACGATTTGCTGGGCGCGGACCAGCGAGGTCACCGCCGCCATGCCGTCGGCGACATCGCCCCAGCCGTGGCCGACCCACTGACGGTGGGCCTCCTCGATCGGGTCGGCTGGGAGCGGGCGTGGCCGAGACATTCCCCGATCATTGCATGCCGTGCGGCCCTTTCCTCGCGGGCGCGAGGTTTTGAATCAGCTCGAGCCCAAGCCTGGTCGCCGGGGTCTCGGCCCGGCATTCTCGAATGCGAGGCGGGCGTGGCTGAGTGGTTTAGGCAACGGTCTGCAAAGCCGTTTACGCGGGTTCAATTCCCGCCGCTCGCTCCAACAAGGGTGCGCCAGTCGTCGGGCCCCGGTTCGGTGTTACGCCATCGCCGGATCGGGGCGTCGTCGACGTTCTTCCGTATGCCGGATCAGGTTATGCGAACTTCGTCGCTTTCGTCCGTTCAGGAGAGTCCGGAAAAGTCCCTGGCGACAACGTGATTGCGGTCGGCGAAGGTGCCGAGGCTGTAATCGGGCAACAATCCGAAGTATTCGCCGCGGGTGGTGCCGCTCCACCGGCGGGCGTCCTCGGTGCGCGTCTTGTAGAAGTTCACCATGTAGCCGCCCTCGTACACCCGGAGCAGGCTGTAGCCGCCCGGATACTCCTTCACCGCGGCCACCTCCAGGAATTCCACCGCGATAGCGGCATCCGGCTTGGTCCGGCGGTTGCGGTGGGTGTGGCCGCTGTGGTGGAGGAAGACGCCGGGCGCCCGCTCGTAGAGGCGCTGTAGTTCGGCGCTGTCCGTGCCGTCGAGGACGAAGGCCGGGCCCGCGGTGTTGGTGAGTCCCGATTCGATGGTCACCGGGTGGTGGCCGAAGACCAGGGTCGGGCGGTCCGGATCGGCGCGCAGCACCTCGGCCAGGCGATCGAACTGGGGCCGTTCGATGCGCCCGCCCGCGCCGTCGAGTTCGCTGGTGTCCACGCCGAGCAGGCGCAGCCCGCCGACCTCGTGCTCGACCAGCTCTTGTCTGGCGAGGAAATTGTCGCCCCAGCAGTCGCGGTGCTCGCCGAGGTGCGTGCAACTCCGGTGGCCGAGGTGCGGGCGATCGTGATTGCCGCGCGTCACCAGGTAGTCGCTGCCGAGCGTGCCCCACGAGTCCAGCCGGGCGCGGACGGCGCGCGACTCCTCCGGCGTCGCCTCGCTGGTGAGATCGCCCGCGACGAGCAGACGATCCGCGCCCCTGGCCCGCAGATCGTCGAGCAGCGCGGACAGCATGACCTCGGGGTAGGGCGGCAGACCGGCGGGCTGGCGGAATCCGGGCGGAAACGAGCCGACCACCAATCCGCTCACCGTTTCGCCGTAGTGCACGTCGTTGGCCAGCGCGATGGTGCGCAACAGACGACCCGGCGGCGGCACCATGGTGGTGAATTCGCCTGTGGCCTCCGGTGTTCCGGGCGACAGCGTGGTGAGCGAGAGCGCGGGAGTCGCCCGCACGCCCTGCGACCAGGCCTCGAAGCGGTAGCGGCGGCCCGGCTCCAGCCCGCCGATCTCGGCGTAGTGGAACGGCGTTCGATCGGGATCGGCGAAGACCGGGACGGGTGCGTTCAGGGAATCGGCTGGGCCGAGCCGAACTTCGGCATCGGAGGGCACCGGAATCAGGCGCCCGGATTCGTCCGGCGCCACGGTGGTCCAGGTCAGCACGACCGAGCTGTCGGTGACGGTGACGACTTCCAGATCTGTCGCGACCAGCGAAACAGGCCGTGCCCGAGCGCGACTCGTGGGCATCGCGGAAAGCAGTGCCGCGGAGGCGATGGCGCCGAGCACGGTCCGGCGCGAGGGCCCGCAGCAGCTCATGATCCCGAGAGTACGTCGAACATGCTGTGCTCGAACATGCTGTGCTCACGTCTACTTCGCGGTGCCCAGCGCTTGGTACTGCTGCTCGACCAGGCGGTGGGCAGGGCGATTATCGCGGCCGTAACGGCCCCCACCCTCAGCACAGAACGCACCCGATCATCCTGCCAAAGATCAGCCGCGGTGCCCATCGCCCGCCGCAGGCTTCGAGCGCAGGTCCGTCGGCGGCGCAGCCGCATGCGTGTAACCCGCTGTGACGCAAAGGGTCTGGTCGGAGCGCGAGAGTAGGGTGCTGCCACCTCCTACTCCAGGGGCGGTGTGGCGTCTGGTCCAGGCCGCACCGTGCCGAGAAAGGAGGTGGTGGGGATGGCAAAGCATCGCCGGGGCAAGAACAACGCCCCGGTCGATTACGGCATCGTGTTCGCGCTCGCTGCCGTAATCGCCGGGGCGTTCGTTCTGGTCCGCCGAGTGTGGATCAACTGACCCACCGGGCGAGGCGTCGTGACAGCGGCGCTTCGCCCTCTCGGCATCACTCACGTGACACCCCAACTCTACTCGACGGCCGGGGCGTGGAGTACCGATTACTGTTACCCCTTCCGCGGCCGCTCGGCACTGCTAGCCGTTGTCCTGCGGTTGCGGCCATACGCTGGTGCCGTTGAGTTTCAGATCCTTGGGTAGCAGAACCTCGTACCTGGTGGCGCCGTGCGTCCAGATCTCCTCGCCGCCGCATTCGTGCAACGTGATGTCGATGATGAGCTCTGCCGGATGTTCGAACTCGATGGTCATCACATCGCCGGGTTCGAGGGTCATGTGATCGCCGTACGGTTCGACGAACCAGTCTCGCGTCTGGTTGTCCTTGTTCGTCACATTGATACGGATCATCGGTGCATCCGACGCGCAGACCGGCTCGATAGCGGCAAGTCGATCATGACGACATGCTCGCAGAGCATCAGCCGACAGGCGACTTTGTGCCAGACGGGCATTCGGCCGGATCGGACTGGGCAAGACCACGCCACCCTCTACGCGGCGCCACCAGAAACCAACGGAACACCCTACAAACAAGCCCCACCCCATCGGCGACCAAAACCAAACGGAACACCCCACAAAACCAGTCCCATGGCCGACCAAAAAACCAAACGGAACGCCCCCACAAAAACCAGCCCCGCCCCAGGGGGTCCGGGGGCGAAGCCCTCCGGGCGGGGCGTGGGGGTTGCACCCCCACAAAACACTACGAAACGAGCAAAGGCCCAAGCCCTTGTGGGCATGGGCCTGCTGCGAGTGGAGTGCCCTCGGCAGGATTCGAACCTGCGGCCTTCTGCTCCGGAGGCAGACGCTCTATCCCCTGAGCTACGAGGGCGGGATAGATCTCGGTCGGGCCGGGTGGTCCGATCGGGCGGGGCAAGCGTATCGCATCGCACGCTGGACGCCAAAAAGGGCGTCGGGCCGGGGGCTTTCGCATGGCCCGGCCCGACGCCGGGTCAGTTGAGGGGGAGAGGGGTGCCGCCGCGGGCGGTGAGCATGGTGGTGAGCAGGCGGGATTCGGCCTGCTGGGTTTCGGCCATGCTCGCGGCGAGGGTGCGTACCGCGGTGGTGGCGGCGTGCTGGGCCGCGTACTCCATCATCGGCATGCCGCCTTGGTGATGCCGCAGCATGAGGCGCAGGAAGATGACGTCGGCTTCGGGGACGGGTGCTTGGCGCAGCGCGGCGAGCTCTTCCTGGGTGGCCATGCCGGGCATGCTCGCCATCGGCTCGGACATCTGGTGTCCGCCGCCGTGTCCGTGCCCGCCGCCGGGCTCGCTCATCCACCCCATGAAGCCCTCGGCGCCCTGCGCGGGCTTGTCCCACAGCTGCAGCCAGCCCTGCATCCGGCCGACCTGGTTCTGCTGGGTGGTCATGATGTCGTAGGCCAGCCTGCGCACATCGTTGTCGGTGGAGCGCAGCAGGGCGATGCCCGCCATCTCGACGGCTTGCGCGTGGTGCGCGGACATGTCCTGGGCGAAGCCGACATCGACCGCGGTGGGGTCGGGTTCACCGGAGCCGCCGTCCAGCGGCAGGCGTACCAGCGTCCCGATGGCGAATCCGAGCAGGATGGCGCCGAGCGCGCCGAGGATCAGCAGCGCGACCCCTTGCTTGCGCACCTGCGCCTTGAATCCCGTCTCCGTGGCGGATTCGGTGTCGTGGTCGATATCGGCTTCGGTCTGCATCTAGGGTCCCGCTGTCGGCTCGGTCGGTGCACCGGGAAGTCCGGGTGCACCAGGAGCGCCGGGAAGACCGGGAGCGCCGGGAAGGCCAGGAACACCGGGCATGCCGGGGACGCCGGGCAGACCCGGAATCCCGGGAGGCAGTCCACCGCCGAGCTCGGACTGATCGATCGGGATGCCCGCACCGTCCATCGGCACCGCGTCCGGCCCGACCGGCGCGGGGTCGAACGGCTCCGGGTTCTCCCTGTCGAAGTACGGGTTGGAGCAGGCCGCGCCGACCTCGGGATAGGTGTACTGGTTCTGCCGCAGCGCGGTGATGAACTGGTTGATCCGCTTGTCCTCGGGGCTGTCCAGCTTCAGCTGATGCCCCCACGACTGCAGCGCGATCGCGCTGTCCAGCCCCGGGTACGGCGACATCAGCGTGTACTGCTTGCCTTCGACCTTCTTCTTCAGCGTGTCGATGCCCGCGCTGTCGACCTTGTCGGGGTTGTAGGCGATCCACACGGCGCCGTGCTCGAGCGAGTGCACCGCGTTCTCGGTGCGGATCGGCTTGGCGTACGCGACGCCGGTGCAGTCGGCCCACGCCTGATCGTGCGGCCCGCCGAAGGGCGGCTTCTGGTCGTAGGCCACCCGCTGGGTCGGGTCGACGTGCTTGCCCGCGCCCTGCGCGTAGTCCTTCTTCACCACGCCCGCGATCTGATCCGACGGATCCTTCTGCTGCGCGCTGGGCGTGTACTTGTCCAGTTCGGCCTGTTCGCGGTATTTGGGGACCAGGTTGTAGGCGAGGGCGCCGATCAATGCGATGATTACTGCGGCCGCGCCGATGGCCAACCACGGGATCTGGCGTTTCTTCGGAAGCTGGCCCTTGCCGCCGCCGCCCTTGCGGGAAGGCGACACCTTCCCCGCGGCTCGGACGGCCTTGGCCGACTTCGAGGCGCTGTTGCTACTCGGCATTGCTCGTTGCTCTCTCGATGTGATGAACGGCTGTGCTGTTCGTTACGGACGGATCCGGGGCAGTGCCCGCCCGACGGCGTACACCTGCCCAGACCATAGGATAGAGACTCGTGACTCCAGCTGACCTTGCAGATCTCCTTCGCGCCACCGCGGCGAAGGTGCTTGTCGAACGTGGACTGGACCCTGCGGTCCTGCCCGACGAGGTCAATGTGGAGCGTCCTCGCAACCCGGAACACGGTGACTATGCCACGAATGTGGCCATGCAGGTGGCCAAGAAGGCCGGAACGAATCCGCGCGAGCTGGCCACCTGGCTGGCCGACGCGCTGAGCGCCACCGAGGGCGTGTCCTCGGCGGAGGTCGCCGGTCCCGGCTTCCTGAACATCCGGCTCGCCGCCGCCGCGCAGGGCGCGATCGTGCAGAAGGTGCTCGCGGCGGGCACGTCCTTCGGCACCGCCGACGCGCTCGCGGGTACCCGGATCAACCTGGAGTTCGTCTCGGCGAACCCGACCGGCCCGATCCACCTCGGCGGCACCCGCTGGGCGTCGGTCGGCGACGCGCTCGGCCGCATCCTCGCCGCGCAGGGCGCCGACGTCACCCGCGAGTACTACTTCAACGACCACGGCGCGCAGATCGACCGGTTCGCCAACTCCCTGGTCGCCGCCGCCACCGGCGCGCCGACCCCCGAGGACGGGTACGCGGGCGCGTACATCGCCGAGATCGCCGAGCGAGTCGTCGCCGCGAACCCGGGTGTCGTCGACCTGCCCGAGAGCGAGCGGCACGAGCTGTTCCGCCGCGAGGGCGTCGAGCTGATGTTCGCCCACATCAAGCAGACCCTGCACGAGTTCGGCACCGACTTCGACGTCTACTTCAACGAGAGCTCGCTGTTCGCCTCGGGCGCCGTGGACAAGGCGGTCGAGGAGCTCAAGGCCTCCGGCAAGCTGTACGAGAAGGACGGCGCCTGGTGGATCGCCAGCTCCGAGTACGGCGACGACAAGGACCGGGTGGTCCTCAAGAGCGACGGCAAGTCCGCCTACATCGCCGGTGACATCGCCTACTTCCACGACAAGCGCGGCCGCGGTTTCGATCTGTGCATCTACATGCTCGGCGCCGACCACCACGGCTACATCGGCCGCTTGAAGGCCGCCGCCGCGGCGTTCGGCGACGATCCGGACACCGTCGAGGTGCTGATCGGCCAGATGGTGAATCTGGTGAAGGACGGCGCGGCCGTCCGCATGAGCAAGCGGGCGGGCACCGTGGTGACGCTCGACGACCTGGTCGAGGCGATCGGCGTCGACGCCGCGCGCTACTCGCTGGTGCGGTCCTCGGTGAACTCCAGCATCGACATCGATCTGGACCTGTGGACCAAGCAGAACAACGAGAACCCGATCTACTACGTGCAGTACGCGCACGCCCGCTCCAGCCGCATCATCGACAACTCGGCCGCGTTCGACTTCCCTTCGGTGGCACCGGATTTCGGTCTGATGACCTCCGACCGCGAGGGCGAGCTGATCCGCACCCTCGGCGAGTACCCGCGCGTGGTCGCGACGGCCGCCGAGATGCGGGAGCCGCACCGCGTCGTGCGCTACCTGGAGGAGCTCGCCGGTGCGTACCACCCGTTCCAGTCCGACGACGACATGCGGGTGCTGCCGAAGGGCGACGAGCCGGTCACGCCGCTCAAGTCCGCCCGCTTGGAGCTGGTGAAGGCCACCCGTCAGGTACTCGCCAACGGCCTCGGCCTGCTCGGCGTCAGCGCACCGGAGCGTATGTAGTGCACGGGCGAGTCGAGTCGAAGAGGTCGTATCTGTCCACGTGCTCGGCGCGTGCAGCAAGGAAGGAACAACTATGAGCGCGCACCCCGCCGGGCCACGGCACGCCGAGATTCCGCATGCCCCCAACCTCCCCGAGCGGCCTGCCGATCCGAAGCAGATGATCGACCTGCCCGCGAATGTCTGGCCGCGCAACGCCTCTCGCGACGCCGACGGTGTAGTGCGACTGGCCGGTGTGCCGGTGCACGACCTCGCCGCGCAGTTCGGCACCCCGCTGTTCGTGGTGGACGAGGAAGACTTCCGCTCCCGCTGCCGCGACATGGTGCAAGCCTTCGGCCCCAACGCCCGGGTGCACTACGCATCCAAGGCGTTCCTCTGCGGCGAGATCGCGCGCTGGATCCGTGACGAGGGCCTCTCGCTGGACGTGTGCTCCGGCGGCGAGCTCGCCATCGCGCTGCACGCGGGTTTCCCCGCCGAGCGAATCGCGTTGCACGGCAACAACAAATCCGTCGTGGAGCTGGAGACCGCGGTGCAGGCCGGTGTCGGCCACGTGGTGGTCGATTCGCTGATCGAGATCGATCGCCTCGAAGCGGTGGCCGGGCGCGCCGGTGTGGTGCAGGACGTGCTGGTCCGCGTCACCGTCGGCGTGGAAGCCCATACGCACGAATACATTTCGACCGCGCACGAGGACCAGAAGTTCGGCTTCTCGATCGCGGGCGGTGACGCCATGGAGGCGCTGGCGCGCGTCTTCGAGGCCGACAACCTCCGGCTGGTCGGCCTGCACTCGCACATCGGCTCGCAGATCTTCGAGATCGACGGGTTCGAGATCGCCGCGCGTCGCATGCTCGGCCTGCTGCGCGAGGCCATCGACAAGTTCGGCGTGGAGCGCACCGCGCAGATCTCGACGCTGGATCTCGGTGGCGGACTTGGTATTTCGTACCTGCCGAACGACGACCCGCCGCCGCTTGCGGAGTTCGCGGCGAACCTGCGCCGCCTGGTCGCCGAAGAGGCGGCCCGCGCGGGCCTGCCCGAGCCCACCATCGCGGTGGAGCCGGGCCGCGCCATCGCCGGACCCGGCACCGTCACCCTCTACGAGGTCGGCACCACCAAGGACGTCTCGCTGGACGCCGGCCTGCGCCGCCGTTACGTGAGCGTCGACGGCGGTATGAGCGACAACATCCGTCCCGCGCTCTACCAGGCCGACTACGACTGCCGCCTGGTCTCGCGCTCCTCGGACGCGCAGCCGGTGGTCGCGCGCGTCGTCGGAAAGCATTGCGAGAGTGGGGACATCGTCATTCGCGACACCTGGATGCCCGCCGACGTCGGCCCGGGCGACCTGGTCGCGGTGGCCGCGACCGGCGCGTATTGCTATTCGATGTCCAGTCGATACAACCAGTTGACCCGTCCGGCGGTCGTCGCCGTTCGCGACGGTCAGCCGCGACTGGTGCTGCGCCGGGAAACGGTGGCGGATCTGCTGAGTTTGGAGGTTGAGGCATGACCGAAGTAGCCAAGAACAGCACCTGGGGGACCGATCGCCCGATCGGTGTCGCGGTCCTCGGCATGGGCAATGTCGGCACCGAGGTCGTGCGGATTCTGCGGGATCACGCCGACGACCTGCGTTCGCGAGTCGGTGCGCCGGTCGTGCTGCGCGGCGTCGCGGTGCGCAGCCTGGACAAGGATCGCGGCCTGCCCGCCGAACTGCTGACCACCGACGCGGACGCACTCGTCGCCCGCGACGACGTCGACCTGGTCGTCGAGGTCATCGGCGGCATCGATCCCGCACGCCGCCTGATCCTGGCCGCGCTGAACGCGGGCAAATCCGTGGTGACCGCGAACAAGGCGCTGCTCGCCGACTACACCGGCGAACTCGCCGCGGCCGCCGAGCGCAACCGCGCCGACCTGTACTTCGAGGCCGCCGTCGCGGGCGCCATCCCGGTGGTCCGCCCGCTCATCCAGTCGCTGTCCGGCGACCGGGTGAACCGAGTGGTCGGCATCGTGAACGGCACCACGAACTTCATCCTCTCGGCCATGGACGAGACCGGCGCCGACTACTCCGCGACCCTCGCCGAGGCCACCCGCCTCGGCTACGCGGAGGCCGACCCGACCGCCGACGTGGAGGGCTACGACGCGGCGGCCAAGGCCGCGATCCTCGCCTCCCTCGCGTTCCACACCCGCGTGACCGCGGCCGACGTGTTCCGCCAGGGCATCTCCAAGATCACCGCGGAGGACCTGGAGACCGCGTCCGCGGTGAACTGCACGGTCAAGCTGCTGGCAATCTGCGAGCGCGTCGACGCGGGCCCCGGCGAGCCGAGCCTGGCCGAGGGTGGCAAGGAGCGCGTCTCGGTGCGGGTCTACCCGGCGCTGATCCCGCGCAAGCACCCGCTGGCCGCGGTCAGCGGGGCGTTCAACGCCGTGGTCGTCGAGGCCGAGAACGCGGGCAGGCTGATGTTCTACGGCCAGGGCGCGGGCGGCGCCCCGACCGCCTCCGCGGTGCTCGGCGACCTGGTGATGGCCGCACGGAACAAGTTCTTCGGTGGCCGCGCACCGGGCGAATCGGTTTATGCTGAGCTACCGATCGCGCCGATCGGCGATACGCCCACCCGTTACCACGTGAACCTGCAGGTCGAAGACGTCCCCGGCGTCCTGGCCAAGGTGGCGGGCGAATTCGCCAAGCACGGGGTGAGCATCTCGACCGTCCGTCAGGAAGGGCACGGCGAAGGTGCGCGCCTGGTCGTCGTGACCCACCACGCGGTGGAGTCGGCGCTCGCGGACACCGTGTCGGCTTTGGCGGAGATGGCGTCCGTCACATCAGTGACAAGCGTTTTGAGATTGGAAGGCACCGAAGAATGAACACCACTGGCGTCGCCCCGCAGGCAGGAGTGCACTCCCGCTGGCCGGGTCTGATCGCGGCCTACCGTGATCGGCTGGCGGGTGCGGCCGACTGGGAGCCGGTCACGCTGTTCGAGGGCGGCACCCCGCTGGTGCCCGCGCCGTACCTGTCCGAGCTGACCGGCTGTGAGGTGTACCTCAAGGTCGAGGGCGCCAATCCGACCGGCTCGTTCAAGGACCGTGGCATGACCATGGCCATGACCGACGCCAAGTACCGCGGTCAGAAGGCGGTGCTCTGCGCGTCCACCGGCAACACCTCGGCATCGGCCGCGGCGTACGCCACCCGGGCGGGCATGAGCTGCGCGGTGCTGATCCCGCAGGGCAAGATCGCGATGGGCAAGCTGGCCCAGGCCGTCATGCTTGGCGCGCAGATCATCCAGGTCGAGGGCAACTTCGACGACTGCCTCGAACTGGCGCGCAAGGTCACCGCGGACTTCCCGGCCGTCGGCCTGGTGAACTCGGTGAACCCGGCCCGCATCGAGGGCCAGAAGACGGCCTCGTTCGAGATCTGCGACGTGCTCGGCAAGGCGCCCGACGTGCACGCGCTCCCGGTGGGCAACGCGGGCAACATCACCGCGTACTGGCGCGGCTACCGCGAGTACTACGCCGACGGCATCACCAATGGCCTGCCGCGCATGCTCGGCGTGCAGGCCGCGGGCGCGGCCCCGCTGGTCAACGGCGCCCCGGTGAAGGATCCGGAGACCATCGCCACCGCCATCCGGATCGGCGCACCCGCCTCCTGGAACGGTGCGGTGGAGGCCAAGGAGCAGTCCGGCGGCGCGTTCCGCGCGGCCACCGACGAGGAGATCCTCGAGGCGTACCGGCTGGTCGCGGCGAAGGAAGGCGTCTTCGTCGAGCCCGCCTCGGCGGCCAGCGTGGCAGGCGTGCTCGCGGCCCGCAAGGAAGGCTGGCTGGACGCTGGCCTGACGGTGGTGTGCACCGTCACCGGCAACGGCCTCAAGGATCCCGACACCGCGCTGCTCGGCATGCCGCAGGTGCAGCCGATCGCGGTCGACCCGGTGGCGGTCGCCGCCCGACTCGAGCTGGCCTGAGTTGAGTTCACGCGAAAGCCAGTTGATGTCGCGGACGCTGCCCGCCGGACTCGCCGTCACGGCGCGAGTGCCCGCGTCCACCGCCAACCTCGGCCCCGGATTCGACTCGCTCGGTATGGCTTTGGGCATCTACGACGAGATCGAGGTGCGCACCACCGATTCCGGGTTGACCATCCGGGTCGAGGGCGAGGGCGCCGACGACGTGCCGTGGGGCCCTTCGCATCTCGTGGTACGTGCGATCGAACGCGGCCTGGAGTCCGCGGGCGTGTGGGCCGATGGCCTCGATGTGGTGTGCCGCAACGTGATTCCGCATTCGCGTGGCCTCGGCTCCTCGGCCTCCGCGGTGGTCGGCGGCCTCGCCGCCGGCTGCGCGCTCGCCGCGAAGCTGGATCCCGAACTGGCCGTCGACACCGAGCGATTGGTGCAGCTGGCCTCGGAATTCGAAGGGCACCCGGACAACGCGGCCGCCAGCGTGCTCGGCGGGGTCGTGGTGTCCTGGACCGAGACGGCTGCCGACGCCACGGACGCGGACACGGCGATCCCCGAGCACGGCCGGGTGTACCGCGCCGTCCGGCTCGACCCGCACCCGTCGCTGCGCCCGGTGGTGCTGATTCCCGAGGTCCGCTCGTCCACCGCGCACACCCGCGGGCTGCTGCCGGAGACGGTGCCGCACGGCGACGCCGCCTTCAACGTCAGCAGGGCCGCGCTCGCCGTCGTCGCGCTCACGCAGCGTCCCGACCTGCTCATGCCTGCTACGGCCGACCGGCTGCATCAGGGCCAGCGTGCCCCCGCGCTACCGCTCACCACCCAGTGGATCGAGCGGTTGCGCGCGGCAGGCATCCCGGCAACCGTCTCGGGCGCCGGACCGACCGTGTTGGCTCTCGGTACCAGCGAATTCCCAGCGGAACTCCGTGAACTCGCGGCCGCCGACGGCCTCCGGGTGGTCGAGCCAGGACTCGCCGAGGGCGTTCAGGTCGACTGACGGCGCGTCTGCCTTGCCGAGGTTCACCGTTGCCAGCTATCCTGAGCAAGTCCGTACATCGTGCGCATCAGACGCCGGTGCTTCATCAGGGCAATCGCTCCAGCAGGCTCCAGGCTCGAGCCTCCAGGCCATGGGGGTACTGCGTAGCTGCGCAACTGGAATGATCTCTCCCACCTTCCACAACCGGTGGCGAAGCCTCCGGTCCGGCGGGGCAGGCGATACGGCAATACCGAGTCCGGCAGAGTGCCCGGACTGCGGGACGAACCCTCGAAACAGCAGACGGCGGTCGAGGGAAGGAAAGGATTTCCGTGACAGATACGGACCTGCTCGCGACACCCGGGGTGGAATCCAACCCAAGCTCCTCGGGCGGCCGCGAAAGTGAATCCGGACAGATTTCGAAGATGAGCGAACAAACCGACGTCGCACGATCGGGGCTGACTGGAATGTTGTTGCCGCAGTTGCGCGCGCTGGCGGGGGAACTCGGTATCCGAGGCACCTCCGGGATGCGCAAGGGTGATCTGATCGCCGCCATCAAGGAGAATCAGGCCGGTAAGTCCCCCAAGTCGGACAAGCCCGCGCGCGGCGAGAAGGCCGAGCAGGCGGCCCTCGACGTGACGCCCGCGCCCGCCAAGGAGAAGGCCCCGGCCAAGGAGGCCAAGGCGAAGGAAGCCGCGACCGCCGAGAAGGCCGCCGCGCCCGCGCCCGAGGTCGCCGCCGATCCCGCTCCGTCGAAGTCCGCCCAGGCCGAGTCTGCGCCGACCGATTCCGCCCCCGCCGCCGAGACCAGCGAAGAGTCCGGCCGCGACGGTGGCCAGCGCGGCCGTGGTCGGCAGCGTCGCGGCCGTGACCAGGCGCGTTCGGGCGGTGGTGAGACCGCCGAGGCGCGTGGTGACGAGCAGAAGCCGGAAGCCGAGCAGGGCGAACGGCGCCGCGACCGCAACCAGGGTGAGCGTGGCCAGGGCGGCGAGCGCAGCCAGAACGGCGAGCAGCGCGGTCAGGGCGCTGGTGGTCGCAGCGAAGGTGGCCGCGGTGAAGGTGGCCGCGGTGACGGTGGCCGTGGCGAAGGTGGCCGCGGTGGCGACGACGAGGAAGGCGGACGCGGTCGCCGCGGTCGCCGGTTCCGCGAGCGTCGCCGCGGGCGCGACCGCGAAGGCGGCGCCGGCGGCGGTGAGAGCCGCGAGCTCGAGATCCGCGAGGACGACGTCCTGCAGCCGGTCGCGGGCATCCTCGACGTGCTGGACAACTATGCGTTCGTCCGCACCTCGGGCTACCTGGCCGGACCGAACGACGTCTACGTCTCGATGAACCTGGTCCGCAAGAACGGCCTACGACGCGGTGACGCGATCACCGGCGCCGTGCGCGCGCCGCGCGACGGCGAGCAGGCCAACCAGCGGCAGAAGTTCGATCCGCTAGTGCGGCTGGACACCGTCAACGGCGGCGACGTCGAGGTGGCCAAGCGGCGGCCCGAGTTCAGCAAGCTGACCCCGCTGTACCCGAACCAGCGGCTACGGCTGGAGACTCAGCAGAACAAGCTGACGACCCGTGTGATCGACCTGATCATGCCGATCGGCAAGGGGCAGCGCGCACTGATCGTGTCCCCGCCGAAAGCCGGTAAGACCACGATCATGCAGGACATCGCGAACGCGATCGCGACCAACAACCCCGAGTGCTACCTGATGGTGGTGCTGGTCGACGAGCGTCCCGAAGAAGTCACCGACATGCAGCGTTCGGTGAAGGGCGAGGTCATCGCCTCGACCTTCGACCGTCCGCCGAGCGATCACACCTCGGTCGCCGAGCTGGCCATCGAGCGCGCCAAGCGTCTCGTCGAGGCGGGCAAAGACGTTGTGGTGCTGCTGGACTCGATCACTCGACTGGGCCGCGCATACAACAACTCCTCGCCTGCCTCGGGCCGCATCCTCTCCGGTGGTGTCGACTCGACCGCGCTGTACCCGCCCAAGCGGTTCCTCGGCGCGGCGCGCAACATCGAGAACGGTGGCTCGCTGACGATCATGGCCACCGCGATGGTGGAGACCGGTTCGACCGGTGACACGGTGATCTTCGAGGAGTTCAAGGGCACCGGTAACGCGGAGCTCAAGCTGGACCGCAAGATCGCGGAACGGCGTGTGTTCCCCGCGGTGGACGTCAACCCGTCCGGTACCCGCAAGGACGAGCTACTGCTGAGCCCAGACGAGGCGGCGGTGCTGCACAAGCTGCGCCGCGTGCTGTCGGGCCTGGACTCGCACCAGGCGATCGATCTGCTGATCGACCGTCTGAAGAAGTCCAAGAACAACCTCGAGTTCCTGATGCAGGTCAGCAAGACCGCGCCGGGCGCGCTGGACGAGTAACAGCACGAGTCGTGCCACCGAAGGGGCTTCGCGATCGCGAGGCCCCTTCGGCGTGTACGGGCGGAAGAAGGTCAGGCCGATGGCGGCCGCGCCGACGATCATGCAGGCGAACAGCATCGTCGTCGCGGGCGCGGACGCCCCGGCCGACTCGGGGGAGCGCTCGGAGTAGGCGACCGTGTCGGCGGGTGCGTAGGCCGCGGGCTGCGTGGGCTCGGGCGCCGCAAACCAGCCCACCGTGACAGTGAGAATCAACAGTACGAAGACCGCGAGGGCGACTCGGCTGTTCATACCGTTCTCCTTTCTGTCTCGGCACGCCGACGTGCAGGGGGAACTCGACACCTACGAACTCTATGAACAGTGCTGTTCGCCTTCCCGAGTAGCGGACTACTCGACTCGAGGCTTCCGTAAGGGCCGAGAATCCGCGTGCCCTGACTTCCTGGGGGTGCTGTGGATTGCGGGTTGTCCTAGATACACGAATCAGGGAACAAAATGGTTGCCTGGTGTGTTTTGGGTGCGTAGTGGCGGTTCTGGCATACTGGATCGCCGTGCGTCTGCGTTCCGCAGACAATCCCGCCTAGTCGGTTCCGGTTCACGCTCTCGTGGCGACCCGGCGACCAATATCGAGAGGACATCCATGAAGGCAGGAATCCACCCGACGTATGTCGACACCACGGTGGTCTGTGGTTGCGGCAACACCTTCCAGACTCGCAGCACCAAGGAGTCGGGACACATCACCGTCGAGGTCTGCTCGCAGTGCCACCCGTTCTACACCGGCAAGCAGAAGATCCTGGACACCGGTGGTCGCGTGGCCCGCTTCGAGGCCCGCTACGGCAAGCGTGCAGGCAAGAAGGCCGACGCCAAGTAGCTTCCTCGCCGACGCCCGGTTCTGCACTGCAGGCCGGGCGTCGGTGCATTTGTTGGCCCGGTGCCTCGACACGAGCGCCGGATGACGCGAAATGCCGACCCGGCGCCGCCGGGAACCGAGAGAAGGAAGCATCATGACGCAGCCGTCCGCGATCGACGACATTCTGGCCGAGCACGCGGGACTCGAAACGCAGCTGGCCGATCCGGCGCTGCACAACGATCCGGGCGCCGCGCGCCGCGTCGGCAAGCGGTTCGCCGAGCTCGCCCCGGTCATGGCCACCTACAACAAGCTCAAGACCGCGCACGACGATCTGGCCGCCGCGCAGGAACTGGCCGACGACGACCCGGCCTTCGCGGCCGAGATTCCCGATCTGCGGCGTCAGGTGGAGGAGCTGGAGCAGGCGCTGGCCGACCTGCTCGCCCCGCGCGACCCGCACGACGGCGACGACGTCGTGCTCGAAGTGAAGTCCGGCGAGGGCGGCGAGGAGTCGGCGCTGTTCGCCGCCGATCTGGCCCGCATGTACATCCGCTACGCCGAGCGGCACGGCTGGAAGGTCGAGGTGCTCGGCGCCACCTTCTCCGACCTGGGCGGATACAAGGACGCGACACTGGCCATCAAGAGCCGCGACGCCGCGCGCGACGGAGTGTGGTCGCGATTCAAGTTCGAAGGCGGCGTGCACCGGGTGCAGCGCGTCCCGGTGACCGAATCGCAGGGCCGCATCCACACCTCGGCCGCGGGCGTGCTCATCTACCCGGAGCCCGACGAGGTCGAGGAGGTGCAGATCGACGAATCCGATCTGCGCATCGATGTCTACCGCTCGTCCGGCAAGGGCGGTCAGGGCGTCAACACCACCGACTCGGCCGTCCGCATCACGCACCTGCCCTCCGGCATCGTCGTGACCTGCCAGAACGAACGCTCGCAGCTGCAGAACAAGGCCCGCGCCATGCAGGTGCTCGCGGCGCGCCTCCAGGCGCTGGCCGAGGAGCAGGCCGATCAGGAGGCCGCGGCCGGTCGCGCCAGCCAGATCCGCACCGTGGACCGTTCCGAACGTATCCGCACCTACAACTTCCCGGAGAACCGGATCACCGATCACCGCATCGGCTTCAAATCCCACAACCTCGACGCGGTCCTGGACGGCGACCTCGACGCCCTCCTCGACGCCCTCGGCAAGGCCGACCGCGAGGCTCGCATGGCGGCCGAGTAGGTCTCGCACACAGCTCGCGCCCGCGTAGAACCTCTGCGTGGCGGACGGCAGATCTGCGAGGCCCCGATTCCAGGAAGTGAACAATGGCCGCATCGGAAATCGGCGAGAGTGGGGTGGTGGGTCGAGTGTCTATGCGTTCGGTGATCAACGAAGCCACGGAAGTGCTGCGGGCGGCGGGCGTGCCGAGTCCGCGGGCGGACGCCGAGCAGCTCGCCGCGCACCTGCTCGGGGTCGAGCGGACTCGTCTGGCGTTGGTGCCACTGGTGGACCCGGGACTGGTCGCGGACTACCGCGCGCTGGTGGACCGCCGGGCCAAGCGTGTTCCGCTGCAGCATCTGACCGGCGTCGCCGCGATGGGGGAGATCGATCTCGCGGTCGGCCCCGGCGTCTTCGTGCCGCGACCGGAGACCGAGTTGCTCTTCGCTTGGGCGCTGGCCTATTTGGAGACGCTGCCGCACGATCACCAGCCGATCGTCATCGATTTCTGCACGGGTTCGGGAGCGCTCGCGCTGGCGGTGGCCCACGCGCGGCCCGACGTCCAAGTGCACGCGATCGAGATAGACCCGCCCGCCCTGCAATGGGCCCGCCGCAACGCCGACGATCGCATCGCCGACGGCGACACCCCGATCACCCTGTATGCCGACGACGTCACCGACCCCGACCTGCTCACCGATCTGAACGGCCGCGTCGACCTGCTGCTGTCCAACCCGCCCTACATCCCCGAGGGCGCGGTGCTCGACCCCGAGGTCGCCGACCACGATCCGCACCTGGCGCTGTTCGGCGGCCAGGACGGATTGGACGTCATCCGCCGGATGGTGCCCAACATCTCCCGCCTGCTGCGTCCTGGCGGCGCGACGGCCATCGAGCACGACGACACCAACGGCTCCGCCCTCGCCGCCCTCCTCACCACCACCGGCGATTTCATCGATGTCGTCGAACACCCCGACCTAGCAGGCAAACCCCGCTTCGTAGTCGCCACCCGCACCTGATGCCCCACCTGCCCCATGTGCCAGGATGGGGGCCGTGAGTACCGTCTACGACTGCGCGGATCCCGACTCGCGCGCCGCCGGACTGTCCGCAGCGACCAGCGCCTTGAAGTCCGGGCGGCTGGTGGTGATGCCCACCGACACGTTGTACGGCTTGGCGGCCGATGCTTTCGATTCCACCGCGGTGAGCGAGCTGCTTGCGGCCAAGCGCCGCGGCAGGGACATGCCGGTGCCGGTGCTGGTCGGGTCGTGGCACACGATCGACGGACTGGTCTTCTCGGTGCGCCCGCAGGCGCGCGAGCTGATCCGTGCGTTCTGGCCGGGTGGTCTGAGTCTCGTTGTGCAGCAAGCGCCTTCGCTGGCGTGGGATCTCGGTGACACGCGCGGCACGGTAATGCTGCGGATGCCGTTGCACCCGGTGGCGCTGGATCTGCTGCGCGAGGTGGGCCCGCTGGCGGTGTCCAGCGCCAACGTCTCGGGTCAGCCGCCCGCCACGACCGCCGCCGAGGCGCGCGAGCAGCTCGGCAGCCTGGTCGGCGTGTATCTCGACGGCGGTCCCGCCGCGCACGCGGTCGCCTCCACCATCGTGGATCTCACCGCGGACCAGCCGCGCGTGCTGCGCGAGGGCGCGATCCCGGTGGCCGAGATCGCCGAGGTGCTCGGCATGTCGCCGGACGAGCTGACCAACAGTCCCGCGCGGTGAGCGGGAGAAAGGTCGCATGATTCGGGCGATTGCTCCGATTTCCGGCTCGGGCTCGGTCGTTCCGCTGCGCGAGCTGCTGCTGGTCCTGTTGATCTCGGCCACGGTGACCTTCCTCGCCACCGGCGGCATCCGGTTGATCGCGATCGCGTTCGGCGCGGTGGCGGTGCCGCGCGAGCGAGACGTGCACATCAAGCCGATCCCGCGGATGGGCGGCGTCGGCATGTACATCGGCGTGGTGGCGGCGGTGCTCTTCGCGCACCAGTTGCCCGCGCTGCGCCGCGGTTTCGACTACGCGCCCGACATACCCGCGGTGCTGGTGGCGGCCACCATCATCGTGGTGGTCGGCATCGTCGACGACCGGTGGGGCTTGGACGCGCTGACCAAATTCGCGGGCCAGGTGACGGCGGCAGGCGTCATGGCCGTGATGGGGCTGAGCTGGTACGTCATCTACAACCCCTTCAACAATTCCACCGTGGTGCTCGACGCCCTACAGGGCGGTCTGGTGACCGTGGCGGTGGCGGTGACGCTGATCAACGCCATGAACTTCGTCGACGGCCTGGACGGTCTCGCAGCAGGGCTCGGCTTCATCTGCGCGGCGGCCGTTTTCGTGTTCTCCGTGGGGTTGCTCTACGAGCAGGGCGGCGACGTGAACACCTATCCGCCCGCGCTGCTGGCGGCGGCGCTCGCCGGGGCGTGCGCGGGATTTCTGCCGCACAATTTCCAGCCCGCCCGGATATTCATGGGCGACTCGGGCTCGATGCTGATCGGCTTGATGCTGGCCTCGGTATCCACCGGCGCATCGGGTCGAATTCCCCTGCAAGGCTATGGTCCGCGCGACATCGTCGGTCTGCTTTCACCGCTGCTGTTGGTCGGTGCGGTGATGTTCATTCCGGTGCTGGATCTGCTGCTGGCGATCGTGCGCCGAGTGCGCGCCGGAGTGAGTTTCTCCACTCCCGACAAAATGCACCTGCACCACCGTTTGCTGCAGATCGGCCATTCCCATCGACGCGTCGTGCTGCTGATCTATTTGTGGGTCGGCGTGCTCGCATTCGGCGCCGTCGGGACCTCGTTGATGGACCGTCGAATCGTGGTGCTGCTGATGGCCGCGGGGCTCGTCTTCGCGCTCGTCGTGACCGCCGTTCCGGGGCTGCGGCGTGGGGAGCCGGCGGCCGAGCGCCAGGCGTCTGAGTAAAGTCGCACTCGTGAGCTTCACTCCGAAACCGATCCCCGGTCCCGACGCGCCGCTGAAGTCGGCGCTGCGCTACGGCCTCATCGGACTGGCGGTTCTGGTGGTCGTGAGCGCCGCGATCGCGACCGCCGTCGCCGGCCTGCCAGGGTTGTGGGGCGCGTTGCTCGGCGCGGCCATCGGCGGGGTGTTCATCCTCACCACGGCGGCGGTCGTGCTGTTCGGCGCGAAGCTGCCTCCGAGCACAGCGGGCCTGGTCATGCTGGCCAGCTGGGTAGGCAAGGTGCTGCTGGTGCTCATCGCAGTCGGGGTGCTGAACCAGTTCGATTTCTACAACCGGGTCGCGCTGTTCCTGACCGTCATCGGCTCCCTGATCATCGTGCTCGGCGCCGAGACGTACGGCGTTCTGCGACAGAAGGTTCCGTATGTCTCGACCACCGCGGGCGACCCGGATCCGGCTCCCGAACAGGAATGACTTCACCCCCCTACACAGCGTCGTAGATAACTTGGTAAAGTGTTGGTAAGCAAGTGACCAAGCGAGGGGGGATCACCCAGATCCCTCCGAGTAACGCTATGCTTACTGCCGTGCCGGGCTCCGAGGGTTCCGGTTCTGCATGTCGACGATGTCGCCGACACACGTACAGACGCCGCCCGAGCGGGATTGCCGCGCAGCTGCTGACGAATTTCGAGCCGACCTGAGTCGACCCAATTGATCGTCAATGTCCGATCGAACCGCGGGAATGACCGTACCCGCGGCCCGAACACGGGAGAGAACGCTGAGCGTCACCACTTTGGCGGCGGGTGAGTTCCACGCGCCGTCGCTAACCGACTTCTTCCCTCCAGCTTTGCTGTTCGAGGGAACGCCGTTCGAACTCGATCGTTTGATGCTGGTCCGGCTGATCATGACCGCCGTGCTCGTCGCCGTCATGCTGCTGGCCTTCCGGAGTCCCCGAATCATTCCGCGCGGCCTACAGAATGTCGCCGAAATCGGGCTGGTCTTCGTCAAGGAGCAGATTGCGGAAGAGGTTCTCGGCAAGGAGACCGGACGCAAGTTCTTCCCGCTGATCGCGACGATCTTCTTCACGGTCCTCTTTCTGAACTTCTCCGGCATCATTCCGGGCTTGAACATCTCCTCGAACGCCCGGATCGGCATGCCGCTGGTGCTGGCTGCGATCGCCTACGTCGCGTTCAACTACGTGGGCATCAGGAAGTACGGATTCCTCACCTACATGCGCAGCAGCATCGTGGTGCCGAACGTGCCGCCCGCGCTGCACGTCCTGCTGATTCCGATCGAGTTCGTCTCGACCTTCATCCTGCGCCCGTTCACGCTGACCGTCCGACTCATGGCGAACATGCTGGCCGGCCACATCATGCTGGTGCTGTTCTTCAGCGCGACCTGGTTCTTCCTGTTCGACGCCACCGCGTGGATGAAGGTGTTCTCGCCGTTCTCGCTGCTCGCGGGACTCGGGTTCACCTTGTTCGAGATGCTGGTCATCTTCCTGCAGGCCTACGTGTTCGCGCTGCTGACCGCCGTGTACATCGGCCTCGCCGAGCACGCAGATTCTCACTGACCGAACTACCAATCACCGGAGACCTGCTACACCGCGCCAACCGGCGGGTGAGCAACAGAAAGGGAAAGAAGACTCATGAGCCTCTCGTACCTGGCCCAGGAAGCTGCCACCGAGTCGACGCTGAAGGGCCTCGGCGCCGTCGGCTACGGCCTGGCCGCCATCGGCCCGGGCATCGGCGTCGGCATCGTCGTCGGTAAGGCGATCGAGGGTATCGCCCGTCAGCCCGAGCTGCAGGGCACGATCCGTACCAACATGTTCCTCGGCATCGCGTTCACCGAGGCGCTGGCCCTGATCGGCCTCGTCGCCGGCTTCATCTTCTGATTCCGATGTACGAGTTCGCAGTACTCGCAGCGGAGGGCGGAGAGGATGTGAATCCTCTCGTCCCCGAAACGTACGACATCGTCTGGTCAGTGGTCTGCGTCGCGATCATCGCGGTGCTGTTCTACAAGTACGTCATCCCGCGCCTGACCAAGGTGCTCGACGAGCGTGCCGACAAGATCGAGGGCGGCATCGCCAAGGCCGAGGCCGCGCAGGAAGAAGCTCAGCTCACCCTGCAGCAGTACCAGCAGCAGCTGGCCGACGCGCGTCTCGAGGCCGCGCGCATCCGTGAGGACGCGCGCACCCAGGGCCAGCAGATCCTTGCGCAGATGCGCTCGGAGGCCCAGGCCGAAAGCGACCGCATCGTGGCCGCAGGCCACTCCCAGCTGGAAGCCCAGCGCCAGCAGATCCTCACCGAGCTGCGCTCCGAAGTCGGCCGCACGGCCGTCGACCTGGCCGAGAAGATCATCGGTCAGTCGGTTTCGGACGAAGCCAAGCAGGCGGCCTCGATCGAGAAGTTCCTGAGTGAACTCGACGAGACCGACGCCGGCATCGGGGTCGGAAGGTAACGACGCGAAAGTGAGAAGCATGTACGCAGCGAGCCGCGAGGCCAGCTCCCGGTCCCGGGAGGCGCTTCGGGCCGCTCTGACCGGAAGCGACAGTGTTGCCGCCACGACGGGCTCGGAACTGTTCGCCGCTGTCGCCGTGCTCGACGACCAGCGTTCGCTGCGTGTTGCGCTCGCGGACGTGTCGGTGCCCGGTTCGGTGCGCGCCGAGCTGAGCGAGCGGGTCTTCGGCGGCAAGGTCAGCCCCGCCACCCTGGCGGTGCTGACCACCGCGGTGGCGCAGGACTGGTCGCGCACCTCCGATCTGGTCGACACCCTTGTGCTGCTCGGCCAGGAGGCCCTGCTCGAGTCGGCCGCCGACAGCGGCAAGCTCGAGGCGGTCGAGGACGAGCTGTTCCGGCTCGGCCGGATCATCGCCGACAACCCCGAGCTGGAGCAGGCGCTGTCCGATCGCGGGAAGCCGGGTTCGGCCAAGCGCGAGCTGATCGCCGGGCTGCTGTCCGGCAAGGCCGAGACCATCACCGTGACCCTCGCGGAGCAGGCGGTGGCCCGGCAGCGTATCGGCCTCGGCCCGGCCTTCGACGAGTTGTCCGACCTGGCCGCCGCCCGGCGTAGCCAGATCGTCGCGCACGTGCGTGCCGCGATCGCCCTGACGCCGCAGCAGCGGGAGCGGCTCGCCGCGTCCCTGCAGCGCATCTACGGCAAGCCGATCACGGTGCACGTCGAGGTCGATCAGGAGCTGCTGAGCGGGCTGGTCGTCCGCGTCGGCGACGACGTGATCGACGGCAGCGCTACCGGCCGACTGGAGCGGCTGCGCCGCGAGCTGGCGTAGTCCGGCTCTGCCGGCCCAGGCACCGGCGCCAACACCGACATTCGAGACCCTTACAGCGAGAGCAGGAAGAACATGGCGGAGCTGACGATCTCCTCCGACGAGATCCGTAGCGCGATCGAGAGCTACACCCAGAGCTACACCCCCCAGACGTCCATCGAAGAAGTCGGTGTGGTCACCGACACCAGCGACGGCATCGCGCACGTCAGCGGCCTGCCCTCGGCTATGGCCAACGAGCTGCTCGAGTTCCCGGGCGGCGTGCTCGGCGTTGCGCTGAACCTCGAGGACCGCGAGATCGGTGCGGTCATCCTCGGCGAGTACGCCGAGATCGAAGAGGGTCAGCAGGTCCGCCGCACCGGTGACGTGCTCTCGGTGCCGGTCGGCGACAAGTTCCTCGGCCGCGTGGTGAACCCGCTCGGCCAGCCGATCGACGGCCTCGGCGAGATCGAGTCCGAAGAGCGCCGCGTGCTGGAGCTGCAGGCCGCGACCGTGCTGGAGCGCCAGCCGGTCGAGGAGCCGATGGCCACCGGCATCACCGCCATCGACGCCCTGACCGCGATCGGTCGTGGCCAGCGTCAGCTGATCATCGGCGACCGCAAGACCGGCAAGACCGCCGTCTGCATCGACGCGATCCTGAACCAGAAGGCCAACTGGGAGTCCGGCGACCCCACCAAGCAGATGCGCTGCATCTACGTCGCCATCGGCCAGAAGGGTTCCACCATCGCGGGCGTGAAGTCCGCGCTGGAGGAGCACGGCGCGATGGAGTACACCACCATCGTCGCGGCCCCGGCCTCCGACTCCGCCGGCTTCAAGTGGCTGGCCCCCTACACCGGCTCGGCCATCGGCCAGCACTGGATGTACCAGGGCAAGCACGTCCTGATCGTGTTCGACGACCTGACCAAGCAGGCCGAGGCCTACCGCGCCATCTCGCTGCTGCTGCGCCGCCCGCCGGGCCGCGAGGCGTACCCGGGTGACGTCTTCTACCTGCACTCGCGTCTGCTCGAGCGTTGCGCCAAGCTGTCCGACGAGATGGGCGCGGGCTCGATGACCGGTCTGCCGATCATCGAGACCAAGGCCAACGACGTCTCGGCGTTCATTCCGACCAACGTCATCTCCATCACCGACGGCCAGGTCTTCCTCGAGTCCGACCTGTTCAACAAGGGTGTGCGCCCGGCGATCAACGTCGGTACCTCGGTCTCCCGTGTCGGTGGCGCCGCCCAGACCAAGGGCATGAAGAAGGTCGCCGGTTCGCTGCGTCTGGAAATGGCGCAGTACCGCGAGCTGGAGGCGTTCTCCGCCTTCGCCTCCGACCTCGACGCCGCCTCGCTGGCGCAGCTCGAGCGCGGCGCCCGCTGGGTGGAGCTGCTCAAGCAGGACCAGTACTCCCCGGTCGCGGTCGAGGACCAGATCGTCTCGATCTTCCTCGTCGACGCCGGTTACTACGACTCGGTTCCGGTCGGCGACATCCGCCGCTTCAACGTGGAGCTGATCGAGGACCTGCACCGCAGCGCGGCCGACGCGTTCAAGTCGATCGAGGGCGGCAAGGTCCTCGACGCCGAGAACGGCGACGCCATCAAGGCGGCCACCGACAAGTTCAAGCAGGGCTTCCTCGCCTCCGACGGCAGCCGTGTGGTGAACGAGGCGGAAGCCGGCGAGCTGGACCACGAAGAGGTCGAGTCGCTGTCGGTCACCCGCAAGCACGTCGAGAAGTAATCGGGCGACCAATGCGCTATTGGAATCTGGCGAATGAAGGGAGTGTGAACCGTGGCAAGCTTGCGTGAATTGCGCTCCCGCATTCGTGGTGTGAATTCGATCAAGAAGATCACCAAGGCCCAAGAGTTGATCGCGACCTCGCGAATCTCCAAGGCCCAGGCCAGGGTTGCGGCAGCCAAGCCGTACGCGGAGGAGATCACCAAGGTCCTCGCCGAGCTCGCGAGCGCGTCGAAGAACCTTGCGCACCCGCTGCTGACCGAGCGCTCCAACCCGCGTCGCGCCGCCGTGCTGGTGATCACCAGTGACAGCGGCATGTGTGGTGGTTACAACTCCAACGTGCTCAAGCGCGCCGAAGAGCTGATGACCACCCTGCGCGGCGAGGGCAAGGAGCCGGTGCTGTACGTGATGGGCAACAAGGGCCTCACGTACTACACCTTCCGCAACCGCCCGCTGATCTCGGCGTGGACCGGTTTCTCGCAGCAGCCGAAGTACAACGACGCCTCGGCGGCCTGTATCCACCTGGTGGACGCCTTCATGGCGGGCTCCGACGGTCAGGTGCCGCATCCGCACGGCACCGGCGACATCGAGGGCGTCGACGAGCTGCACATCGTGTACACGCGGTTCGTGTCGATGTTGACGCAGACCCCGGAGGTGCGCCGCCTGGCGCCGATCCAGGTGAGCTTCGTCGACGAGAACTTCGACATGGGGGCGGACTCGTTCTCCGATTCGCCCACCGCCGAACCGCAGGCGCAGTACGAATTCGAGCCCGACGCCGATGTACTGCTGGCGGCGCTGCTGCCGAAGTACGTGAACACGCGTATCTACGCGTCGTTGCTCGAGGCAGCGGCATCCGAGTCCGCGGCTCGGCGCACCGCAATGAAGGCGGCCACCGACAACGCCAACGAACTCGCGAGTGTTCTTCAGCGCGAGGCGAACTCGGTGCGTCAGGCCCAGATCACGCAGGAAATCAGCGAAATCGTCGGCGGCGTGAACGCGCTGGCGTCGAGCTCGGACCGCGACTAGAAGCGCAGGAAGAGAACCAATCCAAATGACCGCAGCTGTCACTCAAGACAACACGAGCCGGACCGGCGCCGCCGCAGGCCGCGTCGTCCGGGTCATCGGCCCCGTCGTGGACGTCGAGTTCCCGCGTGGCGCGATCCCCGAGCTGTTCAACGCTCTGAACGCCGACATCAAGCTGGCGTCGGTGGCCAAGACCCTGACCCTCGAGGTCGCCCAGCACCTCGGCGACAACATCGTGCGCACCATCTCGATGCAGCCGACCGACGGCCTGGTCCGCGGCGCGACCGTCACCGACACCGGTAAGCCGATCTCGGTGCCCGTCGGTGACGTCGTCAAGGGCCACGTCTTCAACGCCCTCGGCGACTGCCTCGACGCGCCGGGCACCGGCCGCGACGGCGAGCAGTGGGGCATCCACCGCAAGCCGCCGAGCTTCGACCAGCTCGAGGGCAAGACCGAGATCCTCGAGACCGGTATCAAGGTCATCGACCTGCTGACCCCGTACGTGAAGGGCGGCAAGATCGGTCTGTTCGGTGGCGCCGGCGTCGGCAAGACCGTTCTGATCCAGGAGATGATCACCCGTATCGCGCGTGAGTTCTCCGGCACCTCCGTGTTCGCGGGCGTCGGTGAGCGCACCCGTGAGGGCACCGACCTCCGCCTGGAGATGGAAGAGATGGGCGTCCTCCAGGACACCGCCCTTGTCTTCGGCCAGATGGACGAGCCGCCGGGCACCCGTATGCGCGTCGCCCTCTCGGCCCTGACCATGGCCGAGTACTTCCGCGACGTGCAGCACCAGGACGTGCTGCTGTTCATCGACAACATCTTCCGGTTCACCCAGGCCGGTTCCGAGGTGTCGACCCTGCTCGGCCGTATGCCCTCCGCCGTCGGTTACCAGCCCACGCTGGCCGACGAGATGGGTGAGCTGCAGGAGCGCATCACCTCGACCCGTGGTCGGTCGATCACCTCGCTGCAGGCCATCTACGTGCCCGCCGACGACTACACCGACCCGGCCCCGGCGACCACCTTCGCCCACCTCGACGCGACGACCGAGCTCTCCCGCCCGATCTCGCAGAAGGGCATCTACCCGGCCGTCGACCCGCTGACCTCGACCTCCCGCATCCTGGAGGCCTCGATCGTCGGCGACCGGCACTTCGCCGTGGCCAACGAGGTGAAGCGGATCCTGCAGAAGTACAAGGAACTGCAGGACATCATCGCCATCCTCGGTATGGACGAGCTCTCCGAAGAGGACAAGGTCCTCGTCGGTCGCGCCCGCCGTCTGGAGAAGTTCCTCGGCCAGAACTTCATCGTGGCCGAGAAGTTCACCGGTCAGGTCGGTTCGGTCGTGCCGCTGGAGCAGACCATCGATGACTTCGACCGGGTCTGCAAGGGTGAGTTCGACCACTTCCCGGAGCAGGCGTTCAACTCCTGCGGTGGTCTCGACGACGTCGAGGCGGCCGCGAAGAAGATCGCCGGAAAGTAGTCACCGATGGCTGAAATGTCAGTCGATCTCGTCGCCGTCGAACGGCTGCTCTGGTCCGGCCAGGCGTCGTTCGTCAGCGCGCAGACCACCGAGGGCCAGATCGGCATCATGCCGGGCCACGAGCCGCTCCTCGGCCAGCTGGTCGAGGGTGGCACCGTGAACATCGTGTCCACCGATGGCGAGCGGATCGTGGCCGCCGTGCACGGCGGTTTCTTCTCGGTCACCGCCACCACGGTGCGGGTCCTGGCCGAGTCCGCGGAGTTCGCCGGTGAGGTGGACGTCGAGGCGGCACGCAAGGTGCTGGCCGACACGTCTGCCACCGAGGAACAGCAGCGGGCGGCGCAGGCCCGGGTGCGCGCGGTCGAGCAGGTCGCGAGCGCCTGAAGACCCTGACGGGTCGTGAACATCCCCATTGTCGGCGGCGAAGGTATCTTCGCCGCCGACAATGGTATTCAGCCCCAGTTGCTCACCCGTTTGTAGACTCGTGTTTGAATGTCGCAACGGATGGGTATCCGCCGCGGTTCGTGACGCGGATGCCGAGCGAAAGGACGGACAGCATTGCAAACCGGGATGGTTGTCTTGATCATTCTGGTGGTGCTGCTGGTCGCAGTGGGGTTGATCTCCGTCTACCGACTGATCATGCTGCGTCGCGGTGGGACCGCCGCGATTCTGCGTGTGCTGCCCGCGAACGGCGGTCAGGGCTGGCGGCACGGTCTCATTCGCTATGACGAGGACCGCCTCGTTTTCTTCAAACTCACCAGTCTCAAGCTGGGCCCGGACGCCACCATTCGGCGCCGTGGCATCGAAGTCGGTGACCGCCGCGGACCGCGCGGCGACGAGTACGACATCATGACCGACGAAATCATCGTCACCGCGGTGGCCGACACCGAGGGCAACTACGAGCTCGCGCTGGACCGTGGCGCCCGCGCGGCCTTCCTGTCCTGGGTGGAATCCCGCCCGTCGGACCGAACCCGCCGTATGCCGGGTCTGTAGCGAGCGGGGAACCTTGTGAGTGAGCGTCGGCTAGTGAACCCAAGCGTTAGCGAGGCCAGGTCGTGAGTGTTCATCTGACGCGGATCTACACCAGAACCGGTGACGACGGAACCACCGGACTGAGCGATTTCTCCCGGGTGTCCAAGAACGATGCGCGCCTGGTCGCCTATGCGGACTGCGACGAAGCCAATGCAGCCATCGGGGTCGCGATCGCCCTCGGGGCACCGGACGAGCACCTACTGACGGTCCTGCGCCAGGTCCAGAACGACCTGTTCGACGCGGGCGCCGACCTGTCCACCCCCGTGGTCGCCGAACCCAAGTACCCGCCGCTGCGCATCACCCAGGTCTACATCGACCGGCTGGAAGGCTGGTGTGACGAGTTCAATGCGGAACTGGCGCCGCTGAATTCGTTCATTCTGCCGGGCGGCACCCCGCTGGCGGCGCTGCTGCACACCGCGCGCACCGTGGCTCGCCGCGCCGAGCGCTCCGCGTGGGCCGCGATCGAGGCGCACCCCGAGGACACCAGCGCCCTGCCTGCAAAGTACCTCAATCGGCTGTCGGACCTGCTTTTCATCCTGAGCCGGTACACCAACCCCGACGGCGACATTCTGTGGCAGCCCGGTGGCGGCAGGAAATAGCCGGGATGTCGGCCCTTCGAACCGTGTCCGAGCACACCGGGATCGCGTACACGCGCATGTGCGCCGCCGACGGTGGATAAGCTACCCACTGTGAGCGAACGGTTTCTGGTCACCGGGGGCAATCGGCTCGTCGGCGAGGTCGCGGTAGGAGGCGCTAAAAACAGCGTCCTCAAGCTGATGGCCGCAGCCCTGCTTGCCGAGGGTACGTCGACGATCACGAACTGCCCCGACATTCTCGATGTGCCGCTGATGGCCGAGGTGCTGCGCGGGCTGGGTTGTGAGGTCGTCATCTCCGACGACGCGCCCGGCGACTGTTCCGTGGTCACCATCACCACCCCGGCCGAACCGAAGTACCACGCGGACTTCCCCGCGGTGACGCAGTTCCGCGCCTCGGTGTGCGTGCTCGGTCCGCTGATGGCCAGGTGCAAGCGCGCGGTGGTCGCGCTGCCCGGCGGCGACGCGATCGGTTCCCGTCCACTCGACATGCACCAGGCAGGCCTGCGTCTGCTCGGCGCGACCAGCGAGATCGAGCACGGCTGCGTCGTTGCCCGCGCCGACGAGCTGCAGGGCGCGCGGATCCGGCTCGACTTCCCGTCGGTGGGCGCCACCGAGAACATCCTCATGGCCGCGGTGCTCGCCGAGGGCGAGACGGTCATCGATAACGCGGCGCGCGAGCCCGACATCGTCGACCTGTGCAACATGCTGGTGCAGATGGGCGCCCGGATCAGCGGCGCGGGCACCTCGGTGCTCACCATCCAGGGCGTGAAGCGGCTGCGCCCGACCGATCACCGGGTGATCGGCGATCGCATCGTCGCCGCGACGTGGGGGATCGCCGCGTCCATGACCATGGGCGACGTGCGCGTCACCGGCGTGAACCCGAAGCACCTGTCGCTCGTGCTGGACAAGCTGCGCTCGGCGGGCGCGCGAATCTCCTTCGACCTGGACGGCTTCCGGGTCGTGCAGCCGGAGCGTCCGCGCGCGGTGAACTTCTCGACCCTGCCGTTCCCCGGCTTCCCGACCGATCTGCAGCCGATGGCCATCGGCCTGGCCGCGATCGCGGACGGCACCTCGATGATCACCGAGAACATCTTCGAGGCCCGGTTCCGTTTCGTGGAAGAGATGATCCGGCTGGGCGCCGACGCCCGAACCGACGGTCATCACGCGGTGGTGCGCGGTATTCCGCGGCTGTCCAGTGCGCCGGTGTGGTCCTCGGACATCAGGGCCGGCGCGGGTCTCGTGCTCGCGGGTCTGGTCGCCGACGGCACGACCGAAGTGCACGACGTCTTCCATATCGACCGCGGTTACCCGAATTTCGTCGAGCAGTTGCAGGCGCTGGGTGGTCTGGTGGAGCGGATCGGGGCCTCCGATTGATCTCTTTCGCGGGCCGGAACGATCTTGAGTCGCTGAAAACCCGTATTGACCAGGCGATTTGACATCGTGAATGCAGCCACGTAACTTTATTCAAGTCAGAGCGACACGGACACCGACCCGGGGCCGAGCGGAGACGCTGAGCCAGGGAAACGAGGTAGTACGAGGAGCGCCTGACAGTCACACTAGCTCGTTTGGGAACCC
>NZ_BDBP01000076.1 GCF_001613045.1 Nocardia lijiangensis NBRC 108240 | reverse complement strand
GGCCCCGGCTCCCGCGCGCTCCCTGCGCGCCGCCGCGCCGTTCACCCGCAACGCGCCGGTGGCCGCGCCGCTCGTCCGCAACGAACAGCTCTCGCTCGCCGGATCGCCGAAAGAGGTGCGCCAGTTCGGTTTCGACCTGCGCGGCTTGGACGCGGGCTACGAGGTGGGCGATTCGCTCGGCGTGTGGCCGTCGAACTGCCCGTCGCTGGTCGACGAGTGGCTCGCCGCGACCGGCCTGGACGGTCGGCGCGTCATCGACGTGGACGACCGGGAGATGCCGCTGGCCGAGGCGCTGCGCACCCGGTACGACATCACCAAGGTCAGCCACGACCTGCTGAGCTTCATCGGCGAGCGCAACGCCAGCAATCAGCTCGCCAAACTGCTGCGCAGGGACAACCGCAACGAGCTGGACAGCTATCTGTGGGACCGCCAAGCCGTCGACGTGCTGCGCGACTTCCCGGTGCGTGCCGACCTGGTGGAATGGCTCGGCGCGCTGAAGAAGCTGCAGCCGCGCCAGTATTCGATCTCGTCGAGTCCGCTGGTCAGCCCGGACGAGGTGCAGCTGACGGTCGGCGTGGTGCGCTACGGCGAACCCTCCGGCGCGACGGCCCGGCGCGGCGGGGTCTGCTCGACCTTCCTCGCCGACCGGGTGGCGGGCGAGTCCGCCGCCGTACCGATCTTCCTGCAGCGCGCACCGCATTTCCGGCCGCCGCTGGACCCGACGGCGCCGATGATCATGGTGGGACCCGGCACCGGCATCGCCCCGTTCCGCGGCTTCCTCCATGAGCGCAGGGCGCTGGGCGCGACGGGCCGCAACTGGCTGTTCTTCGGCGAACAGCATGCGGCGCAGAACTTCTACTACCGCGCGGAACTGGAGGACATGTTCCGCACCGGTTTCCTGACCCGTCTCGACCTGGCGTTCTCCCGCGACCAGCGGGAGCGAATCTACGTGCAGCACCGGATGATCGAGCACGGCGCCGAGCTGTGGTCGTGGCTGCGCGACGGCGCGCACTTCTACGTGTGCGGCGACGCGGCGCGCATGGCCAAGGATGTCGACGACACGCTGCTCGCCATCGCCCGTATCCACGGCAAGCTGGACGAGGACGGCGCGCTGGCGTTCCGCAAGCAGCTCGTCGCCGAGAAGCGTTACGTGCGCGACGTGTACTGAGCAGGGCGGCCCGCCCGGAGGCGGGCCGAATCCCCTCACACGGCGGGCGGATTGAGCCGGGCGAAGTCCGGCAGGCGGTAGTACGGGTAGTAGGGGTAGGGCGGGGTGACGGCGCTCGCATTGTCCAAGCGGGCGATCTGTTCGGCGTCCATCCGCCAGCCGACGGCGCCGAGGTTCTGGCGCAGTTGTTCCTCGTTGCGCGCACCGACGATGACCGTGGCCACGGTGGGCCGCGCGAGCAGCCAGTTGAGCGCGATCTGCGGGACGGTCTTGCCGGTCTCGGCGGCGATTTCGTCGAGCACGTCGACCACGTCGTAGAGCAGCTCGTCGTCGACGGGCGGACCGGCCTCGGCGGTCTGGTGCAGTCTGCTGCCCGCGGGGAGCGGCTGTCCGCGCCGGATCTTGCCGGTGAGCCTGCCCCAGCCGAGCGGGCTCCACACCACCGCGCCGACGCCCTGGTCCTGACCGAGCGGCATGAGCTCCCACTCGTAGTCGCGGCCGGCCAGCGAGTAGTACACCTGGTGCGCGACGTAGCGGGTCAGGCCGTTGCGATCCGCGGCGGCAAGGGATTTCATCAGCTGCCAGCCCGCGAAGTTGGAGGCGCCGAGGTAGCGGATCTTGCCCGCCCGCACCAGATCGTCGAGCGCGGCGAGAACCTCCTCGACGGGGGTATGCGCGTCGAAGGCGTGCAGCTGGAACAGGTCGATGTGGTCGACGCCGAGTCGGCGCAGCGAGCCTTCGACCGCGCCGATCAGCCGTGCACGGCCCGAACCGGCGTCGAAGGGGCCCGGCCCGGTCGGCAGGCTCGCCTTGGTGGACAGCAGCAGCCGATCGCGCCTGCCCTTGATGGCCGCGCCGAGGACTTCCTCCGAGGCGCCGTCGGAGTAGACGTCGGCCGTATCGAACATGGTGACGCCCGCCTCCAGGCTGATGTCGATCAGCCGCCGCGCCTGCTCGGCATCGGTGTCGCCCCACGCGCCGAACAGTTCGCCGCGCCCGCCGAAGGTGCCCGCGCCGAAGCTCAGGGCCGGGACGAGCAGACCCGATGCGCCCAGCCGCCGGTACTCCATGTGCGTGTCCACTGTTTGCGAGTTCACAGGACGGCCCTCCTAAAGGGTCTATAGTTCCGTTAACATCTCGGACAGTACACCTCGCGCGACGTAAATGGAACTGGAGACCCGTTATGACCCTTGAAGAGCCCGCCCCTGGATCGGTTCGCCCAGGTGGGCGCACCGCACGCATCCGCGCGGCCGTCTTGCGCACCGCGGGCGACCTGCTCGCCGAACGCGGTTTCGCCACCCTGGATCTGGCGGAGATCGCCGCGGCGGCGGGGGTCGGCAAGACCACCGTCTACCGTCGGTGGGGCACCCCGGCCGGGCTCGTCGCGGATCTGCTCGACGACATGGCCGAGCAGTCGCTGCCCCGCACCGACACCGGTTCGCTCCGCGGCGATCTCACCGCCAACGCGCGCTTGGTCGCCAAGACACTGACCGACCGGCGCCAGAGCCGCCTCTTCGCGGCCGTCATCGCCGCGGCCACCGGCGACCCGGTCACCTCGGCGGCGCTGCGCCGTTTCTACGACGTCCGCCTCACCGAATGGGCGCCGTGCGTCGAGGACGCGATCGCCCGCGGCGAGGCGCCCGCGGGCACCGATCCGCGCGCGGTTCTCTCCGCGGTCTCTGCGCCGCTCTACTATCGCCTGCTGGCCAGCGGCGATCCCATCGACGAAGCCGCCGCCGACACCGCCGCCCGCGCGGCCTTGGACGCCGTCGCGGCAGGCACTTTCGTGACGAGGCAGGCCGCCGACGCCTGACCGCGCCGCGGCCGGTGGACTAGGCGGGCCGGCTCGGAGTGCGGCCGGTCAGGCCGATCACGCGATCGAGGACAGGCGCGTCGGCGGGGACCTCGACGACCGGGCCGAAGAGTCCGGGGGTGCCCGCCGCCGGAGTTTCGCGAAGGAACTCGAACAGGATCGCCGCGTCGGATTCGGCGCAGGTGAACGGCTGACCGGTGGCGCGCGCCAGGTCCCACCCGTGCACGACGATCTCGTCCAGCGCGATCACGGCCATCACGAGCGCGGCTTCCCGCACGCCGCCCGCCTCGGTCTCGCCCTCCCACGCGCCCGGTTCCCGCCATGCGGCGACCAACGCCTTCAGCTGGGCCTGGATGCGAGCGCGCCAGTCTCCTGGCAGCTTCGAGTCCTGCGCGACGGCGGGCGGGGTGCTGCGGCCGACTGATTCCTTGGTCGCGGCCTGCCGGAACGCCTCGGTCAGTGCCAGCACGTGATCGAGCAGCGCGGCCACGGTGGTGCCTGCGCACGGCGTCGGGGCGTCGAGCTGGTCGTCGGCGATGCCCGCGACCACGGTCTCCAATGCGATGGCGGCGGGCTCGAAATCGAACGTGGGTGTCATCGGGTCTCCTGCCGGATGCGAGTTGTCTTCGTGAGTTGAGACCGCGCAGGGACCCGGAATTCATCGGTACCGCCGAACCGGAGCGGCGACCCCTCCGCGACCAACTCGTAACGGCGAAAAGTGCTGGAAAAGAGGAGAATTGGTGGATGAAGGGTGATCGGGTGGAGATCGTCGTCGATGTCGGCGACGGCTCTCGCAGTTACGAAATCGTCGCGACGCGCGCGGGGCGGCGGGTCGAGGTGCGCATCGTGCGCGGGGTGGTCGAGGTCAGCGAGGTGACCAGGACCGGCGTCGCGGTCCGCACGGCGCGGTTCATGGCCGGGCGCACCCTGGCGCTGGTCGAGCATCCGGTGAACGGAGGCGCGGCCGTCGAGGGGGAATGAGAACATCCGATTCTCCACACAGTTGGACTGTTGTCCGCTGTCCCAACGGGGTATACCCGGTACGGGAGGAAACAGCGGAGAGGAGCACACGATGATCGATCGCAGCACGCCGCGCACGTTGGACGACGCCCCGGAGGCCGACCGCGTCGAGCAGTCCACGCCCGCCTATGAGATGGACGACGCCGACGACCGGGCCGTCGCGGATACCGTCGTCGAACGGGAGGCGCGCGCCGTGGGCGATCGCGACGTCTGGGGCGCGAACGAAGCCGACATCATCGAGCAGTCCATTTCCGTGCCGATCGACGACGAGGACCGCGACGCCGAATAGCGGATCGCGGCGGCGAACTCAGGGCGCGATCTTGGCCCGCACGGCGGCGTGCAGCTCGCGCAGGCTGGACCGTTCCGTAGCCACCTCCAGCACCCGCAGACCGTGCGCGTGCCCGGCCAGCTCGGCCGCCAACTGCTCGGAATCCACCTGACGGTGCGGAATCCGGTACGCGGCGCACAGCGCGGCCAGGTCCATGCCGTGCGGCGTGCCGAAGACGCGCTCGAAGACACCCGCGTACTGCGGGTCGCCCTGTTCCAGCAGCTCGAAGATGCCGCCGCCGTCGTCGTTGGCGACCACGATCGTCAGGTCGACCGGCCGCGGCTCGCCGGGCCCGATCAGCAGGCCGGACGCGTCGTGCAGGAAAGTCAGATCGCCGATCAGCGCGACGGTGCGCCCGCCGTGCGCCAAGGCCGCGCCGACCGCCGTCGACACCGTTCCGTCGATACCCGCCACACCGCGGTTCGACATCACCTTGATGCCGGGCCTCGGGTGCGAGACCAGGGCCGCGTCGCGCACCGGATTCGACGCGCCGAGCAACAGCTGATCGCCCTCGCGCAGAGCGTCCATGACGACCGCCGCCACGTGCAGGCCGGTCGGCTTCGGGTGCCGGGCGAGCGCGGCGCGCACCACCTGTTCGGCGTTGTCGCTCACCTCGCGGCAGTGCGCCAGCCACTCCGCGCGCGGCGCTCCCGCCGCGATCGCGCGGGTACCGGTGCCGACGACGTTGCCGGACACATCGGGCCAGCGCGGACCGGTGGTCAGCGCGAAGACGGTGACGGACGGGTCGGCGAGCACCTTGGACACCTGCCGGTGCAAGGTCGGGCGACCGGTGATGATGGCCTGCTTCGGTTTCAGCAGCGGCAGGGCGAGCGGGTGCAGCGCGGGGCCGTGCATGGGCGCCGTCGGCTCCGCGACGGTCGGCAGCTCGGCCAGCTCGGGGCGCAGACCCGCGCCGTGCCCGGAGATCACCACGGTGTCCGGGGTCAGATCGATATCGAGCGGCACGTCCAGCGTCGCGTACTGGGTCGCGGTCCACGGCTGTCCGTCCGCACGCCCCTCCGGACCGGCGACCGCCGCGGGATCGGGGACCAGCGGCTCGCGCAGCGGAATGTCGAAGTGCACGGGGCCCGCGTTGCCCGACCGGGTGCCGCGGGCCGCGGCGAGCACCCGGCACACCGCCGAGCGCCACACGCTGTTCTGCTGACCGTACGGGCCACTGCCGTTGCCGTCGTGGTCCACCTCGGCCAGTCCGAGACTGATGGTGGCACGCACCTGGCTACCGAACAGGCCCAGCTGCTCGACGGTCTGATTGGCACCGGTCCCGAGCATCTCGTACGGCCGATTGGCGCTCACCACGATCAACGGCACCCGCGCGTAGTTGGCTTCCAGAACCGCGGGGCCGAGATTCGCCACCGCGGTACCGGACGTCATCACCACCGGAACCGGATTGTTGCCCGCGATCGCCAGACCGATGGCGAGAAACCCCGCGGTCCGCTCGTCGATGCGCATGTGCAGCCGCAACCGACCGGCCGCGTCGGCGGCCTGGAGCGCGAAGGCCAGCGGAGCGTTGCGCGACCCGGGGCACAACACCACATCGCGGACACCCCCGCGCACAAGTTCGTCGACGACTACTCGAGCCTGAGCGGTAGACGGGTTCACACGTCCAGCCTCTCAGACAGTATCCGCGCCGTCTCCGTCACCCTGGTCACAGTGTCGTTGGCGCGCTGGCGCGCGCGGGTTCGCGGCCCCTGGTGTCTCGCTTCTGAGCGGCCGAGTCTCGCGACTTCGTCGCATGCGTCTCGGCCGCTCAGAAGCGAGACGGCCGCGAACGGGCTCGTAAGACTCGCCCTCGGGGTGGCTGGGAGGGCGGGATCGAGCGGTCGAAGATCGGTGTGTACCGCGCCCAGCAGCGAGGACGCACCTCTCGTGGTCGAGTAAGTGCGCAGACACACAACGCACGTACCTCGGTCGTTCGGACGCGAAACGGCCGCGAACGGGCTCGTAAGACTTGGGCGGGCGGGATCGAGCGTTCGGATGCCGGTGCGCGGCAGCGAGGGCACGAATCCCGAAGTCGACCAAGTGCGCAGACACACAACGCACGTACCTCGGTCGTTCGGACGCGAAACGGCCGGGAACGGGCTCGTAAGACTCGCCCTCGGGGTGGCGGGATCGAGCGTTCGGGTTGCGGGGCGCGGTGTGCGCGGAGATGGGGGCGTGATCAGGGTGTTCGGTGAGTTGCGCTGGTGCGCGGCCGATGTCGGGTGGCCGGGCGATGAGCACAGCCGCACGCCGAGCTCGGTCGGGTGGAGCTCGGCGTGCGTTTGCTGTGTGTGATCAGTTCGCGTGGCGCTGCACCAGGTCGCCGAGGCGCGGCAGCGCCTCGATGACGTTCTTCTTGGCGGAGGAGCGCATCGAGGAGTACACCTTCTGCAGCGCAGGGCGGGTCGAGGCCGCGGAGCGGGCGTCGGTCACCGAGAGCAGCGCCTCGGCGACCTCGTCGGACTTGGCCACCAGCAGGTCCGCGAACTGGCCCGAACCGGCCGCCTTGTATTCCTGCCAGAACGGATCCAGCTGCTCGACCAGCTTGGGCGCCAACGACTCCAGCGCGTCGGGCACGATGGACGGGCTGATCTTCTTCACCGCAGCGTAGCCACCCTTGACCGCGAGGCCGGACGCCCCGCCCTTGTCCGACACCTCCGCGTCCAGAACCTCCTTGGCATCGGCAAGGAAGGCCGAGCGCTTCGTGTCGTCGAGCAGGGATTCAGACAGTGCTGCAACCACTTTCAGGTTCCTCCGAAATAGATGTCGATGAACGAGCGCACGCCACTATACGCACTGGTGCGCGAGGTCACACGAGCTAGTTCCGCTCACGGCTGCCACGGCAGCAACTGCACCATCAACCCCTCACAATCCGCGAGCAAATCGCCCTGCTCATCGCGTAATTCGGCGGTGATGAAGGTCTTGCGGCCCTCGATACGATCGACGCGTCCGCACACCGTCAGCGTCCGCTCCAACGGAGTGACCTTGCGGTAGTTCACATGAAGGTAGGCGGTCCGGCTGATCGGCCTGCCCGCGTAGTGCACGATCATGCCGAGCAGGTCGTCGAACAGCAGCGGGAGCACGCCGCCGTGCGCCGCACCGTTGCCACCGAGATGGAAACGCCGGAACTCGCCCGTCATGGTGATGCCGTCCGGTCCGGCCGACAGCACCCGCCACGGCAGCAACAACAGGTTGCCGCGGCCCGGCAGCTCCACCGCGCGACCGGCCGGGCCCTGCAATTCCGGTGCGCGATAGGGCTCGAGCAGCTCGATGAGTTCGCGGGCCTGCGCCAATGCGTCGCCGAACACCTCGTCGGGCGCGTCGACCGAGACCGCCAGATCCTGCAGGGTGCGCATGGCATCCACGAAAGGCCCGAAATTCGAACCGATCTGCGCGCGGCTGACCTTCGGGAATCCGCCGTGCGTCTCGTACCGGTTTTCGTCCACCGCGCTGCGATCGATGCGCGGGCGGATCGCCGTCCCCTGGGAGCGCGGCGCACCCGATTCGGCGGGCGCTTCCGCGGCGCTATCTGGAACAGGTTTCACTCGCTCGCTCATACCTGCACGGTAACGCGTAGTTTTACACCGTCAAGTCCTCGGTGCCGCACGGCACGGAAGTCGCTGGCACCGGCGCGGGCAATAATCACAGGCGTGACGTTCAATCCCAAGCTGTGGCGACCCGTCCCCGGATTCGAGAATCTGACCGACATCACCTACCACCGGCATATCGAGCAGGGCACGGTGCGGGTGGCGTTCGATCGGCCCGAGGTGCGCAACGCGTTTCGGCCGCACACCGTCGACGAGCTCTACCGGGTGCTGGACCACGCGCGGATGGCTTCCGACGTCGGCGCGGTCCTGATCACAGGGAACGGACCGAGCCCCAAGGACGGCGGCTGGGCCTTCTGCTCCGGCGGTGACCAGCGCATTCGCGGCCGCAGCGGTTACCAGTACGCCAGCGGCGATACTGCCGACACCGTCGACCAGGCGCGCGCGGGCAGGCTGCACATCCTCGAGGTCCAGCGCCTCATCCGTTTCATGCCCAAGGTCGTCATCGCCCTGGTCAACGGCTGGGCCGCGGGCGGCGGGCACAGCCTGCACGTGGTCTGCGACCTGACCCTGGCCAGCCGCGAGCACGCCAGGTTCAAGCAGACCGACGCCGATGTCGGCAGCTTCGACGGCGGCTACGGCAGCGCCTACCTGGCCAAGATGGTCGGCCAGAAGTTCGCACGCGAGATCTTCTTCCTCGGCCGCCCCTACACCGCCGAGGAAATGCACCAGATGGGCGCGGTCAACAAGGTCGTCGACCACGCCGAACTCGAGGACGTCGCGCTGGAGTGGACCGCCGACATCAACGGCAAATCCCCGCAGGCGCAGCGCATGCTCAAGTACGCGTTCAACCTGCTCGACGACGGCCTGGTCGGCCAGCAGCTGTTCGCGGGCGAAGCGACCCGCATGGCGTACATGACCGACGAGGCCGTCGAAGGCCGTGACGCGTTCCTGGAGAAGCGCAAGCCCGACTGGTCGCCCTACCCCTGGTACTTCTGACGAAGGGACTGGCCCCATGGAGATCCTCAGCAGCCGAGTGATTCTGCGGCCGAAGGACTATGCGAAAACGCTCGAGTTCTATCGCGACGGACTCGGTCTCGCGATCGCCAGGGAATATCCAGGTGGAACCGTTTTCTTCGCTGGACAGTCGCTGGTTGAGGTCGCGGCGCACGGCGGAACGGGTGTGTCGACGGCTTTCGACGGCGCGATCTGGCTGCAGGTGCGCGATGTCGGCAGCGCGGCCGTCGAGCTGGCGCTGAAGGGAATCCCGATCGACCGTGCGCCGGAACGGGAGCCGTGGGGACTGATCGAAATGTGGATACGGGACCCGGACGGGGTGCCGGTGGTGCTGGTGGAAATTCCGCCCGAACATCCGATCCGACGGGATTCCCGCTGGTCGGACGAGTGATCACCGCGGAGGGATCGGACCGGGGTCCGAATGCCGAGTTGCCAAGGGCTGTCTCGGCGAGGACGATAGCGCTCTAGCGGACGCCCGGCCGCCGATGTCCGGGCGACCGCCATCCGCGACCCGTCCGACGAGTGAATCGCAGTCTCGATGTCTGGCCTAGCCGAGCCCCATTCCTCCGGGGCGGCCGTACTCTGCGCGCGCCGCCCCAGCAAACCGACCCGTTCCCCGCGCGACGGCACGGGCATGACACGATCCCTATCGTGATGGAACCGAGCGACGGCGAGGTGCGGTCGTGAGCAAGCTTCAGCGAGCGAACCAGGAACACAGCGCGCCGTTGCGCACGACGGAGCCGAGCGCCAGCGAGGCGGAGTCGTGAACAACACGTTGCGGACGCTGCCTATGCCCACCGGGTCCGGCTTGGGCGACGTGCTACCGCATCTGCGAGAAGCGTTGGAAGGCAACGGCCCCGCGTGGCTGCCCATCCCGACCAGCGACCGCAGGGAGGCCCGCCGGCTCAGCGACGCGCTCTGCCCCGGCGAAACGATCGACGACGATGTGGCACTGGTGGTCACCACCTCCGGCACCACCGGCGTACCCAAGGGCGCCATGCTCAGCGCCTCCGCGCTGCGCGCCAGCGGCACCGCCACCCACGACCGCCTCGGCGGACCCGGCGCCTGGCTGCTCGCGCTGCCCACCCATCACATCGCAGGCATCCAGGTGCTCTTGCGCAGCATTCTGGCGGGCACCGAACCGACCGTGCTCGACGTCTCCGGCGGCTTCCTGCCCGAGGCGCTGGCGGGCGCGGTGGCGGGCATGCGCGGCCCACGCCGTTACACCGCCCTGGTGCCCACCCAGCTGATCAAATCCCTCGATGCGCCCGCCGCGGCCGAGGCGCTCGCCGAACTCGACGCGGTGCTCGTCGGCGGCGCGGCCACCCCGCTCCCGGTCTACGAGCGCGCGAAAGCGGCCGGTATCAACGTCGTTCGCACCTACGGAATGAGCGAGACCTGCGGCGGCTGCGTCTACGAAGGCGTGCCGCTCGACGGCGCCCGTGTGCGCATCGAAGACGGCCGCGTCCTGCTCGGCGGCGCCATGATCGCCCGCGGCTACCGCGGCCAACCCGACCACCCCGCCTTCGCCGAACCCGGCTGGTTCCGCACCGAGGACGCAGGCACTTTCGACAACGGCGTGCTGCACATCAGCGGACGGCTGGACGAGGCCATCATGACGGGCGGATTGCTCGTCATCCCGCAGGTGGTGGAGGCCGTGCTGGTGACACACCCGGCCATCAGCGAGTGCGTGGTACTCGGCCTGCCCGACGAACGGCTCGGCCAACGCGTCGCCGTCGCGGTCGTGCCAACGGCCGGTGCCACCCCCACCCTCGAGGAGCTCCGCGAACACGTCATCCGCGAACTCGACGCCATAGCCGCCCCTCGCGAACTGGCACTCCTGGACGAACTGCCGCTCCACGGCCCCGGCAAACCCAACCGCGCAAAGCTGCGCGAACTCTTGCTCACCCAATCCCCCAACTAACCGCTGGTTCCTCGCAGCCCCTTCACACGCCTCGCAGGGCACACAACCTCTGCGAGGCGTACAAAACCTCTGCGAGGACGAACCTTTGCCTGCGCATACGCGGGGCACAAAGGCTCTGCACGCCACACAACGCAGGTGGCTGTGTGGCGCGTACGAAACCTGTGTGGCCGTGCACCTTCACCTGCATATCCGCGGGGCACACAGCATTCGAACGCCGCACAGCGCAGGTGGCTCTGTGGCGCGTTGGAAAGGTGTGTGGCTGTGGTGCAAGAGGGGGCGCCATCGTGGTGCAAGTGTGGTGCAAGTGGTGGGGGACAGAGTTTGTGGCATGAATTCTTTTGCGCCACATGCTGCGCTTGCCGTCGAGGCGGACGCACTGGTCAAGGTGTTCGGGGAGCAGCGGGCCGTGGACGGGGTGAGCTTGGCGGTGCCGCAGGGCTCGGTGTACGGGGTGCTCGGGCCGAACGGGGCGGGCAAGACCACCACCATCCGGATGCTCTCGACGCTGTTGCGGCCCGATGGCGGACGAGCCAGGATCTTCGGCCACGACGTGGTCGCCGAGCCGACCGCGGTCCGGTCGCTGCTGGGGCTCACCGGGCAGTACGCCTCGGTGGACGAGGATCTGACCGCCACCGAAAACCTGATCATCTTCGCCCGGCTGCTCGGCCTGAGCCGAGCCGAGTCCCGGCGTAAGGCGGGCGAGCTGCTCGAGGAGTTCGATCTCACGGAGGCGGCGGACAAGCCGCTGAAGAACTTCTCCGGCGGTATGCGCCGCCGCCTCGACCTCGCGGCCAGCTTGATCTCCACGCCACCGCTGCTGTTTCTCGACGAGCCGACCACCGGCCTCGATCCGCGCACCCGAGCGCAGATGTGGGACACCATTCGTCGCCTGGTCCGCGAGGGCGCGACGGTGCTGCTCACCACGCAGTACCTCGACGAGGCCGACCAGCTGGCCGACCGGATCGCGGTGATCGACCGCGGCCGGGTGATCGCCGACGGCACCGCCGACGAACTCAAGGCCTCGGTCGGCGGCTCCTCGCTGCACCTGACCCTGGTCGACCGCGATCAGCTCGCCGAAGCGCGCCGCATCGTCGGGGATTTCCTCGGCACCGACGCGCAGATCACGCCGGAGGCGGGGCGGCTCACCGCGCCGCTGCCGGACGCGAGCGTCACCACCGACCTGCTGATCCGGCTGCGCGAGTGGGAGATCGCGATCGACGAGATCACGGTGAGCAAACCCAGCCTGGACGAGGTCTTCCTGACCATCACCGGCCACCCGGCCGACGACGACGAACGGAGCGCGGCATGACGACCCTCACCGCACCCACCGCCGCCCACACCGCGGCGCCCATCCGAATCCCCACGGCCGAGAACCGAATCAGCCTCCGCCAGACGGTGTCCAGCTCGTTCATCATGGCCTACCGGGGCATCCTCAAGATCAAGCACAATCCCGAGCAGCTGTTCGACGTGACGGTGCAGCCGATCCTGTTCACCGCGCTGTTCACCTACATCTTCGGCGGCGCCATCGCGGGCAACGTGCACGACTACCTGCCCATCCTGATTCCCGGGATCCTGGTGCAGACCGTGGTACTCACCTCCGTGGTCACCGGCACCCAGCTGCGCGAGGACATGGACAAGGGCGTCTTCGACCGCTTCAAATCGCTGCCGATCGCCCGCATTTCGGCGCTGGCCGGCGCCCTGATCGCCGACATGGTGCGCTACGGCATCGCCACCACGCTCACCGTCGTCGTCGGCCTGTGCCTCGGCTACCGTCCGGGCGGCGGGGTGCTCGGTGTTGCCGCCGCCACGGTGGTCATCGTGCTCTGCTCGTTCGCCATCAGCTGGATCTGGGCGCTGGTCGGCGTGACCGGGAAGAGCGCCGCCTCGGTGCAGGGCATCTCGATGATGGTGATGTTCCCGCTCACCTTCATGTCCGGCGCCTTCGCCCTGGTGAGCACGATGCCGGGCTGGATGCAGGCAATCAATCACGCGAACCCGGTGTACTACATGGTCAACGCGTGCCGAGACCTGATGAACGACAACGTGTACGGCAGCAACCTGGCGTGGTCACTGCTGGGCTCGGCGGTGGTGATCGCCATCTTCGCGCCACTGACTGTCAAGGCATACATGCGCAGGGCCTGATCCACGCGCCACGGCCGGAACCTCGAAAGGGGTTCCGGCCTTCGCCGTTTCCACTAGGCCTACCTTCGCCTTCGTTCTGGCCGTGCGCAGTCTGTCGACGGACTCCGTCCGGCTGTGACCTGACTCTCCAGCAACGATGTCGTCCATCTTTGCTACGGTCTCGCTTCGTACACCTCCGAGAGGAAATCATGATCAAGTCTTCGTCCGCCGCCGCCCTCGCCATTGCTGCGGGCGCGCTGATTGCGCTGCCCGCCACGCCCGCACACGCCCAGTCCCCGAGCTGCGCCAAAGCCATTGAGCTGATCAACGTCGCCATCGACACGACCGGCGGCAGCATGGACAAGGCGACCGCGACCGCGCTGTCCGGCAGGCTGAGCAGCCTGGCCGAGACGACGCAGGGCGCCGAACGGGATGCCATCGGGGCTTACGCCGGCGCCCTGATCGATGACGGGGTCGCCGACCTCACTCCCTTCACCGACGAACTCAACCGCGCCTGCGCCTGACCGCGCCCATCGGCTGAGCGGTGGATTCCCAATCGGTAGCGACATCGCCAAGGAATCGGCATGGGATTCGCGCAGTCTCGAGCGTCGACCGCCAGCTACGGTTCAGCCACTATCAACTCGGACGATCCTCCACGATCCCTGTTGCCGGAGTATCTATATCCACGATGCGCTGGCCGGAAATGATGTGGGCGTACCTCCGCCCGTGCTCCGGCTGTGCGCGGATTTTCGACGGACTTCGTCCGACTGCGACCTACGAGTCCAGCATTCCGCTGAGCTCGCGCAGCAGCGCGATGATCCGTGCGGCTCCGGTTCTGCGGCGCAGCGTGGTGGCCGCGCGCAGGGCGGAGTTCATCCGCTCCGCGCCGATTCGCGGTCGGTGCAGGTCGAGGTGCCGCTTCACCATCATCGACGGATAGTCCTGGCGGGCGACGACCTTGGCGGAGAGCGCCAGCAGTTCCAGACCGGTGTCGGAATCCGGATCGAGCGCGAGGCGATGCGAACCGACCGCGCAGGCCACCGCGCCGATCTGCGGCAAGTCGAAGAACTGAGCGAGGCGGCCCGCCGCACACGCGGCCAGTTGGGCGGCGAATTCCGTTGCCGCACCGGCGCGTCCGTTGAGCACGTGCGCGCCGACCGCGGCACCGGCCAGCATGAGCCCGCCCGGCCCCGGCGCCAGATCGTCCTCGGGCCAGCCCAACAGGTTCAGCGACCGCCGGTAGTACCGCAGGCCTGCATCGATATCCCCTTCGGCGAGCGCGAGTTCCGCGACACCGCCCGCCACCGTGGCCAGCCGGTGGTTGCGCCGGATGTTCGGGTCGTCGATCGGCGCGGGACCGGCCGGATCGTCGGAAGCGCCCAGTGCGAAGGACAATTCCGCACGCGCCTGCTGCACCTGGCCGATGCCGATCAGCGCGACCGCGAGGTAGCTGCGAATCTCCACGGTCTCCTCGTGGGCGCGCAGCGTGCGCAGCGCGTCGACAGCGCTGCGGTAGTAGTCCACCGACTCGGCGTAGCGGGCGGTCTGGCCGCCGAGCTGACCGAGGTGCTGGCAGACCATGGCCGTGCCCCACAGATCCTCGGGCTCGACCAGTCGGAGTGCGCCGAGCGCGTCACGTGCCGAGCCGTGCACGTCGCCCGCGTTCTCCCTGATGTTCGCCCGCGCGACGAGCGCGGCCGCCCGCACGTCCCGATCCGGCGAGCGCGCACCGTCGGCGAGCTTGCGCGCCACGCCCTTTCCCGATACGTGCGCCACCAGCAGTTCGCCCAGCAGGCGCAGCCCGGGATTCATGCCCACCGCGGTGCGCAGCAGCACACGGGACCGCGAGCGCACCGTCGCCACCGGGCGCAGGTCGGGGCTGAGGTAGATCATGTGCACCCCCATCACCAGCGCTGCCAGCATCTGCAGATCCGCGACGACGCCGCGCGCGGGTTCCGGCTCGGGTACGCAGCGCAGCACGCGCGGGGCCCACGACGTCAACTCGAGGTGGGCGCCGCGGATCATCCACAGCGTCGCGGCGACCGGGAAGACGCGATACACCGTCGCGGAGTCGCCCCGATCCAGCGCGTAGCGCAGCACGGCGGCGAGGTTGTCCTGTTCGGCGGCGACGGAGAGCACCGTGCTCAGCTGTTCGTCGCCGCGGTAGCTCAGGGCGGTCTCCACCGCGTATTCGGAGGCCCAGCGCGACATGCGTCGCATCACCGGCTCGCCCTCGCCGACGGCGGTCAGCTGCTCCTCGCCGAATTCGCGGACGGTCTCCAGCATGCGGTAGCGCGTGCCGTCCTCGTCCTCGAGCACGGTGAGCAGCGACTGGCCGACCAGACCTTCCACCGCCGCCGCCACATCGGCGACGTCCGGGCCGCCTGCCACCGACTCGGCGGCGGACAGCGTGAAACCTGCCGGGAATCGACACATTCGGCGCAGCGTCGCCCGCTGCGGCGGATCGAGCAGGTTCCAGCTCCACGCGATCACCGCGTGCAGCGTGCGGTGGCGTTCCGGTGAGGAGCGGTCACCGCCGCGCAGCAGCGCGAACCGGTGCTCCAGCCGGGATTCGATCTCTTCCACGCTCATCGTCCGAGCGCGGGCCGCGGCCAGTTCGATCGCCAGCGGCAGGCCGTCCAGCATCGCGCACAGCCTGGCGACGGCGTCCGGATCCAAGCGCACCGTCGGCCGCACCGCGCGGGCCCGCGCGGTGAACAGGTCAGTGGCGGGCGAGCCCGCGGCGTCGATGGCCAAGGGCGCCAAGGGGTAGACGCTCTCCGCGCTGATGGCCAGCGGGGCGCGGCTGGTGGTCAGCACCGTCAGCGGCTCGCAGCTGCCGATCAAGTCGGCGACGACCTCGGCGACCGCCTCGACGAGATGTTCACAGTTGTCCAGGATCAACAGCATCGGCCGGGCGGACAGCGCGTCGCGCAGCCGCCGTCCGATATCGATTCGCCCTGGCCGCAGCAGACCCGGCTCGAGCACCACCTCGCCGATGCCGAGCGTCGTGCTGATCGCGGACTCGATGTCGGCGCGGGCGTCCGCCACGGAGGCCGAGCGCACCGAGGCGAGTTCCACGAGCACCACGGATTCGCGCCGCGCCACCCTGGCCCCGACTTCGTTGGCCACCCGGGTCTTTCCGGTGCCGCCCGGCCCGAGCACGGTGACCACCCGGGCGGCGCGCAGCAGCTCGACCAGTTCGTCGAGATCGGCGTCCCTGCCGAGCAGCGCGTTCGGCGCTGCGCGCAAGCCGATGGTCTCGCGCGTGGTGTCGGGGCGGGTGCGGAGCTGTGCGTGTGTCGTCATCGCGTTCGGTGCGAGGACACCGGCGGGGGAATCGCCTGGATATACGAACTGGTCCGAGAGGCCGGAAAACGCTGTCCGCCTGGGATCTTCGAAGGTGTTCAGCGCCGGGGACCCTGGCGCGTCCGGCCCGTGCTGCGACGGGGCGACCGACGCGGAGGCTCCGATCCCGTTCCGCATTGGGAGACCTGGCACATTCGCTACGGCACCGCCCGACCCACTCGTGGCCGAACCGCTGACGATCTCACCGCGCAGGATGGCGGTGTTCAGCTCGACCAATGCCCGGCCCGGATCGGTGCCGAGCTGGTCGGCCAGCCGGATGCGGAAGGCGGCGAAGGATTCCAGCGCCTCGTTCGCCCGATCGGCCCGCACGAGCAGGCGCATGAGGTCCAGCTGGGCGGGCTCGTCGAGCAGTTCGGCGGCGCTGCGGCGACGCGCCAGGTCCAACGCGCCGCGAATGTCGCCGCCGGATTCGCGCGCCGCCAGCTCGACCGCGTCCAGTTCGGTCGCCAGCGATCCCGCGGCGCGGTGCAGTTCCTCCGCGATTTCGCCAGGGGGCAGGTCCGCCGCGGGCTCGCCGCGCCACAGCGCTCGCGCCGTGCGGACGGAATCCAGACAGGCGGCGAAGTCCGCGGCCGCGAGCTCGCGGCGGGCGCGGGCCAGCAACGCGCCGCCGAGCGTCAGGTCGACCTGTTCCGGCGCGAAGGTGAGGCGGTAGCCCGCGGGCCCGATCTCCAGCGCGCCGTCGGGCAGCACCGAGCGCAGCCGGGAGACCTGGGTGTGCAGCGCGTTCATCGGCGCGCGCGGCGGCTGCTCGGCCCACACGTCCTCGATCAGTGCCGGTGCGCTGCGGCTGCGGCCCGGTCGCAGGGCGAGCGCGGTGAGCAACAACCGGGAGCGCGTGCCCGGCACGGAGGTGAGTGCGTCGTCGCGGCGCAGGGCGACCTCGCCGAGCAGGGCGACCACGACCGATGCGCCTGCGGCGGCGGGTGTAGCGGTGGGATTCGGGCCGTCGGGGCCGCGCCGATCTGGAAACATGCCGTGGTCATCGTATGCGAGGGCCCCGTCGAGGCCGACATCGTTTTCGCGCGCGCCTTCGCTCCCGCCCTGCGCGGTCTGTCGGCGGGCTCTGCGCAAGATTTGCCCCTACGCTGTGCCAATGGCTGACTTCGAAGTGGTCCGGCGCATCGTCATCTCGGCCGACCCCGCGCGCATTCACGCGCTCATCGACAACTTCCGGGAGTGGACGAAATGGTCCCCGTGGGAGGACCTCGACCCGCAATTGCAGCGCACCTACTCCGGCCCGGAATCCGGCGTCGGCGCGCACTACGCGTGGAGCGGCAATCGCAAGGCGGGCGCGGGCAACATGGAGATCGTCTCCGACGCCGAAGGCGAGCTCGGCGTCCGGCTCGAGTTCCTCAAACCCTTCAAAGCGACCAACCACGTCGACTTCGAGCTGAACCCGACCGAGTCCGGCGCCACCGAGGTGGTCTGGCGGATGACCGGACAGCAGCACGGTCTGATGGCGCTGCTCGGCAAGGTGATCTCGATGGACCGGCTGGTCGGCAAGGACTTCGAGAAGGGACTCACCCGAATGAAGGCGGCGGCCGAAGCCTGAGGGCCGTCGCTGCGGCCGTGCGCGGACTGTCGACGGGCTCCACCTGACCGCGCCGACTAGGCTGCGTTCATGGCTACAGCAGCGCAATGGATCGAGGGCGCACGGCCCCGCACCCTGCCGAACGCGATCGCCCCGGTCCTCGCCGGTACCGGCGCCGCAGCCTCGCTCGACGCCGCGGTGTGGTGGAAAGCCGTTCTGGCGCTGCTTGTCTCGCTGGCCCTGATCGTCGGGGTCAACTACGCCAACGACTATTCCGACGGGATCAGGGGCACCGACGACGAGCGCGTCGGCCCGCTGCGGCTGGTCGGCTCCAAGCTCGCCTCGCCGTCCGCGGTCAAGAACGCCGCGCTCCTGAGCCTGGCGATCGGCGGCGTCCTCGGCCTGGTCCTCGTTGCGACGACCGCGTGGTGGCTGCTGCTGGTCGGCGCGGCCTGCCTGGCAGGCGCGTGGTTCTACACCGGCGGCAGCAAACCCTACGGTTACAGCGGTTTCGGCGAGATCGCCGTGTTCGTGTTCTTCGGGCTGGTCGCCGTGCTCGGCACGCAGTTCGTGCAGGCCGAGCGCGTCGACTGGGTGGGTGCCGCGCTCGCGGTCGCTGTCGGCTCGTTCTCCAGCGCGGTGCTGGTGGCCAACAACCTGCGCGACATCCCCACTGACACCGAGTCCGGAAAGAGCACGCTCGCGGTCAAACTCGGCGATCCCCGCACCCGCACCCTGCACCTCGCGCTGCTGGCTGCGCCGTTCGTCGTCACCCTGCTGCTGGTGATCCGCACCCCGTTCGCCCTCGTCGGGCTGCTCGCGCTCCCGCTCGCGGTGCGCGCGAACGCGCCCGTGCGCTCGGGTGGCAACGGTCTGGAACTGATTCCGGCGCTGCGCGATTCCGGCCTGGCCCTGCTCGTCTGGTCGGCGCTGACGGCGCTGGCCCTCGGCTTCGCCTGACCGTTTCGTCAGTTGTCGGGAACGAGTATCCCGAGCACCCAGTTCACCAGCGAGATGATGATGCCGCCGAGCACGGCGGCCCAGAACCCGTCGACCACGAGGCCGTATTCGGGGGCGTCGACGAGTTCGGTGAGCTCCGCGGTGAGCCAGAGCATCAGCGCGTTGATCAACAGCAGGAACAGGCCGAGAGTCAGCACGATCAACGGCAGCGACAGAAGTTTCACGAGAGGCTTCACCAGCGCGTTGACCGCCGTGAACACCGCCGCGATGACGACGGCGACGAGAATCTTCCCGCCGGTGCCGTTCTCTTCCGGGCTGAGGATGTCGATACCGCTCACCCAGGCGGCGGCCAACCAGATGGCGACCGCGTTGATGATCAACCGAAGCACAAGCTGCATGCGCACATGCTAAGTGCGGTGAGCCGCCGCCGCTGGCGGGAAGCGTGTTTCCCGGTTCGTCAGGCCGCGCGGTCGAGGAGCGCATGCACCTTCGGCCGCAGGTCGTCGATCTGCCCGGAACCGCCGAACAGGCTCACCGTGGTGTGATTCGGCGCGCGCAGGATCCCGAGCAGCACGTGCCCGGATTCGATGCTTTTGTCCTTGCGCGCGAGGGCTTCCCGCAGGGACAGCTCGAGCACCTTCTTCGCGTCCCTGGTGAAAGGGATGTGGCCGCCGCTCCATCGGGAGCGCCCGAGGAATCCGCGCCGCGGCTCCGGGATCGGGCGGTCGAGCACGTCCTCGCCGAAGCCGGCCTCCAGCGATTCGCGCACCGCGTCCAGGTCGATGCCGATCGAGCGCAGCGCCTCGGCGTCCTCGGCGCCGAGCGGCTCGCCGCGGCCTTTGGCGTTCAACGCGCTCAGCACACTCTCGTGGGTGAGCCCGGCATCGGCGAGCAGCGCCTTCAGCTCGGGCTCGCCGTGCGCGAGCAGACCGAGCAGCACGTGCTCGACCTCGATGCTCGGCGACCGCAGCTCGCGGGCGTCTTCCTGAGCGATCACCACGGCCGTCCGCGCCGTCCTGCTGAACCGTTCGAACATCAGTTCCTGCCTTTCCGGTTGTACTTCTGGTGGACCGCCTGCTTGCTGACCTCGAGCGCGTCGGCGATCGCCTGCCAGGACCAGCCCTGTTCCCGGGCGTTGGTCACTTGGATCGCCTCCAGCCGTTCGAGCAGCCGACGCAGTGCGAGCACGGCGCGCAGCCCGACCTTGGGGTCGGGACTGCCCGCGGCGGCCGCCAGGGTGGTTGCCTCAGTCATGCCGTCAATTTTGATTGACGAACCGGCGGGATGTCAACAAAAATTGACAAACATGGGCGTGCGGAAGCCATCGACGGTTCGTCACCACCCCGCTGTTTCAGCTCCTACGTCGCGACCCGTCAGGGCTTGGGTCCGCTCACCACGTCCTGTTCGAGCCATGCGTCGAACGTGGTGTCCGCCAACCGCGCACCGTCACCCGGAAGGAGTTCACGATCGGACAGCAGCGCTCCGTAGTAGCGCGCCCCGGCGTCGATGACCACGGTCCGAGGGTCGCCGTGGGCCGCCAGTCCGTGTGCGATGAAGGCGGCCAGCCCGAATACCTCGGGTCCGCCGACCTCGAGGGTGCCGTTCACCGGCGCATCCCTCGCGACACGACCGACGGCGGTCGCGACGTCGTCCGCAGCCATCGGCTGGATCGAGGCGGACGAGAGGCGAACTTCGTCCCCGGCCGTCGCTGCCCGGGCGATGCTCTTGAAGAATTCGAAGAATTGCGTCGCGCGCACGATCGAGTACGGAACCGGCGACCGCGCGATCAGCTTCTCCTGCTCCACTTTCGCGCGCATGTAGCCGCTGTCGCCCAGCCGCTCGGCGCCGACCACCGACAGCGCGACGTGATGGCCGACTCCCGCCGCGGCCTCCGCCGCCAGGATGTTCGTCGTCGCCTTCGTGAAGAACTCGAGCACAGCGGCGTCCTCGAACGACGGCGAGTTGGAGACGTCCACGACGACATCGGCTCCGACGACGACATCGGCGAGCCCCTCGCCGGTGAGGGTGTCGACACCCGTTTTGGGAGAGGCCGCGATCGCCTCGTGACCGTGTCTGTCCAGTTCGGCGACGAGCTTCGTCCCGATCAGCCCGGTACCGCCGATGACAACGATTCTCATAGCGAAACCCTCTCGACACGTCGGACGGCTTCGTGCGCGACGCTACCCGTTCCAGATACCGGTGGCGTGGAATTCGTCGAGGACGGCGGTCGGCTCGGCCAGGCTCATCCCCTGGGCGGCGACCCACTGGTCATCGAAATAGGTTCCGGCGTAACGGTCTCCGCCGTCGCAGAGCAGGGTGACCACACTGCCGCTGCGTCCCTCGGCGAGCATTTCCGCGATCAGGTGGAACACACCCCACAGATTCGTGCCGGTCGACCCGCCGACGCGGCGGCCGAGCACCCGGCTGGCGTGCCGCATGGCGGCGAGGGAGGCGACGTCGGGGACCTCGATCATCCGGTCCACCACCTGCCCGACGAACGAGGGCTCCACCCGCGGGCGGCCGATGCCCTCGATCCGCGACGGCATGCCGGTCTGATATCCGGCATCGCCGGTCTCGTAGCCGCCGTAGAAGGCGGAATTCTCCGGATCGACCACGGCGAGCTTGGTGGCATGCCTGCGGTAGCGGATGTAGCGGCCGATGGTGGCGCTGGTGCCGCCGGTGCCTGCGCCCACCACGATCCATTCCGGCACCGGGTGCGTCTCGAGCACCATCTGCTCGAAGATGGATTCGGCGATGTTGTTGTTACCGCGCCAGTCGGTGGCCCGCTCGGCGTGGGTGAACTGGTCCATGTAGTGGCCGCCGCACTCGGCCGCCAGCCGCGCCGCCTCGGTGTACATGTCCGGCGGACGCTCCACGAAATGGCAACGCCCGCCCTGCGCTTCGATCAGCGCGACCTTCTGCGGAGAAGTGCTCGCGGGCATCACCGCGACGAAGTCCAGCCCGAGCAGCTTCGCGAAATACGCCTCGCTCACGGCGGTCGAACCTGAGGACGCCTCCACCACCGTGGTGCCCTCGGTAACCCAGCCGTTGCAGATGGCGTACAGGAACAGCGACCTGGCGAGGCGGTGCTTGAGGCTGCCGGTGATGTGAGTGGACTCGTCCTTCAGATACAGCTGGATGTTCCACTCGACCGGCAGCGGATAGCGCAGCAGATGCGTGTCGGCGGAGCGCTGGGCGTCGGCGTCGATCAGCCGCACCGCGTTGTCGACCCAATCGCGCGGCGCGCTCCGATCGCAGTACTTCACTTGGCCGCTCCGTGCCCGTCCTCACCCCGCAACCGAGCACGTAGCTGCGCCTTGTCCTTGCGGCGTTTCTCGTCGACCACCGCGATGTCCTCGTTCACCTTGGCGCGCAGCTTCTTGAACAGCGTCAGCGACAGCGGCATCGCGATGATCAGCGCGAACAGCGCGGCGACGACCAGCGGGATGTCCACCGAGACCAGTCCCGCGACCACGACGATCACCGCGGTGATCACCGCGACCAGCGCCAGCCTGGCCAGGGTGTACACCGCCAGATTCACGGCCAGCCTGCGACCGGGACGTGCGGTGGGCTGGGACGAGGCACCGTCCGGACTAGTGGAGTCGCTCACGTGAACCAGCGTATGCGAAGCTGTTGCCCATCTTCGGCGCACACCCACTTCCGGGACCGGGCAACGATCCGTTTTGTCCATTACTTCGCCTTTACCAACTGTAGGTGGTTCGCGTACCTAGGGGTCGGGGTGCAACGATGGCGCCATCTGATGAGGGAACTGTCGAGAACGGAGAGGTTTGCTATGAGTGCGATCACCGTCGGCGGCCAGGACACTCTGCTGACACCCGGCCAAGTGGCTGCCATGTTCCACGTCGATCCGAAGACCGTCACCCGATGGGCTCATGCCGGGCGTCTCGGCTCGCTGCGCACCCCCGGCGGGCACCGCCGTTTCCGGGAATCCGAGGTCCTCCAGCTGCTGAAGTCGCTGACCACGGAAGCATCTCCCACCCGCTGAACGACCACGACAGGCGCGGGCCTCGTTGCCCGCGCCCGGTCATGTCGGTGAATTCGGTCTCCGCAGTGTGCTCGGACGTCGCGTGCGTCTACCCTCGATAGCAGGAGGTGAGCGAACGTGACGTACCTGTTGGCACTCATCGCCATTGTGGCTGTCGCGGTGCTGTGCTGGAAGGCGTTCGGCCCCGTGAAGGCGGGTGAGCGGACCCCGCGTTCACCCCAGCGCAAACAGATCCTCGGGCCCGACGACGACCCGGAGTTCCTGTGGCGCATCTCGCGGCAGGAGCATCCCGACAGCGACGGCAGCACCGAACGCTGAAGGGGCCCATGCGCAGGGGGCGGTAGCGGCGCGCCCAGTTCGCTTGTTCATCCCCCGAGACAAGTGACCGGCCGCCTGTCATCCGGCTCGGCATTCCATCCCGAACGTCTCGTCGGCGAGATGACCGAGTCCAGTGTTACGGCGTCAGTGCTGGCCGGCCGGTGCGACCCGGCAGATATCGCGACGCTGCTCGGGGTTCGTCAGGTGGTGCCGCAGCAGGCGGTAAGCGATCAGCGGGTTCATCAGCAGTGATTGGTCTTGCACCTTCAGGACGCCGAAATCGTCGCGCTTGCGCGCCAACCGCAGGAGCGCGGGGTTGACGGACTGCCAGACCTCGGCGGACGGGTGCGCTTCGATCGCGATGAGGTTGTAGTAGCGGCTCGTGCTCTGGGTCAGGATTCGGGCCTCGATTCCCGAGACGTCCCGCCACGGGATCGCGAAAACGCCGCCCGCGTTGTCGCGAAACAGGATTCGGGTCGGCGTCACGAGCAATCCGGGTACCACGCCGCGGCGACCGCGCAGAATCACGTACGCCGCCAACAGCGCCACCGCGCCGGGCAGACCCACGACCACCAAAGCCAGCAGGCCGAGCCAGGTGCGTTCGACGACCGCGTGCGCCGCGTTCGTTCCGGCGATCACGAACAACAGCACGCCGAGAACCGCCGCCAGGACGCCGAACGCTTTGTGCGGCTTGCGCGTCGCGAGCAGGAGACCGGATTCCCGCAGGCCGTCGTGCTCGATGTCTTCCACCCGCACGCCCGACCAGCCGCGGCGTTGGTAATCCCGCGCTCGCTTCTCGTCCCACCGCCACCGTTCGGGCCAATCCTGGTCCACCCCCGAGGCGTTCTCCCCACTCATCCACCCGATCCTTCCACAACCCGGACCGCGTCCGACGAAAGAATCAGCCGCCCCGCGCAATTCGACAGTCGGTCGATTGACCTCCAGGTTGGAGACGGCGGTCGCGGTTCCGGCGACCATGGCGGTGCGGGCGACGCCGCGTAGGCCAGGCATCTCGATCCCCGCGGACGGCGGCAAGCCCCCCGGCGGCACCTGATTCGAGACCGTGGTGGTCGCGGTTCAGCGATCGGCGCCGGCGGGATCGCGAGTCGCGATGATCTGCACGACCGCGGGAAGCAGCAGGTGTTCGGCGGCCAGCACCCGCTCGGCCAGCGACTCGACGGTGTCGTCGGGCAGCACCGGCACTTCGCTCTGCGCGATGACCGCGCCCGCGTCGTACTCCTCGGTCACGAAGTGGACCGTCGGCCCCGACACCGCGTCACCCGCCGCGAGCACGGCCTCGTGGACAGCCCTGCCGTACATGCCTTTTCCACCGTGGCGCGGGAGCAGCGCGGGATGGATGTTGATGATGCGACCGTTGAACTCCTGCCGCACCCGCGGCCCCAGCTTCTTCATGTAGCCCGCGGTCACGACCAGGCCCGTGCCGTGCGCGACGAGCGCCGCCCGCATCGCCTCGTCCAGTTCCTCCGGATCCGGATGCGTCTGCCCGGACATGTGCACCGTCGGAATCCCAGCCTCCCGCGCATACGTCAACGCACCGGACCCACTGTTGTTCCCGATCACCAGCGCGATCCCGAACCGCGCCTCCGCCTCCAACGAAGCCCCATGCAGCGCACGCAAATTCGACCCATAATGCGACGCAAGCACCGCGACCCGAAGCCTCGACATACCCCGCAGTCTCCCACAGCCCCCAGCCGCCCCTCGACGACGGCCGAGACCCCCGGTCAGTTCAGACCGGCGTAGCTGTGCAATCCCGAGATCACGATGTTGATGATGAAGAGGTTGAAGAGCATGGCGACGAAGCCTGCGACGTTGATCCAGGCTGCCTTGGTGTCGCGCCAGCCGGAGGTGGCGCGGGCGTGGAGGTAGGCGGCGTAGAGGACCCAGGCGATGAAGGAGCAGGTCTCCTTGGGGTCCCAGCCCCAGAAGCGGCCCCAGGCGGCTTCGGCCCAGATGGCGCCGAGGATGACGCCCGCGCCGAAGAGGGGGAAGCCGATGATGGTGGTCTTGTAGGCGAGGCGGTCCAGGGCGCGGGCGTCGGGCAGCCTGCGGGCGATCTTGCCGAGCAGGTTGTCGGACTCCCGGTCCTCGGGCTGGCGGATGCGGTAGAGGAACAGCAGACTCGCGACGCCGGAGAGCAGGAAGATGCCGCTGCCGATGCTCACCACGGTCACGTGGATGGGCAGCCAGAACGATTTCAGCGCGGGCACCACCGGCGCGGCCTCCGCGTACAGCACCTGCCCGGCGAGGAACATCAGGACGAGCACCGGCGCGATCAGGAACACCCAGATGGCGCGGAACTTCTGCTCGTACAGGAATCCGAGACCGACGATCAGCGCCGCGGCACACGCCATGGTGATGAACTCGTACATGTTCCCGAGCGGGAAACGGTTGGTCGCGAAGCCGCGCAGCACGATCGAGGCAACGTGCAGGAAGATACCGACGAGCAGCACGGAGAACGCCATGTTGCCGAACTGTTCGGCGCGCGAGCGGCGCGGTGGCGGCGCCACCTTCCCCGGCACGCCCGGTCCGGCCCCGCCGCCGACGGTGACGAGTTCGCGCGCCTCGGCCTTGCGGGTCTGCACCGACGCGTACTGCGCGATCAGCAGACCGAGTGCGAGCACGTAGATGACGAACGCCGATTTGAAGGCCAGGTTGCTGTACCCGGCGAGGGTCTCGTCGATCGGCATGTTCACTCTCCCGTGCTTGCGAGGTCGGTCTTCGCGTCGTCGCCCGCAGCCTCCAACAGGCGCGCACGGAGCCGGTCGAATTCGCCGCCCCAGCCTGCCTGATCGGTTCTGGCGAGCCCGCCCATCTCTACTACAGTGCGTCGTTTTTCAACGGTACCGGCAGAATCCTCGGCCGGGTAGACCCGCACCCAGATCCGCCGCCGTTTCACTAGCAGCGACACCAGCAGTCCCGCCATCATGGCCAGCGCGCTCACCAGCACCCACTGCTGGGCCGGGTCGTGCGAGACCTGCAGGTTCACGAATTCCTGCGCGCCGTCGAAGGTCACCTTGGCGCCGTTGGGCAGGGTGGTCGATTCGCCGGGGCGCAGGTTCACCCTGGCCTCCTTGGTGAGCCTGCCCTGCCGCACCATCTCCTGGTCCAGCGAGAACAGATCCTGCGAGCGTCCGGTGTCGAGGCCGGTGTCGCCGCGATAGATGTCCACCGCGACCGCGGGGTCGTCCATGCTCGGGAACGCCGAGGTGAGCAGGTTGCCGTGGAACAACGCGGTCGGCGCGAACAGACCCTCGATGGCGATCTGGTTCTTGCGGCGCTCCTCGTCGGTGGCGTACATGCCACCGGGCGGGTCGATGCGCAGCACGCCGCTGGACAGGAAGGTCTGCGCGTCGTCGGGCCGCCACTGGATGGTCTCGGTCCTGGTCTGGCCGTCCGGGAAGGTGACGGTGAACGTCGGCGCGTAACCGTGGCCCTGCAGGTAGAGGCGATCGCCTTCGACCCGCAGCGGATGGTTGACCTGCAGCGTGGCGTCGCGCCAGGTGTTGGTCGCCAGATCCGATCCGGCCTGGTAATCGATGTTCGAGGTGAACATCTCGGCCTGGCCGGTGCGCAGGTAGTCGGCCTGGAAATCCTTGACCCGCACGCAGATCGGCGTCATGCCGGTGCCGTCGTTGACATTGCCCGCGCGGAAGGAGTCGAACACCGCGGGCGAGGTGGTGCAGAAGCCGGGACCGTTGTTGGCGATCACGATGACGGTGCCCTCGTAACCGAACAGCTTGCCGACCGCGATGGCCACCAGCAGGCAGACCAGCGCCAGATGGAAGACCAGGTTGCCGAATTCGCGGGTGTAGCCCTTCTCCCCGGAGAGGGTGAGCTCGCCCTGGCGGTTGCCCGGACGCACTTCGGTGCGCCAGCCGCGCAACTGGCCGCGCGCGTGCTCGATCAGCTGCTCGGGGGTGCTCGCCGACTCGCCCGAATAGTGGTGCGGCAACCGGGCCAGGTTTCGCGGGGCGCGCACCGGCGGGGTGCGCAGCGCCTTGTAGTGATCGAAGGTGCGAGGCAGGATGCAGCCGACCAGCGAGACGAACAGCAGCACGTAGACGGCGGTGAACCAGAAGCTGGAGAACACGTCGAACAGCTCGAACCGGTCCATCCACGGTCCGAGTGTCGGGCGGTCGGCGATGTACTCCCTGACCTTCTGCTCGTTCAGGTTCCGCTGCGGCAGCAGGGCGCCGGGGATCGCGGCTAGCGCCAGCAGGAACAGCAGCACCAGCGCGGTACGCATGCTGGTGAGCCCGCGCCAGGTGTTGCGCACCAGCGCGAGGGCGCGGCCGGGCAGCGACTGGCGGGGCGGGCGGGGCGAGGACGATCCGGTCACGGGATGGTCGGTCACGGTCATATCGGCAGGGTCACCTCGGAGACGAACGCGTCGCGCACCCAGGCCACGAACTGATCCCACGCCCCAGTGACCAGCGCGACGCCGACGGCCATGAGCAGGATGCCCCCGACGATCTGGATGGTTCGCGAATTGCGGCGCAACCAGCCGACGCCGCGCAGCGCGCCCGCCGAGCCGAAGGCCAGGATCACGAACGGCAGCCCGAGCCCCAGGCAGTAGGCGACGATGAGCGCGACGCCGCGCACGGCGGTGGTGCCCTCGGTACCCGCGGCCACCGCCATCACGCCGGACAGGGTGGGTCCGAGGCACGGCGTCCAGCCGAGCGCGAAGACACCGCCGAGCAGCGGCGCGCCCAGGATGCTGGTCAGGCGGCGCGGCTCCATCCTGGTGTCGCGCTGCAGGGCGGGCACCAGACCGACGAACACCAGACCCATCAGGATCGTGACCACGCCGCCGATGCGTTGCAGCAGTTCACGATTCACGTTGAGGGTCTGGATAACACCGAACACGGTGGCCGTCGCGAGCACGAAGACCACGGTGAATCCGGCGACGAACAGTCCGGCCGCACCGGCGATGCGCAACTTGCCGCTGCGCACGGCGACCGCGACCGACGACTTGCTCTTCGCGGACTCGGCGGTCGCGGGCGGGGCCTCGGCGCCGACCAGACCGGCCAGATACGACAGGTACCCAGGCACCAGCGGAACCACGCACGGCGAGGCGAACGACACCAGCCCGGCCAGCAGGCACGCGCCGAGGGCTAGCAGCAGCGGACCGGTCGCCGCCGTCTGCTGGAACGATTCCCCCACGCTCGCGAGCACCATCACCGCACTCCCCGCACGGTCGGACACCCCATCACTGCCCGCCCTCCCCGGCGAGCCGATCGACGATCTCCCGCAGGTCCTCCGCGATGAGCGACCGCAGGTAGACCGCCGCGACGCGGTGCTGGCGGTCCAGCACCAGGGTGGTCGGGATGACGCTGGTCGGGAAGTTACCGCCGAGGGCGAGCAGGGTGCGCATGGACGGGTCGTAGATCGACGGGTAGCCGACCTTGTTGTCGGTGACGAAGTCCTGCGCCTTGTCCTGCTGCGGATCACGGACGTTGATGCCGAGGAAGGCGACGCCCTTGTCCTTGTTGGCCTCGTAGACCTGCTCCAGCGCGGGCGCTTCCGCGCGGCACGGCCCGCACCACTGGCCCCACAGGTTGATCACGACCACCTTGCCGGGGAAGTCGGCGACCGACAGGGTCTTGCCCTCGGTCATCAGGTCCGGGCCGGACAGCGCACCGATGGTGCCGCGCGCGGCGGGCGGATCGTAGAAGATGTCGGTCTTGCCGCCGGGCGAGACGAATTGGAAGGTGCCGCCGGTGGCCACCGCGTCCGATCCGGTCGAGCAGCCCGCGAGCGCGGCGACCAGGGCCACGCACGCTACGAGCACCGGCACGACCCGCCTGACCGGCGTCCGTGCGGACGCGGGCCGGGCCGTCGTGGACGCGGTGGCGCGGATCATGCGCCGTGCACCGTGGGATCCGAACCGCCCGCGGGCTCGGAGTAGACGATGTCGACGAGGGTGTCGCCCTGGTAGACCAGCGAGGTCAGCGAGGCGAGCGAGCACTGCCTGGCGCGCGGGTCGTGCCAGAGCCGCTGGCCCTGCAGGAACCGCCGCAGCGTCCAGACCGGCAGCTGATGCGAGACGAGCACCGCCTCGCGCCCCGCGGCCTCGACCCGGGCCTTGTTCACCGCGGCCAGCATGCGGTGCGCGATCTGCAAATACGGCTCGCCCCAGGACGGAGTGAACGGGTCGCGCAGCTTCCACCAGTGCCGCGGCTTGCGCAGCGCGCCATCGCCGACGGACACCCGCAGGCCCTCGAAGGTGTTGCCCGCCTCGATCAGATTCTCGTCGGTGCGCACGAGCACGCCGTGCTGCTCCGCGATCGGCGCGGCGGTCTCCTGCGCGCGCTGCAGCGGCGAGGCGATCACCACGGCGATGTCGTGATCGGACAGCGCCCGCGCGACCGCACCCGCCTGCGCCCGGCCGGTGACGGACAGGCTGAAGCCGGGCAGCCGACCGTAGAGAATGCCCTTCGGGTTGTGCACCTCACCGTGCCGCAGGACGTGCACGATCGTCTCGACGCCGGAGCTCGCCTCGGTGAGGTCGGGCGCGCCGGAGCGAGAGGTGGCGGTGACGCGCGAAGTGCGCGCGGGGGTTTCGGTGGCCTTGGCGGCGACAGCGGGCGGCTCGTCGGCGGGGGTCGCGTCAGATGCAGCGAGGTCGGTCGCGGACCGATCGGCGGCGGGCTCGGCACCGGCGGTGTTGGCGTCAGCGACGGTCGCGGCGGCGGCCGCGCTCACGTCGGCCGCGGCCTCGGCCTCGGCAGCGGCGATCTCGTCAGCCGCAACCGTCTCGGCATCGACGACCGTGTCGGCGGGAGTGTCGATCGCAGGCTGGTCGGCGGCGGTTTCGGCGGTCGCGGCCTCGGCAGCGCTCACGTCGGCAGCGGCCTCAGTCTCGGTATCGACGGCCTTCTCCGCACCCGAGGCGTCACCATCCACCGGCGCATCGGCGAGATCGAGGTCGGCGGCGGCAGCGGCCGACTCCGAGGCGCGGGCGGCGGACTCCTCGGCGATCTCGGCTTCGGTGATCGCGCCGAGGGCCTCGGCCTCGCTGAACGGGGAGTCCGCGGTCGGCGGGAGGTCGGTCGTTGGATCTGGGTTGTTCGGTAGTTCGCGGCGGGCGGCGCCGGGCTGGTCGTGGTCGGAACTCACGCGCGGGATCCTTCGGGGGTGGCGGCCGCGGCCGCGTGCGCGGCGGCGGGCAGAGCTGCGGCGATTCGGTCGAATGCGTCCTCGTCGAGCGCCGCGGAGACGAACCACGCCTCGAACGCGCTCGGCGGCGCGTACACGCCGCCGTCGAGCAGCGCGTGGAAGAAGGCCGGGAAACGCCAGGTCTGGCTGGCCTTGGCGGTGGCGTAGTCGGTGACCGGACGGTCGGAGAAGAACACGCTCACCATATTGCCCGCGAACTGCACGTGATGCTCGACCCCTGCCGCGCCGAGCGCCTCGGTGAGCAGGCCGCCCAGCCGTTCGGCATTGCGGTCCAGCGCGGCATAGACCGCGTCGTCGGCGGCGCGCAGCGTGGCAAGACCCGCGGCGACGGCGACGGGGTTACCCGAGAGGGTGCCCGCCTGGTAGACCGGGCCGAGCGGGGCGAGCTGGTTCATCACTTCGGCGCGTCCGCCGAACGCGGCGGCGGGCAGGCCGCCGCTCATCACCTTGCCGAAGGTGTAGAGATCACCGGCGACGCCGTCGCGGCCGAACCAGCCGGAGCGGCTGACCCGGAAGCCGGTCATCACTTCGTCCATGATCAGCAGCGCACCGTGTTCGGCGGTCAGCGCGCGCAGTCCTTCGTTGAAACCGGGCAGCGGCGCGACCGCGCCCATGTTGCCCGCGGCGGCCTCGGTGATCACGCATGCGATCTGGCCGGGGTGCGCGGCGAACGCCGCGGCCACCGCGTCGAGGTCGTTGTACGGAAGCACGATGGTGTCGCTCGCCTGCGCGCCGGTGACGCCGGGCGAGGTGGGCAGGCCGAGGGTCGCGACACCGGAACCGGCGTCGGCGAGCAGCGCGTCGACGTGCCCGTGGTAGCAGCCGCTGAACTTGATGATCTTGGTGCGCCCGGTGTAGCCGCGAGCCAGCCGCACCGCGCTCATGGTGGCCTCGGTGCCGGAGTTCACCAGCCGCACCCGCTCCACCGGCGCGACGCGCTCCACGATCAGCTCGGCCAGCTCGATCTCCGCCGCGGTGGGCGCGCCGAAGGACAGACCGCCGACCGCTGCCCGCTGCACCGCCTCGACGACCGCGGGGTGCGCGTGCCCGAGGATCATCGGACCCCAGGAGCACACCAGGTCGACGTAGTCGTTGCCGTCGGCGTCGGTGAGCGTGTATCCGTTCGCGGACGCGATGAACCGCGGCGTGCCACCGACCGACTTGAACGCCCGCACCGGCGAGTTGACACCGCCGGGGATCACCGAACTCGCCCGGTCGAAGAGCTGAGCGGAAACCGGCACCGATGCCCTGGTCACGCGCGGAGAAGAACTCACGGCCTCCAGTGTCGCAGCCCCGGCGAACCCGGTCGACGACAGGGTGTAGGAGAGTGACGCGCGCCGCAGTCTCCGCGGCAACACGCCGGAGCGGCGTTTGCCGCGATATCGGGCGGCACGTCCGTAATCTCGGTTGGTCTTCGCAGCAGCTACCCATCGGGAGGCTCCTCATGCGGTTCACCTTCGTCAGCACGGCAGCATTGGCCGTATTCACCACCGCGGCAGCGGTATTCGGCGCCGGCACCGCCGCGGCGGCGGTACCGGTCGCCGATCCCGAGCAAGGCCGCGTCGGCGTCCGACTAACCCACGAGGAGACGGTCGGGCTAGCGGGCGGCCCTGCCCCCGCGCTGGTCACGATGTTCCTGCCGCTGGACCGGATCGGTGCGGGCTTGCACCAGGACACCAAGCTCTACCGCGACCAGAGCGGCGGCGTGCACGCCTCGCTGCGCCAGGTGATCGCCGAGACCGCGAGCCACCCCGACGGATCGGTGACCCTCTACCTGAACGCTCCGTGGATGCGCAACGGCCGCGTCCTCGACGTGTATCAGAGCTGGACGCGCTGAAACGCGAAACTCGCCCGCGGACCGGAGTCCGCGGGCGAGCGTGAATCATTCGGTGACAGAGGGTTTCGGCCCTAGCGGGCGCGGCCCGGACGCAGTCCGTCGAGGGACCGCGCACAGCCGACGCCGAGGCGGAGTTACGCCTACGTGTACATGCACGGCAGCGCGGCGGACAGGGTCTGCAACGAGCACAGGATCCCGTTCATAGCTCCCGCCGACCCGGTCTCCGGCACCAGACCGGCGACCGGCGCCGTCGGCTCCAGCGGCAGACCCGCGGGGTCCGCCGTCGCTGGCGCGGCGGCCAGGCCGACCGCCGCGGTCGCGATCAGGGCCGCGCCGAATCTCGTGACCAGAACTTTCACGAGCAACACCTTCCATTCGATCAGCCCACCGGCGAATACCGGTGCGCCACAACACGAATGGTAGGTCAACCGCGACAGTTTGAAGCGTTGTTATTTCAAATACGACAAACTAGGTGATGCCCGCGCAGGACAAGCCGAACCCGGTGGCCACCAGACAGGCCAGCGGTGCGGGCAGCACTTTCAGCAGCCCGGGAGGCGAGGTCGCGGCGAACGCGGGCGTCACCGGCACCGGTGGCGGCGGTGTGTATTCGACGGGCGCGGCGGCGGCAGGCACCGAGGCGGCCGCACCGATCAGGCCACCTGCCACAACCCCGAGAGCGATCTTCTTCGCATGGATTGCCGGCTTCATGGGTGGGATGTTCCCGCCCGCACGGCGGCGAAACCCGGAGGGCGATACGAGTCGTCCGGCTTACTTCTCCGCGGCGGATCGCACGGCACGCGTCGCGGCGTCTATGCCGCACAGCCCCGCCACCGCGACCAGGAACGCCGCGAGGACCAGCCACGGCGCGACAAAGCGGGTCGCTTCGAAGGAGGGCATCTCGCCGACCGCCGCGAACGACGTGGTGACGACGCCGCGGCTCCAGCTCAGCACCGCGAGAATCAGCGCGACCACGGCCGCGATGACCTCGCCGAGCGCCACCACCATGTCACGTCTCACCCATCCGCTCCGTTCTCGCCATGCCGTTCCTCGGCGCCCTCGGCCCGCGGCACCTCTGTGCCATCACCACGCGGCACCTCGGCGCCATCAGACCGCAGCACCCCGGCACCATCAGGCCCCAGCACCCCGGCACCATCAGGCCCCAGCACCCCGGCACCATCAGGCCCCAGCACCCCGGCACCATCAGGCCCCAGCACCCCGGCACCATCAGGCCCCAGCACCCCGGCACCATCAGACCGCAGCACCTCGCTGCCGTCCGGCCGCAACGCCCCGGTGCCGTCCGACTCCAGCACCCCGGCGCCATCAGACCCCAGCACTTCGGTGAGCGCGGTCCGCAGTCCTCGGTGATCGCGCGCCCACGCCTGCACCAGTCCACCGTCGCGCAACCGCAGCCCGATCCCCTTCCGCCTGCGCGGCACACCGCTCAACTCGCCGAGCGCCCGCGCCGACTCCCAGTCCTCATCATTCCAGGAGTTCTCGTCGCGCTCGGGCAGCACGGCGGCGACGCCGGTGAGCGGCAGGGTCTCGGCGCCTTGGCGCAAGGTGGATTCGGTGAGCTCGACGCTCACATGACGGCGACCTGCGACCACTTGCAGCGCAACGAAAGCCGCGATGAGCGCACCGCAGAAAATCAGAGCGAACCAGTGCGCGGGACTGGATGTGACCAGCTCGAGTACGAGAACGAGAAGACAGAGCAGGGGGCCGTAGGCAACCGCGCGCCAGCGCGCACCCGGCTCCGCGAACAACACGGCGTCGCCATCGCTCACGCCGCGCTACCCATCAGATCGCGCATCCGACGCCCTCCGGCGTCGAGTCGCCCCGCCGCTGAAATCAGCCGACCAGCCCGGGCAGCAGCAGGACGGCGACGGTGACCACGCCGAACAGGATCAGCAGGCTCAGGACGAGCAAGTCTCGTCGCATGCTCTGCGGCTGCTGGATCACCACTCGCATCTATGCCTCCGATCTCCCGGAGCCAACTGGATGACGCCCTCACGCAACGCAAGACAACGCATGACCAATAACTACCGGTTCCCATAACTACTGTGACAACCCTCACCATACATGTCCGCGTTATCGCGACAAACTCGGCGACGCCACCGTCATTCGGTCACCGGCGGTCGGTCTGGAAGTACTGCGTCGAGTCAGGACGGTAGCTCAGATACAGCGCGCCACCCGCCAGCACGCCCTGCACGATCGCCGCGCCGCCCGCGATCAGCGAGGCCACGCCGGTCACCGCGTCCAGGGCGAACAGCGCCGCGACCGCGCCGAGCACCAGCCATATGGATAGCACCGTCAGCACGGTGCGCGCCCAGAGCTTGCCGCGGCCGAACTGGTGCACGACCGCGAGCGCGCCTGCGGCCAGCGCCAACCCGGCCAGCACCATGGCGACCAGCATCAGTGACACCAGCAGTTCGGCGGTGGCCATGGCGAAATTCGGGTCGCCCGCCTTGCCCTGGTCGAACATCCGCTGGTCGAGGTCGTCGCGCTGTTGCAACGAGGTCAATACCGTGCCGACCAGCTGCACGACACCGAATCCGATGATCCCCCACCACAGTTGGCGGGCCGTACGGATGTCTTCGGGCATCGGCGGCCGGGGCGGGACCGGCACGACGCCCATCGGTCTCGGGTGGTTCGTCACGACAACCAGTGTGCGGCCTCGGTCGCCCAGTAGGTGAGCACGATGTCCGCGCCCGCCCGGCGGATGCCGACCAGCGATTCCAGCACGGCGCCGCGGCGGTCGATCCAGCCGCGCTGCGCCGCGGCGGTGATCATCGCGTACTCACCGGAGATCTGGTAGGCCGCCACCGGCACCGTGGACCGGTCGGCGACGTCGCGCAGGATGTCCAGGTAGGACATGGCGGGCTTGACCATCACGAGGTCGGCGCCCTCGGCCAGGTCCAGATCCAGTTCGCGCAGCGACTCCCTGCGGTTGGCCGGGTCCTGCTGGTAGGTGCGGCGGTCGCCCTCCAGCGAGGAGCCGACGGCCTCGCGGAACGGTCCGTAGAAGGCCGAGGCGTACTTCGCGGCGTAGGCGAGGATGCCGGTGTCGGTCCATCCGACCGCGTCCAGGCCGCGCCGGATCGCGCCGACCTGGCCGTCCATCATGCCGCTGGTGCCGAGCAGGTCGGCACCCGCCTCGGCCTGGGCGATCGCCATATCGACGTAGCGGTGCAGGGTCGCGTCGTTGTCCACCGCGCCGTTCGGGGCGAGCACGCCGCAGTGGCCGTGGTCGGTGAACTCGTCGAGGCAGGTGTCGGCCATGATCACCGTCGCGTCGCCGACCTCGTCGGCCAGTGCGCGCAGGCCGCGGTTCAGGATGCCCTTGGGATCGCTGGCCTGGGTGCCTGCGGCGTCCTTGTCCTCCGGCTTGGGCACGCCGAACAGCATGAGCCCGCCGACCCCCGCCGTGACGGCCTCCACCGCCGCCTTGCGCAGCGAGTCCATCGAATGCTGATAGACCCCCGGCATCGACCCGATCTCCCGCGGTTCGTCCAGCCCGTCGGCCACGAACATCGGCAACACCAATTGCCGTGGTTCCAACGTTGTTTCAGCCACGAGACGGCGTAGAGCGGGAGTACGGCGCAACCGCCGCGGGCGGTCCATTCCGGTCATGAATCGCACGATACGCCTGCTCGGCGCCGGTGTCGCCAGCGCCTCTGGCGGTGGTGATCCGGCCCACCGCAGGCATCGGGCGATACCGGCCCGCACGGTCGCCGACCTCGGCAAACAGGGTCGCGAACTCGACGACGCGGACCGATACCAAAACGCGCCGCTCGACACCGGGCGCATGGGCCATGCTGAAGACAGGTTCCTCGCAGCGAGCCGGATCTCGGAGGCAAGGCGATGACGGGTTACGACCGATACGGGTTGCGGGTGGCGGCGTTGCGGCGGTTCGCCGCGGGCGGGGAAGTGTGGGCGATGGAGCGGCTGGCCGAGGCGCTGCGGGAGGCGAACGACCCCGGCGGCGCGGAACAATGGTTGCGGCGGGCCGCAGAGCTCGGCAGCGTATCCGCGCTCGGACCGCTCGGCGAGCTCGCCGCGGCGGACGGACGCGTAGCGGAGGCCATCGGATGGTGGGAGCAGGCCGTCACCGCCGGGTGCGCGGGAGCGGATCTCCGGCTCGGTGCGCTGTATCTGGAGCGAGGGGAACTGGATGCGGCGGAGCGCTGGCTGCGACCGGCGGCGGAAGCCGGGGCCCCGGAGGCGATGGCCAACATGGGCGTGATCGCGCACCGGCGCGGGGACGACGAGTCGGCCGTGCGCTGGTACGAGCGGGCCGCCCGGGGCGGAAACCCCACGGCCATGCGAAGTCTCGGCGTGCACCTGGCCCGCACCGGTGCATTCGAGCGCGCCGTCGAGTTGCTGACCGAGGCCGTGCGCCGCGGACGCCTCGACGCGATGGCGGTGCTCGGCGCCATGTACCTGGACCGCGGCGACATCGGCGCAGGCGAGCGCTGGCTGCGCCGCGGCGCGGCGGCGGGCGATCCCGATTCCATGTTCCACCTGGCGATGACCCTGCGCGACCGCCGAACCACCGACGCACCGAACTCCGCCGCTCCTGACGAGGCGGCCTACTGGCTCCAACGCGCGGCCGATCTCGGCCATCCCCAGGCCCTTCGGCTCCTTCTCGAACCCTGACGCCGACTGCTCGAACCCTGGCACCGGCTCGTTGCGGTTCGGGATCGCGCCGTCCCCGAGGATGAGTCGGCGTCAGTGGCTCGAGTGGGAGCAGACGAGCACTCGCGCCGCATCAAGCGTTCGGCGTGCAGCGACTGACGAGTGCGAAAAGTGTTGCAGCCAGCGGTTTTTGTCGGTAGGGGCGGGTAGAATCGAAGCTGTGTTCGAGGGGATCCGCCGGATTCCCGATCGCGAGGGGAGGACGCAAGTGCCCGCGACCGCAGCCGCCCGAAAGTCCACGATCATCACGCCCTACCGGCCGTTGGAGAAGCGCCCGCTGCCCGCGGGGCGTCCGCGCAGGTGGTACGTCACGCACAACCGCAGGCTCAAGGCGATGCGGTTGAGCATCGCCCTGCTCGACTCGGGGATCTACCTGCCGACCCAGGCGAGCAACGAGAAGATCCGGAACACCGCCGAACTCGTCGGCATCCGGCCGCCTTCCGACACCACGTGCCGTCTGGTGCGCACCTTGCTGCGCTACAGCCGCTGACTGCGTCCGGCCCGAGGCCGGGCGCGAAAGCGAAACGTCCACAACGCGGTGGGCGTTTCGCCGCGCGCGAGCTCCGCCAGTGCGGACCCGAAACGGTTTCAGCCGATGGGCGGCGTGAACAAACACCGCGGTGGGTACGGCATTGCTGTACTGCTGCCCGGCAACTCGACGAAGCAGGCCAACAGCCTGACCAAGGTGCTGGACAAGGCACTGGAGCCGGTCGCAGAACCCGATTCCAAGTCCGCGGCCGAACCGGTCCCCGCCACGGGCGGCGCCACGGCGGGCGCCGCGCCGGCAGGTGCGGCCGAAGCGGCACCGATGGTCAACGAAAGCAGTCCAATCGCAAGAGTTTTCGTCATCAACTGGTACATGGCGTTACCGCCTTCCTAATAACACTGTCAATCGTGTAATCGGTGACGGTAGCGCTATCCAGCCAAAGTGAAACGCCCATGTTTCTATGGGCAACCGGCGGAGCTGCCCCCTTCCACGAGAGGTACCTCGAGGCGGCGCGGCCCAAAAACGCGAAACGCCCACCATGGGGCGGGCGTTTCGCCGCGCCGATCACACACCGGGCGCGAAGCGGACGGCACTTACCGGCTGCGCCGGCTCTTCTTGCGCGGCGGGGGCAGCAGACCCTCGGCGCGCAGCCGGGCCGCGTGCTCGGCGAGCGCCTCGACCAGCGGGCCGACCTGCGCGGTCTCGGGCTGCACGTCCACGCGCAGGCCGAACTCGATGGCCGTCTCGGCGGTCTTCGGGCCGATGCAAGCGACGATGGTGCGCGCGTGCGGCTTGCCCGCGATGCCGACCAGGTTGCGCACCGTGGAGGACGAGGTGAACAGGACCGCGTCGAAACCACCGGTCTTGATCATCTCGCGGGTCTCCGCGGGCGGCGGCGAGGCGCGCACCGTGCGGTAGGCGGTCACGTCATCGATCTCCCAGCCGCGGTCGCGCAGACCCTCGGCCAGCGTCTCGGTGGCGATGTCGGCGCGGGGCAGCAGCACCCGGTTCACCGGATCGAAAACGTCGTCGTACGGCGGGAAGTCGGCGAGCAGGCCCTCGGAGGACTGCTCGCCCGAGGGCACCAGCTCCGGGTTGATGCCGAACGAGCGCACCTTGTCCGCGGTCGCCTCGCCCACGCAGGCGATCTTCACGCCGCTGAACGCCCGTGCGTCCAGACCGAATTCGGCGAACTTCTCCCACACCGCGCGCACCGCGTTGGTGGAGGTGAACACCACCCACTGGTAGCGGCCGTCGACGAGGCCCTTGACCGCGCGCTCCATCTGCGCGGGGCTGCGCGGCGGCTCGACCGCGATGGTCGGCACCTCCATCGGGATGGCGCCGTGGGTGACCAGCCGCTCGCTCATCTCGGCGGCCTGATCCTTGGTGCGGGGCACGAGCACGGTCCAGCCGTACAGCGCGCGCGACTCCCACCACGACATCTTCGACCGGGTGGCGACCGCCTTGCCGATGGTCACGACCAGCGGACCGACCAGTTCGGAGGCGGCGCTGTTCAGGGTGGCCAGGGTGGCTTCGATGGTGCGCTGCTGCCGGGTGGTGCCGCGCACGGTCACCGCGACCGGGGTCTGCGGCGCCATGCCGTGCTCCACCAGGGCGCTCGCGGTCTCGGCCAGGTGACCGGAGGTGGCGTGCAGCACCAGCGGGCCGGGCGCGGCGGCCAGTGCGGCCCAGTCGACCTCGCCGCGCACGTCGGCCTCGGTGTGGCCGGAGCCGAGCGCGATGCCCGCGTAGCTGGGGACCGCGGAGCCGTTCGGCAGGCCGGGCAGCACCTCGAACACCATGTGCGAACGGGTGACGGTGGTGACCTCGGTGATCACGGAATCGGCGGTCAGCGGATCGCCCGCGACCACGCGGACCACGTCGTGGCCGCTGCGCGCCTCGGCGACGAGCGTCTTCGCGACCTCGGCGGGCTCACCGAGTGCGGGGCGCACGTCGACCGGCCGGGTGCCGTCCTCGTTCTCCTCGACGGCGGTGCCGATCAGCGCGAGCACACCCTTGTCCACGTCGGGATCGGTGAAGGCCAGTGTCGCCCGCCCGAGCACCTCGCGCGCACGCACTGTCAGCAACGCCGGGTCACCGGGACCCGACCCGACGAACAAGATCCGCCCGGGGTGCTTCTTGGTGGCTCGGCTCATTGGTTGTTCTCCATTGGGCTGGGATTGCTGATACGACCTTCGGTCGCGCCCGGTCGCGACCGCTGCAAGTTCGGGACGTCACCTGAGTGCTCGGATCTCGCCTCGGCGGTGTCGTCTGTTCCGGGTGCGCCGAGCAGCTCGCGGGCCCCCAGCTCCAAGAGCTCTTGCGCGAGCGTGCGGCCGAGTCGATCGGCCTCGGCGGGTGCGCCGACCACCGAGGCGCGGAGCACCTCGGACCCGTCGGCGGCCGCTGCGCAACCGCGCAGCGAGAGTTCGTCGACGATGCGGCCGTCGTCGTCGAGCGACTCGACGACCTCGGCCAGCGCACCGATCGGCGCGGTACACCCGGCCTCGAGCTCGGCGAGCAGCGATCGTTCGGCGATGACGGCGGCCCGGGTGGCGGCGTCGTCGAGCCGGGTGAGCGCTGCGATGGTCTCGGTGTCGTCGCTGCGGCATTCGACCGCGAGCGCGCCCTGCGCCGGGGCGGGCAGCATCTGCACCGGCTCCAGCGCCTCGGTCACGGCGTCCAGCCTGCCGATCCTGGACAGACCGGCCCTGGCCACCACCACCGCGTCCAGCTCACCGTCGGTGACCTTGCGCAGGCGGGTGTCCAGGTTGCCGCGCAGCGGCACGATGTCCAGGCCGAGGCCGAGGGCCGCCAGCTGAGCCGCGCGGCGCGGCGCGGAGGTACCGATCTTGGAACCGGCGGGCAGCTCACCGAGCACCATCCCGTCGCGCGCCACCAGGGCGTCGCGCGGATCCTCGCGGGGCGGGATGGCGGCGATGGTGAAACGCGCGTCCGGCGCGGTCGGCAGGTCCTTGTAGGAGTGCACCGCGATGTCGATGGTTCCGGCGGCCAGCTCGTCGCGCAGCGCCGAGGTGAACACGCCGACACCGATCGTCTGCACCGGGTCGGAGGAAAGATCGCCGGGCGTCTTCACCACGACCAGCTCGGCCGGATGCCCCGCGGCGATCAGCGCGTCGCGCACGGTGCCCGCCTGGGTCAGCGCGAGCAGACTGCCGCGGGTGCCGATGCGCCACGGCGCCCGGGTTCCGTCGGCGGTCATGTTGTCCTCTTCCTGAACGACGGTCATGCCGACTTGCCCTCCTCGCCGAAGTGTCCAGCGGTGAAGTCGTCGGCGAGTCCCGCGCCGAATTCACCGGTGAGCGTGCTGATCTCCATCGGTGCGGCAACCGCTTGGGCCGCACCGGGTTTGAGTTCGAACAGTTCGCGTAGCGCCTCGGCGTAGCTGTCGCCGCCCGGCGTGGACGCGAGCTGCTTCACCCGCACGGTCGGCGCGTGCAGCAGCTTGTCGACGACCCGGCGCACGGTGCGCGCCACCTCGTCGCGCTCCGGATCGGCCAGGCCGGGTAGCCGCGAATCCAGCCGCAGCAGTTCGGCTTCCACCACCTCGGCGGCGCGCTGGCGCAGGGCGGCGACCGTCGGGGTCACCTCGGCCATGCGCTGGCCCGCCAGGTATCTGGCGAGTTCGTCGGCGACGATCGATCGTGCGGCGGCGGTGTCGTCGGCCGCGGCGCCCGCGGCCGGATCGCGCTGCAAGGTCTCGATGTCGATGACCGAGACGCCGGGCAGACCCGCCACCGCGTGCTCGACGTCGCGCGGCAGGCCGAGGTCGCAGAACACCAGCGGACGCTCGGTCGCCGGGAATTCGGCGCGATCGCGATCGGCCAGGGCGCGGTGCGTATCGGCCAGCGTCACCACGGCACCGACCGCACCGGTACAGGTGACCACCACGTCGGCGGCGGCCATCGCCTCGGTGAGCCGGGAGAGTTCGAGCGCCGAGGACTCGACGCCGTAGGAGCCCGCGGTCTCGGCGAGTCTGCGCGCCCGGTCGATGGTCCGGTTCACCACGATGATGCGGCCGATGCCCGCGCGCGACAGATGCGCGACGGCGAGTCCGCCCATCGCGCCCGCGCCGACCACCACGGCGGTGCGGCCGACCAGATCGCCCAGCACCTGCTTGGCCCGGTCCAGCGCCACCGACACCACGGAGGCGCCCGCCCTGTCGATGCCGGTCTCGGAGTGCACCCGCTTACCGACCCGCAGCGCGTGCTGGGCCAGCTCGTGCATGGTGCGCCCGACGGCCTGCTGCGCGTCGGCGGTGGCGTAGGCGCCGCGGATCTGGCTGAGCACCTGCTGCTCACCGACGACCATCGAGTCCAGCCCGCTGGCCACCGCGAACAGGTGCTCGGCGGCGGCCTCGCTGTAGCGCACGTAGGCGTGCTTGGTGAGATCCGGCAGCGGCAGCCCGGAATGCTTGGTGAGCAGGTCGCCGATTTCGGCGAGACCGCCGTGGAAGGCGTCGACCACCGCGTACACCTCGACGCGGTTGCAGGTCGAGACGATCATGGCCTCGGAGATGTGGCTGGAAGCGAGCATTCGATCGATCAGCTTGGGCCGGTCGGCATCGGTGATGGCGACCTTCTCCAGCACTGCGACGGGAGCGCTCCGATGCGAAATCCCGACCAGTAGAACGCTCATGCCTGCGCCTCGCTGACGCTCGGCTCCGGCATGCGCGAAGCGCGCTGGCACATGATTCGCTCACTACGTTCGCTCATGGTGTGACCACCGATCCCTTGCTACTTGGCTCCGTTGCCGAATGCGAGGTCGTCGAGTGCGTGAGGACCGGATGCCCGGCCGGGGAGTGCGGAGTCGGCACGCGGCGCGCGATCCGGCCGGACCCCGCGTGCGCCACCTCGGGCAGCGGCTCCGGTTCGGCGTTGCGGGTCCGTTCGAACGACAACATCTGCATTTCGACCGCCAGGTCCACCCGGCGGACTTCCACCGCGGGCGGCGCGATCAGCCCGCACGCGGAGAAGCTCAGAATCGACTGCAGCCCGGCCGCGACCAACTGGTCGCACACGTCCTGGGCCGCGTCGTCGGGCACCGCGATGACCGCGATGGTTGGTTCCAGTTCGGCGACGCCCGCGGCCAAGTCCGCGACATCGCGCACGCTCAATCCGGCCACCGACAGACCGACCACCCCGGGATCGGTGTCGAAGAGGCCGACCACGCTGAATCCGCGCCGCCGGAAGCCGCCATAGCCGACAAGGGCCCTGCCCAGGTTTCCGACGCCGACAAGCACCACGCGATGTCCACCGGACAGACCGAGCACGTCCTCGATCCTGGTCCGCAACTTCGCTACGTCATAGCCGACACCCCGGACGCCGTTGGGCCCGAGGAACGATAAATCCTTGCGTAACTTGGCCGAATTGACACCCGCCGCGACAGCCAGTTCCTCACTCGATACGATGAGCACACCGTCGTCGGCCAACATGGCGAGGACCCGGAGATAGGTGGCCAGCCGCGCCACGGTGGCCTGCGGGATGTCTTTCTGCAGAGCCCTGCCGGAGACGCCGCCCGGCGCCTCATGCTGCTCTGTCACGTCGTCGGCTCCTCGTTCCGGCCTGCGCACAGGTCCGGTTCGTCGTTCGACCTCGAGCCCGGCGCGGTCCGGTGCCATGGTCGAAGTATCGGATTTCAGGGCGGCTCCGCAGCCTCGGCATGCGGGTCGCGTGCCACCACCGTAACCGCTTGTGAAGCCCTGCACAAAGTCGGTGAAATTGGCCTCATTTTCCGCTGCGACCAGCACGGCGGCGAAATCGGACACGAATCACACCGATCAGCGACCCAGATCCGCCCGCAAACGTGCCTCGTCGACGTCGAAGTAGCTGTGCTCGCGACCGTCCAACAGCACGACCGGCAGCCGGTCGCCGTACTCCGCGCGCAGGCCAGGGTCGGTTTCCGCGGCGAGGTCGACGTCCAGGGCGCCGGGCTCGATGCCGAAATCCGCGCAGATCGCGCGCAACTGCTCCAGTGCCGTGGCACACAGCCCGCAGCCGGCCCTGGTCAGCAAAATCACTTCGTGCGCGGGCGGCGCAGCGGTGCTGTCTGTGGGATTGGTCATGGCCGTTATTAAATCCCCTCGCCACTCCCCGCCGGTGCGCGTGGTCTCCGGGTGACTGTCGGGGAATCCGGTTAGTGTGGACCTGGTTCGCGCGAACGGGCGGAGGTACTGGTGCCGGAACGATCGAAGGTGGAGAGGGCCGGGTTCATCGCGGGCCGGTTCGGCGAGTTCCCGGTGCGGTGGCACCTGGGCCCGCTCGGCCAGGGCCTGCAGGATCAGCTCGCTCGCATCTCCCGCAGTCCGTTCGGACCGACCGAGGAGGAGGTCCGCGCGAATCTGGCCGGTGAGGCCAGCGCCGACGCGGCGCTGTCGCTGCACGAATCGGAGCTGGCGACGGCCGAGCCCACGGGACCGGAGGTGCCGCGCGATCTCACCGCGGCGGCGTTCTTCGATGTGGACAACACAATGGTGCAGGGCGCCTCGATCGTGCATTTCGCGCGCGGTCTCGCGGCGCGCAAGTACTTCAAGACCTCCGACCTGGTCGATGTGGCATGGAAACAGGTGAAGTTCCGCGTCACCGGCAAGGAGAGCAGCACCGACATGGCCTCCGGCAAGGAGAAGGCGCTCTCGTTCATCGCGGGCCGCCCGACCTCCGAGCTGGCCGCGCTCGGTGAGGAGATCTACGACGAGATCATCGCCGACAAGATCTGGCCGGGCACCCGCGCATTGGCGCAGATGCACTTGGACGCGGGCCAGCAGGTCTGGCTGGTCACCGCGACGCCGGTCGAGCTGGCCCAGGTGATCGCCAAACGGCTCGGGCTGACCGGTGCGCTGGGCACCGTGGCCGAGAGTGTCGACGGCAAGTTCACCGGGCGACTCGTCGGCGACATCCTGCACGGGCTCGGCAAAGCGCACGCCGTGCGCACGCTGGCCATCCGCGAGGGTCTGAACCTCAAGCGCTGTACGGCGTACTCCGACAGTCACAACGACGTGCCGATGCTCTCACTGGTCGGCACGGCGGTCGCGATCAACCCCGACTCGGACCTACGCGAGCTAGCCAAGAACCGAGGCTGGGAGATCCGCGATTTCCGCACCGGCCGCAAGGCGGCGAAGATCGGCGTCCCGACCGCGCTCGCACTCGGCGCCGCGGGCGGCGCCGTCGCCGCAGCGGTCACCCGCCGCCGCGACCACTGAATTTTTGGCGCGCTGGCGCGCGCGTGTTCGCGCGTCAGGCTCGCTCCGTGCGGGGTGATCGGGGTGCGGATGTGTCTGTTCGGATCGGTGTGCAGGTTGGGGAGATCCGGTGGGCGTGAACGTCGCATGGTTCGTGTCGCCTGGTAATCCAGGCCGCTGAGCCGAGGTGCTGCCCGCGCGGGCAGTGGCGTGGCCGAGCGAGCGGCAGGATGTCGGAGGCAGTCACCTGGCGGCGACCACTGAGCGGCGGGCCCGCAACATCGGTCTCCACGATCCCGCGCATCAAACCTGACCGCACCATCGGCACCCGATCAACCCCGCACGGAGCGAGCCCGACGAGCGACCCGTTCGCGGCCGTCTCGCGTCCGAGCGGCCGAAGCGCATGCGCCCCCGGCGCGAGTCTCGGCCGCTCGGACGCGAGACATAGAGGCCGCGAACACGCGCGCGCGCCAGCGCGCCAAAGATTCAGCCGGTGAAGGGGTTCCGGCGCTTGGTAAGGAGTTTGTAGAGCGTCTGCTGGATGTTCTCGCGGACCTGGTCGGTGACCTCGAACATGGTCATCGGGTCGTCGGCGGCCTCGGGCTCGTAGGCGGTGGTGGCGATGGGCTTGCCGAATTCGATGTACCACTTCGAGGGGAGCGGCACCGCGCCGAGCGGGCCGAGGGCCGGGAACATCGGCGTCACCGGGAAGTACGGGAGGCCGAGCAGTCGCGCCAGCGGCTTGATGTCGGCCAGCTTCGGGTAGATCTCCTCGGAACCGACGATCGAGCACGGGATGATCGGCACGCCGGTGCGCACGGCGGCGGCGACGAAACCGCCGCGGCCGAAGCGTTGCAGCTTGTAGCGGTCGGAGTACTGCTTGCCGACGCCCTTGAATCCCTCGGGGAACACGCCCGTCAGCTCGCCGGAGCGCAGCAGGCGCTCGGCGTCCTCGCGGCAGGCCAGGGTGTGCCCGGCCTTGCGGGCCAGCACGCCGAGGAAGGGCATTTCGAAGATGAGGTCCGCGGCGAGCAGGCGCAGCGCGCGCTGCTTGGCGTGGTGGTCGTGAATGGCCAGCTGCAGCATCAGGCCGTCGATCGGAACGGTGCCCGCGTGGTTGGCCACCACCAGCGCACCGCCAACCTCGGGGATGTTCTCCATGCCGTTGACCTCGACGCGGAACCACAGATCCGACAGCGGGCGCAGTGCGGGCAGGATGACCGACTCGAGCAGGTGTTCGTCGAAACCGAATTCGTCCACCTGGTAGTCGCCGGTCAGGCGGCGGCGGGCGAAATCGGCGGTGCGGCCGATCTGCTTGCCGATTTCGTTGCGGACCAGGTCGGACAGCGACTGCGGCGCCTGCGGCACGGCCGAGGCGAGCCGATCGGTCAGAGAGGTGACCCGGCTCGGCTTCTTTTCGCCAGGTGCGGGGTCCGGCCAGCGACGGGTGCTGGTGCGCTGCCTGGCCTCGATATTCAGATCATGAAGTTGGATGACTTTCGCCACGTCGCTCATTGGTGTGCTCCCGTACCGGCCCCGATGAGGCCGAGCAGTTTCTTTTCTGCGGCATCGATCCACGCTGGATCGAAGACGGGCCGCAACGCTGCGCCCCCGATGAAGTCGTCGAACGCCTGAACTGTGGTCCATCGCGGCTCGAAACCGAGTTCGGTTCGCATCCGCGTCGTGTCCAGGCCGCAGCCGAAATGGAAGTAATCGAGTTGTTCGCCGGTGAATTCGCGCATCACCGACCCCATCAACGCGCGACCCGCGGTGCGGAACACCGTGAACGGCACCGGCAGCTCGATGCGCCCCGCTCGACGCACCGCCTGTGACAGCGCCAACGCACCATCGCCCGCGACGTTGTAGGTACCGCCGGGAGCCGTCTGCGCCGCATGTGCGAGCGCGGCTACCGCATCTTCTTCGTGCAACAGCTGCATTCGAGGGTCCCGGCCGAAGACGGTCGGAGTAACCGGTGAACGGAGATACTGTACGCCGCGACCGGCCAGTCGCGGGCCCACAATGGGCGCGAAACGCAGAATCGATGCCGCGATATCGGGGCGGCGGCGCGCAAGCCCACGAACGAAACCCTCGATTTCGATCATGTCGCGCGCAAACCATCCGCGCGGCGGCGTGCGCGCGCTCATTTCCTCGGTGAATTTCGCCGGATCCTTGGCGCTGCACCCGTAGACCGCCGAGGTGGAGCGCACGACGACGCGTCGCACCGAAGGCGACTTCTGGCAGACCGCGAACAACTGCATGGCGCCGAGCACGTTGACGTCTTTCATCGCCGCGCGACCGCCGCCGGACGGCGGCTTGGCCAGCATCGCGGTATGCACGACGGTGTCGACCTCGTTGCCGCCGATCACCTTGCGGATCAATGGGTTTCGAATATCGCCGCGGACGAACTCGGCGCGCCCCATGCGGCGCCGCCGTTCCCGGCTCGGTGTCATGGTGTCGACGGCGAGAATGCGCTCCACAGCAGGATCCTGGGCGAGCTTGGCCACCACGGCGCTACCGAAGAATCGGCTGGCGCCGGTCACCATGACGATCTTGGGCGTGTGCCCGTCCCTTATCTCAGATCCCACCGCAGCACCCGATCCCACCTACCAGGCCCCCATTTACATTTATTGGCGGTTCCAGAGTAACCGCTACCGTCTGGGTCGCCGAGAGTATTAACCAGGATCTAACGATGACTTCAGTCACCGGATACATCGACTTCGGTCACCGGGTACATCGAATAAGTTTCAAACTGAACTGTTTCAAAGACCGAGGCCCGCCACCGAGCGGTGACGGGCCTCTTGTTCACATAGGCGCCTGCCTGGCGAAGTCCGCCGTCGGCTCCGCACCTGCGGAGCGAAGGCGGTTGCACGCCCTGGCGGGCGCGCATGCTCACTTGCCGAGTTTGCGCCGCTGAACACGCGTGCGGCGAAGCAGCTTGCGGTGCTTCTTCTTCGACATGCGCTTGCGGCGCTTCTTGATCACAGAACCCATAGGGTGTCCTCGCGTTCTCTCTACTCGGCGCGCACGCCATGGCGTACGCCTAGCTGATTTCGGCATCCGCGCCGCCAGCGGCCACCGGACACCACAAACTGGCGCCGCAGGCAGGCGAACACGAACCGAGGGTTCATCCTACCGGTATGCGATGGCGGCACGAGCAAGGACCCTAGCGGTCGAGCGCGCCGTCATCCGCGGGCCGCCGCAAGCCGTACGGGGCCCTCTCGCGGTCCGAAACCGCTTCAGCCGGCGTCGAAGTAAGACGTCTCCAGGTAGTCGTGCACCGCCTTCGCGTGCACGCGGAACGATCGGCCGACGCGCACCGCGGGCAGTTCACCCGAATGCACCAACCGGTAGACCGTCATCTTGGATACCCGCATCAAATTCGCCACTTCGGCGACGGTGAGGAATTGCGTACCACCGCCGAGCACGGATTGGCCCGATGATCCCGAACCGCCTTGCGCTCGACCGCCGCTCCGGCCACCTGATGGGCCGGACGAACCTGGTGACGTCCCCGAGCTATTTGCAGACATCTTGTTGGAAGACATCATTGCACCATTGACCTCCGGCACGTCCGCGCCGCCGGCTTCCCCACCGGCGGAACAGACACGCACGTGCTCCTTGAAGCTTAGCGGGGCTAGTGGGATTACTGCGACGTGTGTGAGAAATCAGCTTCTGACGCCCGGTTTGCCCCGAGGAGAACGCGAGGTATACGAGCCGGGTGCTATTCCGCCGACGCGCCCTGTTCCGCGGACCGCCGCTTGGCCGCGTGCAACGCCTCGAGGAATGCCGAACGGACACCGCCGCGTTCGAGCTCGCGCAAGGCCGCTGCGGTGGTGCCCGCGGGCGAGGTGACGGCCGCGCGCAGCTCCACCGCACTCTGGCCGGATTCGTCGAGCAGCGCGGCCGAGCCGACCATCGTCTGCACCACCAGCTGGGTGGCCACGTCCCTGGTCAGGCCGAGCCCGACGCCCGCGTCCACCATGGCCTCGACGACCAGCAGGAAATAGGCGGGGCCGGAGCCGGATACCGCGGTGACCGCGTCCATCTGCGACTCGGCCACGGTGACTACCTTGCCGACCGCGGAGAGCAGCTCGGTGACCAGCTCCAGCTGCTCGGGCTTGGCGTAGCGGCCCGGCGCGAGCGCGCTCATGCCCTGGCCGACCAGCATCGGGGTATTCGACATCACCCGCACCACCGGGAAGCCCGCGGGCAGCTTGGCCTCCAGCCGCGCTGTCGGCACGCCCGCCGCCAGCGAGACGAGCACCTGGTCGCGGTCGCCCGCATTCAGCTCGGCCTTGGCCAGTTCGGTCAGCACGGCGTCCACGTCACCCGGCTTGACGGCGATCACCAGCAGATCGGCGCCGACGGCCGCGTCGGCCGCCTCGGCGGTGACGCGCACGCCCAACCGGCTCGCGATCAGCTCGGCCCGATCGGCGTGCGTCTCGACGACGACCAGATCCTTGCTCGCCCTGCCCGCCTCCAGCAAGCCGGCGATCAACGCCTCCCCGATCCGGCCTCCACCGATCACCGCAATTCTCGTCATGGTTGTAGAGATTAGTTGGCGCGTCAGCGCGGCTGGGGAATCAGTGCGAGTTGGCGGCTCTGCGCGACCACGGCGCCGGTGCTGTCCAGGATGAGCTGATCCTCGTCGAACATGCGTCCACCCACCTCGTGCGAGGTAGCGATGATGCGCAGCCAGCCGGGCGCAGGCCTGCGGCGCAGGTAGGTCGTCATCTGCACGGTGGGCGCCCAGCCGAAGTGGCCGAGGTTCACCGGCACCGGCGGGCTCATGTCGGCCGCCATCATCGCGAAGTACATGGACACGTCGGGATCGCGCTGATCGCTCTCGAACGGGCGCATCCACAACCGCAGCCGCGGCTCGCCCTTCGCGCCTTCCAGGAACGGCGCCCAGGTCCGGTCCAGGTAGAGGTCGGCGCCCTTGGCGACGTGCACGATCTTGCCCATCGGCGAACCCTCGTAGCCCATCGCATCGTCAGCCGGCTCGGCGGGCATGTCACCGTGCTCGGGAGCGTAGAGCGGTTCGATGTCGTCGAGATGACCGAAGGTGAAGGCGGTGCGCACCATGGCGCGGCCGTTCTGGGTGAGGGTGGCATCGGCGAGACAGATCTGGCGGCCGATCTTGCGGATGCGCACCTCGTACTCGACCTCGCCGGGCTCGGGAGCGCCGAGGAAGTCCGAACTGGCGGCGATCGGAGCCATCCCGGTGAGCGCGGGATCGGAGGCGCGCAGCCAGCGGGTGGCGGCCGCGGCGCTCGCGGCGACCATGGTGCCGCCGTGCACCTTCGGGCCGATGGTCCAGATATCGTCGATGACGCCCGCGTATCGCCCGATTCCGTCCTCGGCCGACAGCAGCTCGGTCAGCGCGCACACCTCGCCGAACGGGCCGTTCAGTGCGGCCGTCCCGGCCATGTCGGCGGTGAACTCCAGCGTCATCGTCGCTCCTGTCGTACTCCGAGAGATTCGTACAGCGTACAACTCTCGGTAGTGACCACGGCATTCCCCGGTGCGGGGCTGATCAATATCACATTGAGCCGGCGTCAGCCCTGATTCGCGTGCGCGGACGCCGGTGCGGGAGCCGGGGTCACGCCGTTCAGATGCAGCCGGGCGAAGGACAGCGTGCGATGCAGCATCGCCGCGCGATGGGCGGTGGTGCGGGCGTTCTGGGTGTTGATCTCGGCGACGGCGTGCCCGGAGAAACCGCTGCGCACCAGCTGCTCGCACAGTTCGACGCAGGGCTGTGTGCCGTCGCCGGGCACGAGGTGTTCGTCGTGGGCCGCACCGCGCCCGTCGGCCAGGTGCAGGTGGGCGAGGCCCTGTCCCATCCGGGCGGCCAGCGCGAGCGGATCGGCGCCCGCGGTCGCGGTGTGCGAGAGGTCGAGGGTGTAGTGCCGGAAGCCGGTGTCGGTCGGGTCGTAGGACGGGCTGAAGGCGGTCACGCCCCAGCCGGGTCCGCCGCGCCGCTCCAACCGCTTTGCCGAATTCGCGCCGCGGCCGAACAGCGAATCCGCGCGCATCGGGAACATGTTCTCCACCGCGACGACGACCGGGCTGTGCTCCTCCAGCTCGGCGACCTGCTCGGCGAAGCCCTCCGCGTAGCGGCGCTGCCAGCGGAACGGCGGATGCACCACCACGGTCGCCGCGCCGAGCGCCTCGGCGGTCCGCACGCTGCGCTCCAGCTTGGCCACCGGATCCGCGCCCCACACGCGCTGGGAGATCAGCAGGCACGGCGCGTGCACCGCGAGCACCGGCACACCGTATCTGCGGATGTAGCTCTGCACGGTGGCGATGCTCTGGCTGGCGGGCTCGGCCCAGACCATCAGTTCGACGCCGTCGTAACCGAGTTCGGCCGCGTACCGGAAGGCCGCCTCCGTGTTCTGCGGATAGACCGACGCGCTGGACAGGCCGACCAGGATGTCGCGCCCTGGCGGGCTCGCCGATCCACCCGGCGTCCCCGCCGCCGGTTCCCCGCTCGGATCGGGCGCCGGTCCCCCGACCGCGCTGCCGATCCGAGTGTCTTCCGCCTGCCCGATGGTCCCCACAGCCACTCCCTACTCAGTTCGTACTGAGAAGAAAGGCTAGCGGTCCCAGCGTGACGAAGATGCCCACAACGACGGCGATCACCGTGCTGAGGATGTCGTCGGTCCTGCGCAGAATCCGCACCAGGGCAACCAGACCCAGGATCACGATCATCGCCAGGGCCAGCGCCACCCAGGGCAGCATCTCCCACATCCGCTCGAAACCCTTGAACAGCAACATTCCGGCGACCGCAGCGCCGGTGCTCTGCCCGCCGAGGACCATCCACTGCTTGCGGTTGGCGTCGTACTCCGCCTTGCGCGCGGCGCGGGAGCCACGCGGCAACGGCCGCTTGGCAGGCGTCCGCTTCCTGGCAGGCGCCTCGTCCTCGTCCTCCTCGTCGTCGAGCAGGAATTGATCGTGCACATCGGTGAAGCCCTCGTCGAGCGCGACCTCGGCGCGGCCGCCGCGCGACCTGCCGCGACCGCCTGCGCGTTCGGCGCGCTCCACACCGTCGCGCAGCAGGTCGCCCGCCACCGTGGAACCGGAGACCAGCTGCTGATCCTGGCTGGCCAGCGACCACGCGGCCGTCGGGATGCCACCGGACTCGGGCTCGGAATCGGTCTGCTGCGGCTCCGGCTTGTGCCGTCTCGCCGACCACGCCGGCCGCGCGCCTTCCGCGCGGGAGCGCAGGCTCTCGGAGCGCGGAGATCTTCGCTGCTCCTCGCGCGGCTCCTGGCTCGGCG
>NZ_BDBP01000075.1 GCF_001613045.1 Nocardia lijiangensis NBRC 108240 | reverse complement strand
ACCGCGCAACCGCACAGCGTTCGAACCGGCGGGATCGGCGGTAGCGTCGAGTTCGCGGTCACGCCGCGCCACCACGGGATTGTGGCCAACGCGACCGGTGTCGGAATGCGGCCGCGCGATCAGACCGTGCACAACCCGGCCGAGCAATCCGACGAACCTCGCCGAAGTCAGTACACGGGTGTTCCCCGCCGGGGAAATCACATGGAACCTCGGCGAGTAGTCGCCGTCCCGCTCGGCGCGCCGCTGGCTCCTCCCGACCACGTTCACGACGTAATGCCGCCCCCGTTCGTCGAACAACCACAACCGCGTGCCCGGCACCAACCGCGGGACATCCTCGGGCCGGGGCACGAATTCGGTGGCGGTCGGGTCCTCCCGCAACACCTTTCGCACCTTGTCCGCCAGGCCCGGCATCATGTGCGGAGCATGCTCGGATTGCGGTTGGGCCGCCGCCTGCGGCACTGCCGACGGAGCCTCGTGACCCGCATCGCGGGTCTCGCTGGGGTAGGAGTGGACCAGCTCGGCGAGTGCGACGGTGGCTTCGTCCAGGGGCAGGACGGATTCGAACACCCTGCCCGCTCTGCGCGACTGGCGCAGCGAGCTCAGCAAGGCTCGGGCACTGTGACCGACCGTCTCGTCCACCGACCCCGGCGACGAGGGCGCGTGCGGCGCAGCGCTGTTCGCGTGTCGGCGAGCTACCACCGGCGCAGGCGCCGCGACCTGTGCATACGGCGCCACTTCGGACGCGTGGCGCGAATCGGCAACGGGACCGGCCACCTGAATTGCCGCGCTCATCGCGGCAGACGCTGGGAGCGAAAGACTTTCGCGCGACAGCAGGCGATCACGGGCGGCGTCGAGGTCGGCCCGGGTGACCGGCCGGTGGCTCATCTTGGCAGCCCGCACGAGCTCCACCAGGTCGTTGCGCTGTCCGTTGTCGACCAGAGCGTAGGGAGCCAGGCCGAGTACATCGCATACCAGCGGGTCGAGGTGTTCCAGCCGGAACGGCCCGGTGTGGTGGTATTCGCGGATCAGGATGTCTGCGGCGCGGCGGATGTCGGTCAATCGGCCGATTGTCGGCTGGGTGGTCCCGTCGAGGTATTGCGCAGCGCGGACGATGTCCGTGGTGCGGCGGACGATGTCGTCGGTGCGTACGATCTCCGGCAAGCGGACGCCGGTGTACCAGGCCCGCGCGTGGCCGGCGAACCCGCGTTCCCGATGTACCCCGATATCCCGGGCCAACTGTGCCAGTTCCGCACCCGTGAGGTTGACCTTCTCGGCCGGATCGACCCCGGTGAAGTAGCTCAGCACAACTCTGGACCGGACCTGTGTCGCACCATCGCCGATCATGCCCGCCCGCTGCGAATTACGCTCTCTCCGGCGCAGAGTCACCTGGAGATCCGCGGCCGAGAACCGCCGGTCCAACTCGGCCAGATGGGTCTGAAGGCGACCCAGGAAATAGCGCTCGACGACATCGCCGCGAGCGGCGGCCAATTCCTGCTCGTTCGGCATGGACTCGACCGTCAAATCCATGTGGGGCAGTTGCATGCCTTCGTTCTGCCGCCACGCCACGACCTTCGCCAACCTGGCAGCCATTCGGTCCAACGTCGCCAGCTGGAGTGAGTCGAGTGCTGCGCTCCCCGGGGCGAACTCCAACTCCCGACGTTGGTTGCCGTGGTCGGCGATCAGCACCACGGCAATCCGATCGGTCGTCGGGTCGACGACCTCGAAGAACGATTCGCCGCGAGCACGCCCGTACATTGCGAAGGTCCACATGTCGCCGCCGGAACCCAGTTCCTTGCCGAAGATGGCGGCCAGGCTCCGTTTCGCATCACCACGTGCCGCGGCCAACGCCCCGCTGGCGCGCTCCCTCTGCATCTCATCGGTGACAGGCGAAATGCTCGCCGTGGCCTTCGATACCGCGAGCCGCTCCTCCGCGTCTCGGATCTTCCGCATGCTCTCGATGAGCTCGAACCTGGGGTTCCCCGGGCCGAGATCGTTTCCGGCAGCGGCCAGCCACGTTCGCAGGTCGTCCACTCGATGGCGGTAGTACTCCAGGTTCAGGTCGAGCACATCGTCGAGATTCTTGCCGTGCGAGGAACGTATGTTGAGGTTCTCGATGGTGATCTGATGCTGCCCGTCCTGGCTTTCCAGCACGACCGGCGCGAAATGGTAGCCGTAAGAGCCTGGAATATTCCGCGAGCCTGCACTGTCTTGCGACGATGCGATCGACTGGCGGAGATACGCCTCCATTGGCTTGGCGAACGCCTTGGCGTTCACACCCAACGCCGACTCGGCCGCCTCGAGTGCCTGATTCCGCTGCCGATTCACGAAGGGGTCGCCTGCACTGCGGTACGACTGCCCGGGGGCGGGCCACGCGGACTCGGGCTCGTCGTCGGCGCGCGAAACCGCGATGACCGCCGATTCCGGGATCACGGAGTCGAGCTCGGGATCGTCCGCTGCCCTGACCAGATACTCCGCCAGATGATGCGTACCGGCCACCTCACGGCCGGACTTGATATCGATCGGCGCGATCGCCACCGCCCCGGTGCCGCCCAGCGCCTCGGAACGAGTGTCGAAGAGAACCATGTGCGTATGTGATCCACCCAGAACCTGCTCGGAGAAGTCGCGGCATACGTCCGTTGGCCTGGTGCGGAATGCCGGTGTGACCCGGAGGAGCCGCTTCTTCTGCCCGTTGTGAACGAACTCGACGTACGTCTCTTCGTCCAGCGTCAGGCGCATGTTGCTACCCGCCTGCGCCAAGGCCTTCGACGCCTGCTCGACGACCTCCGGGATGGCGTAGAAATCCTTTGCGAAGCGACTGGCCTGAGTCAGCGCGATCGAACCATCACCCGATACCCGCAACATCGGGTGCTGATCCACAACCACCGGCCGAGCCACACGGAAGCGCGGAAAGGAGAGCGCAGTGCCATCGTCTGAGACCTGCCCTTTCTCCACGTTCCACATATCGCGCGTGGCAAAGGGTCCCGAGCGCAGCCTCTCCTCAGCAGACATGGCGGCAATGGATTCGGCCGAATGCGGTGTCACCAGCGTGTATTCGGAGACGAACGAGGACGGCCTCGGTTCCGGCGGGGCGGGACGCCCACGTTCGGCATGCGCGTTCATGCCCCTGCCCTCGTGCCCGGCTGCCGCGGTCTCCGATCTCGAGGTCGCCGCCGAGAAGTGGCTCGACTCCCCCGACCCGAATACCCACCCGCTGCCGACTCCGAATGTGTTGAGCCAGTTGAACTGGTGCAACTCGGACAGCGGCACGAAGATCAGCTCGGCCGGCCTGTGCGGATCACGTACCTGCACGCCGGTGGCCCTGCCCGATTCCCACTGAACGTGGTCGAGGGCGTATGAGTGGTTGTGAGCCAAGCCGGTACGCGGGTGCTCCTCGCTGCCATCGGCGCGCGTGCGGGTCCCCAGAACCACCAGATCACCCCGGGAACGGAGCTCGTGGCATCTACCGGCCAACCACTCGGCGACGCGGGTGTCGGACAGGGGGTCGCCCGAATCCCACTGCCGCAGATGCGTTTGCATGCGATCGAGCGCACGTTTCAAGTGGCCGTGCACGAACCCCGAGAACGCCAACGGGTCCGACATGTCGAACGCGGGGTTGTGCGCGCCGCGCTGCTGCTCGATGATCGGCCGCAAGTCCTCGATCACCTGCGCGAGGCCCGTACTTCCGAACAGTTCCACCAATTCGTGGCGGTCCATCTCCGCGAGGTGCGCCGGGCTGGACGCGGCGATGCGCATCTGTTCGCCGATCTGCCACCGGACCTCGGGCAGCAGCACGAAATGCACGAAGTTCACGAAATCGGCGCGACCGTTGTCCCGATGGGAATCCACTATCGGGTCGTCCGGCCAATCGTGCGGCGACCACTCCAGAATCAATTGAGCGAGACCGTCGCCCGGTGCGCCATCCGATGTCAAGAGCTCGGCCAACGTGTCGCGATCCAGCAGTGTTGGATCTGCCAGAATCAATTCCGAGGTACCGCGGCGAGACTGCGGCGCGCGCCACCCCGGTGCCGTGCGTGGCAGCAGGCTCGTCGCCGCCATTGCCGGGTCCCCGCCGATAACGCCGGCGTAGCCGAATGCGCCGCCCTGGAAAGCCGCCCATGCCTTCTCCCACACCGCGATGGCCAAGGGCTTGCTGCGCCCCCCGGCGTAGAGCAGTTCACCGTCGCGATCGACGTAGAAGACGTTGTCGACCCGTATCCACAACTCCCAGTCACCGGCGAAGAACAGCACACTGTAGGTGTTGTCCTCAGGATGCCAGCGGATCAGCCTGTCGAGTAGGTGCGGATAGGAGTGCACCATGGCGACGAAGTTCGCTATCTGGTAGCACGTACCAAGACCGCCCTGAGCGAAGTCCGCGGGGCGCGGCGGCAACAGCTCGCCGTTTTCGCCCAGTGGCCACAGCGGACCGGTGATGGGTTCGGCTCGCAGGGGGAGCGGCTGCGAAGCCATCCGCTGCCACCGGCGTTCCGCGGCGTGGTAGACCTCGATCACCGCGGCGTCGCCGGTACGCCGCGCGGCGGCCACACCCGGTGCCAGCCACAGCAGTTCGCCCCTGAGATCCCGGTAGATCCTGCCGAGGACGCGCGGATTCATCGTCACCGTACCGTCGTCGGCTGCTGCTCGCACGAAGTATTTTTCGACCAGATCCCGTTCCAGAACCACCAATTCATCGCTGGGTTCATCAATGATGTAGCGACCGTCCGAGTCGATGACGACGCGACACGAGCTGCCCTCGTCGAACGCAACAAATCGGTCGTCGCCGACGACGGGAACCAGAAGATATTCGCCCGAAATGCCGTGCACGGCAGCTGCGGGCATCACCGCCGGTTGATCCGGCGGCTCGGTGGCAGGGGCCCACTCCGGTCGGAGCACCGCAGCCGCGGGCGAGCCCGCATCCGCGCTGCCCGCTACCGGCGCAGCGGCGACGGCAACCGATCCGGCGGACCGAATGCCGGCTTCCTGAATGTCGGATTCCGAGAACAGGTTCACCAACTCGTCATCGATCCACGGCTCGCCGCCGCTCGGATGAACCTCGAAATATCCTGGCCCCCAACCGTTTACCGCTCGCAGCGGGCCATCCTCGAGATCCGGCCCACGATGCTCCGTCGGCTCCAGCCAAGCACCGGCGCGCGACGCCTCGGGGAGTGGACGATTCAGCACCACTCCGTTCTCATCGACCGCGACGTGAAAGTGGCCGCGACCATCACCGGTCGCCCGCAGCAACGTGTACACCGGCAACCCGGGCCCATAGTGCAGATGTGTGGTCACGCCGGTCGGATCATCGATATCGACATTCAGCCCGAGCTCGCGGACAAAGAATGGCAGGAACTGTTCAGCCACGGGATCCATGAACCTCCCGCCCTCCAGCAAGGTGTCCAACTGCCGCTGGAACACTTCCTGCCGGATGTCCTCATGGACCCCCGGCAGGAAGTCGCCGAACGAGTCATCCCATTCGCGAGCCGCCTTCGCACGCAACCCCGCCACCACCTCGGCACGCAAATCCTCGTGCAGGGCACGATCATTCGTACTCAGCAACTCCGCCAGGGCATGGAACAGACAGTTGCCCTCCCCCGGCATCGACTTCCATGCCCCGCCTACGGGCGCCCAGACACCCTCGACCTGCACGTTCACCGCGCCCGCTACCGTCGACTCGTCCGCGCCAGCGGTCAACGACGGACTACCGGGCACACTCGCTCGGGCGTTCGGCACGGCAGCGTATTGGTAGTGGTTACCGTCCACCCGCATCAGGTGGATGATCGGCGCCGCCGGGTCACGATTCTCCGGAACGAATTCCTGAGGCTGTCCGGTCTCCGGTACCACGACCACCACCGCACCGGTCGAGTCGGCGAGCAGTCGCGGAGCCAGATCACCCGCCTCGGAAGCCCAGTGTCCGCGAGTGCTCAAGCCCGCTACCAATTCCGAGATGTGCTGCTCGGTGGGCGCGGTGAGGAACGAGCGATACCGGTCGATACCGTAGTGCAGCCTGCGCGACAGCCGATCGCGCAACTGGTCGACGGCGTCGACACCCTCGTATCCCACGGTGCGGCTCAACCATCCCCCGCCCGCCTGGATGGCGGCCTGGAAGAAGCAATCGCCGTCGTTGGACACATCGATCGCGAACATCTGCCGGTCCGCCACGAAGTTCGACTGCGCGTCGCTCAGCCGCGTCGGCAACGCCACGCGCACGATGCCGCCTCGGCCCGCAAGCACCGTAAGCCGCGTCAGGCCCTCCGGCCCATGGGTGCGCTCACTCCCATCCTCCGCGATCACCCGCACCCGGATGCCGGCCCATTGCGCGAAGGCCGCGGGGTCGGTCCGCCGCGCGAACCACTGCGACTGGTCCTCACCCGCCGGGAGAGCGAACTCATTTGCCAACGCCCGCAAGAACTCCGGTGAAACCGCGCCATCCGGGGATGCCGCACGCAGTATCGCCGCACGCATCGGAAGAAACGGCAGGGGATCCGACACCGTCGTACCCTCGTCGAGCACGGCCAACTGCTGCTCGGTCGGATAGGCGGGCTCCGTCGGGGCGACCACCCTGGGAACCCACTCCGGCACCGGATCGGTGATCTCGTCGGCCACGATCAGTCGATGGTCGACGGTGCGGGCCAGCACCACCCGCTGCGGCGCCGAGGATTGTTCGTCCGAGCTCGTGGTGTGCACGCTATCGCTGTCGACGATCGTCACCTGCACGCCCATACTCCGCTGGACCAGATCGGCGTCGAGGCGAATGAGCTCCGCGGCGCCGAGGTCGTCGCGCTCGAAGGGCAGCAGCTGCAGTGGCCGCTGGCGCCAAAGATATTCGATGAGTGTCTGCTCATCGCGGTACCACTCGTGCACCCGAGCGCCGAGCGCCCGGATGACGGCGCCCGCCACGGTGCGACTGCCCGCATCGCTGGGATCGAGCCGGTAGGACCACTGCGCGAGGTAACTCTCCTGTGTCGGCGTCAGTGTGCGTTCCGATGGCGGCACAGTCGCCGCGGGCGGCCGGTGCGCGAACTCCGGAACGGTCGCCTGGTAGGCGCTCCCGCCATGGTGGAGCAGGGTGATGGTCGGAGTGTCCGCCGTCGACTGTTGCGGGAAGAACCACTGCTCGCGTACGCCCTCCGCCGCACCGTCAGACGCCACCCGCACGGAGGCACCGGAAACATCGGCGAGCAACTGCGGCGCGATTTCCGCCATCGGCTCGGCCCAGCTGCCGCGAGTCCGCAAATCCTCAGCGACGCTGAGGATGTCGAAGCGTTGGGACCCCCCGGCGAACTGTTGTGCCAGCCGATCACGCAGCAGTTCGGCAGCAGTCGCATCGTCGCGCTCCGCTCCGTGACTCAGCAGCAGACCACCCGCGTGCACAGCCGCCCGGAAGAACCCATCCTCGTCGGCAGGCACATCGACAACGCGCAAACCCATTGCGCGCACGTAGTTCGTCAGCGCCTCGGAACCCAGCGCGGGGACCGCGGCCCGCAGCGACCGGTCCCACCCGATCAACACGGTCACCTCCGGCCCGGACTCGCCATCGATGGTCGAGCTTCCGTCTGGATGGACGGCCCGCAAACGTATTCCGGTCCGCTGAGCCAACTCCGCTGAGTCCCAGCGAGCCGCGATACGCCCGTTCAGGCGGTCGAGCACGCCCCGAATCCGCGCGGGGAACTCCGGATCCGCGGCAGCGGCCCGCCGAACCGCCTGGAGCTGGGCAGAGCTCCCACTGCGCGGCTCCGACGCGAGCAGCCCGAGCTGGTCCAGCACCCGTCGCTGCGGTCCGGTCGATTCCGCGGGCCACGGTGTGGGCCGCAGTGATGCCGCGATGAAGGTATCGAATCCTTCCTCCGCGAGATATCTGTCGAAGGTGGTGCTGTCCATCACGGTCCCCCACCCGGGTGTGCGGGAGTCGTACACGTTGAACTCGACACGCCCGTCGTGGCGCCTGCCGCCGATCGCACCGATCACGTGGTCGCCGTTGCTGATCCAGTACCGCCTGCGTTCCGCGACGGACACCACACCGGCCCAGAACCTCCTGCGTGACTGATGTACGGCAAGGATCGGGAACCCTGCCTGAGCGAGGTGTTCGGTCGCGAATCGCACTTGATCCTCGCCCGCCTCCCACTGGGCGTACATCAACCGGATGAGTGCGGCCTGGGATCGACTGTCCTGCTGGAAGAAGCCCGGAACAAAAGGACGCAGGCCCTGATCGGTCAGCCAGGTCAGCGTGAGCACGTTGTCGGATGCGGCGACTGGGTCGGCGTCCGCAGGGACCTCGGGTGCGACTACGAACGGCGAATCGCTCGCGACGTACAGAAACGCCTGCGCGTACGGCCGTTGCTGCGACCAGCTGACCCGCACCTGTGACGGCGATTCGTCCAACATGGACACCGACACCGTGAGTGTCGTCTCGGCATCGTGCCGAGGCACCTCCACGGGTGGCAAGATGCCGGGTAAGAGGCCACCTCGATCGGTGTCATAGGCAGGCGGCAGGCCGGATGGCGGGTGAGCGAGCAGATAGTTGCCGGTCGCCAGCATCACCAGCACGACATCGCCGTCTCGGTAGTTCAGGGCATGTCCGGCGGGGATTCGGCCCTGCAGAATACTGCCCGCCGCGTGGTTGTCGACGATTCCGCTCCGGCCGATAACCCGGACCTGGAACCCCGCCGCCGCCAATTCCCGAATTCGACTGTGGGGCACGGCCAATCCTGCGCCGTCCGCGGCGCCGGTGAGCAGCAACCCCGCATCCGACAGGATCGAATGCTGCACGGGGGACAGCCGTGACTCCGCCACCAGGACGCGGTACAACTCGGTTGTCGCGAGGAACGTTACGAAGTCCCCGCGGGTCATCTCGCGGGGACTGTCAGGGGCGGCGCTGGAGTCCGGGGAGTCGTGGTGGAAGACATGGAACGTCCGACTGCGGTTACTGATGACTGCCGTGACAGCATGCCCGCCGCGGGCGATCCACAGCTGGCGGACACCGTCGAAATGTCCCGCCTCGAGTGCGGTCAGGAACGCTTGCCGCGTCCTGAACTCGGTCTCGGTCCGATAGCCCGCACGGTCCATGAAGCTGCGGGCGACCGCTGTCCGCCCGGCGACACTGTGCGGGGCAGTGTGTTGATCGACCATCAGGCCGATCAGCGCGGACTGCCGTTCTCCCAGACGGTCGAAGGGCCCGATGAGATGGCGGTGGCCGATCAGCGAGGCCAGCGCCCAGGTGTCGCTCGACCGGGCCAGGATCTCCGATCCCGCCGGCACCTGCGCCGCAACCGTCAACCCCCGGTCGCCATCGCGATACAGGTACAACTCGTTCGCCCGCTCCCGCGGCTGAACCAACCACACCTTCCGCCGCGCACCATCGAGGGTGGCGACCTCCATCAACCGGTCGTCACGAGCACCGTCGTTCGCGGGTACGTGCGCCGGATCGGCTATCGGCAACTGGTCGACGTCGATGCGCTGCGTCCGCAGATATTGATCGGGCCGGTCCGATTCCACGTAGATCGTCTCGGGGAAGTCGAAGCCACCGGCCTCGACCGAAGTCCACATAACCTCGTTGCGGGCGTAAACCCTGATCAGGCCGTCGCGCTCGAGTACATGAATGGTGGATCGTCCGTCTATCGTCGCCGCCAGCAGCTCTTCGTCGATGAGAGGAACGGCGGGCGCGTCAATCAACCGGAACTCGGTGTCCCGCAGGAGATTTCGCTGCTGCTCGGTGAGCAGAACATGCTCCGGCTCGAATGGCGCCGCGACCACGCTGTCGAAGCCGCGGCCTGCAAGGTGCTGTATGACCTCCGCCGAGGACATCTGCATCGGAGTGCGGGACTCGCGTGGGTCGAAGACGGAGAACCGAAGCTCATCCCCGCGCCAGGATGCGATCGCCGCAATCGCATTGCCGCCGCCCGCGATCCACAACCGCCGGTCAGCCCTGATCCGATCGGTCAGAAACTCCGGCGAGAGTTCCTGAGGCAGCCGGACCACCGCGAGATCCCGGAAACCCTGCCGACCCAGCATTCCCACAGCGAAGGTCGCCCAGCGGTCGAAACGATCGGCTGCCACATGCCCCTCGGGGGTCAGCTCAGCCGCGTGCTGCTCGAGCATCAACTCGATCAGGCCATCCCATTGCGCGTCGTTCATCTCGGCGAAGTTCGAGACGACCGATTCACCGCCGATCAGCCAGGACAACGACTGCGCCGGACCCGATCGAGCCAAAACCTCTGTGTTCTCCGGTATCTCGGGGCCGATCGTCAACCGATCATCGGCAGCGCGGTAGAGATACACCTCACGGGTCTGCTCAGGGACCGGCAGTACCCGGGTGCCGTATTCCGGCGGCGGGCCGGACTCCGCCAGCCTGTGTCCGTGACTCTGGAGGTAGGTCGGACGAGCGCCCTGCCGCGCGGGCACATAGCGTCCCTCGCCGACCTCGACGATCGTGACCACCCGCCGTGAGATCGCCGGATCGATGTCGCCGTGCTCTGACACAGTGCCCTGGTGGGTGAGCACACGAACGGTCACGCCGAGCAGCGATGCGAACCGGTCCAGCGCTCCCGCATCCGGACGGGCGGCGCGCAACCGCGCCAAGTACTCGGCGAACTCGTGCTGCCGCATCGGAGGCAACCAGCTGTTGGCCCCGTCGACGGCATAGAAGAACGGCTGGCTCAGCGCGCGGGCCAAGGCGTTGCGCATGCTTTCGGGCCGCGCTTGCGGCGCGATATCCCAGCCCGACCCCTGCAACTGGTCACGCTGGGTGTCGTTCGGATCGACCTCGGACCGATGCCGCTGCAGCAGACGCCGAGCCCGCTCGCGCACGCTGCCGATCGTCCGCTCGGTCTCGGGCCCACCGTTCGCCGATGCGGCGGTCCGGCCAGTGGACTGACTCTGCCCGCCCGCACGGTACGCGCCGCCGTCTTCGTTGGTATCGAACCGGCGAACGCCGTCGGTATCGACATGCCCAGGATCCGGCTCGCCCAGCACTACACCGTTGCCGTCGACCGCGACGTGGTAGTGCCCATCACCGTCACCGGTCGCCCGCAACAACGTGTACACCGGCCCATTCAGGCCATGACGTAGAGGTGTGGTCACGCCACTCGGGCGAGCAATGTCCACATTCAACCCGAGCTGCCGCACCGCATACGGCAAGAAGAGCTCGGCCGCGTCATCCCGGAACCGCCCATCCAGCAGCAGATCCTCCAACTGCCGCTGGAACTCGCTCCGCCGCCGCTGTTCCGGCTCGCCGTTCATGAAACCGTCGAAGAAACCATCCCATTCACCGGCCGCCCGCTGATACAGCGCCTCCACAACCTGCGGCCGCAACTCCTCGTGCGTAATCGGATCGCCCCGATGATCCCGGGGCAGCAGCTCCGCCAGGGCATGGAACAAACAATTCCCCTCACCCGGCATCGACTTCCACACCCCACCCTCCGGCGCGGAAACCCCCTCGACCACCGGATTCAGCGTTCCCGCTACTTCCGCCTCGTCCACGCCGCCTCGGAAGACGGACCCACCGGCCTGCTCGGGCCGGGACTGTGACCGCTCGCTCACCGGGGTGGGCACTCGGTACTCGGCGACGCTCGGGTTGCCAACGCGGACAGCCTCATTCCGTCCGAAGCGCCGCAGGAATTCCCTGGCCCGCCCGCTGTGTCCGCGCCACCATCCGGTCGGCTGGATGGCTGTCGGGCTCGTCGCCGGACGACGCCGCCGCAGCGCCATGCCGACGAAATCGCCGACCACATCACGGGTTCGCCGCCCGGGCGTGGCCTGCTGCCCGGCCGCCGCCTGCACCGGCACATCGGTTGCGGACGCGCCTTCGCGAACGTCGGCCGGCACCGGCTGCGCCTCGTTCGCGAGCGGTATCGCCTCGACGTGGAAGACCGAATCGCTGAATTCGTCCGGATCGAATTTCAGCATATGCACCGGCGCAGCGGCCGTTCCCGCTCGGATGGCGTCGAGCCGGGCCTCGAGTTCCGCGTCGGCCAGCTTGATCAACGTACCCATCGCGTACTGCCCGCGCGGTGATGCGGAGTCTGTGGCCGACGTCCGCAATTCCGCTTCCAGGTATGCCCGGTTGAGTGCATTGCGAACGGCGAGGGGAATCTCGTCGGAATTGCGCAAGCGGGGGAAATCGATGGTCAGTCGGCGCTGGTATTCCGGCGACAGATCGGCGAAATGCAGACTGCTCCACCACTGGCGACCGTGCTCGTTCCACCAGGTCGCCAGCTTCTGGGCCTGGTCAGGACGCATCGGCGCGGTGCCGTCGGCACCGACTTCGGCCGGGAAGCCGGGCGGCACGATCCGGTCGTTCTCATCGACCGGATCCGGGTGTGCCCACAGATCCAGCCGATGGGACGGGCGTACCTGCCCGGTCGTGAGCAACTGGTCCCAGTTGCCGAGATCCTTCTGCTGCTCGGCCAGTCGGCGGCGTTCCGCCCGCAACTGCTGGCGCACCTGCCCGTTATCCGGGCTCTGCTCCCGGCCGCGCAACACCCGATCACGCGCGTGCAGCCACCGCCGCAACCTGGCGGTCTCGGCGGTTTGCCGTTCCAGTTCGCCGACGCGTTCGCGGACAGGACCCAGCAGGCCCGTGGGCGGGATGGTGGGGTCGTATTCCTTGCGCTGAAAATTGCTCGCGGGCACGAGACCCTGGCGGCGAAGGAGATCGAAGGCATAGTCGTTCACCTGCGGGTTGGGGTGGTAATGCCCGCTGTGGTCGGTCATCACCCGGACCCGGCCATCATCGACTACGAGATAGCCGGCGGCGGTGACCGTTCGCCCCCCGAGAAACGAGGAGTGGAAACTCACTACCGACGTTTCACCCGAGTACAGATTGCCGAACTCGTCCATGACGAACTTCGAGCCCGCAGTACGGAACGGAGCACCGTCGCGCGCTTGATACAACCTGCCGTCCGGGCCAACGAACAGCCGATGCTGTTCACGTTCCTCTGGGGTCATGTAATGGGTCGGTGTGTTGACCATCCCCGATCTGATCTCGAGCCTGCTGCGGTCGATCACAGTCGACTCATCCAGGTCGAGCGTCGTCAGGTAGCGCAGTGGCCGGTTCTCACCGGTGTAGTGCCTGCCCAGGACCGCACCGTCGAGCAGCGGTACTTGCCGGGACGCCAGCACACGATCGAACGCGGGCGGAATCTGCTCAGGCAGTATCGCCCCCGGTATCGGTGCCGCCGCTGGTTCGATCGGGTGCACCGCTGCCCAGAGCGAACCGTCGGCGTTCAGTCCGATTTCGTAGTGACCGCTCGGCGACTGCCGCAGCTGCAGGGTCGGGTTGTAATAGTGGTCCTCCAACGAGCTGATGGCCGCCCGATTCGGCTCGTGCAGAATGAGATTCGCACGAAACAGCGCACCCGCCAGGGTCAGCAGTTCCTGCTTCGTGAGGCCACCCTCGGGCACATGACGCGAGTCGAAATCGATCCGGAAATCCCGCAGATTCACGATCGCCCGATGCAATCTGTCGTCGACCTGCTGCCAGTACCAGTTGTCGTAGTTCTGTCGAATTCCTTGTTCCTCCAGCGGGATTCCCGCCGGGTCGGCCGAGTAGGTCGCGTCGTAGGTCTGCCGGCGGGAGCTCTCGTGCGCCCACGAAACGTTCAGCTGTTCGGGGATGAACCTTTGACGGTAGTACTGGAAATTCTCCTCGAGCCGACGAGCGACCGCGATACGCAGGGCGGGCGAGTTGCCGAGGTTGAAAGTTACCGCGAGCGCCGTACACAACGGGTCGGTGACACCGGGCACCGGCAGCCAATCCGGTGGCATGGGCTGGGGCACCGAAGTCATGTCGTCCGCGCCGAGTGCCTGCCGGATCGGCTGATCGCGCTGGCTGAGGTGATCATCGGTCACGGAAGCGTGCCGGGAATCGACCACGAGATGAGTGGGACCGTTCTCCTCGAGAAGGCGGACGGCCATGTGAAATCCCATGGCGTCCGGGACATCTCCGGTCGTCGGGTCGTACCACAGCACTTCGTTCGTGCCGACCGATATCGCAGTCACGTGGCCATCGGCAGCCCGGTACACCAACCGCACGCCCGGTCGAACAACGGCATTCCAGTCCGAGGGCATGGTGTCCGCCGTGAACGGCTGTTCGTCCGGCACACCCATCAGTCGAGCCAGCGAACTCATCCGATCGTCGACCGAACCCGACCCGTAGTGTTCGACCATCTCCTTCCACTCGGTCGCGTCGAGCGAATCGTCCGCACGGTCGGAAAGCAACCAGCGGGCAGCGAATTCGATGTCGAGGAGGGCACGGTTCGGTGCGGTGCGTGTGCCGACGGCCGGGTTCGCCGAAGGTGACCGATCACCGGCCTTGCTGGTCGAGTCGATCCGTCGCGATGCCTGCACCGGGTCGCTCGGGGTGGTGAATCCGTATGCCACGGCGCCGGCCCGGCCGGCCGACGACGGATGCCCCGGGTTGGCCGAGTCGTTCACCGGCCCTGCTCCGTGGCGTGCCGGCTCGGTGTGATCCGATGCGGCGGCGCGAGTTCGGCTGTCGGGTGACGACGACGATTCCGGGATTCGGTCCGTGAACAGCGCCCGGGTCATCCCCTCCTGCTCGAAGAGACGGGTCAGATCGTCGAGGGTGCCGGACGACCATTCGGCTGCGGCGCCTGCGCCCGCGAGATCCAGCACACCGTCACCTGGGGTCCAGATGAAGCGAGCCTGCTCCTCGTCTCCCAACACCATCACGGCGGCCTGCACCGAGCTGCTCTTGCCGAAAGCCCGTGCGGTCAATGGCGTCGGATTCTCCCCGAGGAGCCGCGAGATGCGCTCGTCATCCCAACTCGGGTACGTCCTCGCCCTCGGTGTCGTCGGCGGTGCGGCCGCCTCGTTCGACGAATCGGCGGCGCGCTCAGTGGAATCCGAGCTTGCGGAGGCTCGGGGAGTCGGTATCGGCGGCGGCGAGTCGGGTTGCGACGTACTGCCGGTGAGCGGAGGCGCGTTCGCCGAGTAGACGCCCGGATTCCGCGAACTCAGAATGTGCTGTTCGACCGCGGCCTTCTGTTGTGGAGTCGCGATGTTGCGCAGTTGGTCCTCGGCCGCCTTCAGCTCGCTCCCCGCGTTGTCGAGCTTCGCCTTGTTTTCTGTCGATTGATCTCTCTTATGTGCCTCGGAGGCGTCTTTGTACTCGGCCGACGCCTGCTCATACCTCGTGACGATCACCTTGACGTTCTTGTGCGGCGCCCGGCTGCGGAAGTCCTCGGGTGAGATGTAGTGCCGGGCCTCACCCGGTGTGCCGCCGTCTTCCCAGCCCTTGGTCGGATCGCCGCTGCGTGCGGTGCGGTTCTCGACCTGATGGTTCACTCGTTCCGAATAGGCCGGGCCGCCGCTGATCTTGACCTGGAGTCCGCCGTTCTCGATAGCGGCCTTGACCGGGGTGATGTCGGTTCCGCGGCCGAGGAGCTTGTTGCCGATCAGGATCTTGCCCAGCCCACCGGCGGCATCGGTGAGCTCGGTCAGGTTCCGATACGCCAGGCCCTTGTCGTTGTGCCGGTCTACCCAAGCGACATCGATCGTGTCGAAGGCGACCTCGAGATTGCGTGCGCCGGCCGCATCTCGCAACGCCTGGGCCAACCGCGCGACATCGACGTTGTCCATGGCGACGACGAGCTGCGGGCGCCCCTCCTGCCGCCATTGCCCATCGCGCTCCACGAATGCCGTGTCGAGGATATCGTCGGCCATGGCCGAGAACTTTTCGTCCTTACTGCCGAAATACTTGGCATCACCGAGTTCCAACTGCGATTTGAAGTACCTTTCCACCCTTGTTATCGGACCGGTTTCATGCTCCTCGTGCAGGACGCGCTCGACACCGCGCGGGTTGCCCTCCGAGCTCGTGAGCAGGGTGCCCGATGTGCCGGTGAGCCTGCTGAAATAACTGAAGAGCTGACGACCGGTGACACTGATCGAATGTTTCGAATCGGAGGCGACTTCCAGGCCCTCCTTCAGTTCCAGATATTTGGCGAATCCAGACCATCTGCTGGAACTCTGCTTCTCCGGGTCGTCCAGCAACTGATCGTTGGTCGCGGACGAGATGATCTTGATCTTTCCTGGTGTCCCATCACCTTTCTCACTGACGTGATAGTCGGAAGCACGCTCGGGCCCCCACCATGCCTGTGCGGCGTGGGCGTACTCCGCCTCCTCCTCGTCCGTGAGCTTTTTGTTCAGGTGCGCTTCCAGCTCCGCCTTGCCCTCCGGGCTCAGCCGGGAGTCGAATATTCCCCGATGGTCCGGATCCTTGCCGAAGTGCTCCGGACGCAGGATCTGCTTTTCCACGGCTTCCCGGAAACTGTTCCAGGTATCCTCCGCCTGCCTTTTGTATTCGTCGAATCCGTTGTTCTCGGAATCGGCATCCTTCGCAGCGAAGGGCGTCAGCACATACTGGGACTGCACATCGACCAATTGATCATCCATCTCATCGATGATCACCTCACCCCGCCGGAACGGCTCGAAACGAGCATCGGAACCCACTTCATCCGCCGCATCGTCGAGCACCTGCTTGTATTTGTGCAGCGTCGACGCTTCCTCCAATGCCGCTTTGAGCTCTGCCACGCGCGCATCCGACATGCCACTTGCTTTCAGCTTGTCGATCATCGTCTGCGCTTCTTTGACCACACGGAAGCCGTAGTCCTGCGCCGTGCCGACGACGATGAGCTTCTTGCCTTCCCGCGGTGGCTCGAACGGCGCATCGGAATCCATGCGGCGAACCTCGATATCGAGGCCGTGTTTCTCACCGGCGACAAGATTCAAGAACTCGTGCTGCATGTGCAGGACCAACGGATCACTACTGGTCATCACGTGGATGATGTCGTTCTTCATGGCGCTACGCGTCGCCCTCGCGATGACGGTCAGCTCCTTGCCCTCACCGGTGTCCATCTCGACCGGGCCGCGCTCCAGCAGCATTTCCGTCGCGAGCTGCGTCGGCCGCAACACCTTGCCACCGGGACCGCCGGCCGCGCCTCCGGTACCCCGGCGTATCAGTTCCATAAGGGCCACACGGGAATCCGTCTCCGAGCCATTCTTGATCAGCTCCGCCAGGTCTGCTCCGCTGAGCTTTGCCAACGGACCCGACCCGTCCGGTCCCGCGAGGGTTTGGTAATGCTCCCTCAGTGCCTCGGCCGCCGCCTTGACCGCCTGGTACCGCTTGTCAGCGGCTTGTTCGAAAGCCTTGGCCTCGTAGGCATCCCACTTCTCCCCACCGACCTTGCCGGCGTCCGCTATGAGCTTGTCGACGTTGTCCCGGGCCGGCTGATCGTCCTGCACCGCCTTCTCGTACGCGGCCCGGAGCTCGCTGTCCTCGGTCTTACTGCTGTCATCGTCTTCTGCGGCAGGCTTTTTCGCATGCGGAGTCGGTTCGGCAGCCGGTGGCCAGCCGTCCTGCTCGTCCGGCGTGTACTTGCGGCCGTGCTGGTCGAAGTGATCGAGGCCGGCGTAGAGGTCGCCGAGCGCGGCCTTCACCCGGGCCGGGGCCGGATGGTAGGAGCCCGCCCAGTCGAAGACCGCGGTCAGCTTCCCGTCCTCGAATCGGGCCTTGAACGCCACGTACACACCGGCGTTGTGGAACGCCTCGTGCGGCAGTTCGCTGACGTACCAGCGGCCGTGGTGGTCGCCGACCACGGTCCGCATCACCGGGGCCTGGCTCTCGGCCCAGCGATTGAGCAGCGGCCCGCGCCGCGGTACCCCGATGGTCGTCGGGCCGTCCTCGCCCACCACATTCTTCCCGGGCTTGCCCTGCGCCGGGGACTCCTCCGACTTCGACGAGTCGCCGGATTCGGCTTTCAGCTTGCCCGACCCCGAGGACGAATCGCCGGAGTCCTTCGACTTCGGCGCGGGGGCGCTGGGATCCTTCGTCCAGTGACCGTCGTCCGACACCGTGAAGCGATGTTCGGCCCGTTCGTCCTCGGTGAGCCGGTACATGCCGCGCGAGAGCGGCTCGTCGTAGCCGCGCACCGATTTGCCGCCGTCGGCGCCGTCCTGATCACCGGAGGGCGGCTTCTGTCCGAATCCGGAACGCAACGGCAGGTCGCTGCCCACGTGCTGCCGGAAAGGCTCACGACCCTCGTGCGGCGACTTGTTGCCCTTGAACAACTCGATCGTCTGCTGAAAGCCGAGGATCTGCCGCAGGAACGACTCGCCGCCCGGCCACACCGGGCCGAGCAGACTGGGATCGACCCGGCGCCAGCGCACACTGGACTGAGCGGCCACCCCTGGTTCGGTGAGCGAATCGCTCGACTTCCCGGAGCGCGACCCGCTGGTGGTCGAACTGTCGTCACCACCGCGCCCGGAGCTGCGCGACGTGGTGGACGAACTGTCGTCACCGCCCCCGCGAGAACTGCGCGACGCGGTGGAAGAACTGTCGTTGCCGTCGCGACGTCCAGCGGCGTTACTGAGCGGGGCGTTCGTGTCGGACGTGTTCCGCGTCGATTCCTCGACCGGCGCAGTCTTGTCTCCGGTCGACGGTGTCTTGTCGCTGACCGATGGTGTGCGGTCGCCACCGACGGATTGCCCGGCAACCGATTTCGGCCGGGGCACCGTCGTCTGCGGATCCGGTGTGCCCGTCTTCGGCTGCGGCGCCACCGATTGGACGTGCTGATCGGACGCCGCCGCCGAGCGATTGCCGGATTGCGATGCGGCGGTGTCGAACTGCTTCGTCTGCACACCCGGAACGTGATCGCCGCTGCCGGACAACGCACCCGACCGTGGCGGAGTCGCACCGCCGGTCGTCGAGGACGACCCCTGCGATGTCTGCGGGGTGGCGCCCTGCGCCGGCTTGGCGGCCGGCTGCTCTACCTTGGGCTGCGGCGCCGCGGAGCTCGCCGCATCCGCCTTGGGCGTTGCTCCCTGGTGCCCGGCCCCGTTCTGCCCGGCCGCGTTCTGTCCGGCCCCGTTCTGCGCGGACACGGCCGCCGGACCCTGCGACTGCACGCTCTGGTCCACCGGCTGTCGGTGGTCCTGGCTCGTGGAGGTAGTGGACGATTCCGGACGATCGGTGGAGATATTCGACCGGCTATCGCCCCCTTCCGTACGGTCACCACGCGGACTCGACGAATCCCGGTCCCCAGCGGATACCTGCGATGCGCCATCGTTTTTCGGCGCCGGCACGGAGCCGTCGTCGTTCGCCGCGGCGTGCGCGGAGCCCTCGTTTGCCGCCGACCGATTCCCGGAAGTATCAGCGGCCGAAGACGATCCGTTGCTGTTGACCGAACTCCCGTCCTGCGACCCCGGCTTCGTACCCGAAGCCCCATCATGGCTCGACGGTGCACCGGACTGCCCGTCGCTGGGCGGCTTCCCGCTCGAAAGCTGGTCGGACGAGGACGGTTTGCCGGGCGGACCATCTCCCGTTCCCACGGGCGCATGCGCCGGTGGGAGCACCGTCGTCAGATCCCCCGTCTTCGGCGCATCGATATGCGGCGACGCACCGGAATTGCGCCATCCGCGCGCGCCGCCGGCGAACGCACCGGCGGCACCCGCGCCGAGCATGCGCGGATCCAGCTCGAACGGGCCGCCATTGATGATCTGGTTGGCGACACCACCGCCGACCATACCGCCGACACCACCGGCGCCACCTTGCACCATACCCGTGAGTAGCTGCTGCCACCGTTTGTCGAATTCCGAGCGGGTGATCTTGCCGCCCGCGAATTTGAAAAGATCCGCACCGATCTTGCCGAACAGCGAACCGAACGCGCCACCCAGCGCACCGCCGAGCGCGTACTGACCGAGCGACTTGCCGTCGAAATTCTCCCGATGCCCCGCAGCCATCTGACCAAGCTGAAGCAGGATATTGAGGATCACCTGCTGCCCCATGGCATTGAGTGCGGCGATCACCATTTGCATCATCGTGTGCTTGAGCCATTGGAAGACCATCTGATACCAGGAGATCAGCACCACTTGCTGCGCGGGCGCGGTGACCGGGGACAACCAGGCGAGCGCGATCTCCCACACCAGCTGCACGAGGCCGATGATGATCATGATCTTGTTTTCCTGAATCGCGCAACCGACCTTGTCGCACGATTTGGACAGCTGCGTCATCGATTTCGCGATCGCCTGCAACGACGCGTTGTCCGATTCCTCGATGAGACTCTTCAGCGTCTGCACCATCTGCGAATTCAATTCATCCGCCGACGGATACGCCGCGAGAACGTCCTTGATCGCGTCCTCGACGCCGGTCACCAGCGCCGACAATTCGCCCGCGGCGTCCGACCACGCGTCCGCGAGGGCGAACATGCCGTTTTCGCTGCCATCGGGCCATTCCCCACCGGCGACGAAACTCAGCCAGTGCAGTTCCTCGGGCAGCTGGATATCGGACTTGGCGATCGCGTCAGGAACCGACATCCGCTACCGATCACCGGTGCGCCAGCCAGAGCGCTGCCACGGATCGCCCGAATCCGAAGTGTCCGCCTGTTCGTCCACCTGCGGCGAAGCCTTGCGCCGGTCGCGCCGCTTCTCTTTGCCTTCGCCCGCAGCGCCGCCTTGATTGCCGGGCGGCATCCCGCCGCCGGGCACCCCCGGCATCATCCCGGTGCCCGGCACGGCCGCACGGGCCTGGGTGCCATTCTGCCCGTTCTTGTTCGCCAGTTTCTCACCGTCGAACGCCCCGGCCGCACGGAGCGACGGGCTACCCATGGTCCCGCCGAGACCGCCGCCCTTGCCGCCGCCTTGACCGCCCGACTTGTCCAGCGGTGCACCGGTAACCGGATCGATTGCCGGCTTGTACGCATTCGGCCCGAGTACGCCTGGCACGCCCCCGGGGAAATCGGGATTCAGCGAAGTGCCCTTCGTACTCGGCAACGCGCCGGTTCCGCCATACAGGTCGCCGGAATTGCCTTGCCCCGGACCGGTATTCAGGGTGAGTGGCGAGTTGGGGCCGGACATGCCCGCGGTCGAGTAGTTCGCGACCGGCGGACCGCTGAGATCACCGGCGTTCGTGCCACCAGTGCCGGGTCCCGCCCCGTAGGCGCCTGGGCCGGTATCGCCACCACTGGGCATCTTGATCTCCGGACCACCATCACCCGGCCCCTGATACCCGCCAGGCGGAGGCGGCGGTGGTCCCGAAGGACCGTTTTTCCCGCTGTCTTCATCCTTCTTGCCATAGTTCGGATCGGAACTGAGCGGCCCCTTGTACGGTCCCGGATCACCCTTGGCGTCCTCGTCGATGTAGTTCTTCAGTATCCACTCGGCAAAGAGGTCCTCGCCGCTGGCGAACACCTTGCCCGCCTCCTCGAGCGTGCGGCCGTAGTTCACCAGTAACTGCCCGTAGACGGGCACCGCACCCGACGCGTCGGACCCGGTACTGGCATTGCCGACCACCGAGTCCTTCGCCGACAGATAGCCCTCGGCGCCCTCGGAGAACTGCTTACCCAGTTTGTCCTCGCCCCATGGCTGCCCGAGGCGCTGCAGGTTGTCGCTCAGTTTGGTGAGAATCTCGAACAGCCCGTTCGGCGCGCTCGGCAACTCCGCCAGCTTCTTGCCCTTGTCGATCAGGGCGTCGGGGTCGACCCGAACCGTGTGGCCGTTGTTCGGCTGCGGTGCCATCACGATTCCTTACTGTTTGTCCTGGGGCGGCGCTGAACCCTCTTGGGACCACGACTTGCCGTCGCGGCCCTTAGGGTTGACGAGGCGGTCGCGCAGGAGTGTTGAAGAGGGGATCGCCCGCGCGCCACCCACCTATCGTCGTGCGAGCGCCCCCGAGGTCGTGTGCCAGAACGGGAGTGTTCACCGTCTCTTCAGCAGTTCACCCAAATGTAAGGTCGGCCGGATCGGTGACGGCGGGCAGACTCACCATCACCACCAGCCCGTGCGGCTGCGCCGATTCGATGAACAGCAGGCCGTCGTGCTGCGCCGCCAAGGTGGCGGCGATCTGCAGACCGAGCCCCGACCCACCGGCCGCGGCCCGCGCGCCACGGAAGAATCTTGTTGTGAGCAGGTCGATCTCATCCGCCGACACGCCGACCCCCGTGTCGGCCACCGACACCACGACCGACTCCGCTTCTCGATCGACGGTGACCGTGGCGCTCACGCCCGCCCCGGCGTAGCGCGCCGAATTGCTCAGCGCCACATCGAGAATCTGCGTGAGCACACTGCTGGGAACGCTCGTTTCCGCAGCCGTGACCAGCGGCTCGAATGTCAGGGTGATATCCGCGCGGACGAAGGCGTCGTGCCAGGCGCCGACCCGGTCCGCGGCCACCCCGACCGCATCGCACCCGGCGGCGGGCGGGCCGACCTGCTTGCCCTCCTCGGCGTCGGCGACCGCGGAGGTGAGCAACCCGTCGAGCAGCTCGGTCAGCCGGTCCACTTCGCTCACCACGCTCACGAAGGTGGCGGCGGCCACGTCAGCGGCGAGCATGGGCTGTAGCGCCTGTAGTCGAACCGCGAGCGCCGCAAGCGGATTGCGCAGCGAATGGGCGGTATCGACCACATGTCGGCGCTCAGCGGCGGCCAAGGCGGCCACCGCCCGCGTCACCGACTCGACACCGGCCGCCAACTGCAGGATCTCGGGCGGACCTTCGCTCATCGGCGGCCGCCGGGGCGAGACGCATTGCGCGGGCAGGGTCGAGGTGAGCGCGTCGACCGCGCGCAGCAGCCCGGACACCGGGCGCAGAATCCAGCCCGACACCAGCAGCGCCAGCCCGGAGAACACCAGCAGCGCCGTCGCGGTGACGCAGGCCAGCTGAGTCCACCGGACCACGATCTCGGCGCGGGGCACCGATGTCGAGACGGCGATCACCACCACGCCACCCACCTGCGGTGGAGTCCCTATCGGCTGGGCGACCAGTATCGGCTCGGCGTTCCACGGATACAGCGGTCGCGGCATCTCGAGCCAGTGGCGATCGCGGATAGCCGCACGCACCCGCTCGTCGGCTCGGTCCACTCCGATGGCACACAGCACCGCACCGTCGGCCCCGAGCACGAGGACCCCATTACTGGTGCTGTCGCGGTAGCTCTGCGCTTCGTCGCACAGGTCGGCTGAGGCGGTTCCGGCCAGCACCCCGAATCGGTTGGCGTCCTGCACCCGGTCGATCACCAGGCCGCGGGTCCGGCTCGTGGCCAGTTCGTCGGCGATGCCGACTGCGAAGCAGATCATGCAGAGCGCCGCCAACGCGGTGAACGCTGTTACCAGCCGAGCGCGCACGCCGCGGTCCTCTCAGCGCGACCAGCGATAGCCGAAGCCGTGGATCGTGCTGATCAGCCCCGGCCGGTTCAGCTTGGCCCGCAGCGCACCGATATGGACATCGAGTGAACGGGAGGTCGCCGGGGTTGTCTTGCCCCAGACCTCGGTCATGATCTTGTCACGCCCCACCGCGACGCCGGCGTGCTCGACCAACACCCGGGTGACGGCGAATTCCTTCTGCGTCAGCGATATCGGCTCCCCGGCCACCTCGACGGAGCGCGCGGCCAAGTCCACCTCGACATCTCCGGTGACCACGGCCGACGGGTCCGGTTCGGTGGCCCGCGAGCGCCGCACGACCGATTCGAGTCGCGCGGCCAGCTCGCCGACCCGCGGCGGTTTGACCATGTAGTCGTCCGCGCCAGCCCGCAGGCAGGATACGACGGCGAACTCGTCGCCTTCGGCGGTGAGGACGATGACGGGAACGTCGCTCACCTTGCGTAACTGGCGCAGCACGAGGTAGCCGTTGATGTCGGGCAAGCCGAGGTCGAGGATGACCGCGTCGTAGGCGGTGCGCGAGGTCAGCAGATCGAGCCCGTGGGTCAGATGGTCGACAGCGCCGAAACCATGCTCCCGCAGTCCGTCGATGACGGCCTCGGCCATCCCAGCATCGTCCTCCACTACCACCACACGCAGCACCCCGGCCCTTTCCCGCAACCTGACAACCGGTAGGTGAGATTACCGCAGGTGCAAGATAACCCGGCTACGTCATGCCTACAGTCATGCTGTGGCTTGCGGCGCAGTGGGCCGGGGGCCGCTCGCCGGCAATGGCGCGAAAGCCACCGGCAGGTGTCCGGAAAGCCGCGGCGCAGGAGGCAAGCTGGGGAACCGCCTGCGCAGTCCGCCCAGCTGCCGGTAGATCTCACGGAGCTCCTCGTGCAGCGCGCCGATCTCCTCGTGCAGCTGCTCGGCTTCCTCCACGAGATTCCCCCAGAACAGCCGCCCTTGCTCGAGCTGTGCCCGCTCGGCTCGCAACCGCGTCAGCGCCTCCTCGGCCGACGAACGGGACGAGGCACGTCGCGCCCCGCCCGCACGACCGTCGGCGCGACGTGCGAGAGAAGTGGGTTCGGTATTCCGCATGGCAGATCCCGGCCTTTCGGTAAGTCTCCGGACACAATTATGCGCACAATTCCGAATTCGTCAATCGATCTTCTGGAATTTACATCGGCTTATGCATCGCATAGAAATTGCGAAGAATCTTTAGAACTTCTTGAGGATTGATCAGATTCTTGATCTGACTCGAAAACAGGACATCTACCTGGGCAGACACTCTCGCCACAAGGCGAAAGGGCCCGAATTTTGAACATTACTCAACGCAGCAGCCACCCACGATCAATGAGTGTTGGAAAGAAGTCTCCTACCCCGGCCGCCGCGTCCGGGAATTCATCAGTGCGCGCTACCGGTTTTGCGGTGCTGCGTTCGATTTCCGCGCCAGCACGCTGGCGACGAGCATGACGACCACGACAGCGGCGACGACCGCGATGATGGCGAGCAGCCCGTCGCGATAGCCGGAGACGAACGCGTTACGGACGGCGACGCCGAGCGGCGCACCGAGTTGATCGTCCGCGAGGGCGACTGCCCGCACCCCGTCTCCGACCGGATCGCGACCGATGCCCGCACCGCCGATGGCCAGCACATCGGCCGGGACAACGAAGCGCGCTTGATAGCCGCGCTCGACGAGGCCACCGACGATCGCGGCCCCGAGCAGACCGCTGAGCTGCACGAGCATCAGCTGCGCTGCCCACGGAATGCCGGTGCGCGATGCCGGGTGCACCGCGCTCACCACCTCCAGCGCGATGCCGAGCACGAGGGCGCAACCCAGGCCCGTCACCGTCACCATGACGACGAGCGGGGCGAGGTCACCCGGCTCACCCGCGGTCAGGCCGATGGCGAGCCCGTCCATGATCGCGGTCGAACCGATGATCACCGCGGCGACCACCCAACCCGCGCGCTGCAGTGCCGCACCCAGCTTCGCACCGATCGCGGTGGCGAGGCATGCGGGTAGGAATAGGGCGAGGCCCGCGACCACCGGCACTCGGCCCCCGAGCACCTGGAGGTACTGAATGACCAGGAACACCATGCCGAACATCGCCACGATCGCCGTCCCGAGCGCGAGCATCACGAGCCGCACGCGCGGCTCGGCACTCAGCAGCCAGTCGTGCGGCAGCGAACCACCGCGCCGAATAGCCGCCGCCACGACCGCGAGCACCGCCCCGATGCCAAGCGCGATCGCGAATCCAGGAGACGTCCAGCCCCACTTGGGCGCCTGGTACAGCGCGAGCGCGAGGAATCCACCGGACAGCGTCATGGTGACGACCGCGGGCCAGTCGACCGGACTCGCCGGGTCGGCCGGGACGGCCGGGACGATCGCGAGCACCCCGAACAGCACCAGAAGATTTACTACCGTCAACCCCGCCATCGCGTTCGGCCAATACACCTGGTTCAGCACCACTGCGGTGATCAGCAGAGTCAGCATCACGCCCGCCGCGGAGCAGCCTGCCCACGCCGTGACGGCGCGCGCCCTGCGGCTTCCTTCGCCGTAGACGAGCACAACCATCGCCAGCGTCGCGGGCAGGACGGCCGCGGAGCCCGCGCCGATGGCCACTCGCCCGATTAGCAAGGCGATCGGAGTTTCCGGAACAGCCAGATGGATCGCGGTGCCGACGAGATACACCAGGTAGCCGCCGACCATGACCCGCTTGGCTCCGAGCCGGTCGGCGAGCGCGCCGCCGACCAGCAGGAGCCCGACGTACGTCAGCACATGCGCAGCCGGAAGCCACTGCGATATCGCTATATTGGGCCGGTCCCCCAGCTGCCGCAGCAGGGTCTGTACCGCGATGCTGTGCATCGCGGTGTCCCAGCTGATCATGAACGCGGCTGCACATAGGGTCAGCAGCACAAGGCGACGACGCCAGCGACCCAGGCACATCGGCTCGGCCCGCGTGCTCGCCGTGTCGGCGGTGTGCGCGAGCGGGTCCATCTCGAGTGTCATCACGTGCCCTTTGTCCAATTCCAGACATCACATGTCCGACCGTGGACATCAAATTACCCGGTCCGGCGTACCGCGGTCGGGGACCGGCGGCAAACCCGCCAGCCGGCGGATCGAGAGCAACTCGTCGACCTGCTCCCGGCTCAACACGCCTTCGGCAACCACGATGTCGGCGATCGATTCGCCAGTGGCAAGGGCCTTTTCGGCCACCCGCGCACATGCCTTGTAGCCCAAGCGCGGTGACAGCGCGGTGACCACACCGATCGAGTTGTGCACGCCCTCGGCGAGATGCCCGCGATTGGCGGTGATGCCCGCGACGCAGTCGGTGGCCAAGGTATCGATAGCGGCGCTGAGGTGGGTCAGTGACCGGAGCATGCTGTAGATGATGACCGGTTCGAACGCGTTGAGCTGGAGCTGCCCGGCCTCGGCCGCCATGGTGACCGTCAGGTCGTTGCCGATCGCCTCGAACGCCACCTGGTTGACCAGTTCGGGGATCACCGGGTTCACCTTTCCCGGCATGATCGACGAACCGGCCTGCACGGCAGGCAGATTGATCTCGCGCAGGCCTGCCACCGGACCGGAGGAGACGAGCCGCAGATCGTTGCAGATCTTGGACAGCTTCACCGCGACCCGCTTGAGAATGCCCGATACCTGCACGAAGCCGCCGCAGTCCTGGGTCGCCTCGATCGGGTCGGCCGCTTGGACGACCGGTTCACCGGACAGCTCGGCCAGGTAACGGCAGGCCAGCTCCGGATAGTCGGGGTGCCCGTTGATCCCGGTGCCGATGGCGGTGCCTCCGAGATGGCATTCCAGCAGCAGCAGCGCGCCTTCGGCGAGCCGGGCGCGGTCCTCGCGCACCATGGTGGCGTAGGCGCCGAACTCCTGACCGAGGGTCATCGGCACCGCGTCCTGCAGCTGGGTGCGCCCCATCTTGATCACGTCGGCGAATTCGGTTGCCTTGCGGTCGAATTGCACGGCCAGACCACCGAGCGCCGCGCTCAGGATCCGGATATGGGTCACCAGGCACAGCTTGATCGCGGTCGGGTAGACATCGTTGGTGGATTGGCCGAGATTCACGTGCGCCAGCGGATCGAGCTCGGTGTAGTTCCCGCGTTCGAAGCCGAGGATCTCCAGCGCCCGGTTGGCGATCACCTCGTTGGCGTTCATATTCGACGAGGTACCCGCCCCGCCCTGGAGCATGTCGATCGGGAATTGGGACAGCAATCGCCCGCGCCGCAGTTCGGTGCAGGCGGCCACGATGGCATCGGCTCGGCGCTCGTCGAGCAGGCCGAGATCGCGATTGGCCTGGCACGCGGCCTGTTTCACCGTGGCCAGCGCGGCGATCAGCGCGGGATAGGTGCTCATCGCCTGTCCGGTGACCCGGAAGTTCGCCATCGCCCGTGCCGTATGGACGCCGTAGTACGCCGCGGCGGGCACGCTGAGCTCGCCGAGCGAGTCCTTCTCGATGCGCGTTTCGGCAGACATCGAATACCTCCAGTTGTTGTCGCTGTTCATCGGTCGTTCACCACCGGGTGCGGACGCGCACGGCATTGGCCCGATCCACCAGGGCGAACCGGGTCAGCCGGTCCGGCGTCGCGAAGGCGAGCTCGCGCAGGGCCGCTTCGAGGCCGCAGCGCAGGCCGCGCTCGGTATAGGGATGGCCGAAGATCGCGTCGTCGCATGAGCCGGGCTCGCCGCCCGCGCACCACCAGTCGAGCGCGCGCTGCAGCACCACGACACGCAGTTCCAGGACGTGCGGTCCGGCGGGCAGGGCCGCGAGACCGGCCGCCGCCTCGTCCAGCAGTCCCTGGGTGAGGTCGGTGAGTGGCAGTACGGCGACCAGCTGCCCGAAGATCCGGGTCGCGAGGTCGTTGTGCGGCACTGCCTTTCGCACCTGCCGCACGACATTGATCGCCGCGACCGTGTCCCCGTCGCGCAGCTGCTGCCTGGCCAGCCCGAAGGCCGCGGCGACCACCGTGTGGTCGGCCTGCCACACCGTGCGGTAGTGGTCGGTGGCACGCCGGTACCAGTGCTGCCGCTGCCCTTGGTCGGCTGCGTCGGCGGCGCGTAGTTCCGCCGTCGCCGCGAGCGCGAGCAGTGGAGCGAACTCACCTGGCACCATGGCGCTCACATGGTCGAACCGCACATACGCCAGCGCGAGTCGTCCGGTCGTCAGCGCCGTTATCCCGTCGTACCAGTCGATCCGCCACCCGGAATCGTCCGAATCGATCAGCGGGATCGGCAGTGCGGCGGCGAGCTCGGCTGCGTCGAACCCGTCGTTGGTGCAGAAGTCGCTGCGAACAGACCCGAAGACCGTCGAGATGTGCGGATCGGAGCCACCGCCGTCGCGGGAACACACCATCCGCAGCACACCGCGGAGCTGATCGGACAGCGCCGCCACCGAGGGAAATCGGCGGGCGGGGTCCTCGGCAGTCGCCCGGTAGAGCAGTTTCGCGAAAGCGGGGTACTGGCGCAGCACCGGCGCGTCCTCCGGTAGCGAGCCGACGCACCGGCCGGGCAGAGTGAGCACCGCCAGTGTCCGCCCGACGGTGTAGATATCGGATGCCACCGTCGGCCCGGTCGAGGTCACTTCCGGCGCCTGATACCCGGGCGTTCCGTACAGGCTCCCGCCCGACTGCAGCGCGGATACCGCGCCCAGATCGATCAGCCGCACCTCGTCCCGTCCGACCATGATGTTGGCCGGCTTGAGGTCGTTGTAGGCGAGTCTGCGCGTATGGATGTAGCCGAGTGCGGGCAGGATCTCCAGCACGTAGGAGATCGCATCGGCGACCGGAAGCGGTTCGGGCGCACGCTGTTCCAGCACCACATCCAGGGACCTGCCGACGACGTACTCCATGACGATGTAGCCGCTGGTGGTGCCGTCGCCGCTGCGGTGGGTGACGAAGTTGTAGATGGCGACGATGCTCGGGTGCGCGAGCTCGGATAGGAACTGCCGTTCCACCAGTGCCGTCAAGTGGGCATCGATGTCCTGCGGATTCTGCAGGCCCTTCAGCACCACCCAGCGTCCGGCCACGTGGCGGTCCCTGGCCAGGAACACCCAGCCGACACCGCCGTAGGCCAGGCAACCGGTGATCTCGTACTGGTCGGCGATCACGTCGCCTTCGCGCAGGGCGGCGCGGAAGTTGAACGGTGCGCCGCACTGCCCGCAGGCGCCCCGCAGCGAGCCGGGTCCATGCTCATCGCCGCGCCCGACCGGGCGATGGCACTTCCAGCAGAAACGCTTGTCCTCCGGCACTTCTCGGATCTTCAGCACCGGCACGTCCGGTTCGTTCGGTGGCACCGTTGCCCCGCCCTGCACGTCGTTCGTCATGGCACTAGCCGCGGTGTTCCAGCGGTCGTTCGGCGAGCACCGGGAACTGCCCGGTGTGCCCGTCACGCAGCGCGGCGATGGCTGACACGCGCTTGCGGACCAGCAACCAGCCACCGCACATCAGCGGCAGCACGACCACACCCATCGCGATGACCGCGCCGCGCTGGGTCGGGTCGGGACCGAAGAGCATGATCGCGACGACACCGGCCAGGAACACCAGCGCCGCGATGCTCGTGTACGGCGCGCCGATCAGTCGGAACGCGGGTCGCTGTATCCGGCCTTCCCGCGCCCATCCCCACAATTTCAGCTGGCACATCAGGATCGCGGCCCAGGCGGCGATGGTGCCGAGGGCGGACATGTTCAGCACGATCTCGAATGCCTGCTCCGGAACGGCCGCGTTGAGACCGACTCCGGCGAGCGCGACGACGGCGGTGGCGAGAATACCCACGTACGGCACGCCGTTCTTGGACATGCGTGCCGCGATGGCGGGAGCGCTGCCGTTCACCGACATCGAACGCAGGATGCGCCCGGTCGAGTACAGACCGGCGTTGAGGCTGGAGAACGCCGCGGTGAGCACGATCAAATTCATCACCGAACCGGCGCCACCGACGCCAAGCTTGGCGAAGAAGGTCACGAACGGGCTGGTGCCCTTCTGGAAAGCGTCGTAGGGCAACAGCAGCGCCAGCAAGACCAGCGAGCCGACATAGAAGAGGGCGATGCGGGCGATGACCGAGTTGATCGCCCGGGGCATGATCTTCTCCGGACTCTCCGCCTCACCCGCGGCGGTTCCGACGAGTTCCACTGCCGCATAAGCGAATACGACGCCGGTGATGGTGAGCACCAGCGGCAGGACACCACTCGGGAACAGCCCGCCGCTGTTGGTAATAACGCTGGGCCCGGTGTCCGAACCCTCGATGGGGAACCGGCCGAGCAGGAACACCATGCCGATCACCAGGAAGCCGACCAGCGCGACCACCTTGATCAGCGCGGCCCAGAACTCCATCTCGCCGAACCACTTCACCGAGACCATGTTGATCAGCACGACGATCACCAACGCGGCCAGCGCGATCGTCCACTGGGGGACCACCTTGGTCGCGCCCCAGTAGTGCACATAGGTGGCGATCGCCGTGATGTCGACGATGCCGGTCATACACCAGTGGAAGAAGTACATCCAGCCGACACCGAAGGCCAGCTTCTCCCCGTAGAACTCGCGAGCGTAGGAGACGAACGACCCCGACGACGGGCGGTGCAGCACCAGCTCGCCGAGCGCGCGAAGGATGAAGAAGACGAAAACGCCGCAGACCGCGTAGACGATGAACAGGCCGGCGCCGGCCTCCCTCAACCGGCTGCCCGCGCCGAGGAAGAGGCCGGTGCCGATGGCGCCGCCGATGGCGATCATCTGCAGCTGGCGCGGACGTAGCGCCTTGTGATAGCCGGCGTCCTCGTCTTCCGGTGTCTCGTGGGACGTCGAAATGCCTTGCGGCCTAACGGTAGTCATGATGTGGCCTTCCTTCTCCATCGGATCATGCCGTTAGTTGATGGAACATACCGTCAACCGATGGCGTAAACAAGAGCGGTGATGTGACCCGGTGTGACCCTGCCGATCTCGATGTGGCGGTGATTGAACCAGTCACCAGCCCTGTTGGCAGGGGAGACCGCAGCGCCGGCCGAACTGTTCACCTGTGGTTTCCTGGAGGCATGGCGATGGAAGTGGAGCTGACGATCAGCGATCTGGCCGAGCGATCGGGGATGACGGTGCGGACGCTGCGCGACTACAACGAGCGCGGCCTGCTACCTCCGCCGAAGATGAAGGGCCGCACCGGTTTCTACGGCGAGGAGCACCTCAATCGGATCCAGATCGTGGAGCGGCTGCTCGAGCGCGGGATCACCCTGAACGGAGTACGCAGGCTGCTGGAAGCCTGGGACCGGGGCGAGGATCTCGCCGATGTGCTCGGCGTTGCCGCGACTCCCACTCCCCCGCCGCCGCAGGGCGCGACGCCGGGAGCACTCGTTCCTGCCGCCGACCTCGCCGAACGGTTCGAAGCCGTCCCCGACGGGCTTGCCAGGGCCGTGGCGGCCGGGCTGTACGAACCGGTCGATCAAGCCACCTACCGAGTGGCCGAGCCCGCGCTCGTCGAGGTGTTCGACCAGCTGCTCGACGCCGGGGTGACGATCGATCGCGCGCTCGATGAGATCGACCAGCTGCGCATCGACTGTGACCATATCGCGCGGCAGTTCACCGACATCTTCGTGCGCACCGCGGTCCGAGAGTTCCAGCGCTCGGATCGCGGCGAACGGGATGTGGAGACCCTCACGGCACAACTGGACTCGGTACGTACCCGGCCTGGCGCGATCACCGCGACGGTGGTCGGCCGATTCGTCGAGCGCTACGTCGGCTCGGTGGTCACTCGCGAGTTCCCCGGCGTGTTCCCGTCCGGCGCCTGATCCGGCGCACTTCCCGCCGAATCCCTTTTCCGCCCAACGAAACCGTGATATACACAAAGGAGATCACCCACCGGCACCGGCATTTCGCCGAACCCGGTCCCAATCAAGACAAGGTGGGTAACTTGTCGGAAACAATCATTGTCACCCCCGAAGATGTGCGCGCGGGCGGCACGGAATTGATCGCGGCGAAGACCGCATTCGAGACCACGGTGAATATCCTGTCGGAAGCCATCGACTCCTACGGTACGGAAACGTGGGGTAAGGACTCCTACGGCAAGGAATTCGCCGACGGCGAGAACGGCTACCGCAGTTCCCGGAACAACCTGCTGAGCGGCGGCCGGGAAATGGTGAAAACTGTCGAGGATTTCGGGAACGGATTGATCCAGGCCGCGAAGACCTCCGAGTCCGCCGAGTTCGGCAATTCCAGCGCGTTCTGACGGACGCCGATGTCATTGCATTGGCCGGAAGAACTGCGTTTTCTGACCTATGTGGTCGGCCAAGTGTGGCCGGACGGCGACGAGGATCGCATGTTCGCCATGGCCCAAGCCTGGCTGGCCGCCGCCGAAGACCTGGAGCGGCAGGTCCTTCCGGCCATCCAGATGGCCGAGGGCCGCGCCCTGAGCGGCTACGAATCCGGTGCGGGCCGCGACCGGATAGCGGCGGCGCTCCATCAGCTGCAGACCGGCGACCATTCGGTCCAACAGCTGGTCGAGGACTTCCGTCAGGTCGGCACCTCGACCCGCAACGCGGCGACCACGCTGGAAGCCACCAAACTGATGACGATCTTCGCGGTCACGATGCTGGCCGCGCAGATCGCGGGTGCGTGGCTCTGGCCGCCGACCGCACCCGCCGTCGAGGCCGCGGCGATCGGCGCCACTCGCGCCACGCTGTACCGGGTGAGCAATCGCACGCTCGCCGCGCTCGGCAATATCCCGCATGTGGGTGAATACCTGGTGAAGACGCTCAGGTATCTGCCCCGGTTGACGGACGAACCGGGGCGCATCGCCGGGCTGGTCGCCAAACACCCGACGGCGCTCACCGCGAAAGCGACCCCTGGACTCTTCAAGACCTTCGTCGACGCCGGCTTCCGGGCGACCACCGCGCGCACGCTCGCCGAACTCCCCGCCGACACAGTGCAATTCCTCATCTCGAAGGCGGTGAACAACCTCATCTGGGCAGGCGGCCTCGACTCCACGATCCAGGGAATACAGATATCGAAGGGCCATCGCGACGAGTTCGACGCCACCCAATTCGGGATGTCGGTCGCCGCGTCGACCGGCGGCTGGTACGCGGGTGCGCTCGTCGCGACCAACCTGAGCAAATACGGCGGCAGGCTATTGACGAGCCGGGGCAAGGACCCGACCGCGGGGATGTGGGGCGCCGGCCTCGGCCTGGTGTCCGGCACAGTGCCGACGGTCGTCTCCACCCTGGTCGGTGGCGGCATCGCCATGGGGTTCACCGGATCGTTCGACCCCACGGTCGGGCTCATCGGCGCGCTGTCGAGCAATTCACTGATCGGCGCGCAGCGCGGCTATATCGGCATGCGGGGGCAGGAACCGGTGGCGACCAGGGCCGACGATGCGGCACAGCACAATACGGCGCCGGCGGGCCTCGGAGCTGCTGCCGATGCTCCGGCCGCGGGCCATGGCCGCCGGCTTGCGCTCGAGTCCTCGAACGAACTGATCTCCAAGATCCGAGCGCGCGACGATCACGGATACCAGGCGGCGCGCGCCCAGGATCGGGCGGCGGTCCGCGAGGCCGAGCGCACACCGGACAGCGGACCCGTCGATCGGCGGGCGCACCGCGATGCGTTCGTCAACGAACAGCGCAGCCGGATCAAGGAAGTCGCCGACGCGCGCCGGGCGGTACTCGATGCCGAACTGGCGAACGTTCGGGCACGCGACCGCGCGGCCGCGGCGCCGGACGATCCGGCCGCGCACGATGCCGTTGTCCGGACCCGGCAACGGCTGGACGAGGCCATCGATGCCGACGCCGCGACGCAGGCGCGCATCCAGAGCCGACTGGAAGCGGTCGACCGGCACAGCGACCTGGCCGCGACCACGCCGCCGAGGCCACACCCCGACCGCGAAAAACCACTACCGCCACTGCCTGAAGAAAAACCACTACCACCACTGCCGAAACCCGATAGCGACAACATCGACAACGCGACCTCGGCGGGGAGCCGAGCGCAGAACTCCGGCGGCAGCAGCTCGGCCGAGAACCAGGCGCAGAACCCTGGCGTGCGGACGCAGGTCGGCGAATCCGAGATCACGACGGCATCGCCCACCGCATCCGGGCACGGCCGCACGCCTTCGACCACCGACTCGACCGGTAACGTGCCCTCGCGCAACGACAATGAGCACAGCGGCGGGCAGCAGCAGCCTCGTCCCGGCCCTGCCCAGCAGGCCGAGGACCCGACGGTGGCGACACTCCGGAGCAGCCTGGCCGTGGCGGATGCGCGCATCAACACTCTGCGGGACGCGGACATACAGGTCACCAGTGCGTACAAGCGCGCGGTAGGGCGGGGACTCAACGATCTCGTCGAACAACGCACCATGCATCGAGAAGCCCTGGCCGACGCGAAGACGGCCAGGGAAGCGACCAAGGCGGACTTGGATCGGGCGCGGACCGCCCACGGCGACACCCCCGACGGGCAACGGCAACGGATCGCCGAGCTGGAGAGCAGTCTGAACGCGCAGGACCGCACGATCGAGGACGAGACCGCTCACCTGGCCGTCATCGACCGGCAGCTCACCAGAACCAGCAGCGAGCTCGACGTGGCGATCGGCGTCCGCGAGCGCGCCATGGCCGACGTGCGCAGGGCAATGGCGGACCTCGGGGACGCCGGGCGCGCGGCAGCGGCGAGCGCCGCGCATTCCGCTGACCAAGGCCGTGGCGGTACCACGCACCCCTTCGCCCACGAGGAGCAGCTACGGCGCGAGATCGGCCAGCGCCGTATCGAGGTCGAACGGTCGCACGCCGACCACGAAGAACTCGAGCAGTCGTCCGGGGCGGCCGAGCGGCGACTACAGCGGCAACTCACCGACTTCGAGGCCAGCATCCGCACCGAACGAACGCTGCTCGACGGCGGCTATATGAGCGGAAAGCCCAAGTCCAGGAAACTCCCGCTCGCGCATGGCATGCCCGACCCGTTCACCGCGCTGCTACCACCCACCTACGACTTCTGGCTGCCAGGGGGAACATCTGAACATCCGGCGCCGGAACCCGAAGATGACTGCGAGCCCGAAGTTTCGGGCGATCCCCGCGAACTAGGCGACGACGATGAGCCTCGACAACCATGACCGTGCGCTCGACGCGGCGCAAGGCGAGCCGGACAGCCCCGATGTGGCCTTCACATTGACCACGGAATTCGGTATCGGCACAGCCGCATCGGCATCCACGCCCGCCCCCGAGTCTGCCTCTCCGACGGCAGACGACGATCACACAGCCGAGGATCGCGCAGCCGAAATGCGCCGGTCCGCTGACGAACTCGTCACCGCCATCACCGACCTGCTGTTGCCCACGGCCCCGCCGGACTGGCAGCAGTTGCGGATGGGGTTCTCGGTGACGGTGGCAGCGGTATCCGGCGATGCGGTGTTCCTGGTCCACGGCGAGCCTCTCGCCGCCGAAATACCCACGGCGGCAGTGGAACTGGTCCAGGCGCTGCGAATGGTGACGGTGCGTCCGGACGGGTGGGCGTGGTGGCATGTCACCGTGGTGCGCGATCGAACGGGCACACCCACTTGCGAATTCGGCTACGGCGACGTCGCGTTTCCGGTCGAGCGGCTCTTGCCTACCGCGGCCTACCGGGCGGATCTCGAGCACTTTTCCCGCGAGCGGCTGCCCGTGTGGCTGGCTGGGCGGCTCAGGGTCGACCACGATGGGCAGCAGTTGCCTCGGGTGCTGGCCCGTGCCCAGCTCGACCGCGCACCCGCGATGCCCGTCCCGTTTCTCACGGCGCCGACGGTGTGGGCGCGGTGGGCGACGGTGGCCGCCGCGGCGGTGGCGATCGGCACCGAGTGGGGGCCTCGGATCCTCGGTTCCACCGCGGCCTTCGAGGGAGCCGACGGAAGCGGCTCGACGCTGCACCTGCTGCCCCGCGGCCGGGCGGTGCTGTCCGGCGGGCTGTGGGACGATCCGGAACTGGCCGCGGCCTACAACGACGGCGCACCAGTCCCGGAGTACTACGCGGGCGCCCCGGATTGGCTCGACGGCGCGGCGCTGAACCACCGCGCGTTCACGGCGCAGCTGTCGTTCTGTTACTGGTGGGATGGCACGGGCTGGTCGAGCGGGCAGTCACCGGCGCCGATCACCATCGGCGCGGCGATCCCCGGCTTGTGGACACCGGCGACGGTGGTCGACATCGTGTGCGGTGTGCTCGGCGCGTCGGCGTCCCGCCCTGCGGTCGCCGATCTGGTCGCCGCCGCCGAATCCGGTTCGGTGACACGCGAGCTGGCAACCGCGGCTTTCACAACGGACGAGGACACCGACGTACCGGGCGCGTGGTCCCAGCTGGCGGTGGCCGGGCTGACGCGCTGAGCTCAGCACTGACACGCTGAGCTCAGCACGGACATTTCAGCTCAGCGCAGATGCTCCCGCAGTGAATCGACCGCGCGGAGCATGTCGGCCGGACTGGGAGCCGCACCGCGATCGATCGCGATGGGAGCGACCAATTCCCTCGTCCGCTCGGCGATCTCGCGCACCGCCTGCTGTGATGCCTCGGTGACGGCGGCCGCGATCTCGTCGTAACTCAGCTCGCTGACGCTCCCGCCGAACTTGATGTCGACAGCGATGCCGTCGGCATTCACCGTCACGCGGACCCGGCGGCGTTGCGCCCAGCCGGTGGCGACCAGCTGCGCGCATTCGGCCTGCACCTGCGCCACCTGCGCCATTCTGGCCTGGAATCCGGCTACGGCACTGGCGAATTCGTCATCCATCGAAGAGGTTCCTTCCACACGCGGCCCGAGCGTTGCTCAACGGTCCAGGATTCGGTTGCCTGCACGGCGCGGTTTACCCCCGGCACGGTCCGCGGGGGGTGTCAGCGGCGCCCGCATCGGTTCGGGCAGCTGGGCGCGGAGGGTGGCCAGCTCCTCCGGTAGCTCCTGTGCCGATGGCATACCCAACCGCAACGCCTCGAGCGGACCCAGCAGCGCCTTCTTCTTGCGCTCGACCTCCGCGGCCGCCGCCTGGGCTGCCTGCACGGTGGCGCGGGCGATCTGCCCGTAGCTGAGTTCATCGATTCCGTCGGCGTACAGCGTCTCCACAATGGACCCGGACGCGTTGACGACCACGGTGATCCGGCCGTGCTCCACCGTCGCCGACGCGGTCAACGCGTCACGGGCGGAGCGCATTTCGGTCAGCTTGCCCAGCGCCCCGGCGACGGCGTCGATCAGATCGGCCGCTTCGCCTGCGGCGCGGCGGTTCTCCGGTCGGATCATGCCTGCATCACCTCCGCCATCGCTTCCGCCATTCCCTCCGATTCCACCCGCAACCCCGCGTAGCGCATCAGATAGTCGGTCACCTCCGCGGGGTCTTGCTGATCATCCGCATCGGGCAGCAGCACCAGGAACCGGGTCGGGTTCGGTTCCTCGTCGCCGACCAGGGCGACCAGTTGCCCGCCGCGCATCCGTAGCACCAGCAGCGGGTTGTCTCCCTCGGGCACGTCGGCGAAGCCAGCTTTCACCGCCCACTCCAGGTCGGAGATGTCGCTGTCGACCCAGCCGATCGGCACGCTGGACCCGATCGAGGGCCAAGTCCGCGGATCCACCGGCACCAGCGCGGGGCCGGGCCACGGCCTGCGCCGGTCGAGCTCGGCGACCAGACGTCGAAGGAAGTCCAGGATCTGCTCCTCAGGGAACCCGCCGGCGAGATCGATCGCCAGCTCGGGCACCGTTTCCGCCGCGACGGCCTGCGCCAGCGCTGGATAGAACTCGTCCACTGTCTCGATATAGCTGATCCGGTCGATCAGATCCGTTGCCGCGTCGGCGACGATCTCCGCACCGGACAGATCGTCCACGTGCGCCATGGACGCGCAGAGCTGGACGACCAGCTGCGGCTCGGCCGGCTCCTCGTCGAACTCAGGCGTGTCCCCGCCGATCTCGGACTCTGGACCGTGCTGGTCGATGGTGAGGCTGTCCAGTGAGAACGGGCGGTCCACCCTGGCCGGAGCGGCACCGCCGGGGTAGGCGTCACCGGTGTCGGGCCGATAGCGCAGATACAGCTCGACCTCGGCACCGCTGAGACCAGGGCGGTCATCGTCCCCCTGCACGCCGTCGACGTACCCGACCTCCCACTGCAGCATCGCCGCGATCTGATCCGCCGACAGCAGTCCATCCGGCATCGGCTCGTCGGCGGCGGCGAACCCGGCGTCCTCCGCGGCAGCACTCACCAGGGTCACCCGTAAGTCCTCCGGCGCCGTCACACAGTAGCCGGTGTCATCGACCATGTCCGGCCCGACGAGCACACAGACCCCGCCGACCGCTACCACCACCGCACCATCGGCATGCCTGCCCACAATCCGCGGCATCAGCACTTCCCTTCCCTTTTTCCGCACCTGCTATCGCCCAGTGGCGACGATGTCCCTGGCGATCAAGGCCGACTGCCGGTCGAGCATCGGCCCTCCCGGCAGCCGGCTGACGATCTGCCACGGCGCCAATTTCGGCTTCGTGAGTCCGAGAACGGTGGCCGTCGCGGTGTCGGGGATGCCGAACCGGACGCCGGTATCGGTGACGTAGAACAGCGCATCACGCCGGGTGCTGTCCGGCTCTATCCCGGTCACCTGAATGAATTCACCGGTGGACGCCGGGACGTAGGCGGCATCGGCGCCTGTGCTCGCCACGAACTTCATCGGCGCGACCCCGTCGGCCAGCGGCAGCCCGCTGCCGAGCAGCACCTGCAATCGCGCGGTCTGATCACCGTCCCCGCGTGCCCACGAGACGCACGCCACCGGATCGGTGTCGGCGGAGACGACGGTCAGGTCACCGTCGGGAAATTCGTCGACCGGCAAGGTATCGACCACCGGAATACCCCTGATCGCGTCCGGTGAGAGCGTCGGAATCGACGTCAGCCCCATGGAATTCGAGGTGCGCAGCACCTGCGTGGTGAACTCTGAGATCTGCTGCACGCCGTCGGCGAGTACCACGTACGAAGTCGAACCGTCGGCGCCCTGGACCCTGATCACCGAACCGATGGCGAACTCCCCACCGCGCACCGCACTCGGCTCTCCCGCCCTCGGGATCACCGGCACCGCGATGTCGGGGGCGGCCACGCTGGCGTTGAGCAGACCCGTCCCGATCGGTCGCGGGCGCAGGGCACGCAGCTGCGGAAGCGCCGACACGATCGCCTCGTTGTTCTTGTCCACCCGCGCGTGCTTGCCGTCGTAGATCAGGTACGTCGCACCGTCGTGGGTGGCCAGCACCGCTTCGCCCCGCGCCGCGGGGCGCACCTGCGGCCCGAGCCGCGCGGCACCGGCCAGCACAGTGCTGCGCAGCCCGGCGGTCGCATCCTCACACAGCGTCCACTCCGAGCGGCCGCTGTCCGCCGGGCCAGGGAGCGCCGCCGGTGCGCCGGGAATGCCGAGCAGCGGTCCGCGGGGCAGCGACGACAGCTTCCCGTCCTTGACCGAGGTGGGCGATTCGCCGCTGCCGGTGATCAGCCGGGCCGATGCGAGATTGAGTGCAGGGTGCAGGGTTCCGTCCACCACCGCGTACAGGGCGCCACTGCCGGAGCCCATCACGATTTTGGCGTCGCCGACCTGCCCTTGCGGACGCAGAAACGACAATATTGCGCAGCCCGCGGTGACCAATACCGCGAGCACGACACCGGTGATCAACGACCGGAATTGAATACGCATGGGATCGTGCAACATGCGCACATCACGGCGCACTATCGCATGCCCATAACGCTGCAGCAGAAATCGATACCCATTCACCTGCGCGCGGGTAGTCAACTGGGCAGGCACCACAACTCCTTACGCAATTCCGGCCGACGTGTGAGACGCTAGCGCATCATGGAGGGTTTGTGCTGAATGGAGACAGGCCGAGTGAATAGCGAACAAATTCCAGGACATACCGCATCGGATGCGGCCACAATTCCGGCACCGGCTCGGCGGCGGCGCACGCCATTCGACATAGTGCCGTTGACCATCGTTTTGCCGTGCGCCGCGGCGGGCGCCGTCGCCGCGACCTCGGCGATCGCGCTGGACGCACCGCTATGGGCGACGACGGGAGCGGGTATCGCCGTATCCGCGCTCGGCGCGGCCAGGGCGCGGAGAACGAACATTTGGCGAATTCTGGGTCTGCGCGTCGCGCTGTGGTGGCGCAATCGCGGCGAGCATGCTGGCCCGTCACATACCGAACCGTTCGATGTCCCGATGCCCGAATCCGGCGGCCGATGCGGAATGCGCTGGGACGGAAGCCACCTGATCACCATGCTGGCGCTCGATCGCACCGAGGTGACGCCCACCCTGCTCGATACGGCCGGCATCCGCTCGAGCTCGGGGGTATCCCTTGCCGACGTGGCGCGCTGCCTCGCCCAGTTCGACATCCGGCTGGCGTCGGTCGACGTGATCACCCTCGGGGTCCGCACCCAGGGCCCGCACAATGTGGTCGGCCCCTACGCGAAGCTGCTCGGCCCGTTGCCCGCCGCGGCATCGCGAACGGTCTGGCTGGTCCTGCGCTTCGATCCACTGGACAACGCCGGCGCCATCGACAACCGGGGCGGCGGCCAGGAGGGCATGATCCGGACGGCGCTCGTCGCCACGCGCCGCGTCGCGAGCCGCCTCACCACACGCCGGGTCCGCGTTTCGGTGCTGGCCGCCGAGGAGCTGGCCGCGGCGGAGGCAGCCGCTTTGCACGACACCGATATGGAGCAGTGGTCCGAGGACTGGCGCGTACTGCGCAGCAACAGCATCGAACTGGCCGGCTACGCGATTCCCTCGGACAGGCTCGATTCCGGTGTCCTCTCGGCGGTCTGGGCGCTGCCGGGCACCTCCGTGCTCACGAGGCTGCGCCTGACCCTGGAGCCGGAATCGAAGATACCTGGGCGCCGCGGTAGCGCGGTGGCCGTGACCGCACTGGTCCGCCGGGACATCACGGGAAGGGACGACATCGAACCCGACTCCGCCACTGCCGATCTCGGCCTGCTTCCGCTGCCCGGCAACCAGCGGCGGTTGCTGCTCGACGGCGGTCACCTCGATCCATCCGCCGCGCTGAGCGGGCCGCCCGCGGCGATGGCCCGGTTCACCGTGCCGGTCGGCGGGTGCGGTCAGGTGATCGGCGCGACGGAAGACGGCTCAGGCGTCGCCGTTCCACTGTTCGGCTCCTTCGTCCGCCGAGTGGAGATCATCGGATCGCTGCGATTCACCCAGCTGATGGTGCTGCGCTCGGTGGCGGTCGGAGCCAAGGTGATCGTGCACAGCGTCCGGCCCGCGGCGTGGGAGCACCTGGTCGACGAGGTCGGTGCCCCCGCCGCGCTATCAATATCGTCGGCGGGTGGCTCGCACCATGCGGCGGCGGCCACGATGATCATCTACGACGGCGTGACCTCCGCCGGCCAGGTATCGGACGCGACCGCGGTCTATGTCCGCGAACCGGAGGAGGGCCAAGCCGCCGTCCTCGACGCCGACGTGGTGCTCATCGAATCCGCCGATTCCCCCGGCCGGGTGGTGCTGCGCACCGCGGGCGATGACCTGACTGTTCGACTGGTCTCCATCTCGGAGGAGTTCGAGTATCTCGGCGCCACCGCGGCAGAAGCGCGAGCGCTGGTTCCGACAGCATGAGTAAGGGGCCCGTCGCCGTCGTCGGCGGCGGGCCCCTCCCGGATCAGCTGGTTACCAGACGAAATCGTCGGCGACATTCTGGTCGGTCGCCTGCGCCTTCTCCAGCGCCACCCGAACATTGTTGATGCCCTTGCCGAGGATATGCAGCAGATCGTCCATATCCGTCATCAGGGTCTTGTGCTTCTGACTGAACGCCGCGGAAGCCCCCGCGTCGCCGCTCTGCCACGCCTGGCCGAGCAGCCTTTTCGACGCGTCGTCGGCATTGTTCCGTTCCGTGGTGATAGCCGTCTGGTACGATTCCAGGTCCGTTATCAGCGCGTTGATTTTGGCGGGGTCGTACAGCATGGTGGTGGAGTCCCGTTCTCTGTAGTGGTATTCGGGGTGATTCAGAGGTAATTGGTGTTCAGCGTGGTGAATCCGGACATGCTCTCGTCCTCCGCTGACGCCACCTTCTTCTCACCGGTATTGAGCGCTTCGGAAACCAGGCCCAGATCGACGTTCACCGCCCGGATCTTTCCCTGAAGTTCGGTGGCGAACTTGTTGAAGGCGGCGTACGCCTCGCCTTCCCAGCCACTTTTCGCGCTTTCCACCGCGACACCCAGATTGTCGACGGTCTTGTCGATCGGGGGGATTGTTGCGGCATATTCGTTCGCGTACTTCTGGAATGTGGCGAAATCAAGGTGGAGTGCACCGGCCATGACATGTCCTCTCGGATGAATGGATCTGTTGAAACTGCCGGAGCGATCACTCCGGACGATCGGGAAATCGGTGGCTACGGCATCCAGCGGCTCTGCGGCAGCGCTTCGATCTGGGCCGCGACCACATGGGCCAGCCTGCGGTCGCTGCCGGCGGCGAGGGTGGTCCAGGCACGTCCGTCAGCGGCGATACTGCCGCCGGCGATAATGCGGCCCGCCGCCGTGTCGTATACGGCGGCGGTGGCAGGCGAACGAACGGCTGTCCCGTCGGCGTGGGCATAGCAGACCAGCTCGGCGAGCGAAGTCCATTGCCGCAGGGCCAGCCCCAGTGTGATCGCCTCCGCCTCCGGCATACCGAGCTGGTAGACGGCGTTCGTCGCACTAGTTCCCGCATCATCGAGTCGCTCGCACAACTCGTCGGTGGGCGCACGGAAAGCCGGTATGTCGGCGGGCTGTGCCGGCCCGAGTGCGTCGAGCAGCGGCCGGGCCAGCAATTCCGGATCCTCGTCACCCCACACGGTGCGGATGTCGAGGGCATCGCCGACGCGGACCGCGACGGCATGGTGGAGCCCACGTCGCACCAGGCACACACGGTGCAACGCCGCACCGCGCCGGATCCGCAAGACCAGCTCGCGCTCCGGCCGCGCGAGCGCGAGTAGTGCGGCGGCGAGCTCGTCGTCGCGGACGTCCCCGTCGTGGTCGAGCACACCGCGCTCACGCAGATCGAGCGCCGCGGCCGAGCGAGCCATGGCCGCGTCCTCGTGGTCGATATGACGTGAGCGCAGCGCGAGTACCGAAGGGAGAGTCTGCACTCCGAGCGCCTCCGCGATGACGAGCGCGCCGTCGGTGGTCAAGGAGATCATCGGCCCTCCGCACCCGGGATCGCACTGCCCTGCACTGTGGCACTGCCACCCAATACCGCAGGCGCGGTGGCGAATCCGGCGTCGACCACGATCCGCTCGCCGATGTCGCTCGCATCGGCGGCCCCGGCGCGTGCTCCCGCCTGCGGCGCGGGCGAAGTGGCCTGCGGCGCGGGGGGCGGCACGACCGGCGGTGCGGACGGCGCCGTGTGGGCCGTGGTGACCGGCATCGCGGCTGGCGCGGGTAACGGCGCGATGATCGAACCGGGCTGCGGTAGCGGGCTGAGCACCAGCGATTCGGCGCCGACCGGCACCGTCGGCGGTGGCGTGAGGTCGAGCGCGGACAGATCGACCGTCACGGCCGGTGCCTGCACGACCTCGGCAGGCACCGGCACCGCCGCGGGGGGCTCCGGTGCGGCGCGGCTGCGTTTCTGTTCGGCGAGCAGGTTGGCGCCCGCCGACACCGCCGGCGCAGGCTGCTGTACCCACGGCACCGCCAGTCTCTCCCCTGCCGCCTCGTAGGTGCGCATCACCTGGGCGGCCTGCTCGCGCAGCGAGTCGACTTGGCGTTCGGCCAGGTCGAGCAGCCCGGCCAGCGGTGCGCCGAGCAGGCTGCCGCACAGCAGATCTTCGGCCGATCGCACGGCCGCGCTCAGCTCACCCACGGGCGGCATGCCGAGTCTCGCCAGCTCGTACGACGCCGCCTGCTGGGCGGCGACAGCGGCATTGTCCGTCGCCGCGGCGGTGATGGCGTCGAACCACGTGGACAACCCGGCCAACTGCGCCAGGCCGTCCTCGCTGGAATCGGATCCCCATGCGCCACCCACGATCGACAGGATGGCGCGAAATTCGACGCCGGCCGCGCCGAGTCCGGCGGCGAACTCGGCGTAGGCCGCCCCGGCGTCGGCCATCGGGGCCCCGCCGGGGCCGGTGGTCAGCTCGTGCGCCAACTGCTCGGCGGGAACGGCTTCCCAGTTCGTGCCGGTGAACCCGGCCTGCGGTGGCTCGACCATCGCGCTACATCAGTGGTTTGAACGAATCGACCACGTCGTCGTCGGCCACGACGGCGAAGTCGGCGTGCGAGCGCAAGTTGGCGGCGATCTTGCGCAGTTCGCCGACCCCGCTCAGGTACGACTCCTGGAACGATCCGCCGACTGCGCCCATGGTCTGCGCCGTCTGCCGCGACACCGGGTCGAGGCCCGCCGCGGCCGGGCCGAGCGCGTCACCGCGCCTGCGCAGCGTGCCCTCCAGGCCGTCCGCCAAGCTATCGAGGCGGCTCGCCGCCAGCCGGGCGAGTTCACCGTCGAATGTGATCTGACCCATCGAAATCTCCTCTGCTACAAGCTGTATGGGTTGTCTTTTGTGCTGGACGGCGCCACGCCGATGACCGGAGCCGTGGTCTCGGCGGGCGAGCCGTCGACGAGCTCGTCGACGTGGCAGGCGTCCACCATCGCGTTCACCTCTGCGTCGATCGCCCTCGACCGCGCACTCGCGGTTGCCAGCGCCCCCGTGCCGGGCACGAGGGGCGGCAGCACCTCTCCCGTCACCCTGGCGGTGGCCACGGTGGCCGGACCCGATGACGTTCCCGGTGAGGTGGTGGCGACGACGCTCTCCGTCTGCCAGCCACCCAGCGGCGCCGCCGCGCTGGCGACCGGCGCGGCAGCAACCAGATGCCCGCTCGGCGGGCCCACTACGCCACCGGTTCCGGTCCGGTTCGGAACCGGTGCGGTGGTGTCCGTCGCCGGTTTCGCCGGCACCTGTGCGGTGACCTGGTGGCCCATCTGGCGCGCCGCCGTGATCAGTGGCTGTACCAGCTGCACCAATTGCTGGATGACCTGCTGGCTCGAGTCGGCGGATTTCGTCGTAGCGGTCGGCGCGGATTTCGCCGACAGCCCGCCCGGGGCATGCCCCGGGGTGACCGGGCTCGGCTTCCCCGATATCAGGCCCTTGGCCAGCGACTGCGGCGCCTTACCCAGACCGGCCGGCTTCGGGATGGTCGGCTTGCGCACCGACACCGGCGTCCCCGCTCGAGTCATCTGCGCGGACTGCCCGGCCAGCTGTGCCTTGGTGTGCGCGGTGATCGCCACCGCCTCGGCGCCCGCTTCGATCGCCGTGGCCAGCAGGGCGCCCTGCCCGGCCGGGGTCACCAGGGTCGGGCCGAGCGCGGCGGTGGTCAGCGCGAATCGGGTTGCCACCGCGGCCATTTGCAGGTACCCGGTGGCCACCGTGCCTGCGGCGCCCGCCGTGATCGCGTTCATCTGCGTCGCTTGCCCCGAGATCGCGGTCGACGTCGCGGCCGTCTCCACCGCGGCCGTGGTCGCGGCCCGGCTACCCGCGCTCTGCATCGACTGCAACAGCTGGAGACCGGTCGTCGCCAATTGCAGTGCGGTACCGATCGATTGGCTGACCTTCTGCAGTACCGCCTGCGGGTCGTGCGCACCGTTGGCGCCCAGGTCGCCGTTCCCGAAGCCGCTGAACAGGTCGGTGACCGGCTTGATCAGGGCCGCCGGATCGATCGTCGGCAGCGGCGGCAGGCCGGGCAGCGGCGGTAGCGCGGGCAGTTGCGGCAGCGCCGGCAGCCCTATCTGTGCCAGCACCTGTTCGGTCGGCCGATCGAGGAAGGGCGCGACCGGGGTGTTGCGGATCGCGTCGAGAACGGTCGGCGACAGTGGCGCGGCGAGATGTTGCGCCGTCATGCCTGCGCGCCGACGGGCGGGACGAAGGACTCCGCACTGATTCGGTCGGTCGACTCATAGGACTGCGCGGCGACGCGTGCGGCGTGGGCGGTCCCGGCGTAATTGGCCACCAGCTCGCCCAGTGCGGTGAAGTGATTGGCCTGCGCATAAGCGAAACTCAGCAAGAATTCTTGCCCGATCAGCCCGAATACCGGAATGGCGGCGGAAATGACCGCGGCCTGATCGACGGCACCGGCGACGGCGACCGCCGCGGCCATTCCGTCGGAAACTTCGGCATACTGACGAAATGCCTGCGGCTGCACATTCACAACATTCATCGCGGTACCCTCCTGGTGCTGATCTGCGAACTCGATACCTGGGCGGCTCATCCGGAAATCTAATGAGCGCACGGCCTTTCGCAACCGCTTCGCGGGTCGCGGGCCCTACTGTTCACCTTGCCGTCGGTTGTTCACCTGATTGTTGAAGTCCTCGACCAGCCCGCCGCGGACGGCCAGTGCCCGCTGCGCGGCGGCGGCCGCCGCGGCCACTACCGCCCCGTCGAATTCGGCGGGCGACATCCGGGATATTCCCTCGGCCAGGCGGAGGTCGAGGAGTCGGCCCGCGGCGTCTACGACGGCCGTGACCGTCCCGTCGTCGGTGGTGTGTTCGCCCCGGATCGCGGCGATGTCGTCGGCGAGCCGACGCATCCGGTCCAATTGCGCGGTCGCGCCCGCTTCGAGTGCGGCGAAATCTGTCACCATGTGCTCCCGCCCTGTTCGAGCCAGCTGCGCGGCTCGTATTCGTGCTGGGCCTCATCGGCGAGTTCGGACTGCTCGATGGCCTGCGGTGTGGGCAGGTCGAGCAGACGCAGCGCGTCCTCGCCGAGGCCGAGGCCGGTCAGGTACTCCCTGCGCCGCAGGCCCGCGCGGTCGGCGGCGAGGCGGCACAGCCGCAGGACCTCCGCGGCGAGATCGCCTGGGTCACGACGCAGTTGTTCCGGCGTGACGCGGACCATGGTCGGGAGTCCGGAATCTGTTGCGGTCACCACGATGTCTCCACCGCGCAGCGACGCTTCGCCGAGCGAATATGTTTCGAAGTCCAGCGAGGCGGGCGGATCCGGCTCGGGATCGGGATCGGCGTACACCGGGTTGTCGTATCCGCTCGAGTGAACCGAATCCGTGTACAAGCCGGTGTTTCGGGAGTGTTCAGGCACGGCGCTCGTCCTCCAGGGTCTGCAACACGGTGGCGATGTGGGCGGTGATCAGATTCGCCAGCCGGGCCCGGTCGACTGCCGTCGCGACGTGCCCGGCCGATTCGGTGACGGCGTAACGGCCGTCGTCCACCAGGTCGCGCCATTCGATGCGGTAGCGGGTGATCCCTCTCGGACCGAAAATGGAGCTACCCAACCGTATTTCGATGACACCGACGCACTCGGCCCGCTTCCCCAGCCATTCGGCGCTGAGCCGGTCACCATCGGAATAGCTTTCCCGCACCTTCGACCGGCCGTAATAGTGATCGGTGCCGCCGTCACCCGGCGCGGTCACCAGCGGCGTATCGGGCAGCCGTCCCGCGGCTCGCTCGGGCAGCGCCCCGGCGACAGCACCGGCCAGCCGCTCCGCGTCACCGGCGCTGATCACGTAACCACCACTGTGCCAGATACTTTCGCCCGGCAGCTGGGTGATCAGCGTGGCCGACACCCCCTGCCGCCCCCCGAGCACACGAACCAAACCGTCGGGGCCGTCCAGGTTCCGTGGATCGAAGCCGTGGGCCGATACCAGGACGTCGGCATGTGCGATCCGGGTGAGCGCGGCACGCAGGCCGCCGTCATCGGTGTCGGTCGTGCCCGCCCTCGCCTCGGCGCGCAACCGCGACCACTCCTCGGCGTTCTCGCCACGATAGAGCGCGAACAACGGAGCGGGCAGCCGATCCTGAAACATGCTGTCCCATAGTTCGATGAGCTCCACGTCGGTGAGCTGCCAGGTGCGGCTCACCGGTCGAGTACCGGCCGGACGCCGCGACCGTGCTCGCCGAGCGCCTCGTCGAGATGCTCGGCGGAATTCAGGTATTCCGAACGCTTCTTCCGCTCCTCGTCCGAGTTCGGCCGGCCGGGGGCGCCACCGTACGGCGTGCCAGGGTGCACCCCGCCGGCTGGGCCCGCCCGGCCGATCACCCTCGGCTCCGCCTGCACGACCGCGCGGGGGAACAGCTTGGACTCCGATGTCCCCAGTGCCACCGGGCCGCGGCCGGTCACACCCTTGCCGCCGGGGCCGCCCCCGCTCGTGCCGAGTGGAATTCCGGTCTGCAAGCCGACCGGCGGCACCGCGCTTGCGAGAATTTCCGGGTTTCGCGATGGCTCGGTGGAGAGGGCACCCGGCAGTTTGTTCAATGGCGACAGCAGAGTCTCATCGATTCCCTCAGGCGACTTCGGTGTCTTGGCCGACCATCCCGGGGGGGACGGCGGTTTCGTCCCGGTTTCGGTACCGCCGTCCCCTGGCGGCTTGGTCCCGCCGGATCCGCCACCACTGCCGCCGCCTTCGCCACCACCCTCTTCGCCGCCGCCTTCGGTCGGTGGCTCGCTCCCGGAATTGTTTTCCGGGTCGGGTATCTCGTCGTTCTTCAGTGACACCGGCTCGGTCATCGGCGCCCCCACCGGATCGCTGCCGACGGAGGCCTGGGGGCCCGTCACCGGGTCCGGCGTCGGCAAGGTCACGATTCGAGTGGTCGTATGGGTGTAATTGTCGGAGTAGTAGAGCTGAAAGTTCTCCTGGTACCGAATCAGATTGACCTCGTTCGCCATGCGCTGGCTGATGCTGTCGCCCGGTGGTGGCGGTGACGGTGTCGGCGGCATCGCGTTCTGCTTGGTCTGCTGCAGCCAGCCCGAGGTGAAGATCAGCGTGTCGCCCAGGCGCTGCATATCGCCGGTGAGTTGCCTCGAAGCGGCGGTGTAATCGTTCGTTGCCGCGATCGCGGACTGCGAACCGATGCCCTCCCACCGAGAGCCGATGGACGAGATCGTGGTGCGCAGGGTGGTGAAACCGTTCTCCAAGGTCGTGGACAGCCAGTACCAGGCCTGCCCCGCGTCGGCGACGGCCTGCGGGTTCATCGAATTGCAGATTATGTAGAGCGTTTCCCACCCCAGCTGGCGACCCATCTCGGGACCGAACCCGAACGAGTCGTACTTCGTCACCGAATCCGGTTTGCGTGGATGCTCGGGGACCGTGCCCTTGGGCGGGGCGCCGCTCGGCGGAGTGCCCGACGGGGTGAAGGAGATGTCTTCGAAGCTCGCCGCCGACTCGTCCTCGGTGCGGCCGTACCGTTTACCCGCGGTCACGAAGGTGTTGCCCATATCGACCAGGATCTGGCGATGCCGGTCGACGCGCTCACGCAGTTCGGTGCCGAACTTCATGCTGAACACCGTCCACAGCAGCCTGCCCGACCCCGACTCGGCGATTATCGGGCTCGCCAGCGCGGTGTTCTGGCCGATCCAGTTCTGCACGCCCACAACCACTTCGAGCATGTCCGCGACGCGCTGCGCGCACTGTTGGGCCGTGCCGGGCTCGAGTTTCAAGTGCCCGTTGTTCGCCGAATCGCGCAGGTCGGCCCAGAGCGTGCCGTTGGAGACTCTCGGGTCAGATGCCATGTGTTTCTCCGATTCATCGCAGTTGATCGCGGAGGCGTTCGAGGCCGGCCAGCACGACATCCGGGCCGGGAAAGCGCGGCTGGCCGGCCTCGGCGGTCGGCGCATACAGGTCGGCGACCTTGCGTGCCACGCTCGCCACCGCCGCACGCGACGCCGCCGTGATGGCCTCGGCGATCTCCTCGTAGTCGAGGTCGCCGACGGCGCCGGAGAATCGCAGGTCGATCAGTACGCCGTCGGCGTTCACCGTGACGGCCACCCGGCGGCCCTCGGCGGACGCGGTGGCGAACAGCCGGGCCCGGTGTTCTTGCCGGGCGATCAGGTCGGCCTGCTCACCGGGATCGACAACCGGCTCACGCTCGGCGGGTGGCGTCAGCAGGGCTGGTGGCGGTGGCGCAAGGCGCGCCTCGTCGGGCATCCAGTCGACCAGATCCGACAACTTCGGCAATCGCAGCATCGCGGCCCGCTGTGCCGAAAGTATGTCGTCGGCTTTGCTTTTCACTGCCGACGCCGCACGCTGCGCCGCCTGCACGACACCGCGGGCGATCCGGTGATAGCCGAGCTGCTCGATATCGTCGGTGAAGTAGACCTCCGTCAGAGCACCGGAAACGTCCGCCACCACGACAATTCGCTCCCGCTCGGCGGTCGCCGACGCCGTCACCGCCTGGTGCACACGCTTGGCCTCGGCGATTCCGGAGATGAGCTGGTGAACATCATCGATCACCTGGGCCACTTCTGTTCTCAGCCGATCATTCCGACCGTGCACGTCGCCTCCGTCTCATCGGCCGTCGTCATAGACGCTGGCTCTGACCAGCCCGCCGCGCGACTCGTCGTCACGGACCAGCATCAGTTCGTCGCAGTGCCGGTCGACCAGTGCGCGCAGCCGCGCGGCATCGGCCGCGACGGCGGCCGGGGGCGGTTCCATTCCGATCACGTAGCGGCCGTCGCCCGGATGGTCCTCCCAGACAAGCCATTTCGTCACTTGACCGCGGGGGCCGAAGTGCGAGTGCCCCTGGGTGATCACGATCTGACCCACAGTGGCCTTCGGCGCCGCCTGCCACTGCCTGCACCGCGCATCGACATCGCGGTCGCCTTCGTCGTACAGCGAGCCGCGGCCGTGCCAGTGATCGAATTCCGCCTGCTCCCCGCCAGTACCCAGCAATTCCACCCGAGGCTGGCTGCCCGCCTCCATCGGCGGCAGTTTGTCCACCAGCAGGCGGGTCAGCGACGCCGCATCACACTCGGTGATCTCCAGCTCGTCGTGACTTTCCGTCGTGGTCGAGCTGAAACCCTGGATCAGTACCGCCCGGTCACCGAACTTCTTGCCCACCATGACGATTTGCCCGTCGATCCGTCGCGCGGCACTGCGGTCCTCGGCACGGACGACCATCCGGATATCGGCCTGCAGCGACTTCACCAGCACGTCGGCCAGCGCCGGATCCCACGCGGCCTGCAGTTCACCCCAGACCCGCGCCTTGGCGAATTGAAAGTCGTAATAGCCGCGGATATCGGTGATGTAGGTGAACGGCCAGCTCTGCTTGCGATCGACGAGTCGTTCGCGCAGCACCAGATATTCGAGGCCGCTCAGGCGCCAAGTGCGTTCCACTATGGTCTCTCCTCCATCGTGCTGCCGGGATTCCCGGTCGTCGCCGTTTCGCCTGCCACCTCGGTGGTCGACCTGGTAGCCGTGAAGTCCTGGAAGACCTCCGGCTGGTGGCCTCCGGCCCGGCCGGGGAACCCGAGCCGCACCTCCGGTGCGCCGCCGCCGGGGAACAGCGCGAAGGACACGTCGACCGGCCCGGTCGCCCCGGGCGGGAACAGCTGCGTCTCGATGTCTTCGACCTGCCGCTCGATCCGCTCCGCCGCCTCGTCCAGCGCCTGCTTCACCGTCATGGTGCCGTTCTCCACGGCCTTCGCCAGCGCCTGCAGACCGGGACCGAGCTGGGCGGCGAGCTGATTGCCGAGCTGCACGAGCGTTGGGATCGCCGACGAGATCAGTTGCAGCACTTCGGAGAACAGACTCATCAGGTCGGCGCCGGACCGGCCGCCGCTGGCTCCGCCGCCGCCGATCCCGATGGGACCGCTCGGACCCGCCGGGCCGCTGCCCTGCCCCGGATTGCCCGAGTGGTTCGAGCCGCCACCACTGCCGCCACCGGAACCACTGCCGCCGCCGGAACCGGTCCCGCCACCGCTGCCGCCACCGGATTTGCCGCCGCCGCTACCGGATCCACCCCCCTCGCCGCTACCTTTACCGCCGCTTCCGCTACCGCCGGACTTGCCGCCACCACTACCACCGCTACCGG